>JAEUPJ010000055.1 GCA_016790285.1 Roseateles sp. | reverse complement strand
CGCCACATCGTCGACTTCAACCTGAAGAACCGCGAATTCAAGCCGGTGCCCAAGGACGCCGCCGACCGCACGCTGGCCCGCCTGGCGCGGCTGGATGGCGCCAAGGACGGCGAGTACGCGCAGGACGTCGCCAACGACCTGCGCGCCACCATGCAGAAGCACGCCGGCGTGTTCCGCACCCAGGCCAGCATGGATGAAGGCGTGGCCAAGGTGGCTGCGATCCGTGAGCGCGTGAAGTCGATCGGCCTGAAGGACAAGAGCAAGACCTTCAACACGGCACGCATCGAGGCGTTGGAAGTCGAGAACCTGATCGAGGCGGCGCAAGCCACCATGGTGTCGGCCGCAGCGCGCCCGGAAAGCCGTGGGGCCCATGCCCACAACGACTATCCAAACCGCGACGACGCCAACTGGATGAAGCACACCCTGTGGCATTCCGAGGGCTCGCGCCTCTCGTACAAGCCGGTGAAGCTGCAGCCGCTCACCGTCGAGTCGATCCCCCCCAAGGTGCGCACCTTCTGAACGCGGAGAACAAGAACATGGCCGAAACACGCACCGACAAGCGCACCTTCAAGATCTACCGCTACGACCCTGACAAGGACGCCAAGCCCTACATGCAGACCCTCGAGGTGGAACTCGATGGGTCGGAGCGCATGCTGCTGGATGCTCTGCTCAAGCTGAAGTCGGTGGATCCGACCCTGTCCTTCCGGCGCTCCTGCCGCGAAGGCGTGTGCGGATCCGACGCGATGAACATCAACGGCAAGAACGGCCTGGCCTGTCTGACGAACATGCGCTCGCTTCCCCAGGTGGTGACGCTCAAGCCGCTGCCCGGCCTGCCCGTGGTGCGCGACCTGATCGTCGACATGACGCAGTTCTTCAAGCAGTACCACTCGATCAAGCCCTACCTGATCAACGACAGCATCCCGCCCGAGAAAGAGCGCTTGCAGTCGCCCGAGGAGCGCGAGGAGCTGGACGGCCTGTACGAGTGCATCCTGTGCGCCAGCTGCAGCACCAGCTGCCCGAGCTTCTGGTGGAACCCGGACAAATTCGTCGGCCCGGCCGGCCTGCTGCAGGCCTACCGCTTCATCGCCGACAGCCGCGACGAAGCCACCAACGAGCGCCTGGACAACCTCGAGGACCCGTACCGCCTGTTCCGCTGCCACACCATCATGAACTGCGTGGACGTCTGCCCCAAGGGCCTGAACCCCACCAAGGCCATCGGCAAGATCAAGGAACTGATGGTGCGCCGCGCCGTCTGACGCTCATGACCGAAGTCGCCATCCCGCTGATCGACGAGCGCGCGCTGTCCAAGCTGCGCTGGCGCTGCCGCCGTGGTCTGTTGGAGAACGACCTCCTCATTGAACGATTCTTTACGCGGCATGCGGATTCCGGCATCAGCGTCACGCAAGCTGAAGGGCTGACGATGCTGATGGACCTGGCGGACAACGATCTCCTGGATCTGTTACTCCGCCGCAAGGAACCCAGTGGTGAAATCGACACCGCCGCGGTGCGCGAGGTCCTGGCGGACCTGCGCACATGATGCTTTTCAAAACCCAAAGGACTGAACCATGACCCCGTCCGACGTGAAAGCCACCCTGTCGTTCTCCGACGGCAGCCCCTCGATGGACCTGCCCCTGTACAAGGGCACCATCGGCCCGGATGTCATCGACATCCGCAAGCTGTACGGCCAGACCGGCAAGTTCACCTACGACCCGGGCTTCCTGTCCACGGCGTCGTGCAACTCCACCATCACCTACATCGACGGTGACAAGGGCGAGCTGCTCTACCGCGGCTACCCCATTGAGCAACTCGCGGTGAACTGCGACTACCTCGAGACCTGCTACCTGCTGCTGTACGGAGAGCTGCCCAACGCCGACCAGAAGGCGAGCTTCGAAGACCGCGTGATGCACCACACGATGGTCAACGAGCAGATGCAGTTCTTCCTGCGCGGTTTCCGCCGTGACGCCCACCCGATGGCCGTCATGACGGGCCTGGTGGGTGCGATGTCGGCCTTCTATCACGACAGCACCGACATCAATAACCCCGAGCACCGCGAGATCGCGGCGATCCGCCTGATCGCCAAGATGCCCACGCTCGTGGCCATGGCCTACAAGTACACGATCGGCCAGCCGTACATCTACCCGAAGAACGACCTGAGCTACGCCGGCAACTTCATGCGCATGATGTTTGCCACGCCGTGCGAGGAGTACAAGCCCAATGACGTGCTGGTGCGCGCCATGGACCGCATCTTCACGCTGCACGCCGACCACGAGCAGAACGCCTCCACGTCCACCGTGCGCCTGTGCGGCTCGTCGGGCACCAACCCGTTCGCGGCCATCGCCGCCGGCGTGGCCTGCCTGTGGGGCCCCGCCCACGGCGGCGCCAACGAGGCCTGCCTGAACATGCTGGGCGACATCCAGAAGCAGGGCGGCGTCGCCCGCATCGGCGACTTCATCAGCAAGGTCAAGGACAAGAACTCCGGCGTCAAGCTGATGGGCTTCGGCCACCGGGTCTACAAGAACTACGACCCGCGCGCAAAGCTGATGCGCGAGACCTGCCACGAGGTGCTGAACGAACTCGGCCTGCAGAACGACCCGCTGTTCGAGCTGGCCATGAAGCTGGAGAAGATCGCGCTGGAAGACGAGTACTTCGTCGCCCGCAAGCTCTACCCGAACGTCGACTTCTACTCCGGCATCGTCCAGCGCGCCATCGGCATCCCGGTGCCGCTGTTCACGGCCATCTTCGCGCTGGCCCGCACGGTCGGCTGGATCGCCCAGCTCAATGAGATGATCGGCGACCCCGAGTACAAGATCGGCCGCCCGCGCCAGCTGTTCGTTGGCGCCGCCCCGCGCGACGTCAAGCCCATCGCCCAGCGTTGAGCGCCGGCTGATCGGCCTTCGCCGCAGCGAACCCCTCGGTCACCCCCGAGGGGTTTCTTGCTTTTGGAGACTTGATGACCGCACCAGAGATCCTCGTCCTCGGCAGCGTCAACCGCGACCTGATCGTGCACGCGCCGCGCCTGCCGCTGCCGGGTGAGACGCTGCGCGGCCAGCGCTTCGGCTCCTGCCTGGGCGGCAAGGGCGCCAACCAGGCCGTCGCCGCGGCCCGCCTGGGTGCCCGCGTGGCACTCGCGGCGCGGGTCGGCCTGCTGGAGAACGGCGCTGCCATGGTCGCGCAGCTGCGTGCGGAGGGCGTGGACATCAGCGCCATCGCCCAGCCCGCCGACGAGGTACCGGGGGTCGCGCTGATCGTCGTCGGCGCCGAGGACGCCGAGAACCAGATCGTCACCGTGGCCGGCTCCAACGGCACCTTGCCGCTCGAGCAGGTCGAGGCCCTCGAACTGGCTGGCCTGTGCTGGCTCGTCGCCCAGCAGGAGCTGCCGCTGCAGAGCGTGGCCCGTGCCTTCGAGCGCGCGCATGCGGCGGGCGTGAAGACGCTGCTCAATGCCGCGCCGTTCCGCGCGGGTTGTGAGGCGCTGCTGCCTCACGTGGACCTGCTCGTCGTCAACGCCCTGGAGGCCCAGGCCCTGGTCACGACGCTGGGCGGCGGTGCGGCCGAGCCCGAGGCGCTCGCCCAGGCGCTGCGCGCCAAGGGGCCCGCCGCCGTCCTCGTGTCCCTCGGCGCCGAGGGCCTGTGCTGGGTCGACGCCGACGGCGTGCGCCGCGTGCCGGCCCGGCCCGTGAAAGCGGTCGACACCGTCGGCGCGGGCGACACGCTCGTCGGCGCCCTCGTCACGGCGCTGGCCGAAGGCCAGCCCATCGAACAAGCCCTGGCCTTTGCCCAGGCCGCGGCCGCGCTGGCCGTGTCTCGCGCGGGGGTGCAAGACGCCATGCCGCGCCGCGAAGAAGTCGAGCAACTGCTCGCGCCCTGAACTGAATCCCACCAGGAGAACAAGACATGTCCCAGACCCTGTTGCTGCCCCGCTGGATCCTCACGATGAAGCCCGGCGAAGACACGCTGGAGCACCACGCCCTGTTGATCGACGGTGAGCGCATTGCCGCCATCGGCCCGCGCGAAGCGCTGCTCGCCCAGTACCCGCAGGCCGCCCGCGTGGAGCTGCCCGAGCAGATCCTCATCCCCGGCCTCATCAACGGCCATGCGCATTCGGCCATGACGCTGCTGCGCGGTGTCGCCGACGACGTGCCGCTGATGGACTGGCTGCAAAACCACATCTGGCCGCTGGAGAAGAAGTGGGTCAGCGAGGCCTGGACCTACCTCGGCAGCAAGCTGGCGGCCGCCGAAGGCCTGCGCAGCGGCACGACCTACATCAACGACATGTACTTCTTCCCGACCGCCATGGCGCGCGCCGCCGTGGACTCGGGCGTGCGCGCCGCGGTGTCGATGAACGTCATCGACTTCCCCACGGGCTATGCCTCGGGCCCGGACGACTACATCGCCAAGGGCGTGGCCGCCTACGAGCAGTACAAGGGCGAGAAGCTGCTGGACTGGACCAGCGCACCGCACGCGCCCTACACGGTGTCGGACGAGACCTTCATCAAGCTGCGCGACCTGGCCGAGAAGCTCGACATCCAGATGCACTGCCACATCCACGAGACGGCAGGCGAGGTGAGCGACGGCCTCAAGGCCCACGGCGTGCGGCCGATTGCGCGGCTGGACAAGCTCGGCCTGTTCAATGAACGCATGATCGCCGTGCACATGGTCCACCTGGACGAAGCCGAGATCGAGCTGATGGCCAGGAAGGGCGTGCACCTCGTGCACAACCCCAACTCCAACCTCAAGCTGGCCTCGGGCGTGATGCCGCTCAAGGCGCTCGAAGCGGCTGGCGTGAACACCATCCTCGGCACCGACGGCGCAGCCTCGAACAACCGGCTGGACATGTTCGGCGAGATCCGCTCGGCCGCACTGCTGGCCAAGGGCATCACGGGCGACCCGACCGTGGCTTCGGCCCGCACCGCGCTGGAAATGGCCACGCTGCGCGCCGCCAAGGCCATGGGCCGCGGTGACGACCTCGGCTCGCTGGAGGTGGGCAAGCTCGCCGACGTGGTGGCCGTGTCGCTGGACAGCCTGGAGTGCCAGCCCGTCTACAACGCCGCGGCGCAGCTCGTCTACGTGGCCGGTCGCGAGCACGTGAGCAACGTGTGGGTCGGTGGCCGCCAGGTGCTGCGCGACCGCGAAACCACCACCATCGACGTCCCCGGCCTGCTGGCCGAGGTGCGTGATGTCGTGGGCCGCATGAAGGCCGGTTGACGCCAAATGCCCCGCCCTGCGCGGGGCGGCGTCAGAACTGCAGCCGGGCGCCCACGCGGTACTGGCGGCCGAGGACGTCGTACAGGAAGGGGTTGATGCCGTAGCCGGTGCCGGTCTGCGGCGCGGCCACGGGGTCGACGTCGGTCAGGTTGTCGATCTTGAAGTACAGCGTGACCTGCTTGCTGACCTTGTACGAGCCGCCGATGTCCCAGTAGAAGGCGCCCTTCATCTGGTTGTTCAGGATGGTGGGCCGCGTCACCGTGGAGGTCGGGCAGCTCGTCTGGCACTCGATGAACTCGTTGCTGTAGACGCCGTCGCTGATCCAGCGCTGGGACAGCGTGAAGCTGGCGGTGTCGCTCTCCCAGGACTGCGAGAACTGGCCCTTCCACTTCGGCGTGTTGCCCAGGTTCACGCCGGCCGCCTCCGTGGGAATGGTGCCGACCACGCCGGAGTTGGTCTTGAACGTGCGCGTGTGGGTGGCCAGGCCGCGCAGCGTGACGTTGCCGGGCAGGCCGAGGCTGCTGAGATTGAAGCGGTAGAGAGCCTCGAGGTCCACGCCCTTGTTGCGCATGGACGCGAGGTTGAAGGCCTGCAGCGTCACGTACTTGGTGGCGCTGGCCAGGTCCATCGACGCACAGACCTCCTGGTTGCCGGCCACGCACAGGTCGACGAGCTGCTGCGCGTTCAGCGAGGAGATGACGTCGTTGACCTTGATGTCGAAGTAGTCGACGGAGGCGCTGAAGCCTGGGGCCCAGGTGGGTTGCGCGAGGACGATGCCGACCGTCGTGTTGCGGCCGATCTCGGGGCGCAGCTGGGTGTTCCCGATGGTGCGCTGCTGCACGGTCAGGGTCGTGCCCTGGTAGTTGACGGTGTTGTTGACGACCACGGGCGCGGCGTACAGCTCGCTGAGGTTGGGGGCGCGCACGTCCTTGGACGTGACGGCACGCAGGCGCAGGCCGTTCACGCCCGTCTTCCACAGGCCGCCCACTTTCCAGCTGTCGACGTTGCCCGAGGTGCTGTAGTGCGTCTGGCGGGCAGCCAGGTTGAGGCTGCCCTCGCCGAAGCTGGCTGACTTGAACAGCGGCGCGTTGAGCTCGACGTAGGCCTCCGTCACGTCGTAGGCGCCTTCGGCGTTGTGGTAATTGCCGGCGTACCAGTTGTTGCCGACAGTGGTGTTGAGCAGCGGGTCGGCCGGGTACTGGGCGGAGTTGGGGCTGGTGGCGGAGACGCCGTTGCCGTAGGGGTCGCCCAGCACGTAGTACTGCTCGCGCCGCGCTTCCGCGCCAAAGGCCAGGGCAACCGGCCCGGCCCACAGCGAGAAGGGTTCGCCGTTGACGTTGATGCCACCCACCGTCTGGCGTTGCCGCGACTGCTGGCGCGGCCCGTTGGCCGGCGCGATGTAGGCCCAGGCGGCCGGGTCGATGGGCACGTCGCCGATGATGTTCAGCGGGACGCAGCCCGATGCCGCGGCAGCCGCATTGCGGCAGACGATGGTGCCGCCGGGGCTGCGCACGGCGTCGATGGCCGCGTTGTAGCGGGCATTGAGCGTCATGTTGGCCACGCGTATGTCGATGGTGTTCTGGCCATGGGTGACGTAGGCGTCATAGGTCCACGGCTGGCCGAAGGCGTCGAAGCGGCCGTTGGCGCCGACCACGGCGCGCAGTTGGGTGCGCACGGGGTTCACCTCGATGTCCTTCGGGAACACGGCGTTGGCCACGCCGTACTGGAAGCTCGTGATGTTGTTGGCCGCGCAGGCGGTCACGATGGAGGCGGGCAGGAAGGGGTTGCTGCACTGGATGGTGAGGTTCGCGTTCTTGGCGGCACCGGGGTTGGGCGTGAACAGCGAGTCGACCTTGGCGTAGTTCAGCGTGAAGAAGAGCTCGTGGTCGTCGCTGAGCTCGTAGCTGCCGCGCGTGTAGGCCACCTGGCGCGTCATGTTCATGCCCAGCGTGGTGCCGCCGCCGACCGTGCCGCTGAGGTCGCCTCCAACGCAGAATGGCGTCACGCAGCCCGTCACGGCGCCCGTGCCGGTGGGCACGCCGCCCGAGCCGTACTGGAACTGGAAAGGCACGCCGTCCTTGCCAAAGGCCGTGCCCTGCAGCGGACCGTTGGTGATGAGGCCGTACTTGGCGTACTGGAACTGCTGGGCGTTCTCGATGAAGGTGTACTGGGGCTTGCCGTCGGTTGTCTGGCCCAGCGGGCGCACCTGGAAGGCCGGGTTCTTGAACCAGGTGCGGCCATTGGCGCCCGCGCCGCCAAAGCGAGGGGAGGGCACGCCGCGCTCGCGGCTGTACTCGACGCTGGCGCTGAGGTGCGCGCGCCCGCCGAGCAGGCCGCGACCCCAGGCCGCCTGCAGCGTGGCGTTCTCGTCGTCGCCGTAGTTCGTCTGGCCGCCTTCGACATGCGCCTTGAAGCCGGTGAATCGCTTGTCGGTGATGAAGTTGACGACGCCGCCGACGGCGTCGGAGCCGTAGGAGGCCGACGCGCCACCGGTCACCACATCGACCTGTTGCACGAGCAGCTGCGGGAACTGGCTCACGTCGGTCACGCCGGTCACGTTGGCGCCCACGACGCGCTGGCCGTCCAGCAGCGTCAGCGTGCGGATCGGCCCCAGCCCGCGCAGGCTCAGCGAGCTCAGGCCCTGGATGCCGCTGCTGGTGCTGTTGGTGCTCGTCGTGCGGCCGGTGCTGCCCTGCAACGCCGGCAGCTCGGCGATGGCATTGAACAGGTTGGGCTTGGCAGCCTTGTCCAGGTCGGCAGCGACCATGCGCGTGGTGGGCGTGGGCTGCGTGAACCCGCGCGACTGGATGCGTGAGCCGGACACGATGACCGGGCTGAGCACCGGGGTCGCCCCCTCAGGCACCGACGCCGCTGGCGACGGTGCCTCCTGCGCCTGCGCGGCCAGCGCCAGGCTGCCGCAGGCCGCGAGGGCGGCGAGGTGAATCAGGGTTCGATGGCCGGGGGTCTGCATGTCTGTCTCCTGTTGTGGTCTGGATAGCGCTATCCAATCGGCTTAAAAAAATGGGGTCAGTCTCCATTTTTCTGGCGATGCCAGCGGGACTGCCCGGGGTGTCACCCCGCCAGGTACAGCGGGTTTCCGATTGGGATTGCGCTATCCTAGGTCGCCGATCGCCCCGCGGGTATGGGGGATACTCTCTAGCCATGCCCCCCCGCAAGCCCGATTCCGCTGCGCCCCATCGTCGTGCCCGGGCCACTGGCCGCGTCACGCTCGCCGACGTCGCCGAGGCCGCCGGCGTCAGCCCGATCACCGTCTCCCGCGCCTTGCGGGGCGAGCGCGCGGTGGCGGCCGAGCTGGTCGAGCGCGTGCAGGCCGCAGCGACAGCCCTGGGCTACGTGCCCGACCCCGCCGCGCGAGCCCTGGCGTCCAGCCGCAGCTCGCACGTGGCGGTGCTCATTCCCAAGCTGAGCAACACGCTGTTCGTGGAATTGCTGGATGCCGTCCAGATCAGCCTGGTTCCAGCCGGTTACCAGACGCTCATCGGCGTGACCCACTACGACGCCGGCGAGGAAGAGGCCGTGCTGCGCAGCTTCCTGGCCCACCGCCCGGCCGGGCTGATCGTGACCGGCAGCGACCGCAGCGCGGCGGCCGAGGCCATGATCCAGGGCAGCGGCGTGCCCTGCGTGCGGGTGATGGAGGTCGGCAGCGAGGAGGGCGGTTTCAGCGTCGGCTTCTCGCAGCGCGAGGCCGGGCGTGCCCTCACGCAGCACCTGCTGGACCGCGGGCGGCGCCACGTCGCCTACGTGGCCGCGCAGCTCGACCCCCGCACGCTGGAGCGGGGCGAGGGCTATGCCGAGGCGATGCAGGCCGTGGGCCTCGCCGGGCACGTCAACAAGGTGCTGAGCGCCGAGCCCTCGTCGATGGCGCTGGGTGGCGTGCTGCTCGAGCGCGTGCTGCGCGAGTCGCCCGGGACGGACGCCATCTTCTTCTGCAACGACGACCTGGCCCAGGGCGCGCTGCTCGCCGCCCTGCGCATGGGTCTCGACGTGCCGGGCCGCCTGGCCGTGGCCGGGTTCAACGACCTGCCCGGCAGCGACCAGATGGTGCCGCCGCTCACCACCGTGGCCACGCCCCGCCGCGAGATCGGCGAGCAGGCCGCGCAGATGCTGATGGCCCTGATGCGCGGGCAGCCGGTGCCCACGCCTCATCTGGACCTGGGTTTCCGGGTCGTGCAGCGAGCCTCAAGCTAGCTCGACGTCCAGCCGGTAGCGGCGGCCGGGCTCGATGCCGCGCACGATGCCGTCGGCCAGGGGCTGCCCGTCCAGCAGCACACGGTCGCGCCCGGTGCGGCGCACATGCAGCGCGAAGCTCGCGCCGCGGAACTCCCGCTCGGCCTGAAGCTGCGGCCAGCCTGAAGGCAGCTGCGGCCGCACGCACAAGCCCTCGGCAACGCCGCGCAGGCCGCACAGCCCTTCGATGACGCTGCGGTAGGCCCAGGCCGCCGTGCCGGTATTGAAGAGCTGGCTGGAGCGCCCCGCCGTGCGCGGGTAATGCTCGTGCGCACCGCGGTAGTAGTTCGGGATGAACACCGGCAGTTGCCCGCGCTGCAGCAGGTCCGCCTCGTGGGGCCCCGGGATCATGCGGCGCAGCGCGCTGTACGCGCGATCGGCGTCGCCGGTTTCGTAGAGCGCATGCACGTAGAAGCTCGCCGCATGGTTGTAGACGGCGCCGTTCTCCGCCGAGCCGGGGTGCTTCTGCGTGACCCGGCCGACGTCCTCGCGCATGGCCGAGTAGGGCGGGTTGAACATGGCCACGCCGTGCGGCGTCTCGAGCTGGGCGTCGATGGCCGCGATCATCTGCTCGCGTTGCGTCGTGCTCGCAGCGCCGCCGAGCATCGCCCAGGCCTGCGGGTTGAGGTAGAGCCGGCCCTCGGTGTCGGCCTTCACGCCGAACACCACCCCGTCGTCGGTGATGCCGCGGGCGAACCAGTCGCCGTCCCAGAGGTGCGCGTTGGCCGCGTCGTTGAGCTCCTGCGCCGCGGCCTGCCAGCGTGTGGCCGCCGCCGTGAGGCCGGCGTCGGTGCAGATGCCGGCCCACAGCCTCATGGCGTAGGCCGCCGCCACGGTGAGCCAGCCAGACACGCCGCGGCCCTGCCAGCCCACCATGTTCATCGGGTCGCACCAGTCGCCCTGGGCGATGAAGCTCAGGCCCCGCGCATCGCGGTCCTGGTGCAGCCAGGCCATGGAGGCATCAAGCCGGTCCGCCACGGTGCGGCCGTTGACCGTCTCGCCGAGCAGGGCGAGATCACCCGTCTCGGCCAGGTAGGCCTGCAGGCACAGCGGCAGCCAGACGCAGTGGTCGGTGTGCGGGACCTGGTTGATGTATTTCAGCTCCGCGCCCTCCACGAGCAGGATGCCGTCGGGCATGGCGCCCGTCTCGGCCTGCTGCGCCAGCGCGTGCAGCAGCGCGCCGCGCGTGACGGCAGGGCGGATGAAGGCCATGCCGAGGTTGTCCTGCAGGTAGTTGCGCGTCTGCGGGTCGGTGCTCAGGCGGTTGACGTCGCCGTGATAGAAGACCTGGCGCGGCAGCCAGTGGTTCACGAAGCGGTCGAAGTCTGGGTCAGGCGAGCTGATGCGCAGGCAGCCGCGGCCGCTGTCGACGTAGGCCGCGTAGTCGGCCGCGGTGCGGGCGAAGCCGGCTTCGCTCAGGTAGGTGTCGCGCAGCCGGGCGATCTCGGCATCGTCCAGCGCGGGGCCGAAGAGAAAGCGCCAGGTCTGCGAGGCGCCGGGCGCCAATGCTGCGCGGTACTGCACGCATGCAGCGGGCGTCTCGTAGCGGGCGTCGCCGCCGGCCAGGCGCTCGGCCCGCAGGGCGCTGGGCGCGTGCAGGCCGCCTTCGCCTTCGAACGCGGCCTGGCTTGCCTCCCAGGCGTCGGGCGTGCGCTCGCACAGGAAGAAGGTCTTGTCCTTCAGGTGTCGGTTCTTGAAATGGTCGGCGACCTTCTGGTAGGGCGTCACGCTGCTGGCCACGATGCCGCCGAGGTCGGCCCGCCACTGTGCGGACTGGTTCATCCACGACATGTAGCCGATCGGGAAGTAGGGCACCACGCTGATGCGGCGCGCGCGGCCTGACAGGTCGGTCACGCGGAGCGTCCACAGCTCGGCGACGTCGTCGGTGGGCAGCCCGAGCGTCATCTCCACGCGCAAACCGAGGTGCTCCACCGTCCAGCCCAGCGCATGGCGCTCGACGTGGAAGCGAAAGCTCGCCAGCGGGGCGCGCACGGGCTCGTAGGGGGCGGAGAACAGCGCGCCGGTGTCCTCGTCCTTCACGTAGACGAAGCGGCCGGGATGGTGGGCGTAGTAGGCCTGCTCCGGCTGCATGAAGGTCTTGGCCTCCAGGTTGGGTGCATGCGCGTACTTGGCCGGTTCGGGTTGCATGAACTGCGCGGTGGCGTAGCCGCGGCAGGTCAGCTGGATCATCATGCGGCGGTTCCACAGGAACGCGCCGGCCTGGGGCAGGGCGGTGGGGCTGTGCAGGTCGCAGCGCGCGCCATCGTCGTGGTGGCTGAGCATGTCAGTGCGGGGTGGTGGCGGCCTTGCGCGCGGCCAGGTCTGCCTGGATGCGCGCCATGGCCGGGTTGTCGAGGGTATAGAACACCATGAGGGCGGCCGCCATCAAGGTGAACGCGGCCGGGATGACCGACATCAGCCAGACGATGCCCGCCTGCGAGCCGGCCGACTGCACGGCATTGGGCACATAGCCCAGCGCCGAGAAGATGGCGCCGATGACCGCCACCGCGAGCGCGGTGCCGAGCTTCTGCGCGAACGAGCTGGCAGCGAAGGTCATGCCCGTGGCACGTCGGCCATGGCGCCATTCGTTGAAGTCCGCGGTGTCGGCCAGCATGGAGAACGACAGCGGCGACTTCGGTCCCAGCGCCAGGCCCAGCGCGATCTGCAGCGCGTACATCGCCACGATGTTGTCGGCCGGCACGAACAGGAAGGCCGTGGACAGCACCGTCGAGGCGAGCATCAGGGCGATCATGAGCTTGCGCTTGTCGATGAAGCGCGTGAGCAGCGGCGTGAGCGCCGTGCCCGCGGCGGCGGCCAGCAGATAGGCCGGCATGAAGGTGGCCAGGAGTTCGGGGCGGTTGACCACGTACTTGAAGTAGTAGGCCGTGCTGGTCATGCGCAGCGTGATGCTGCCCATGATGATGAGGGCCAGGAAGAACAGCAGGATCCACGGCCGGTTGCTGCGCAGGTCCGCCACGTCCTGCCACACGCTCACCGGCTCGGCCTGCGGGGGCTGCACGCGCTCGGTCGTCGTGCTGAAGGTGATGGCGAAGATGACTGCCGCCGCCACGCCCCAGAACACCATGGTGAGCGTCCAGCCCAGGGCGGGGTCGCCACCCCCGAGCCAGGCGACGAGCCGCGGGGACGCGGCCGTCACGAGGGTGCCGCCCGCAAAGCCCGCCACGAAGCGTGAGGCGTTGATGGCGTTGCGCTCGCGCGCGTCCCCCGAGAGCACGCCTGACAGCGCGCTGTAGGGCAGGTTCACGCTCGTGTAGAGCGTCATCAGCAGCAGGTAGGTGCCGCAGGCCCAGGCGAGCTTGCCCGTGGGGCCGAAGTCCGGCGTGGAGTAGGCCAGCACGCCGGCCACGGCCAGCGGCAGCGGCATGAACAGCAGGAAGGGGCGGAACTTGCCCCAGCGCGTGCGGGTGCGGTCGGCCACCGCGCCGATGAGCGGGTCGGTGAACGCGTTGAAGATCTTCACGACGAACAGCATGCTCGCCGCGGCGGCGGCGGTGATGCCGAAGACGTCGGTGTAGAAGATCAGCAGGAAGGTCGAGATGTTGGTCCAGTAGAAGTTGAACCCCATGTCGCCCAGGCCGTAGCCGACGATCTCGCGCCGGGTCAGGCGCGTCGTCATGGCGTCAGCCATTCGGCGACGCTCGACTGCAGCGCGGCCAGGGGGCGCAGCGCGTCCAGGCGGAGCACGCCCGGCTCGCCGGTGGGCGGCTCCAGCGTGTCGAACTGGCTGTCGATGAGGCTGGCGGCGAAGAAGTGCCCGCCGCGTGTGCGCACGCGCCGGCCGGCCTCGGCCCGGTCGATGTCCAGGAAGGCGAAGCGCAGGCCGGGCGAGGCCGCCCGCAGCTGCTCGCGGTAGCTGCGCTTGAGCGCCGAGCAGGCCAGGATGGCCCCGGGCTGCCCGCGCAGCTGCTCGCACAGGCTCGCGAGCCAGCTGGCCCGGTCGTCATCGGTCAGGGGCTCGCCTTCGGCCATCTTGCGCCGGCTCGGTTCGCTGTGGAAGGCGTCGCCTTCCAGCCAGGGCCGCTGCAACTTCGCGGCCAGGCTGGCCGCGAGCGTCGATTTGCCGCTGCCGGCGACACCCATGACGACGAGGGACGGGAACACGTGGGAGGGCATCGGGTGGGGGCGCAAGGGGCCGAAGAGCTGCGGGCTGGGTGTGGATTGGATAGCGCTATCCTAACGGCAGCTTGGCGCCCGGCGCTCCGTACTTCCCCGCGGATGGCGTGGCCCGCGACGCGCAGCTCCTGCCGCGCGCTGGCGCAGGACGACGTCTGCCTTTTCGACCTGGCAGACCTGGCAGACCTGGCCGACCTGGCGCGCCGGCAGGCGCCTCTTGACCGCTCCGTCAAGCTGCCCGCGTCACTTCGGGTGAAGCGGGAAGCGCAAAGAGGATGCGGCGCGCTGCAGGGCGACGATGCGGGCGCCGGCAGTCGACGAGCGCCCCGAGCCTGGGCATGGCCCGTCGGCCCGGCGCCATTGGCTCCTACGGGCGATGCCCCAGCCGACGCGGCCCGGAACACTGCAAGGCATGCCCTCTCGCTTCACCTTCATCCACCCGACGGCATGCTTTAGCTGGAGTCTCCAACCATGATCGCACCCCTCGAAGCACCAAACCCTGTCCCCTCAGTATCGAGAATCAAGATGCAGCCTTTGATGGCGCTCGTCCTGGCGTTCGGCTTCGCTGTCCCTGCCGCGCATGCTGCAAAGCCCGCAGCATCGATGGTCGTGGACTGTGACGCGGGAGCCGCTACGGCAGACGGTGAGGCCCCGAATCTTCACGGGTCTTGGGATTTCCTGATGGTTCCCCACGGAATACCCAGCTTCGGGCTGATGTCGATTGGCTTCGTCGGATCCGAATATGGAGGTTCGCTGATCCCGGCAAGGACGGCGCCGGTCGTGCTGCGAAAGATCACCTTGACCGGCAACAAGATACAAATGGTCGTTGCCTCGCGCGAGGGCGATGTCCTTTTTGACGGCAAGCTCTCGGCCAAAGGCGACTTCATGTGCGGCACGGTGACCTACCACGGCGGCGATTCCTTCCCGATGGTGGCGCAGAAGCGGCCCTCGACCTACCAGTCGCCGTCTTCGGCCCAGCGCGCGCAACCTCAGGTCCAGCGTCAGTAGGCCATCCGTCGACTGCCCGAATGCCGCCAGGACCTGGTCCGTGATGTGCCGGCCGTACCTCTTGGGACGCAAGGCTGCTTAGTAGAATCCCGGGCGCCGCACGCCTTCCCGTCTTCCCGGGGTGGCGCCTCCCCGAGAACCGCGAGCCCCGACTCGCGCCCTGCCTCCTTTCGGACTCCATGGCCCAGACCCCGCACCTGACCCCCTTCGAGGGCGGCAACGCCCTTTCCGACTTTCGCGCCAAGGCCTTGCTGGCCCGGCTGCAGGGGGTCAGCGAACGCATCACCGGCATCACGGCCCGGGCGGTGCACTGGGTCTGGACGGACGCCCCGCTGGACGCCGCCGCCGCCGAGCGCTTCGCCGCGCTGCTGACCTACGGCGAGCCGGCCGTGGCCGACGCCAAGGGCGACCTGGTCGTCGTCACGCCGCGCTTGGGCACCGTCAGCCCCTGGGCCTCCAAGGCCACCGACATCGCCCGCAACTGCGGCCTGACGCTCAAGCGCGTGGAGCGCGTCGTCGAGTACCGCATCGCCACCAAGAGCGGCCTGCTGGGCGGCGCCAAGCCGCTGACGACGGACGAGCTGCAGGCCTGCGCTGCCCTGCTGCACGACCGCATGACCGAGTCGGCCTGCTTCAACCGGGAAGACACCGCCCACCTGTTCGACGAGCGCACCGCCGAGCCGCTGGCGCATGTGGACGTGCTGGGCGCCGGCCGTGCGGCGCTGGAAAAGGCCAACGTCGAGTTCGGCCTGGCGCTGTCTGCCGACGAGATCGACTACCTCGACACCAACTTCAAGAAGCTCGGCCGCAACCCCAGCGACGTCGAGCTGATGATGTTCGCGCAGGCCAACAGCGAGCACTGCCGGCACAAGATCTTCAACGCGTCCTTCACGGTGGACGGCGAGCAGCAGCCGCTGTCGCTGTTCGGCATGATCCGCAACACCGAGAAGCTCAACCCGCAGCACACCGTCATCGCCTACTCCGACAACGCGGCCGTCATGGAAGGCCACGCCATCGAGCGCTGGCAGCCGGCGCCGCGCCCCGGGGCAGCGTACGCGGCCCGCGCCGAGCAGGCCCAGGTGCTGATGAAGGTCGAGACGCACAACCACCCGACCGCCATCTCCCCGCACCCGGGCGCCTCCACGGGCGCCGGTGGCGAGATCCGCGACGAAGGCGCCACCGGCCGCGGCTCCAAGCCCAAGGCGGGCCTGACGGGCTTCTCGGTGAGCAACCTGCACCTGCCGGGCCTCGCGGAGCCCTGGGAGCAGAACCCGGTCGGCAAGCCGGCCCACATCGCCAGCGCGCTGCAGATCATGATCGACGGGCCGCTCGGCGGCGCAGCCTTCAACAACGAGTTCGGCCGGCCGAACCTGGCGGGCTACTTCCGCGTGTTCGAGCAGACGGTGGCGGGCGTGCGCCGCGGCTACCACAAGCCCATCATGATCGCGGGGGGCCTCGGCACCATCCGCTCGGACCTGACGAAGAAGATCGAGTTCCCCGCGGGCACGCTGCTGATCCAGCTCGGCGGCCCGGGCATGCGCATCGGCATGGGCGGCGGTGCCGCGTCGTCGATGGCGGCGGGCACCAACACGGCCGACCTCGACTTCGACTCCGTGCAACGCGGCAACCCCGAGATCGAGCGCCGCGCGCAGGAGGTCATCAACCACTGCTGGGGGCTCGGTGCCGAGAACCCGGTGCTGGCCATCCACGACGTGGGCGCGGGCGGCATCTCCAACGCCTTCCCTGAACTCGTGAACGACGCCGGCCGCGGCGCGCGCTTCGACCTGCGCAAGGTGCCGCTCGAGGAGAGCGGCCTCGCGCCGAAGGAGATCTGGTGCAACGAGAGCCAGGAGCGCTACGTCATGGCGATCGCGCCGGACAGCCTGCCGCTCTTCCAGGCGCTGTGCGAGCGCGAGCGCTGCCCGTTCGCCGTCATCGGCGTGGCGACGGAAGAACGCCAGCTGCAGCTGGTGGACGACCTGGCTGGCGACGACCACCCCATCGACATGCCGATGGACGTGCTGCTGGGCAAGCCGCCCAAGACGCACCGCAACGTGACCCGCGTGGCCCGTGACGGCGGCGTGCTGGACCTGACCGGCGTGAGCCTGGAGAAGGCGGCCTTCGACGTGCTGCGCCACCCGACCGTGGCCAGCAAGCGCTTCCTCGTCACCATCGGCGACCGCACCGTGGGTGGCCTCAACCACCGCGACCAGATGGTCGGCCCCTGGCAGGTGCCCGTGGCGGACTGCGCCGTCACGCTGGCCGACTTCAACGGCTTCGCCGGCGAGGCGATGAGCATGGGCGAGCGCACGCCGCTGGCCGCCGTCAACGCGCCCGCTTCGGGCCGCATGGCCGTGGCCGAGGCCATCACCAACCTGCTGGCCGCGCCCATCGAGCTGTCGCGCGTGAAGCTCAGCGCCAACTGGATGGCGGCCTGCGGCGAGCCGGGTGAAGACGCCGCGCTGTTCGACACCGTCAAGGCCGTGGGCATGGAACTGTGCCCGGCGCTGGGCGTGTCCATCCCTGTGGGCAAGGATTCCTTGTCGATGCGCACCAAGTGGGACGACCGCCAGGTCACCGCACCGGTGTCCCTCATCGTGAGCGCCTTCGCGAGCATCGCCGACGTGCGCGGCACGCTGACGCCGGAGTGGCAGCGCGAAGATTCGTGCCTGATCCTCGTGGACCTCGGCCAGGGCAAGCACCGCCTGGGCGGCTCCATCCTGGCGCAGACGCTGAACCAGTTCGGGAACGAGGTGCCCGACCTGGACGACCCGCAGCAGCTCGTCGCGCTGGTCAACGCCGTCAACGAACTGCGCCGCGCCGGCAAGCTGCTGGCCTACCACGACCGTTCCGACGGCGGCCTGTGGTCCGCAGCCTGCGAGATGGCCTTTGCCGGCCAGACCGGCCTGAGCCTGAACGTGGACCTGCTCGTGACCGAGGGCGACGGCATCAGCGACAGCCGCGCCGACACGGGCGACTCCAAGAACTGGGCGGCCCAGGTCAGCGGCCGCCGCGACGAGCTGACGCTGCGCGCGCTGTTCTCGGAGGAGCTGGGTGCGCTGATCCAGGTGCGCGCGGCCGACCGCGACGCCGTGCTGCAGGTGCTGCGCGCCCATGGCCTGTCGCGCCATGCGCATGTGGTGGCCAAGCCCAACGCCAGCCGCCAGATGGAAGTCTGGCGCGACGCCAAGAAGGTCTTCCACGCCGACCTGACCACCCTGCAGCAGACCTGGGACGAGGTGTCCTGGCGCATCGCCCAGCTGCGCGACAACCCGGCCTGCGCCGACGCCGAGCACGCTGCGGCCGGCCAGGCGGGCGACCCGGGCCTGCATGTGCAGCTGACGTTCGCGCCCGAGGCGCCCGCCGTCATCACCGGCGCGCGGCCCAAGGTGGCCATCCTGCGCGAGCAGGGCGTCAACTCGCATGTCGAGATGGCCTACGCGATGGCGCAGGGCGGCTTCGAGAGCTTTGACGTGCACATGAGCGACCTGCAGTCGGGCGCCGTCAAGCTCGATGGCTTCGCGGCGTTCGTGGCCTGCGGCGGCTTCAGCTACGGCGACACCCTGGGCGCCGGCGAAGGCTGGGCGCGCTCCATCATGTTCAACCCCGTGCTGGCCGAGCAGTTCCGCGCCTTCTTCGCGCGGCCCGACACGCTGGCGCTGGGCGTGTGCAACGGCTGCCAGATGCTGGCGGCCCTCGCGCCCATCATCCCGGGTGCCGACGCCTGGCCGCGCTTCACGCGCAACCAGAGCGAGCAGTTCGAGGCGCGCCTGTCGCTCGTGGAGGTGCTGGACTCGCCCAGCGTCTTCTTCCAGGGCATGGCCGGCAGCCGTCTGCCGATCGCCGTGGCGCACGGCGAGGGCTTTGCGAACTTCGCCCGCCAGGGCGACGCGTCTCGCGTGATTCCGGCCATGCGCTTCGTCGACCACCATGGCCAGCCGACCGAGGCCTACCCGTTCAACCCGAACGGCAGCCCGGGCGGCCTGACGTCGGTCACGACGCCTGACGGCCGCTTCACGGCACTGATGCCGCACCCCGAGCGCGTGTTCCGCAACGTGCAGATGAGCTGGACGACCGGCGACCGCGGCGCGCACAGCCCGTGGCTGCGCATGTTCCAGAACGCGCGCAAGGCGCTCGGCTAGTCGCCGAGGAAGCGGGCGGCAAGCCGCTCGCGCAGCGGGTAGTACTGGAACCACGGCCGCGCCTGCCGGATGGCCGCCCACACCGAGGGGCGGGCCAGCAGCCGCTCGTAGTACGCGGCCAGCCGCGTGTGCGAGGAGGGCAGCGGGCGGATGACCGTGGCGTAGAAGAGCGCGGGTGCCGCGCTGCAGTCGGCCATCGTGAAGGACTCGCCCGTGGCCCAGGTGTGCTCGCCGCGGCGCGCTTCGATCATGTCGTAGGCGAGGCCCAAGGCGGCCTCGTGCGCGGCCATGGCCTGCGCGTCCCGTTCGGCCTCGGGGCGCAGCACCTGGGCGATGTAGCGCTGCATCGGGTCCATCACGTACTGGTCGAACAGGCGGTCCCACAGCCGCACCTGGAGCTGGGCGTCGAAGCCGTCGGGCAGCAGGCGCGTGGCGCCGGGGTGGGTGTGATCGAGGTACTCCATCTGGATGGAGGTCTCGGGCACGACGCGCTCGCCATCCACCAGCAGCGGGATCTTGGCCGTGGGCCACAGGGCGGCATAGGCAGCGCGCGCGGCCGGGTCGCCGAGGTTGACCTCGCGGGCCTCGAACGGCGTGCCGTTCTCGGCCAGCGCGATGAGCAGCTTCCAGCAATGCGAGGACAGCGGGTGGTAGTGCAGCGTCAGGGCCATGGGGTCAGGGGTCGGCAAGAAAAAGGGCGGGCCTCGAGCCCGCCCCGGTGTCGAAGATGTCGGGTTCAGTCCTGCACGACGGCCGCGGCTTGCAGGCGCTTGTTCAGCCGCAGCGCCAGCAGCGTGCCGACCACGCCCGACAGCAGGTAAACGCTGACCGAGCCCAGGCCGAAACGCGAGGACAGGTAGAGCACCACCACAGGCGCGAAGGCCGCGCCGAGCAGCCAGGCCATGTCGGCCGTGAGGGCCGCGCCGGTGTAGCGGAAGTGCGGCAGGAAGTTGGAGGTGACCGAGCCGGCCGCCTGGCCGTAGGACAGCCCCAGCAGCACGAAGCCCACCAGGATGAACGCCGCCTGGCCCGGCTTGCCGCCGCCCAGCATGAAGGGGGCGAACAGCGCGAACGCGCCGATGGCGACGGCCAGGCTGCCCAGGAAGCTGCGACGGCCGATCTTGTCGGCGATGAGGCCCGACATGGGCATGGCGGCCGCTGCGAACGCGGCGCCGAGCAGCTCCATCTTCATGAAATCCACCACGCCGCGGTCTTCGGCGAACAGGTTCACCCACGACAGCGGGAAGACCGTGACCAGGTGGAAGAGGGCGTAGCTGGCCAGGGCCGCGAGCGCGCCGATGACGATGTGGTGGCCCTGGGCGGGCAGCAGCTCGTGCAGGTGGGCGGGGTCGAGCTCGTGCTCTTCCATGCGCTTTTCGTACTCATGCGTCACGACCAGGCGCAGCCGGGCGAAGAGCGCCACCACATTGATGGCGAAGGCCGTGAAGAACGGGAAGCGCCAGCCCCAGGAGAGGAAGTCCTTGGGCGACAGGCTGCTGTAGACGTACAGGAACACGCCCGAGGCGACGAAGAAGCCCAGCGGCGCGCCGAGCTGCCCCAGCATGGCATACCAGCCGCGGCGGTGCGGCGGGGCGTTCAGCGCCAGCAGCGAGGGCAGGCCGTCCCAGGAGCCACCGAGGGCCAGGCCCTGGCCGACCCGGCACAGCGCCAGCAGCACGATGGCCGTGCTGCCGGCTTCGGCGAAGCTGGGCAGCAGGCCCATGGCGACGGTCGAGGAGCCCAGCAGGAAGAGCGCGGCGGTCAGTTTGGTGGAGCGGCCGAAGCGGCGCTGGATCTCCATGCCGATCAGGGTGCCGATCGGGCGCACCACGAAAGCGAGGGCAAAGACCAGGAAGGCGTAAAGGGTACCCGTGAGCGGGTCGACGAAGGGGAAGAAGAGCTGCGGAAATACCAGCACCGACGCGATGCCGAAGACGAAGAAGTCGAAGTACTCGGACGCCCGGCCGATGATGACGCCCACGGCGATGTCGCCGGGGGCCAGTTCTTCATCCGTACGGGTCGTGAAAGGGCCGGACTGAGGGGTTTGGAAGGTACTGCTTGCGCTTGCCATGGCGGCTTGTCTCCGTCGGTGACTAGGACAAAATGTCCAATCGTTGATTTAGCTCAATCAACTTACATTCCGGCACTGCACGCAAGATCGTTAACCCTCGCGCGCCACTCAGGATGTACCCCAACAAGTCTCTCCTTACTCGCGGCCTGGTTTTGTCAGCCATCGTCGCATTGAGCGGTTGCAGCGGCATTGTGATGAAGCCCCACGGCGACATCGCCCAGCAGCAGGCCAACCTGATCGTCACCTCGACGCTGCTGATGCTGCTGATCATCGTCCCGGTGATCGCGCTGACGCTGATCTTTGCCTACCGTTACCGCCAGTCCAACACCGAGGCGACCTACGCCCCCGACTGGGACCACTCCACCCGCCTGGAGCTGGTCATCTGGGGCGCGCCGCTGCTGATCATCATCGCGCTGGGCGCCATCACCTGGATCAGCACCCACAAGCTCGACCCCTTCCGCCCGCTGGACCGCATCTCGGAAGACAAGCCCCTGGCGGCCGACGTCAAGCCGCTGGAGGTGTACGCCGTGGCCATGGACTGGAAGTGGCTCTTCATCTACCCCGAGCAGGGCATCGCCCTGGTCAACGAGATGGCCGCGCCGGTGGATCGCCCGATCCACTTCCGCTTCACGTCCACGACGGTGATGAACACCTTCTACGTGCCCGCCCTGGCCGGCATGATCTACGCGATGCCGGGCATGGAGACCCAGCTGCACGCCGTCATCAACAAGCCCGGCGTGTACGACGGCCTGTCGGCCCACTACAGCGGCGCGGGCTTCTCGGACATGCGCTTCAAGTTCCACGGCCTGTCCAATGAGGATTTCGCTCGCTGGGTGGAGACGAACAAGGCCGGCGGCGCCGTGCTGACGCGCGCCGACTACCTGCAACTTGAGCAGCCCAGCACCAAGGACCCCATCCGCCGCTTTGCGAGCGTGGAGCCGGGCCTGTGGGGCGCCATCGTCGACCGCTGCGTCGACGGCAAGAAGATGTGCGCCAGCACCATGATGGCCATCGACGCCGCCGGCGGCGCCGGCAAGGGCGGCGTGGCCGGCACCATGCGCACCGCCTGGCGCGACCTGTACGGCGGCACCCGCGAGCGCCGCGTCGTGGCCGCGCTGTGCACGCCGACCAACCCGTTGGGCCTGCCCCTCGAGACCGCCGACGCCTCGGCCTTCTCCACGGCCACGCAGAAGAACTGAGCCATGTCCAATCCCGTCGTTGCCCAACATCAAGCGCTCGACCAGCTGCACCCCATCCTCGGCCGGCTCGGCTGGGACGCGCTGCCGCTGCACGAGCCCATCCTCGTCGCCACCTTCATCGCCGTCGCCCTGGGCGGCGCGCTGGTGTTCGCGCTGATCACGAAGTTCAAGCTCTGGGGCCACCTGTGGCGTGACTGGATCACCAGCATCGACCACAAGAAGATCGGCATCATGTACATCCTGCTCGGGGTGGTCATGCTGCTGCGCGGCTTCGCCGACGCGCTGATGATGCGCGCCCACCAGGCCATGGCCTTCGGCGAGAACGCCGGCTTCCTGCCGCCGCACCACTACGACCAGGTCTTCACGGCCCACGGCGTGATCATGATCTTCTTCGTCGCGATGCCCTTCGTGACCGGGTTCATGAACTACGTCGTGCCGCTGCAGATCGGTGCGCGCGACGTGGCCTTCCCGTTCCTGAACAACTTCAGCTTCTGGATGACGGCCGGCGGCGCGGTGCTCGTGATGATCTCGCTGTTCGTCGGCGAGTTCGCCAAGACCGGCTGGCTGGCCTACCCGCCGCTGTCGGGCATCCTGGCGAGCCCGGACGTGGGGGTGGACTATTACCTCTGGTCATTGCAGATCGCGGGGGTGGGCACCACGCTCTCAGGCATCAACCTGATCGCGACCATCGTCAAGATGCGCGCGCCGGGCATGACGCTGATGAAGATGCCCGTCTTCACCTGGACGTCGCTGTGCACCAACGTGCTGATCGTGGCCACGTTCCCGGTGCTGGCGGCCACGCTGGCCCTGCTGACGGCTGACCGGTACCTGGGCACCAACTTCTTCACGAACGACCTCGGCGGCAACGCCATGCTGTACGTGAACCTGATCTGGATCTGGGGCCACCCCGAGGTCTACATCCTGGTGCTGCCGGTCTTCGGCATCTTCTCGGAGGTGGTGTCCACCTTCAGCCGCAAGAAGCTCTTCGGCTACGCGTCCATGGTCTACGCCACGGTCGTGATCACGATCCTGTCCTACCTCGTCTGGCTGCACCACTTCTTCACGATGGGCTCCGGGGCGAGCGTGAACAGCTTCTTCGGCATCACGACGATGATCATCTCGATCCCGACGGGGGCCAAGATCTTCAACTGGCTGTTCACGATGTACCGCGGCCGCATCAAGTTCGAGGTGCCGATGCTGTGGACCGTGGGCTTCATGGTCACCTTCGTCATCGGCGGCATGACCGGCGTGCTGCTGGCCGTCCCCGCGGCGGACTTCGTGCTGCACAACAGCCTGTTCCTGATCGCGCACTTCCACAACGTCATCATCGGTGGCGTGGTGTTCGGCGTGTTCGCCGGCATCAACTACTGGTTCCCCAAGGCCTTCGGCTTCCGCCTGGACGCCTTCTGGGGCAAGGTGTCGTTCTGGTGCTGGTTCATCGGCTTCTGGGTCGCCTTCACGCCGCTGTACGTGCTGGGCCTGATGGGCATCACGCGCCGCGTGAGCCACTTCGACGACATGTCGCTGCAGCCCTACTTCGTCGTGGCGGCCATCGGTGGCGGCATCGTGGCCATGGGTATCGCGGCCTTCCTGATCCAGATCGCCGTGAGCGTGCTGCGCCGCAAGGCGCTGCGCGACACCACCGGCGACATCTGGGGCGGCCGCACGCTGGAGTGGTCGACGTCCTCGCCGCCGCCGGACTACAACTTCGCCTTCACGCCCATCGCCCACGAGATGGACGCCTGGCACGACATGAAGCAGCGCGGCATCGAGCGTCCCAAGTCGGGCTTCGTGGCCATCCACATGCCCAAGAACACCGGTGCCGGCTTCATCATCGGCATGCTGGCCACGGCCATGGGCTTCGCGCTGGTCTGGCACATGTACATCCTGGCCGCGCTGGGCCTGGCCGCCACGGTCATCGCGTCCATCGTGCACACCTTCAACTACAGCCGCGACTACCACATCCAGGCCGATGAGGTCACCCGCACCGAGGACGAGCGCACGCGCGCCCTGGCCGCTGCCTCCGCCTGACCTGGAGAACTGCTGACATGACTGCAACTGTTGCCACGCACGTGAACGGCGCGCCGGCCTACTACGACCACGGCGGCCAGTACCACCCGCCCAACAGCACCATGCTGGGCTTCTGGCTCTACCTGATGAGCGACTGCCTCATCTTCGCGGTGCTGTTCGCCGTGTACGCCGTGCTCGGCCGCAACTACGCGGCCGGCCCGTCGGGGGCGGACCTCTTCGACCTGCAGCTCGTGGCCATCAACACGGCCCTGCTGCTGTTCTCGTCCATCACCTACGGCTTCGCCATGATCGGCATGCAGGCCCGCCGCAAGGCGCAGGTGCTGGGCTGGCTGGCGGTGACGGGGCTGCTGGGCCTCGGTTTCCTGGCCATCGAGATCTACGAGTTCCACCACCTCATCCACGAGGGTGCCGGCCCGGGGCGCAGCGCCTTCCTGTCGAGCTTCTTCACGCTGGTGGGCACGCACGGCCTGCACGTCACCTTCGGCTGCATCTGGCTGGTCACGCTGATGCTGCAGGTCAACAAGCACGGCCTCACGGCGCCCAACCGCCGCCGGCTCATGTGCCTGTCCATGTTCTGGCACTTCCTGGACGTCGTCTGGATCGGCGTCTTCACCTTCGTCTACCTGATGGGGTCCATGTGATGGCAGCCCAACACAACCACGGTCATCACGACGACGACCATTTCGACGGCGAGCAGGACTTCCACGTCAGCTACAAGGGCTACGCCACGGGCTTCATCCTGTCGGTCATCCTGACGGCGATTCCCTTCTGGCTGGTCATGGGCAAGGTGCTGCCCACGCCCAAGATGACGGGCCTCGTGATCCTGGCCTTCGCGGCGGTGCAGATGGTCGTGCACATGGTGTACTTCCTGCACATGAACGCCAAGGTCGAGGGCGGCTGGTCGATGCTGGCCCTGCTGTTCACGGTGGCGCTGGTCGTCATCATGCTGGCCGGCTCGGTGTGGGTCATGTATCACATGAACGCCAACATGATGCCCACGCCCGACCCTGCGGCCATGCGCAACATGCCCTGACCATGGGCCGCGCCGCACGCGTCGCCCTGATCGTCGCTGCGGCGCTGGCCAGCCTGGCCTTCCTGGCGCTGGCCGCCTGGCAGGTGCAACGCCTGGCCTGGAAGCAGGACCTCATCACCCGCATCGAGCAGCGGGTGGGGGCCGAGCCGGTGCCGCCACCGGCCGGCATCGTCGCCGTCACGCAAGCCGACGAATACCGCCGCCTGCGCCTGCGGGGGCAGTTCGAGCGCCGGGAGGTGCTCGTCCAGGCCACCACGGCCCTGGGCGGCGGCCACTGGGTGTTGGCGCCGCTGCGGCTGGACGACGGCAGCACCCTTCTCGTGAACCGCGGCTTCGTGCCGCCGGAGCAGCGCGCGCCCGAGCAGCATGCCGCCCCTGACGGGCCTGTCGAGCTCATCGGCCTGCTGCGCCTGACCGAAACCGGCGGCGGCCCGCTGCGCCGCAACGAGCCGGCCCAGGGCCGCTGGTATTCGAGAGACGTGGCCGGCATTGCCGCGCAGTTGCAGCTCGGCGGCGTGGTGGC
The DNA here is from genome assembly GCA_016790285.1 of Roseateles sp. Lineage (GTDB taxonomy): Bacteria > Pseudomonadota > Gammaproteobacteria > Burkholderiales > Burkholderiaceae_C > Pelomonas. The sequence goes on along the minus strand of JAEUPJ010000055.1, from coordinate 43,039 downwards.
GCCGTACTTCGTCGACGAGGTGGCCGACCCCGCCCAGCCCCAGCGCTGGCCCCGCCCCGGGTTGACCGTGCTGAACTTCGCCAACAATCACGCCGTCTACGCCATCACCTGGCTGGCGCTCGCGGCGATGTCGGCCGCGGCGGCGATCTACCTCGTCCGCGAAGAGCGCCGGCGCACGCCGTCTTGAACCCTTCCCCCATCACCGCCGCGCCCGTCGAAGCCGTTGCCGTCGCGCCGGAGCGCCGTGCCGGCCGCGCCAACCTGCGCCAGCTCATCGAGCTGCGCTGGCTGGCCGTGGGGGGGCAGCTGGCGACCGTGCTGGTCGTCCACGCCGGGCTGAGCATCAGCCTGCCGTGGGCCGAGATGCTGAGCCTGCTGGGCATCCTGGTGGCGTTCAACCTGTTCAGCCTCTGGCGCAACCGGCTGTCGCAGCCGGTCTCGCAGATCGAGCTGACCGTGGCGCTGCTCGTGGACGTGGGCGTGCTGACCGGCCAGCTCTACCTCGCCGGTGGCAGTGACAACCCCTTCATCTACCTCTACCTGTTGCAGGTGGCCGTGGCCTCGGTGCTGCTGCGGCCGGTCTACCTGCTGGCGGTCATCTGCAGCGCGGTGTCGGGGTTCGTGGCGTTGATGCAGTGGCACCGCCCGCTGCTGCTGGACCCGTCTTCCCCTACGACGCTGTCGCCCAACTACCTCGGCGGGCTGCTGCTGTGCTTCCTGCTCAATGTCGGGCTGCTGAGCATCTTCATCGTGCGCATCAACCGCAACCTGCGCCAGCGCGATGCCGAGCTGGCCGAGCTGCAGCAGCGCGCGGCGGAGGAGGTGCACATCGTGCGCATGGGGCTGCTGGCCAGCGGCGCCGCGCACGAGCTGGGCACGCCGCTGGCCACGCTCAGCGTCATCCTGGGCGACTGGGCGCACATGGCCCCGTTTGCCGCTGAGCCCGAGCTGCGCGAGGAAATCGAAGAGATGCAGCGGCAGATCCTGCGCTGCAAGGCCATCGTCACGGGCATCCTGATGTCGGCCGGCGAGATGCGCGGGGAGGCCCCTGGCCTCACCCGGCTGCCGAGCTTCGTCGAGCGCCTGGCGGCCGATTGGCGCAGTGCACGCCCCCAGACGGCGCTGACCCTGGTGAGCGACGAACTGCCGGAGGTGGACATCATTTCCGACACGGCGCTGCAGCAGGTCATCGGCAACCTGCTGGACAACGCGGCCGAGGCCGCCCCCGGCACCCCGCTCACACTGCACGCCAGCTGCCCGGACGAGGACACCCTCATGCTCAGCGTGCTCGATCGCGGGCCGGGCTTCACCGCCGAAATGCTGGAGCACTTCGGCGAGCCCTACCAGAGCAGCAAGGGCCAGCCTGGGCGGGGCATGGGCCTGTTCCTGAGCGTCAACGTCGCGCGCACGCTGGGTGGGCGGCTGCAGGCGGCCAACCGTGACGAAGGCGGCGCCGAGGTGTCCCTGACGCTGCCGCTGGCATCGCTGCTGCCGCGACAATCCGCAACCGATGCCCGCCTCCGCTGAAGAAGACCGTTTCCTGCTGATCGTCGAGGACGACGACAGCTTTGCCCGCACCCTGACCCGCTCCTTCGAGCGGCGCGGCTGGCGGGTCATGCGCGCCACGGGCCTGGACGACATGAAAGCGCTGCTGGACGCGCTGCCCGAGGACGACGAGCTCGGCCACGCCGTGGTGGACCTCAAGCTCGCCGGCGGCGCCTCGGGCCTGGCCTGCGTGCAGGCCCTGCACGCCTGGGACCCGGAGGTCCTCATCGTCGTGCTCACGGGCTACGCGAGCATCGCAACCGCCGTGGAGGCCATCAAGCTCGGCGCCTGCCACTACCTGGCCAAACCCGCCAACACCGATGACATCGAGGCCGCCTTCGCCCGCCGCCAGGGCGACGCCGAGGTGGAAGTGACCGAGCGCCAGACGGCCTCCATCAAGACGCTGGAGTGGGAGCGCATCCACGAGGTGCTGGCCGAGACCGACTTCAACATCAGCGAGACGGCGCGCCGCCTGGGCATGCACCGTCGCACGCTGGCGCGCAAGCTGGAAAAGCAGCGGATCAAGTAGCCGCCGCGGGCACCGCTCAAGCTGCGAGTTCGTCGAGCAGCGCGTAGCTGCGCCGGCGCAGCGCATGGTCGTGCACTGCGCAGGCGACGATGAACTCGTCGGCTCCCGTGCGCTCGGCTGTCGCCCGCAGGCCCGCCTTCACCGTCTCGGGTGAGCCCACGACCGACTCGCTCAGCATGCGCGCCACCTGCATCTCCTCGGTCGGCGTCCAGAGTGCCGCCATGCTCGCCACGGGCGGCGGGAGCTTGCCGCGGCGGCCCCGCACCATGCCGAGGAACCGCTGCTGCGCGGACGTGAACAGGAAGCGCGCCTCCTCGTCCGTCGGCGCCACGATGACGTTCAGGCCCACCATGGCGTGGGGCTTGGGGTGGCGTGCGCTCGGCCGGTAGGTGCTGCGGTAGATCTGCACCGCCTGCATCAACATCTCGGGCGCGAAATGCGACGCGAACGCGAAGGGCAGGCCCAGGTAGGCGGCGAGCTGCGCGCCGTACAGGCTCGAGCCGAGCAGCCAGATCGGCACCTCCGTGCCCTGGCCAGGCACGGCGCGCACCTGCGCGTCGTCCTTCGCGGGGGCGAGGTAGGCCTGCAGCTCCAGCACATCGTTCGGGAAGGCGTCCTCGCCGGTGCTCTCCAGGCTGCGGCGCAGGGCGCGCATCGTGGGCCGGTCGGTGCCGGGCGCGCGGCCCAGGCCCAGGTCGATGCGGCCCGGGAAGAGCTCGGCCAGCGTGCCGAACTGCTCGGCGATCGTCAGCGGCGCATGGTTGGGCAGCATGATGCCGCCGGCACCCACGCGGATGCGGGAAGACGCGGCCGCCAGTTGCCCGATGAGCACCGCGGTGGCCGAGCTGGCCACGCCTTCCATGTTGTGGTGTTCGGCCACCCAGTAGCGCTGGTAGCGGAGCTCGTCGGCCAGGCGGACGAGGTCCAGGCTGTTGAGCAGCGCCTGGCGGGTCGAGTCGCCTTCGACGACGGGCGCGAGATCGAGGATGGACAGCGGGGGCAGGGACGGCATGCCGCCATCTTGCCAAGACGCCCTTGCCCCCGTCAGCGCGGGGCCATGTCGAGCGCCTTGCCCATGAACACGCTCAGCGGGTGGTCGGGATAGCCGGCGAAGGGGCCGCGGCGCACGAAACCCTGCCGTGCATAGAAGGCCAGGGCTTCGGGCTGGTAGGGGCCCGTCTCCAGGAGCAGTTCGCGGCAGCCCTGGGCGCGCGCGGCGCCTTCCAGCACCTGCAGCAGCCGCTGCGCCACGCCGTGGCCCCGGGCCGTCGGGCGCACGTACATGCGCTTGACCTCGCCATGGTCGGTCCCGAGCACCACCGCGCCGCAGCCCATGGCTGCGCCGCTCGCATCCCGCGCCACGGCGAAGGCGACGTTGGGTTGGCACAGCGCGGCCAGGTCCAGCGCGTAGCGGGCTTCGGGCGGGTAGAGGCTGTCCTGGTAGGCGTCGAGTTCGCCGATGAGGGCGATGACGTCGGGCTGGTTGGGTGACTCGAGAGCGATGTTCATGGTGCGGGCGTGGCGGGTGTTCGCCGCAAGTGTCCCAGCAGCCAGGGGCCCAGGCGGGCCTCGTAGGCACCGGGCGCGAAAGCGTGCAGGTCCACGTGGGCCGCGCCGGGCACTGGCCACAGCACCTTGGGCGCACGCGCCGCGGCGAACAGCGCCTCGGTTTCGGGCCAGGGGGTGTGCAGGTCCTCGGTGCCCGACGCCATCAGCAGCGGCGCGCGCACGCTGCGGATGGCGTCGATGGGTCGCAGCGCGTCGGTCCCGAACCCCAGGCGCAGCGGCACCTGGGCCAGCAGCAGCGGCGTGAGCGCCCGGCCGACCGGCGCGCCCAGGCGCATCGTGAGGCGGTCGCGCACGGCGTCTTCGATGGTGGGGTAGACCGACTCCACCACCAACGCATCCAGCTCCGGCGTGCGCGCCGCGAACAGCAGCGAGGCACCGCCAAGCGACACGCCGATGGCGCCCACGCGTTCGCCCGGCACGCGCTCGCGCAGCCACGCCAGGGCCGCGTCCACGGCGGGGGCCTCCAGGCGCCCGAAGCCGATGCGCTCGCCGCTGCTTTCGCCGTGCGAGGGCAGGTCGACGAGCAGGCTGGCAATGCCCTCGCGCTGCAGCCACCGGGCGCGGCCGAGCATCTGCAGCCGGTTGCCGCGCACGCCGTGCAGCAGCAGCACGGCGCCGTGGCCCGGGCGCCCGGGCAGGTACCAGCCGGCAAGATGCTGCGCGGCCCCGTGGTCGATGCGCACGGCGTGGGCGTCCAGGCCGGCCGGTGGGGCGTCGACAACGCTGCGCACCGGCCTTGTCAGCCATTCCCCGGCGACGAGGCTGGCCGCCCCGAGGCCCAGCAGCAGGGCCGCGGTGAACCCGAGCACCACGCGTTTCATGCGATGTCCATGCCGCGGGCCAGTGCGGCGGCGTTGCCCTCGCACAAGGCGCGAAACGCCGGGCTGATGCGCCCGTCGGCCGCAGCGGACTGCCAGAAGGCGAGTGCCCGAGGCGCCACGCGCAGCCAGCGCGCGCGCGCGGCCGGCAGCGGCAGGCTCGGCGTGAGCGGCGGCCACAGGACCTCGCCACCGGCCAGCGGCGCGTAGCGCATGGGCAACTGGTCGTAGCTCGGCGCGAGGGTGAAGCCGTCGGCGGCGCAGTAGAAGCCGAGGTTGCCGCCGTGCATGTCGGTGTTGCCGATGAGCTGCCCGAAGAGCTGGCGCTCCGACACGCGTTCGGCGTCCGCGTCGCTCAGCAGCCTCTGGTGGGCGAGGGCGAGGGCCACGCGGGTCCAGTCGTCGCCGGGTGCGCCGACAAGGCCCGCGTTCACCGCCTCCAGGCTCACCACGCCGCGGCGCCCGTCACCGCCGATGCGGTCGAAGCGTTCGCTCTCCAGGAAGTGGCGCCCGCCATGCGCCAGCAGCCTGGTGCGCGCGGCCTCGTCGCCGAGAGCCTGCGCCGCCAAGTGTTCGCACACGAGCAGGTCGCGCCAGCGCTGCACGGTGGCTGAATCGTCGGCGCCGCTGAACTTGACCACGCAATGCGGCGTGGCCATGCCCGTCAGCGCCCGCGCGGCCGTGAACTTCGGGAACTCGCCGCCCGCGGATGACCCGGGCAGGGCGCCTGCCATGGCCTGCTCGGCGAGACGGGCATAGGCCGCAGCCAGGCCGGCTTCGGGAAGGCAGGCCGCGGGTTGCAGGCGTGCGTCCAGCGCGTGGCGCAGCGCAGCGTCACCCAGGACCAGATCGCCGGGCAGGTCACTGCCGAGGCCGGGCAGACTCAGCAGGAGGGCGTCGTCGTCCCACTGGCGTGCGTCCATGGGCAGGCCAAGCGCCGGGCCGTGGCGGTGCGCCCAGGCGCGGCCCAGGAAGCCTTGCGGGCGCAGGTCGTACACCGGATACGGCAACCCGTCATGCCAGCCATCCCGGGCTTCGCCCGCGGTCGGCCATGCGGGCGAGGCCGCCTCCAAATGGCAGCCCCCCGGCGCTGTCGGGCGCAGCAGGCCTACCGTTCGTGGCTGGCCGTCGGCATCGATGCGATAGACCGGCACGGCCAGCCGCTGGCCGCGGATGTTGCGCCGCCAGGCAACGCGTCGGCGCCGGGTCTGGCCGGCGGCCACCACGGCGTCGCCTGCCGCGATGATCAGGCGCTGGACGGTCTTGGTTGAACAGCCGAGCGCACGGGCGATTTCGGCAAGGCCGAGCGGCCCGCGCGGGCGCAGGAGGTGTTCCAGGGCGGTTGGGTCGGTGGCCATGATTCAAGACTTTGTCTCGAATTTTGGCCTGAATATTGGTGAAGAAAATCTATATGAAACAATTACTTGCTTGGAAGGTCGCCTTGCGGATGTCCTGAATCATCAGTTCAATCCGCCGTGCCCAGCGCCAGCGTGGCCCGCACCAGCTGAGCGCCGTCCGGATGCGCCTGCAGCCGCATGCCGAACTCGCGCATCAACCCCAGCATGCGCCGGTTCTCCGTCAGCACCTCGCCGAACAGCAGCGGCACGCCCTGGCGGCGCGCATCGGCGATCAGGTGGGCCACCAGCCGGCGCCCGAGGCCGCGGCCCTGCCACTCATCGGCCACGGCCAGCGCGAACTCGGCGCGGGCCTGTTGAGCAGGCAGCGCCGGGTCGCGCACGTGCCGCGCGTCGGCAATGACCACGGGCCCTGCTGGCGTGCGCCGCTCCAGCACCCAGGCGCGGTGCCACTGCTGGTCTACCACCGTCAGCAGCGTGAGCAGCGACGTGCTGACCTCCCGCAGGCCCACGTGGAAGCGCTGGTGGCGCGAGTCCAGCGACAGCCCGTTGAAGAAGCGCCGCTCGGCCTCGGCATCCGACGGGCCAAGGGGCCGAAGCCAGACGCACTCGCCCTGCGGCAGCTGCCAGCGCTCGGCGGCAGCCGGGGCGACGGCAGCGGCGTGGCTCATGGCTGCTCCGCGGTTGCCGGGCGCAGGTCCAGCACGGCCGGGCCGCTCAGGGCGCTGATGGTGACCATCTCGTCGCTGGGCACGACAAAGCACTGCCCGGGCTCCAGCACGATGTCGCGCGGGTCGTGGTCGACGGTGATCCACAGCGTGCCGGCGGCGCTGCAGAGGTGGGTGGCGCGTGCGTCGGGCAGGCGGGAGGTCTGGCCGCGCTGCAGCAGCAGATGGGTGCGGGGAACGTCGATCAGCATGGTGAGCTCCTGGGGCGGCGCGCTCGCATGCCGGGTTGGCATGCTTGCGGTGCGCCCGCCTGGCGCGGATAGTGGCGAACCGGCCCCATGCCGACAAACGATGATTCGGAAGGCTTCGCATTCCGCCAGCTCATGCCAGACAAACCGCTCGACCACTTGCCGCCGCTGCCGCTGCTCGCGGCCTTCGAGGCCGCGGCCCGCCACCTGAGCTTCACGCAGGCGGCCGAGGAGCGCTTCGTCACGCAATCGGCCATCAGCCGCCAGATCCGCGCGTTGGAGGAGGCCCTGGGCGTTCCGCTGTTCGAGCGCCGCCACCGGGCGCTCGCGCTGACCGAGGACGGCCAGCGCCTGCATGCGGCCTGCGCGGCGGCGCTGAACACCTTGCGCGTGGCGGTGCGCACGGTGCGCGAGCCGCACCAGCGCCAGGTGCTGGCCCTGACCACGACGCCGGGCTTCGCCTCGCTGTGGCTCATCCCGCGGCTCACGGCCTTCACGCGCGCCCACCCGGGCATCGACGTGCGGCTGGACGCGGGCCTGGGCAACCGCAACCTCGCCAGCGAGGGCTTCGACCTGGCCATCCGCTACAGCCCGGTGGGCACGGGTCAGGGGCAGCAGCTGTTCGCCGAGTCCATGCTGCCCGTGTGCAGCCCGCGGCTCACGGGCGAGCTGGGCCTGCCGCTGCGCGAGCCGTCCGACCTGGCGCGTCACACGTTGCTGCACCTGGCCATGGACGGCGACACCGGTGGCATGCCCGCGGAATGGGAGCCCTGGCTCAACGCCTGGGGCCTGGCGGACCTCAGGCCGGCGGCGCGGCTGAGCTTCTCCAGCTACGCGGAAGCCATCACCGCGGCCGTGGCGGGGCAGGGCGTGGCGCTCGGGCGCCGCCCGCTCGTGGACGGGCTGCTCGCCGATGGCCGGTTGGTCACGCCGTTCGACGCCGGCATCGCGTCGGCCCGGTCCTACCGGCTCATCGTCGACCCGGCGGCGCGTTCACGGCCCGCGGTCCAGGCCTTCGAGCGTTGGTTGCTTGCCGAGTGCGCCGCGCCCTGACGGCGCGCTTCAGGGCCGGCGTTCCAGCGAGGCCAACAGCGCGGGCACGGCCGCCATGCCCTCGTTGGCCCGCAGGGTCAGCGGCGTCTTGGCCTGCAGCCAGGACGCGCTGATCTCCGCCGCGGTGGCCTTGTCCTGGTCTGTCAGCCGCGCTTGCAACTCATCGATGCGCGTGAGCAGCTCCTTCGGGGCCGCTGGGGACATCGTCTTGAGCAAGCCCATCAGGGCGTAGGCCTTCGCTGCATGGGCCGCGTCGCCCGACAACGCGTGGGCGAGCCGCGCTGTCGCTTGCAGGTTGCCCTGGCGGGAGGCGCTCTCCCACCAGCGTGCCGCCTGGCCGGCCTCGCCCCGGCGCGCGAACAGCGTGCCCACGTCGAGCTGGGCCAGCTCGTAGCCGGCTTCGGCGGCGCGGAGCTTGAACTGCAGCGCCTGAGCCGCGTCCGTCGGCACGACACCCGGGAACTGACCCGCGTGGTAGCAGCCCACCTTGTAGGCCGCCAACGGGTGGCCGGCCTCAGCGGCCTGCGAGAACTGCTTGAAGGCAGCCGCCCGGTCGGGCGCGGTGCCGATGCCGTTGTTCAGGAACATGCCCAGGTTGTACTGGACCTCCGGGTTGCCGGAAGGCGCCAGCGAAGCCAGGCGGTTGTAGAGCGACGCCTGCGAGTCAGGCTGAGCCCCAGCACTGGCGCAGGCCAAGGTCAGCGCGGCTGCGGTGGCAGCGAGAAGGCGTCGGATCGTGGGCATGCGGTCTTCGTGGCGGTGAGGGTTCCCTGGGTTGTAGCCGACGTTTGCCGCCGCACGGAGGTGAATGGTCACCGCGTCGACGATCAGGCTGCCAAACCGGCGTAGACGTGCTGGACGTCGTCGTTGTCGTCCATCGCCGCCAGGAAGCTCTCCACCTCCTCCAGTTGCTCGGCGCTGAGGCTGGCCGGGTCGACGGGGTTCTTCGGGCGGTAGCCCAGCTTGGCGCTGAGGACGGTGAAGCCGTGCTGGGGCAGGGCGCGAGACACCAGGTCCAGGTCGGTCGGGTCGGTCAGGAAGACCACCACGCCGTCCTCGTCAACCGGCAGCAGGTCCTGGGCGCCTGCCTCGATGGCGGCCATGTCGGCGTCCGCCCCGGGCGTCGCGGCCTCGGCCTCGATCAGGCCCAGGTGGTCGAAGTCCCAGCTCACCGAGCCCGGCGTGCCCTGCTGCCCCTTGCGAAACAGCACGCGCATGTCCGACGCGGCGCGGTTGGTGTTGTCGGTCAGCACTTCCACCATCACCGGCACGCGGTGCGGCGCGAAACCCTCGTAGATGACGTGCTCGAAGTGGACGGTCTCGCCGGTCAGGCCGGCGCCCTTCTTGATGGCCCGGTCCAGCGTGTCCTTGGGCATGGACACCTTGCGGGCCGCCTCGACGGCCATGCGCAGACGGGCGTTGTCCTTGGGGTCAGCGCCGTTGCGGGCCGCGATCATGATGTCCTTGGCCAGCTTGCCGAACAGCTTGCCCTTGGCGTTGGCGGCGATGTCCTTGTGCTTGGCTTTCCATTGGGCGCCCATGGCGTTCGTTCCTGTTGCGGTGATGAGATGTCGGGAGGCGGCGCGAGCGAAGGATCTCGCTGTGAGCCGTGGCTCAGGCGCGCGGGAAGGCGATCTTCCCACCTTCGGCCACGAGCATCGTGCTTGGCGCGTAGGCCGGATTCGCGTCCGGATGCTGGGGCGCGATGGCCACCCAGGCGCTGAGCATGTCCTGCCCGCCCTGCATGTTCTCGAAGAGCTCCTTGAAGAAGCGCCCGAAGCCGCTGCCGTTGCGGTCCAGCGTGAACACGAGGTTGGCTGACTTCGGCCCCGGCAACCCGACTGCGTTCTGGATGCTTTGCGGCGAGTTCGGCGACGCGAGCACGACGATGGCCGCATCCGTGGCCTGCACGATCTGCCGGATGCCCGTGGGCTTGGGGCCCTGGAGGGTGCCGTCTTCGTTCAGATGGGCGTACACGAACAGCACCTCGGCGCTCGGGATCTGGCGGTGCTGGGCGACCCTGGCGCGCATGAACAGCGGGCCGAGCGTCTGTGCGTCCTGCGCGGCGAGGTCGTCCAGGTCCGGGCCCGACAGGTTGGCGAACCCGATGGCCAGCGGCGTGCGGGGGGCGCGCTCGTGCTGTTCGGCGGCCTGGATGATGCGCATGAGCTCTTCCCGGCGGGCCTCGGCCTTCTTTTGGGTCGAGGCGAACCTCCGCCCGACCAGCGCGGCGCCGAACCCGCAGGCAGACGCCAGCAACGCCAGCGAAATGACCACGGAGGAAAGCGCGCCCATGGACTTCAGGACGACGGCGGTCGGCAGCAGCAGGCAGCAGGCCGCGATGAGCAGCTTCTGGGTCTTGGCCAGCGTGCGCAGGGCCGCGGTGTCGCCCTCGAGGGACTTCGTCAGGCCCTCCACGTGCTTGATCACGTCCGTGTTCATGGTTGTCCCCCGGGGTGGGCGCGCCCGAGGCCCACTCGCTAGTCAGAACTGCCCAGTGTCGCCGCCACCTTGCGCGTCTGCCCGGCCCGCCAGACGGTGAGCGTGACCTTCTCGCCAATCTGGCGCGTCTCCAGCAGCGACAGCATGTCGTCCAGGTCGCCCACGGCCTGGCCGTCGACGGCGGTGATGACGTCGCCCTGCACGATGCGCCCGCTGCGGTCACGGCCGAAGGGCTGCAGGCCGGCGGCGGCGGCGGGGCTGCCGCTGGCCACGTTCACGAGCAGCACGCCCTTGGGCACGCCGAGCGCCTTGGCCAGGTTCTCGGGGCCGGCGGTCACGCCCAGCGCCGGGCGGATGAAGCGGCCGTCACGGATCAGCCGGGGCACGATGCGGTTGACCTCGTCCACGGGGATGGCGAAGCCGATGCCCGCGCTCGCGCCGCTCGGGCTGTAGATGGCCGTGTTGACGCCGATCAGGCGCCCTGCGGAGTCCAGCAGCGGGCCGCCCGAATTGCCCGGGTTGATGGCGGCATCGGTCTGGATGGCGCCCTTGATCGTGCGCCGCGTGACCGACTCGATCTCGCGGTTCAGCGCCGAGACGATGCCCGTGGTGAGCGTCTGGTCCAGGCCAAAGGGGTTGCCGATGGCGTAGACCTTCTGCCCCACCTGCAGGTCGCGGCTGCTGCCGACGGCAATGGCCGGCAGCTTCTCGCGCGGCGCCTCGATGCGCAGCACCGCGATGTCCCGGTCGGGAAAGGCGCCCACCAGCCGGGCGGGGTAGCTGCTCTGGTCGTTCAGCGTCACGGTGGCCCGGTCGCCGCCCTGGATGACGTGGAAATTGGTCACGACGTGGCCGGTGTCGTCCCAAACGAAACCCGTGCCCGTGCCGCTGGGTTGCTCGCTGGTGCGCAGCGAGAAGAAGTCGCGCTGCACGGCCAGCGTCGTGATGTGCACGACCGACGGCGACACGCGCTTGAACACGCTGATGTTGTTGTTCTCCTCGGCATCGAGCGCGCCGCGGGCGCTGACCGCCCGGGGCTGGGCGGGCGCCTTGGCGCTGGCGGCGGGGGCCAGGCCGGCCAGCGTGAGGGCCAACAGGGCCAGGGGCAGGCAGTGCGGCAGGAGTCGGGGCAGATTGAAGGCCATGAACGGAGGCATCAGGAGGTCACGACGCCGGCATTTTGAGCCGGCAGCGGGTCATTCAATGCCCCCGGGGCGCCGGTATGCTGCCGGGGCCATGCGGCAGGCGTGAGCCGCGCCTGTCAGCCTGACGCGCGCACGTTGCGTTATGCACGCTTCATGTCCAGGGAAGGTCAACGATGAAACGGTGGTGCAGTGGTGTGGCGGCGGCGATGGTGCTGCTCGTGTCGGGGGCGTCTGCCCAGCAGGTCTGGAAATGCGAGGTCGACGGCCAGGTGCGGTTCAGCGACAAGCCCTGCCCGGGCAGCGGGCAGCCGGTGTCCGAGCGCACGTTGCAGCCCAATGTGGTGGAGAGCCTGAAGCCCGAGACGGTGCGCGAGGCGCTCGGCCGGCCGGCTGCGGCGTCGGCACCCGCCGGCCCCGCGGGCAACGTCTGCCCGGGCGACGGCGAGATCCGCAGCATGGAGACGCGCGGCAACTCCACGACCCTGGGCGACCCGGAGCGGCAGTTCATGCAGGAAGAGGTGCGCCGGGCGCTGCAGTGCCGGGCCGGGCGGGGCCGCTACACCGACGCCGACTGGAGCATCAGCCGCGCCGCGCAGGCCGCGCAGACGCAGCTCAGCGAGCGGGCGCGCCGCGACGCCCGTGTGAGGGCCGAGGCCATGCACAGCGCCGCCGACCCCGAGGAAGCCGACCGCATCGCCCGCCGCCGCATCGCCGAGGAACGGCTGCAGCAACGCCAGCAGCGCGCGCTGCTGCGGGGCCAGAATGCGGCGTCCACGCCCAGCCCCTGATCTGCCCCTGATCTGCCCCTGATGCCCGCGCCCGCCTCACGCTCCGACCGACTCGACGCCCTGCGCGGCCTGGCCATCGTCTGGATGGCGGCGTTTCACTTCAGCTTCGACCTCAACCATTTCGGCTGGATCCGCCAGGACTTCTACCGCGACCCGGTCTGGACCTGGCAGCGCACCTGCATCGTCAGCCTCTTCCTGTTCTGCGCCGGCGGCGGGCAGGCCCTGGCCGTGCTGGCGGGGCAGGGCGCGCGGCGCTTCTGGCGGCGCTGGGCGCAGGTGGCGGGCTGTGCGCTGCTGGTGTCGGCGGGCTCGTGGTTCATGTTCCCGAACAGCTGGATCAGCTTCGGCGTGCTGCACGGCATCGCGGTCATGCTGCTGCTGCTGCGCCTGGGGCTCCCGCGGCTGCCGGCGCCGGTCTTGCTCGGGCTGGCGGCACTGGCCATCGCGGCCCCGTCGCTGCTGCAGTCGCCCTTGTTCGACACGCGCTGGACGAACTGGGTCGGCCTGATCACGCACAAGCCGGTCACCGAAGACTACGTGCCGGTGCTGCCGTGGCTGGGCGTGATGCTGCTGGGCTTTGTCGTGACCCGTGCAAGGCCGGCGTTATGGAACGGCCCGGCGCCCCGGCCGCTGGCGGTGCTGGGCCGGTGGTCCCTGAGTTTCTACATGCTGCACCAGCCGGTCCTGATCGGTGCGCTGATGGCCGTTCAGGCCCTGAAGGGAAGCTGATGAACAAGCTGCTGCTGGCCGTGCTCGGCCTGCTCGCTGGCGCCGCCGCACAGGCTGCGCCGTTCACGTGGCCCAACGGTGCGCGCGCCGCCGTCAGCCTGGGGTATGACGACGGCCTGGCCAGCCAGCTCGACCACGTCGTGCCGGCGCTCAACCGCCGTGGCCTGCGGGCGAGCTTTTACGTGCCCATCAACAGCCCGACCGTGCCGGGCCGGCAGGCCGAGTGGCGGGCCGCGGCCGCTGCGGGGCATGAACTGGGCAACCACAGCCTCTTTCACGGCTGCTCCGCCAAGCCGCCGGGGCGCGAGTGGGTCGCCCCGCACCGCGACCTGGACCGCCAGCTGCCCGCGCAGGTGCAGGAGCAGGTCATCGCCGCCAACACCTGGCTGCAGGCGCTGGACAGCCGCACGCGCCGCACCTTCACGCCGCCCTGCCTGGACCTGACCGCTGGCGGCCAGGACTTCGTCGCCGCGCTGCAGCCGCATTTCGTGGCCTTCCGCGCGGCGGGGCCGGGCATGGTGACCGACACCACGCAGCTCCAGCCCTACGCCATGCCCGTGTACTTCGTGGAAGGCATGACGGGCGAGCAGCTGATCGCGCTTGTTGACCAGGCGGCTGCCCAGGGCGCGCTGGTGTCACTGCTCTTCCACGGCGTGGGCGCCGAGCACCTGAGCGTCACGCGCGAGGCGCACGACCAGCTGCTGGACCACCTGGCGCGCCACAAGGACCGCTTCTGGACCGACAGCTTCGTGACCATCATGGAGAACGCGCGCCGGCAGGCTGGCCGCTGAGCCGACAATGCGGGCATGAGTTCCCCCAAGTCCGTCCTGTTCGGCTTCCATGCCGTCACCGTCCGCCTCAAGACCCACCCTGGCTCGGTCGCCGAGGTGCATTTCGACCCCGCCCGGCGCGACCAGCGCATGCGCGCCTTCATCGAGCGGGCCAAGGAAGCGGGCGCCAAACTCGTGGAGAGCACGGACGAACGGCTGAGCCAGCTGGCAGGCAGCCCGCGCCACCAGGGCGTCGTCGCCCGCGTCACGGCGCTGGCGCAGCCCCATTCGCTGGACGACGTGCTCGACGCCGTGCAGGGCCCGCCGCTCGTGCTGGTGCTGGACGGCGTGACCGACCCGCACAACCTCGGCGCCTGCCTGCGCGTGGCCGACGGCGCCGGGGCGCATGCCGTCGTCGCCCCCAAGGACCGGGCCGTGGGCCTGAACGCCACGGTGGCCAAGGTGGCCAGCGGCGCGGCCGAGACCGTCCCCTACCTGATGGTCACCAACCTGGCGCGCACGCTGGGCGAGCTCAAGGAGCGCGACATCTGGGTGGTCGGCACCTCCGACCAGGCCGAACGCTCCATCTATGACCTGGACCTCACCCGCCCCATCGCCTTCGTGCTGGGCGCGGAAGGCGAGGGCATGCGCCAGCTCACCGCCAAGACCTGCGACGAGCTCGTGCGTATCCCGATGGCCGGCGCGGTCGAGAGCCTGAACGTCTCCGTGGCCTCGGGCGTGTGCCTGTACGAGGTGCTGCGCCAGCGCAGCGCACCGGTCAGCCGATAATTCCGACTACTCAGTAGAAAAAGGAAGCCCACCATGGCCGTCATCGAAGTCAAGCACCCACTCGTCAAGCACAAGATCGGCCTGATGCGTGAGGCCGACATCTCGACCAAGAAGTTCCGCGAACTGACGGGCGAGGTGGCGCGGCTGCTGACCTACGAGGCGACCGAGGACTTCCCGCTGGAGAAGGTCACGATCGAGTGCTGGAGCGGCCCGGCCGAGGTCGACCAGATCGCCGGCCGCAAGGTCACCGTAGTACCCATCCTGCGCGCGGGCCTGGGCATGCTGGACGGCGTGCTCGACATCCTGCCCAACGCCAAGGTCTCGGTCGTGGGCCTGGCGCGCGATCACGAAACCCTCAAACCGGTGAACTACTTCGACAAGTTCGTCGGCAACCTCGAAGCCCGCACGGCGCTCATCATCGACCCGATGCTGGCCACCGCCGGCAGCATGATCGCCACCGTGGACCTGCTCAAGGCCCGCGGCTGCAAGGACATCCGTGCCCTGGTGCTGGTGGCCGCCCCCGAGGGCGTGAAGGCCCTGAGCGCGGCCCACCCCGACGTGCGCTGCTGGACGGCCGCCATCGACAGCCACCTCAACGATGTCGGCTACATCATCCCGGGCCTGGGCGACGCGGGCGACAAGATCTTTGGCACGAGGTGAGGCCCCTCGCCTGGTCAAGCCGCGCTGAACGCGGGCTTGCCCAGGCGGTCCCCCGAGGGGACGGCGATGCTCGTGGACCTTGCCCCACTCGCACATCGCCACTGGCGGGCCGGCTTGGGGCGGCCCGGCGCTCGACCCGCGATGCGATCAACCCAGCTGAACGCGGGCTTGCCCAGGCGGTCCCCCGAGGGGACGGCGATGCTCGTGGAGCCTGCCCCACTCGCATATCGCCCCAGGCGGGCCGGCTTGGGGCGGCCCGGCGCTCGGCCCGCGAGGCGATCAACCCAGCGCGATGCGCAGCGCCTCGCGCAGCAGCGCCTGGCCTTCGTCCACCTCCGCCGCGCTGATGTTCAGCGCCGGCATCAGCCGCAGCAGGTGAGGGCGCGGTGCGTTGATCAGCAGCCCCACCGGCGACAGCGCCTGCGCGGCGGCGACGACGGCGGGCGCTTTGTCCGACGGCAGCTCCAGCGCCCGCAGCAGGCCCAGGCCGCGCTCGCCCACCAGGCCGTGATCCCGCACGATGGCCTGCAGGCCTTGCGCCAACTGCTGCGAGCGCGCGTGCACCTCGGCCAGGAAGGCGGGCCGACAGACCTCGTTCACGATGGCCAGCCCCACGGCCGCCATCAGCGGGTTGCCGCAGAAGGTGCCCCCCTGGTCGCCGGGCTCGAAGCAGTTGAGTCGCTCGCGGCACAGCAGCGCAGACAGCGGCACGCCACCACCCAGGCCCTTGGCCAGGGTCAGGATGTCGGGCTCCACGTCGTAGTGCTCGAAGGCGAAGGCGGTGCCGCAGCGGCCCACGCCCGTCTGCACCTCGTCGGCGATGAGCAGCACCTCGCGCTCGCGGGTCAGCGCGCGCAATTCGCGCACGAAGCCCGGGTCGGCCAGGACGACGCCCGCCTCGCCCTGCACGAATTCGATCATCACGGCGACCGTCCGTGGCGTCAGTGCGCGCTCGACCGATGCGAGGTCGTTGAGCCGTGCCTTGGCAAAACCCGTTGGCATGGGCGCGTAAATGCTGCCCCAGCCCGGCTTGCCGGAAGCGCTCATCATCGCCAGCGTGCGGCCATGAAAGCCCTGCTCGAAGCCGACCACCTCGTGCGCACCGCCCCGGTGGCGGCTGCCCCAGCGGCGCGCCAGCTTGACGGCGCCTTCGTTGGCCTCGGCGCCCGAGTTCGCCAGGAAGACCCTGTCGAAGCCGCTCACCCGCGAGAGCGCGGCCGCCAGGTCCAGCATCGGGCGGTTGAAGTAGGCGGGGCTCGGGTTCACGAGGCGCTGCGACTGCGCCAGCAGCGCCTCGGTGATGAGGGCTGGGCTGTGGCCCAGGCTGTTGACCGCCCAACCCTGCATGAGGTCGAGGTGGCGCTTGCCGGCCTCGTCGACGAGCCAGGCGCCGTGGCCTTCGACGAAGACGGTGTCGGGACGCTGGGTGATGGTGATGAGGTGCTCGTCCAGGGCGCTCACGGGGTGTCCTTCCAGTCGTAGTCCATCTGCCGCGCGGTGCGCAGCGCCAGGTCGCGGCTGTGCAGCCGCGCGACGAGGTGCAGGCACATGTCGATGCCGGCGGAGATGCCCGCTGACGTGACGACCGCGCCTTCGTCCACCCAGCGCACGCCCTCGCGCACCTGCACCGCCGGGCGCAGGGCGCGCAGCTCGTCCAGGTCCTCCCAGTGCGTGGTGGCGGCCAGGCCGTCCAGCACGCCGGCCTCGGCCAGCAGCAGGGCGCCGGTGCAGACCGACGCCACCACGCGGGCGGTGCGGCGCTGGGCGGCGATCCAGCCCAGCGTCAGCGGCTGGCGCAGCTCGGCGTTCACCACACCACCGGGCACCAGCGCGCAGTCCAGCGCGGGGTGGTGGGCAAGCGTCGCGTCCGGCGTCAGCTGCAGGCCGGCGCGGGCGCGCACCGGCGAGGTGGTGCGTGCCAGCGTGGTCACCGTGAACAGTGGGTCGGCCCCGGCCGCCTGCGTGCGGGCATGAACCCGGCTGGCGGTGGTGAACACCTCGTAGGGACCAGCCATGTCCAGCAGCTCCACGTCGTCGAAAAGCAGGATGCCCACGTGCATGGTGATGCGGCCTCCTGCCGCGTCGTCGTTGTCGATGCCCGGCAGTGTGCGGTGCATGGGTGATGGCCGCCATGACACAGTTCCCACGTTTTCTGCCAAGATGCAGCCATGACCTGTCGCATCGCCTTCGTGCTCTTCCCGGGCTTTCAGCAGCTCGACTTGGCCGGCCCGATGGCCGTGTTCGAGGTGGCGCGACTGGAGCGACCGGGCAGCTACGACTGGCGTCTGGTGGCCAGCACGCCGCCCGTGGCGCGCAGCTCGGCCGGGGTGGACTGGCCGGTGCAGGCCCTGCCGCGGCGCCTGGGCGACCTGGACCTGGTCATGGTCATCGGCGGGGACGGCGTGGACGCTGCCGGCCGGGATGAGCGTCTGGTCGCCTGGCTGCGGCGCGCGGCGCGCTCGGGCGCACGCATCGCGAGCATCTGCAGCGGCAGCCTCGTGCTGGCCGCCGCCGGGCTGCTGGACCACCGCACAGCCACCACGCACTGGTCGCGCGGCCGGCAGTTCGAGGCCGAGTTCCCCGCCGTGCGCCTGCAGCCCGACCGCATCTACGTGCGCGAGCCCGCGGTGCGCGAGCAGCAGTGGCCGGAGCTCTGGACGAGTGCGGGCATGACGGCCGGCATCGACCTGTGCCTGGCGCTGGTGGCGCACGACCACGGCGAGGACGTGGCCCGCGAGGCGGCGCGCCAGCTCGTCGTGGAGCGCCGCCGCCCCGGCGGGCAGTCGCAGTTCTCGCCGCTGCTGGAGCTGCAGCGGCCCGAAGGCCGGTTCACTGCGCTGCTGGACGACGTTCGCCGCGACCTGCGCCGCGAACACCGCGTAGAAGACCTCGCCGCCCAGGCCTGCATGAGCCCGCGCCACTTTGCGCGGTGCTTCCGCGCCGAGACGGGCGCCACGCCCGCGCAGGTGGTGGAGCGGCTGCGCGTGGAGGCGGCGCGCGCCGCGCTGGAGGGCGGGGCGGCGTCGGTGCTGCGGGTGTCGCAGGACTGTGGCTTTGGCAACACCGAGCGCATGCGGCGGTCCTTCCTGCGGCTGCTGGGCCGGCCGCCGGCGGCGTTCCGGCCGGGGGGTGCCAAGGCCGGGTGAACTTTCACGTCGGTGGGCGTGATCCCTGCGGGGCTGCGCTTGCGTCCGTACAGGCAGGCAAGCCATTCCGGCGAGCCCCGTGCAACGCAACTGCCCTCAAGGAGATTCACATGGCCACGCTTTCCACTCCCACCGTCACCCTTGGCGCCATCAGCGGCGGCAAGCGCGACGTCACCGTCGCCGGCTCGATGAGCTTCGATGCCAGCGACGTCGGCCGCACCTACCGGCTGGAGATCGAGCTCTACGGCGAAGACCTCGCGGGCGACAAGCTGCCCTCGGGCGACAGCGGCGCCGACGACCTCATCAGCACCTTCATGTGGCTGGCCAGCGGCGTGCTGCTGCGCTCGTACAAGGCCGTCACGGTGCTGGCGGCCGGCACGGTCAACTACTCGGAGAAGCGGGCCATCGACACCGCCAAGCTCGACGAGGACGCCGGCACCGAGATCGTGGGCTGGGCGGACATCAACACGCCCATCCTGATGCCGCGCGCCGACGAGGTCTATGCCAAGGTCACGCTGGGCATGGCGCCCGTGACCAAGCGCTCGGCCACCATCACGGCGGGCATCGGCGTCTAAACCAGGCCGAGCGCGCCCGCCACGCCGCCGGCCAGCACCATCCACACGAGGCCCAGCTTCGTGCGCAGGGTGAGGACGACGGTCGTGGCGACGAGGGCGATCGCGCCCCAGCGGTGGTCTTCGGCCCGCACGAAAGGCGCCGCGAGCAGCCAGCCCGTGGCGACGATGAGCCCCAGCGTCAGCGGCATCATGCCGGCCGAGAAGGCGCGCACGCTGACATGGGCGCGGTTCGCCCGGGCCCAGCGCGTGGCCGTCACGGTCAGCACGCTGGACGGCAGCATGATGCCCGCCATGGCCGCCGCAGCGCCCGCCAGGCCTGCCACGTTGTAGCCCAGCACGGCCACGAACAGGATGTTGGGGCCGGGCGCCGCCTGCGCCAGGGCGACGGACGCCGTGAAGGATTCGTCCGTCAGCCAGCCCGTGCGGTCCACCAGGTAGCGGTGCATCTCGGGCACCGTCGTGATGGCGCCGCCGATGGACAGCAGCGACAGCGTCAGGAAGTGCAGGAAGAGGCTGAACAGGTCGACGCTCATGCGCGCAACCTCAGCCAGGCCACCAGCATGCCGATGCCGCCCAGCAGCCCGAGCACCTGGATGAGCGGCCAGCGCAGCACGCCGATCAGCACGAAGGCCGCGGCCGCCAGGCCCAGCGCCAGCGGACGCCCGAGCGGGCTCGTCTTGAGCGCCGGCAGCAGCTTTATGCCCGTGGCCAGGATGAGGCCGGCCGACACCGCCCCCATGCCGCGCAGGGCGTTCACGGCCATCGGGTGGCGCGAGAGCTCGCCGTAGAGCATGGCCAGGCCCAGCACGATGACCGCCGGCGCGGCCAGCATGCCGGCCAGCGCCGCCACCGCACCGCGCAGCCCGAAGAACCGGTCGCCCACCATCATGGACAGATTCACCACGTTGGGCCCGGGCAGCACCTGGGCGATGGCCAGGGTTTCGACGAACTCTTCCTTCGTGAGCCAGCCCAGGCGCTCGACCAGCTCACGCTGCGCCACGGCCAGCACGCCGCCGAAGCCCTGCAGGGCCAGCCGCGTGAAAGCCAGGAACAGGTGGCGCGGGGACTCGGGACGGTTCAACGCGACGCCTTCAGCGGATGACCTTCAAGGCGTCCGGGTTGACGATGTTGGTGGGCTGGGACTTGATGAAGTTCAGCACGTTGTCGAAGGCGGCGTCGAAGTAGAGCTCGTAGCTGTCCTGCTCTACGTAGCCGATGTGGGGCGTGCACACGGCGTTCTCCAGCCGCAGCAGCGGGTGGCCCTGCAGGATGGGCTCGCTTTCGAACACGTCGATGGCGGCCATGCCGGGGCGGCCGCGGTTCAGCGCGGAGACGAGGGCGCCTTCGGTGACGAGCTCGGCGCGCGAGGTGTTGACGAACAGGGCCGTGGGCTTCATCTGGGCGAGGTCTTCCGGCGTGACGATGCCGCGCGTGGCATCGCACAGCCGCAGGTGCACGGAGAGCACGTCGGCTTCGGCGAAGAAGGCCTCGCGGCTCGGGGCGGCGCGGTAGCCGTCGGCCTCGGCCTTCAGGCGCGAGCCCTCGCTGCCCCAGACCATGACCTGCATGCCGAAGGCACGCCCGTAGCCGGCCACGAGCTGGCCGATCTTGCCGTAGCCCCACACGCCCAGCGTCTTGCCGCGCAGCACCATGCCCACGCCGAAATTCGCCGGCATGGACGCCGCCTTCAGCCCCGCCTGCTGCCAGGCGCCGTGCTTGAGGTTGCCGATGTACTGCGGCAGCCGGCGCATGGAGGCCATGATGAGGGCCCAGGTCAGCTCGGCCGGGGCGACGGGGCTGCCCACGCCCTCGGCGACGGCGATGCCCAGCCGCGTGCAGGCGTCGACGTCGATGTGGCTGCCGACCCGGCCCGTCTGGGAGATGAGCTTGAGTTTGGGTAGTTTTTCGAGCAGTTGGCGCGGGAAGGACGTGCGTTCCCGGATGAGCACCAGCACTTCGGCGTCGCGCAGCCGCACGGACAGCTGCCCGATGCCTTTGACGGTGTTGGTGAAGACCTTGGCGTTCAGCGGCTCCAGCTTGGCCGCGCAGCGCAATTTGCGCACGGCATCCTGGTAGTCGTCGAGGATGATCACATTCATGGTCGGGGCCCGCGCAGTGAACGACATGTGCGTGGGGCAGCGTGTTTGGGGGCATTGTGCCCTCGGCTGCTGCAAGGACCGGGCTTGCTGGCTACGATAGTTTTCCCTCAATGGAGACCCACCCGATGACCCCGCTTTCCATGCACGCCGCCAGCGCCCCCGTCTTTGCCAAGATGCTGGGCAACATGCTCCTCTGGCTGGAGGCCGCCAAGGCCCACGCCGAGTCCAAGAAGTTCTCGACCGACGTCTACCTGACGCTGCGCCTGGCGCCCGACATGCTGCCCTTCACCAAGCAGATCCAGATCGCCAGCGACGCCGCCAAGGGCTGCATCGCGCGCCTGTCGGGGCAGGAGCCGCCGAAGTTCGAGGACAACGAAGCAACGCTGGACGAGCTGGTGGAGCGCATCAAGAAGACCCGCGACTACGTGCTCTCGGTGCCCGCCCAGGCCGTGGACGGCAGCGAGGGCCGCGAGATCACCATCCCGCGCCGCGCGGGCGACCCGCTGAAGTTCGACGGCAGCACCTACCTGCGCCATTTCGCGCTGCCGAACTTCTATTTCCACGCCACGACGACCTACGCGCTGCTGCGCCACGCGGGCGTGCCGCTGGGCAAAACCGACTATCTCGGGGGCTGATCCGGCCCCCCGGGCGGGAATTGCTGCTCAAAACGCAGCCTATTCCCCCCGCCCGACGGCGGCTGGCGGCTTGAAAATCGAGAGAACATCCGCTCACGCCGCCCGCCGCATGGACATGTCGACGCCCTCCGCCGCCCAACCCTCCGGGATCCAGGGCATTGCCGTGGTCGAACAGTGGCTGGGCCTGGCCCGCAGTGGCCAGTGGCCGCTGCCCAACGTCATGGAGGCGGCGTCCCGCCTGCAGGCCGCTGGCGCCCTGGACGCTGCCGCGCTGCTCTACCAGACCTGGGTGGCCGCCACGGCCTCGCCCATGCGCCACGTGGCCTGCTTCAACTGGGGCGCCATCCTCGGCGAGCTGCGCCGGCCGACCGACGCCGAGACCGTCTACCGCATGGCCCTGGGCCTGGCGCCGAACTTCGCGCAGGCCCGGCTGAACCTCGGCCACCAGCTCGAGCACCAGGGCCGTGAGGAAGAGGCGCTGGCCGAGTGGCGCGCCGTCTATGACAACCCCACCGCCGACAGCCTGGGCGCGGAGCCGCAAAGCCTGGTGCTGCATGCGCTCAACAACGCCGCACGGCTGCTGGAGCAGCTCAAGCGCTACGACGAGTCTGAGGCGCTGATGCGCCGCTCGCTCGCGCTGGACCCGCGCCAGAGCGACGTCGCCCAGCATTACGTGCACATCCGCCAGAAGCAGTGCGCCTGGCCGGTGTACGAGACCTTCGGCGAGGTCACGCACAACCACCTGCTGATGAGCACCTCGCTGCTGGCCATGCTCGACGAGAGCGACGACCCGGCGCTGCAGCTGCTCACCTCGCAGCGCTTCGTCATGGACAAGCTCCCCAAGGTCAGCGCGCCGCCGCTGCACCTGGGCCGCAAGCGCGAAGGCAAGATCCGGATCGGCTACCTGTCCGGTGACCTGCACATGCACGCCGTGGGCCTGCTGACGGCCGAGCTGTACGAACTGCACGACCGCAGCAAGTTCGAGATCCATGCCTTCAGCTGGAGCCGCGAGGACGGCACGCCGCTGCGTGCCCGCATCAGGGCCGGCATGGACCACTACCACCCGCTGCACGGCGTGGGCGACCGCCAGGCGGCCGAGATGATTGCCGAAGCCGGCATCGACGTGCTGGTGGACTTGCAGGGCCTGACCAGCGGCGCGCGTGCCGCCATCCTGACCCACCGCGCCGCGCCGGTGCAGGTGAGCTACCTCGGGCTGCCGGCCACCTCGGCCATCCCCGGCGTGGACTGGATCCTGGCGGACCGTTTCGTCATGCCGCCCAAGTCGCTGCCTTACTACACCGAAAAGCCCATCTACCTGCCGCACTGCTACCAGGTGAGCGACCGCCAGCGCGTCGCCAACCCGGCGCCCACGCGCACCGAGGTCGGGCTGCCGGAAGACGCCTTCGTCTTCTGCGCGTTCAACAACAACCACAAGATGAGCGAGCAGGTCTGGCGCTGCTGGATGCGCGTGCTGCGCCAGGTGCCGGGCAGCGTGCTGTGGCTGCTGGCAGACAACCCCTTCGCCAAGGCCAACCTCACCCGCGTGGCGGTGGAGGAGGGCATCGCCCCGGAGCGGCTCGTGTTCGCCGGCCGCGCCCAGCCGGCCGACTACCTCGCCCGCTTCACGCTGGCCGACCTGTTCCTGGACACCTTCCCCTACAACGCCGGCACCACCGCGAGCGACTGCCTCTGGATGGGCACGCCCATCCTCACCCGCTCGGGGCGCACCTACATCTCGCGCATGGCCGGCAGCCTGCTGACGGCCGTGGGCCTGCCCGACCTCATCACGACGACGCTGGAAGAGTACGAGCAGCGCGCGGTGCAGATCGGCAACCAGCCGGCGCGGGCGGCGTCGTACAAGCGCTACCTGGCCGAGCATGGCCGCAGCTCGCCGCTGTTTGACATCCCGGCCATCGTGCGCGATATAGAGCATGAGTTCGAGCGCCTGGCGCTCGACGCCCGCTCCAAGGCCTAAATGCCGCAACGCCACGACCCCTTCTTCGACGGCCAGCCCCAGGTCGCGGGGCTGCGCCTGGCCGCGAACGGCGAGCCGCCGCCGCCGCCGGACCCGTTGGATGACCTCGCCAGCCAGCCGGCCGGCGACCCGCTGTTGCAGGCGCTGTCGTGGCTGACCGCCCACCACGGCAAGCCGCGCTCGCCGCAGTCGCTGCGGGCGGGCACGCCGGTCGAAGGGGCGCTGACGCCCGACTCCGCCATCCGCGTCATGCGCGAGGCCGGTTACAACGCCGGGCTGCTGCGCAAGGGCATCGACGAGATCAACAGCCTGCTGCTGCCGGCCGTGCTGCTGCTCAACGGCGGCGACGCCTGCGTGCTGGTGCGCCGGCTGGACGACCCGGCCAGCGCCGCGCCCGGCAGCTGCCGCTACGAGGTGGTCTTCCCCGGCCCCGAGGCGGCCGCCGTGCCGGCCACCACGGCCGAGCTGGAGCCCGAGTACAGCGGCTTCCTGCTGGCGGTGTCGCCGCTGGAGTCGGCCTCGCCGTCGGAGTCGCCGCTGCTCAAGCTCGGCGACAAGGGGCTGGATTCGCACTGGCTGTGGGGCACGCTCAAGCGCTTCACGCCGTACTACCGCGCGTCCATGCTGGCGGCGCTGCTGTCCAACGTGCTGATGCTGGTGTCGGGGCTGGTGACGTCGGTCATCTACGACAAGGTCATCCCGCACCAGGCCATGGTCACGCTGTGGACGCTGGCCGTCGGGGCCGGCGTGGCGCTGCTGTTCGACCTGTTCGCGCGGCAGCTGCGCTCCCACCTCATCGACCTCGCCGGCCGCAAGGCCGACCTCGTCATCGGCGCCAAGCTCTACCGCCAGACGCTGGGCGTGCGCATGGAGCACAAGCCCGCCTCGGCCGGTGCCTACGCGGCCTACCTGGGCCAGGTGGAGATGGTGCGGGAGTTCTTCACCGGGGCCACCCTCTCGGCGCTGTCGGACCTGCCCTTCCTCGTCATCTTCATCGGGATGACCTTCGTCATCGGCGGGCCGCTGGGCTGGGTGCTGGTGCTGGCGGTGCCGGTCATCATCGGCCTGAGCTGGGCCATCCAAGGGGCCTTGCGGCGCGCCATGCGCACCAACATGCAGGAGACGGCGGACCTGCACGGCACCCTGGTCGAGTCCCTCGAAGGCCTGGAAGACCTCAAGACATCCGGCGCCGAAGGCCGCTTCCTGCGCCGCTACGAGCGCACGACGGCCATCGTGGCGGACACGGCGCTCACGTCGCGCGCGCTGTCGAGCTGGAGCATGAACCTCTCCAGCACGCTGCAGCAGGCCATCAGCCTCATCATCCTGGTGTGGGGCGTGTACCTCATCCATGACGGCGTCATCAGCGCGGGTGCGCTCATCGGTTCCGTCATGTTCGCCACCCGGGCCGTCGCGCCGCTGGGCAGCCTCGTGAGCCTGGCCACCCGCTACCAGGGCGCGCGTGCCGCGATGCTCGCGCTCAACCAGATGATGAACGCGCCGGTGGAGCGCGACAGCGCCCGCAACTACGTGCCGCTGGCGAACGTGACGGGCAAGGTCGGCCTGCATGACGTGGGCTTCGCCTACCCGGCGGCCGCCACCTCGCACAGCCAGACCACGGCCGAGGCTGCCTCGCCCCGCGTGCTGCGCGGCGTGACCATGCGCCTGGAGGCCGGCGAGCGCGTGGCCATCCTCGGGCGCATCGGCAGTGGCAAGTCCACCATCCTGCGCCTGCTCGGCGGCCTGTACCTGCCCACCGAGGGCATGGTGGAGGTGGACGGCATCGACCTGCGCCAGGTCGACCCGGCCGAGTACCGCGCCCGCGTCGGCTTCGTCAGCCAGGAGCCGCGCCTGTTCCTCGGCACCCTGCGCGACAACGTGCTGATGGGCCGCGGCCACCTGGACGCGGGCCGGCTCGTCGAAGTCGCCAAGCTGACCGGCCTGGACCGCGTCGTCGCCGGCCACCCGATGGGCTGGGACCTGCCCGTGGGCGAAATGGGCCAGCTGCTCTCCGGCGGCCAGCGCCAGCTCGTGGCACTCGCGCGGGCCCTGGTCACCAAGCCCCAGATCCTGCTGATGGACGAACCCACCAGCTCCATGGACGCCCAAAGCGAGATGGCCTTCCTGCGCCAGCTGCGCGATGCGGCCGGCAGCGCGACCCTGGTGGTCGTGACCCACCGGCCCGCCGTGCTGGAGCTGGTGCAGCGCATCGTCGTCGTCGATGGCGGGCGCGTCGTCATGGACGGCCCGCGTGACCAGGTGCTGGCGGCGCTGTCCGGCGTGCGCCCGGCCGCGCCCGCCGGTGGCGCCGAGGGCGGCGTGCACATGCACCCGTCGGCCCAACCCGTGCAGCGTTCCGCCTCCGTATGAGCGTGCTGACCAAGGAAGAAGGCGTCTTCGTCAGCGCCATCCACGCCGCGCACATCGACGAGCCGCTGCCGCGTGCGACCTGGGCGCTGTACCTGCTGTGCGCCGTCGTCACGGTGGCCATCACCTGGTCGGCCCTGGCCAAGGTGGACGAGATCACCCGCAGCGACGGCCGGGTCGTGCCCGACGGCCGCGAGCAGGTCATCGCCAGCCTGGACGCCGGCATCCTGCGCGAGCTCAAGGTGCGCGAGGGCCAGGAGGTGCAGGCCGGGCAGGAGCTGGCCTACCTCGACCCGACACGCGTCGAGGCCCAGCAGGCCGAAGGCCAGGCCAAGCTGCTGTCGCTCAAGGCCGCGGCCGCCCGCCTGGAGGCCGAGGCCAACGGCCGCGCCACCGTGCGCTGGCCGGCCGACGTCGACCCCAAGGCCCGCTACGCCATTGCCGAGGCCGAGTCCTTCGAGGCCCGCAGGCGCCTGCTCGAGGAGGCCGTGGGCGCCATCAACCGCAGCCTCGGCATGATCTCCAAGGAGCTCAAGCTCGCGCAGGACATGAGCCGCAGCGGCCTGATGAGCGACGTGGAGGTGATGCGGCTGAACCGCCAGGTCAACGAGATCCAGCAGCAGCGCACCGAGCGGCTGAGCCGCTACCGGCAGGAGGCCAGCCAGGAACTCGTGCGCGTGCAAAGCGAAATGGCGCAGATGGACGAGCAGATGGTGGTGCG
This sequence comes from Roseateles sp., assembly GCA_016790285.1. GTDB lineage: Bacteria > Pseudomonadota > Gammaproteobacteria > Burkholderiales > Burkholderiaceae_C > Pelomonas. Next base: position 16,416 of record JAEUPJ010000055.1, on the reverse strand, counting down.
CCAGGACGCGCTCACGCGCACCGTGCTCAAGTCGCCCGTGCATGGCGTCGTCAAGAGCGTCAAGGCCGGCACCATCGGCGGCGTGATCGGCAGCGGGGCGCCCATCCTCGAGATCGCGCCCATCGGGCCAAAGGTGCTCGTGGAAGCGCGCATCAAGCCCAAGGACATCGGTTTCGTGCGCCTCGGGCAGACGGCCGAGGTCAAGCTCGCCGGCTACGACTTCAACACCTACGGCGGCCTGGAAGGCAAGGTCACCTACATCAGCCCGGACGCCGTCACCGAGGGCGACAAGACGGGCGAGGGCCACTACCGCGTCATCGTCACGGCCGAGCGCAACAACCTCAAGTACAAGGGCGAGAAGCTGCCCGTCATCCCGGGCATGACCTCGGTCGTCGAGATCAAGACCGGCGAGCGCTCGGTGCTGAGCTACCTGCTGCGGCCGATGATGAAGTCACAGGAAGCCCTGCGCGAGCGGTAATGCGCGGGCGGCCAGCCGCTTTTCCGGGCTTTGGCCGGGGAGGGCGGGTGGTCTAGTGATGGGGCCATGCTGTACCCCATCCGCCATCTGCCTGCCCACCTGCTCGCCCTCGGCCTTGCCCTGTTCGGCTCGCTCGCGCTTGCGCAGGCGCGCCCGTCCAAGAAGCCCGCCCCGCCGCCTGCCGCGCCAGTCGCCGAAGCGCCCACCCAGGGTGGCCGCTGCAACGAAGACGACGCCGGGCTCTCGCGCCTGGGCCGCGACATGACGTCGCTGGAGACCGACAACGGCGACCCGCGTGCCGCGCTGCAGATCCTCATCGACAAGACGCTCTCGCGCAGCAAGGCGCTGGGCGCCGTGCGCCTGCTCAGCGAGGCCGCCCGTTTCGACCTGGAAGAGACGCGCGCCCTGGCCATGCCCACGGCCACGCTCAGCCTGTCGGCCAACGGCATCCGCCAGAGCGTGGGCGGCACGACCGTGGGCAGCGGCGGCCAGTTCGGCGCCACCATCAGTGCCGGCATGCCGCTGTGGGACGCCGGCCGCATTGCCAAGCTCACCGAGTGGCGCAAGGAGCTCGCCGAAGTCGCGCAGCAGGGGCAGCGCAGCGCCGAGGAGCAGCTGTCGCTGAACGTCGTGTCGCTGGCGCTGGACCGCAGCCGCTACGTGCTGCAGGGCCAGGTGTACACGCAGTACGTGCGCAAGATGGCCTGCCTCGTGGACGCGCTGGAGATCATCACCAAGGCCGACCGCGGCCGCGCCAGCGAACTGGTGCAGGCGCAGAAGAGCCTGCAGCAGGCCGACCTGTCGCTGGAGCAGACCATGTCGGCCCTGCGCCAGACCGAGGTGCGCATGAAGCGCCTGGTGGGCGAGCCGTTGCCGCCGAGCATCGGCATGACGTCCCAGCTGTCCGTCATGCCCGACCTGGAGCAGATGCAGAGCGACATCCTGCTGGGTGCGGACGTCGCGCAGGCCGAGGCACAGGCGCGCTCGCAGCGCAGCTTTGCCGAGTCCGTCATCGCCGGCCAGAAGCCCACCGTGAACCTCACGAGCAGCGCCAGCGCGCTGCTGCGCAGTGGCGGCCCCAACGACCAGCGCCAGACCGACATCGGCGCGGGCATCTCCGTCACCATTCCCATCCTGCAGCCCGGCGCCCAGGCCCAGGCCAGCGCTGCCGTGCAGCGCTACCGCGCCACGGTGCTGCAGCGCGACGAGGCCATCGAGGCCAAGCGCTACCGGCTGCTGGAGATGAACGAGGTCGGCGTGTCGACGCTGGACCGCGCACGCCGCATCGTCGAGATCCTGCGCAACAGCGACCGCGTGCGCGCGTCCACGCTGCAGCAGTGGCAGCAGCTCGGCCGGCGCTCGCTCTTCGACGTGATGGCCGCCGAGGGCGACTACTACTCGATGCGCGTGGCCCACGTGAACGCGATGTTCGACGCGCAGCAGGTCGTGGCGCTGATCTGGAGCATGGGGCGGGGCGTGTCCACGCCGCTGCGCTGAGCCTCGCGAGCCTCGGCGCGCGCGGGCGGCCGAGAGATACTGAAACCTCCATGCTTGGGGAGACGAATCGATGACGGACGGCAGCGACGCTTTCGTGCACTCGCACGCCCTGGTGGAGTCCACGCAGGTCGGGCCGCGCACGCGGGTCTGGGCGTTCGCCCACGTGCTGCCGGGGGCCCGCATCGGGGCAGACTGCAACATCTGCGACCACGTCTTCATCGAGAACGACGTGACCGTGGGCGACCGCGTCACCGTCAAGTGCGGCGTCTACCTGTGGGACGGCCTCACGCTGGAGGACGACGTCTTCGTCGGCCCCAACGCCGCCTTCAGCAACGACCCCGCACCGCGCAGCCGCCAGAAGCCGGCCGAGTTCCTCAAGACCCGCGTGCGCGCGGGCGCCAGCATCGGCGCCAACGCCACCATCCAGGCGGGCCTGACCATCGGCCCCGGCGCGCTCGTGACCGACGGCGCCGTGGTGACGCGTGACGTGCCGCCGCGGGCCATCGTGGCCGGCAACCCGGCGCACATCGTCGGCTACCTGGACACGCCCGAGGTCAAGGTCACCGGCGCGGCCATCACGGCCGCCGCGCTGGGCGACCAGCTGCCCGCGCTCTCCGCCCGCGGCGCCGCGCTGCACGCGCTGCCCAAGATCATCGACCTGCGCGGCGCGCTGAGCTTCGGCGAGATCGGCGCGCACCTGCCATTCCAGCCCAAGCGCTTCTTCGCGGTGTACGACGTGCCCGGGGAAGAGGTGCGCGGCGAGCATGCGCACAAGGCCTGCCACCAGTTCCTCGTGTGCCTGAAGGGCGCCTGCACCATCGTGCTGGACGATGCCGAGCACCGCGACGAGGTGCGGCTGGATTCGCCCAAGGTCGGCCTGCACATCCCGCCCATGGTCTGGGGCATCCAGTACCAGTTCACCGCCGATGCCCTGCTCATGGTGCTCGCCTCCGACACCTACGATGCGCAGGACTACATCCGCAGCTATGACGAATTCCTGTCCCTGACGGGACGGTCCACCGCATGAAACTGCCTTTCCTGGATCTGCAGCCCACCTACGCGGCGTCGCGGGCAGCCATCGACGCGGCGCTGGCACGCGTGGCCGGCAGTGGCTGGTTCATCCTCGGCCGCGAGCTGGAGTCCTTCGAGCGCCAGTGGGCCGACTACTGCGGCAGCGCCCATGCCGTGGGCCTGGGCAACGGCCTGGACGCGCTGCACCTGGGCCTGCGCGCCCTCGGCGTGGGCGAGGGCGACGAGGTGATCGTGCCGAGCAACACCTACATCGCCACGTGGCTGGCGGTGAGCCAGTGCGGCGCGCGCCCGGTGCCCGTGGAGCCCGACGCCCGCACCTACAACCTCGACCCGGCCCGCATCGAAGCGGCCATCACGCCACGTACCAAGGCCATCCTGCCCGTGCACCTGTACGGCCAGCCGGCGGACATGGACGCCATCAACGCCATCGCGCAGCGCCGCGGCCTGAAGGTGCTGGACGACTGCGCCCAGGCGCACGGTGCGCGCTGGCGGGGCCGGCGCGTCGGTGCGCTCGCCGACGTGTCGGCCTGGAGCTTCTACCCCGGCAAGAACCTCGGCGCCATGGGCGACGGCGGCGGGCTGACGACCGATGACGCCGCCGTGGCCGACGCCGTGCGCGTGCTGCGCAACTACGGCTCGCGCATCAAGTACCACAACGAGGTCAAGGGCCTGAACTCGCGCCTGGACGAGATGCAGGCGGCCGTGCTGGCCGCCAAGCTCCCGCAGCTGGACGCGCTCACCGACCAACGCCGCGCCATCGCCGCGCGCCTGCTCGACGGCCTGGCCGGCGCCCCCGTGGGCCTGCCTTTCGTGCCCGAGGGCGCCGAGCCCGCCTGGCATCTCTTCGTCATCCGCCACGAGGCGCGTGACCGCCTGCAGGCTGCGCTCGGCGAGCGTGGCATCGGCACCCTCATCCACTACCCCGTGCCGCCGCACCTGCAGCCGGCCTACGCCGAGCTGGGCCACGCCGCGGGGGACTTCCCCGTGGCCGAGGCCATCCACCGCGAGGTGCTGAGCCTGCCGCTGTGGCCGGGCATGACCGACGCCCAGACCGACGCCGTCGTCGCGGCGGTGCGCGCCTGCGCCTGACGGGCCCTCTTCACTGAACACGAACCGAGTCACTGCATGAACAACCTGAGATCCGAGATCCTTGCCGCGCTGGCCGAGGCTGCCGACAGCCGCGGCGCCGCCGTGGTGGGCACCATGACCGACGACACGCTGCTGCTTGAATCGGGTCTGGACTCGCTGGGCTTTGCCATCCTCGTGGCCCGCCTGGAGGAGACGCTGGGCTACGACCCCTTCGTCAAGATGTCCGAGCCGGTCTACCCGCGCACGCTGGGCGAGTTCGTCAGCATCTACGAGCGCTACGCACCCTGATGACCTGCCTCTCCGAGCGATTGCAGTCCGCCCCCGCCGACGCGGTGGTGTGGGTGACGTCGTCGGGCGAACGCATCAGCGCCGGTGCCCTGCGCAGCGCCGTCGCCGGGCTGGACGTGGCGGCCTGGCGTGGCAAGCGCGTGGCGCTGGCCGAGATGCCGGTGCTGAGCTTCCTCACGGCGCTGGTCGCCCTGGACGGCGTGGCCGAGGCGCTGGTGCTCTTGCCGGCCGAGGAAACCGGGCCGGCGCGCGAGACGCGGCTGGGGCTGACCCGCGTCGACGCCGTGCTCGGCGCGCAGGGCCTGGGGCTGCTGCCGCAGGCGGGGGCTGAAACGCGTGACGCCCCCGATGCGTCTGAAGCCCCTGAAGCCGCTCCGCAGGGCAGGGCGCTGGCCGCGCCGGCGGCCTTCACGACCGAGTGGCTGCTGCCCACCTCGGGCACCACGGGCGCGCCGAAGCTCATCGCCCACACCTTGGCCTCGCTCACGCGCAGTGCGCGGCGTGGCGCGCCGCGTGCGCCGCTGGTGTGGGCCAGCCTGTACAGCCTGCGCCGGTTCGCCGGCCTGCAGGTGTTTCTTCAAGCCTGGAGCGAAGGCGCGCCGCTGATCCTGTGCGAAGACGACGTGGACCTGGGCGAACGCCTGCAGGTGCTGGCGCGCGAAGGCTGCAGCGCCCTGTCGGCCACGCCCTCCATGTGGCGCAAGCTCGCCATGCTGCCGCAGTCCGACGCCCTGGCCCTGAGCCAGATCACGCTGGGGGGCGAGATCGTCGACCAGCCCGTGCTCGACATGCTGGCGCGACGTTTCCCGCAGGCGCGCATCACCCACATCTACGCGTCCACCGAAGCCGGTGTCGGCTTTGCGGTGCGCGACGGCATCGCCGGGTTCCCGAAGGCCTACCTGGCGCCTGACGTGCTGCCGGTCGGCTTGCGCGTGGGCGAGGAAGGGCACCTGTGGCTGCGCCAGCCTGGGGCGACGGACTGGCTGGACAGCGGGGACGTGGTGCGCGTGGAGGCCGAGCGCATCCATTTCGTCGGGCGGGCCAACGGCTCCATCAACGTCGGTGGCAACAAGGTCATGCCGGAAGAGGTCGAGTCGGTGATCCTGGAGTTGCCGGAGATCGCCTTCGTGCAGGTGCGCGCGCGCGCCAGCGCCGTGCTGGGCAGCCTCGTGGAAGCGGCGGTGCTGCCGGCAGCCGGGGCGGCCCTGGACACCGAGCTCAAGCGCCGCGTGACGGCGCATTGCCGGCAGCGGCTGGAGGCCTTCAAGGTGCCGGCTTTCGTCGTGTCGGCGGAGAACATCCGGGTCAACGCCGCGGGAAAGATGTCGAGGGACAGGGGATGAGCAGGAAAAACGTCATCGTGACGGGAGCGCGCCGCGGCCTGGGGCTGGCGATCAGCCAGCGGCTGGTGCAGCAGGGCTTTCACGTCATCGCCGTGGCACGCCAGGGCAGCGAGGAGCTCACGCAGCTGTGCCAGGCCGGTGGTGCGAGCGAAGAGCGCTTCGACCTCAGCCGCACCGAGGCCATGCACGAATGGGTGGGCGAGCTCACGCGGCGCCACGGCCGCATCTACGGGCTCGTCAACAACGCCGCCATCGGGGCGGACGGGGTGCTGGCCACCATGCATGAGCAGGACATCGCGCAGGCGCTGCTGGTGAACCTGCAGTCGCCCATCGTGCTGACCAAGTACGTGTCGCGCTCCATGCTGCTGGGTGGCGGGGGCCGCATCGTCAACGTGGCCTCCATCATCGGCTTCACGGGCTTCAGCGGCCTGTCGGTGTACGCAGCGACCAAGGCCGGCCTGATCGGATTCACCAAGTCGCTGTCGCGCGAGCTCGGCAAGGCCAACATCAACGTCAACTGCGTGGCACCCGGCTACCTGGAAACGGAGATGACCCGGGGGCTGCAGGGCGACAAGCTCGCGGCCATCAAGCGGCGCAGCCCGTCGGGCCAGCTCGCGACGGTGCAGGCGGTGGCCGACAGCGTGGCCTTCCTGCTGGGCGAGGGCGGCGCCATGATCAACGGCACCACGCTCACCGTGGACAACGGGAGCACGGCATGAGCGCGCTCATCCACCCCACGGCCCTGGTGTCGCCGCGGGCGCGGCTGGGTGCCGGCGTGTCTATCGGGCCGTTCACGGTCGTGCACGAGGACGTGGAGATCGGCGACGGCTCGCGCATCGACGGGCATTGCGAGATCGGCTACCCGACGCCGCTGGCACAGGGGCAGCCCCTCATCATCGGCGCGGGCGCGCTGATCCGCTCGCACAGCGTCTTCTACGCGGGGTCCCGCTTCGGGCAGGGCCTGGTCACGGGCCACCGCGTCACGGTGCGGGAACTCACGCAGGCCGGGCAGAACTTCCAGATCGGCACGCTGGGCGACATCCAGGGGCATTGCGAGATCGGGCACCACGTGCGCACGCAAAGCTCGGTCACGATCGGCCAGAAATCGGTGGTGGGGGACTTCGTCTGGCTCTTCCCCGGCGTGGTGCTGACCAACGACCCCAACCCGCCGAGCAACGATCTCCTCGGTGTCACGCTCGAAGACTATGTCGTCGTGGCGGTGAAGGCGACGCTGCTGGCCGGTGTCACCATCGGGCGCGGCAGCTTCGTCGCGGCGCATGCCCTCGTGGGGCAGGACATGCCCGAGGACTCGCTCGTTTCCGGCGCGCCAGCCAAGCGCATGTGCAAAGCCAGCGACCTGCGCGTGAAGGGCGACCTGCGCCAGCGCGCCTACCCCTGGCGCCACCGCTTCGTGCGCGGCTACCCGGAGGCGGTCGTGCAGGCCTGGGCCGAGGGCGTCGAGCGCTTCGACTTCGGCACCCCCGGGAGCGAGCACGCATGAGCCAACTCAAGTTCCTCGACCTGGTGCAGCGCCTCGAAGCCCACCAAGCGGCAGGCGAATGGCCGGCGATGCTGCTGGAGATCAGCAACCTCGTCATCGCGATGGTGAACGACCCCCGCGCCCGCGGCGTGGTGTACGGCTCCGCCGAGATGGACCGCTTCTGCCAGGCCGCCGGGGAGATGTCGGCCCGCCAGCTCGCGCTTGCCGCGCCAGACAGCTACAACGACCAGCTCGCCATCCACCTCGTCACCGAGGTCTACGAGGCCCAGGGCGGCCACACGCTGGCGCTCAAGGACGTGATCCGCGCGCGGCCCGACCTGACCCATGTCGTCATCGTCACCAACCTGCACGACCGCGCGCTGCCGCTGGACAGCTTCAACCGCGACATGGCGCGCCCGGTGCAGATCGTCGCTGCGCCGGCGCTCTCGCTGCCCGACAAGCTGCGCTGGCTGCAGATGCAGCTGGCCAACCTCAAGCCGGGCCTGCTGACCCTGTTCAACCACCACTACGACGTGGCCGCCATCGGCGCCGCCCAGCCCGGCGTGGCGCGCGAGACGGTGTACTTCCACCACTGCGACCACGACATGGCCCTGGGCGTGTACCTGCCGCACGCGCTGCACGTGGACTGCACCCACTTGAGCCACTACCAGTGCCGGCACCACCTCGGCGTGGGCCGCCAGGCCTACTGGCCGCTGGTGGCGCCCGACCAGGGCGCGCGCACCGGCCATGCCTTCAGGCCGCAGGGCGAACTCCTCACCTGCGCGCATGGTTCGGCCAACAAGTTCCTGGCACCAGGGCGCTACGGCTACTTCGATGTGCTGCTGCGGCGGCTGACCGAGGTCGGCGGCAGCCACATCCACGTCGGCACACTGCCGCCGGAGCAACTGGCGGCCTTCCGTGCGCGGCTCGATGCCGCCGGGGTCGACCCGGCGCGTTTCCATCACCAGACGCCCGTGCCCAGCCTGTGGGGCTGGCTGCGCGAGAGCGGAGTGGACCTGTGCATCTCGTCCTTCCCCGTGCAGGGCGCCAAGGGCATCGTCGAGACCATGGGAGCCGGCATCCCGGTGCTGGTGCAGCAGAGCACCCTGGCCCGGCTGCACTCCACGCGCGACATCGCCTACCCCGAGGCGCTGTGGTGGGAGACGCCTGACGACCTCGTGCGTGTGCTGCGCGACGTGACGCCGGCCGTGCTGGCAGAGCAGGCGCGCGCCTCACGCCTGTACTACGACACCTGGCACCACCCGCGCGAGCTGGCCTACGCGGTCAACAACGCGCGCATGACGGCGCCAGTGCCACCCGTGCGCAGCGTGCCCTGCGACACCCTCGCACTCTTCCTGAGGTAGGCCGCCGTGATCGACCTTGTCTGCGCCACGCGCGCCACCGAAGCGGAGTTCTGGAACAAGTCCGCCCTGGGCCTGTCGCTGCGCCGCATGTCGCACGAGAACCGGCTGCTGCCGCGCGTCTTCTTCGAGAACCGCCGCGGCCTCCCGGCGCTCTACAACGAGCGCATCGCCGCCGCTGACGCCGCGCCCGTGCTGGCCTTCATCCACGACGACGTCTGGCTCGACGACTACTTCTTCTTCGAGCACGCGCTGGCGGCCGTGCACAGCTTCGACGTCATCGGCGTGGCCGGCAACAAGCGCCGCGCGCCGATGCAGCCGAGCTGGGCCTTCCCAACGCTGCAGTTCCAGTGGGACGACCGCGCCAACCTGAGCGGCGTCGTCTCCCACGGCCCGTCCCCCTTCGGCACCATCTCGGCCTTCGGCGCCGTGCCGGCCGAATGCGAACTGCTCGACGGCGTGCTGCTCATCGCCAAGCGCGACACGCTGCGCGCCAGGCAGGTGGGCTTCGACGAGCGCTTTGACTTCCACTTCTACGACATGGACTTCTGCCGCACCGCCCGCGCCGCCGGCCTGCGCCTGGCCACCTGGCCGATCGCCATCACGCACCAGAGCGAGGGTGGGTTCGGGTCGAATGGGTGGTTGGAGAGCTACAAGAAGTATGTGGGGAAGTGGGGCGATTGACCGCCCTCAGCGCGGCGCGATGAAGCTGCCGAGGTCGCAGCGCGTCGGCTGACCGGTGATGTGCTGGGCGAGGGACTCGCCCAGCGCCGCTGAGTGCTTGAAGCCGTGGCCCGAGCAGGCGCTCACGAGGGTGATGCGCTCGGTGTCCGGGTGCGGTGCGATGACGAAGTTGCCGTCGTCCGCCATCGTGTAGAGGCAGGTGGTGGATGTCAGCACGCGCGGCGCCAGCCCTCGCAGGCGGCCGGCGACGTGGTCGTCAAGGAGAGCCTGCTCCACCGCAGGCGCCACTGTCCGGTCCACGTGATCGGGATCGGACAACTGCGTGAACTGTTCCGTCGCCAGCTTCACGCCCGCCTGCCCATCGACCCGCGGGAAGCCGTAGAACGCGTCGGACGCGTCCGGCCCATGCAGCCACAGGAAGGCAGGAAAGGCGCCGGCATCGAACCACGCCGGGACCTCGGGCTCGACCCAATGCAGCACCTGGCGCAACACGCGCAGGCGCGGCAAGGCGGCCGCCTGGCCCGGCAGCCAGGCGCCGGTGCAGAGCACGGCGCGGCCGGCGCGCAGCACGCCAGCGTCGGTCTGCACCGCCACGCCGTCGCCCTCGGGCGTCACCCCCTGCATCCGGCAGCGGCGCAGCAGCCGCGCGCCGGCGCGCTCGGCCAGCATCAATTGCACGCGGATGCACGTCTCCGGGAACAGCACGCCGCCTTCGGGCTCGTAGTAGGCATGCTCGTCGTCACCTGGCAGGAAGGCCGGAAAGCGCTCGCGCACCGCGGCGGGGCTGAGCATCTCGTGCTCGATGCCGAAGCGCTGCGCGATGCTGCGCGTGCGGGCAAAGAAACCGGCCTGCCCGTGGTACGCGGCCGTGTCGCCGGCCGGTGCCCCGACGACCAGCAGCCCCGTGGTCTGCATCAGCCGCTCGCCCGTCTCGGCCTCGAAGCGGCGCCAGAGCGCGTGGGAGCGCTGCACCAGCGGCACGAAGGCTTCCCCTTCACCGACGGCCAGCCGCGTGATCCGCGTGCGGCCGTGGCTGGAGCCCTGGTCGTGCGGCGGGTCGAAGCGGTCGATGCCAACGACCTTGACGCCCTGGCGGGCGAGATGGAGCACGAGGGCGCTGCCGACGGCGCCGAGCCCCACGATGATGACGTCGGCGTTGATGTGAGGGTCCAGCATGGCGGCGATGCTAGTGCCTGGGGCGGCCTCGCCGCTGGCGTCGCCCGCCGCTCGGGCGGCATTGCGCCCGGCGAGTTGTCGCAGTACCGCCAGTGGGCGGGTGCCGCCTGCGGCCAGCCGGCCCTATGAGGCCAAGAAAGCCTTGCCTCAAACCCAGCCTTGACGCCAAAGACTCGCGTCGGTCAGTTCGCGCCAATGCAGCAGATACACCTGCTTGGAATGCACGGCCTCCAGTTCGACCTGCTCGACGCGCACGGAGGGCGGCTCAGGTTCGACGACGCGCGTGACGACGAAGTGTTTTTCGCGGTTGCGGGGCTGCACCGCCGTCCACTTCGTCATCAACAGCTTCTTCGGGCTCAGCGGGTTCTTTGGCACGCGATCTTTGGGCGAGGCGCCTGCGCCCACGGGCTCGGGATTCGGTTTCATGGGGCGTGATGATGCGGCACGTGTTGCTCCACTGGCGGCTGACGTCCTACGGCGGTTTCAGGCTGGTTGCTGTCATTTGCAGTTGGCATCCGAGAGTCAGCAAAGTGCCCAAAGCCGAAGTTCACCGAGCCTCGGCAATAGGCTGATCTGAGTCATTGACGGTTCGGTGCCTGAATGCAAGCAGCTGGCAATGCAGGTCATTGAATGCCACCGGACACGAACGGTAGCTTCACCCTAGGGACCTGCTCGTCGGCGAACAGTGGATGGCACGCCTGGGAGTGATACGCCGGAAGTAGCTACCGACCTCATCACTCCTATGGATGCATCCATCTAAGACCTAACGCTATGGTCTTATATATTCAACGTCTCTCGCCTTGCAAGCGATGCGGAGGCGCGGTCGAACTAGCAACTCAAGGGTGTCGTTATGGACGCATTGCTGCGCTGGGTGGCCTTCTTAACGTCACTGGCGTGCGCGACAGCTTCAGCGAAACCGCCAGCGGGCATATTGGCCCATGCTTGCGATACACCGGCAGGTACGGCGGTTTACTTACTGGCGTTTGATCCCCAGCACGGCCGTGACGGCTGGGGGCATCTTGGTGGAAAAGCTGATTCGGGAGAGTCAGCTGATCAAACTGCACTTCGAGAGTTTCACGAGGAGTCGAACTGCGCATATTCCCTAGAAATTCTGCAACGGCGGCGGCTCGTCAAATTTCACCAGTCAAGCAACGGGTTCATTTCATTTTCGCTTGAGGTGCCATTCATATCCGCACGAGATATCGAGGCAAGAAACCGTGCAATATGTCCTCATGTGGAAAGAGAGAGATGGGTTTGGGTTCGTCACGCTGACATCGTAAGAGGCGTTGCCCCGAATTCCGGCACGCGCACTCGATTACCTACTTACGATGGCTCTGTTGACACAATTCATCTTTGGCACGAGTCGGCAAGCGCCATGGCCGGTCTCCTCTGGACATCCGGGAAACCTGTTCCAGACCCATGCCTCAGTTCCCAAAATCAAACACACCCCAAACCTCTTCGCCAAGAAAAATAAGGCGGAGGTGGGTCATTTAACTTGGCGACCAATGGGAGAAATCATGAGAATGCTTCAAATGTGCGTAGGGCTTCTCGCTATCTTGAGCTCTTCAAGTGGATTTGCGAGGAGCGCCGTTGAATACTGTGAGCCGTATAACAAAGTAGTGCAGCTTACCCTAGATCCTGACAGGCCATTTCTACAGTACTCCCTATCGGTGGTAAATGTTGGAAATCGAAGGGAGGTGCGAATTGTTGCTGATGAGCTGCGAATTTCCCGGGAAATGCTTGGCTCACTTATTAAGTTTGCCTCGGCTTACGACCCAAGCATTTCGGTCTTTCGAGTAGACGCACGAAAGATTAGCTTTGTCGAAAACCTTGCTTTCGCAGATGCGCAAATCGACTTTGTTGCAGAGCAAATTGACATTGCGCCGTCCGCAGTTCTATCGCTGGTTCCGAGTCCGACGGCTCAAGTAAGTCTCACTGCTAATCGGGTTCATTTGGCAAAAAGCGGCTTGAGACACTTTGACGTCCGAATGCGTTCCCCGACCGACGATCTGAGTGATGTTGCAACGCTTCTAAAGATTAAAGCCACTTCAATTGAAGCAGGCGACACGCAACTTGATGATGCGGCTGCAACGGAGTTCCTATCCAGAAAGTTCACACTGGCGCCATTTTTTGATTTCCGAACGAAGATTTCAGTCGCATCTGGTTCACCTGGGCAAGATGCGTGGCATGCGGCGATGAAGAATGCGGATTGGCCAGCTTATTCAATCGCGGTATGGCGCGCATCGATGACCGTCGCGCCCTTTGACAATTGCCTTCACGCGTACATAAAGGAGAATCTAAATCGCTACCAGCCGCTATTGGAAGACGTGATTTCCGCAAAGTATGGCATGCAAATGAGTTCAATGCTGCGCGCCATGGATCGCGACACCGATTTGCAAGGCAACGGGGCAGCATGGCTTAGCAATCGTCCGTTAAGCATGATTCTCCAAGATCTGGATGAGTATTTGACGGATGGCCCTGGCATCAAGACGATGGATTTTTACATTCAAACCCTGGAAAGGGCGGCCCAGAATACACCCCCCGATCAAAATGCTAAAAATGCACAAATAGCCCAGCAAGAGCAAAAACTCCAAACGGTGACGCTTGAATATCAAAACACAAGTCAATTGCTGGCAGAGAAAAGCAACTCGCTCACTCAGACGCTGGGATATTTGGAAACACTAAAGAACGAATATCAGTCCAGAGAGCAGACGCTGCTGGCGCATGCGCAAGAGCTCAAGGAAGGGGCCCAAAACAGGGCGCAAATAATATCGGCAGTCGCTACTGCCGCATCGATTGCCGCAACAGCATACACAGGGAATCCGGCGACTGGCGCGGCCGTTGGAGGCGTCATCACTACAGTAGGGGGTCAGGTTTCAAACGAGTCTCTTTGGACCTCGCTATCAAATGGCTATAAGTTTTATCAAGCGATCCAAGGCCCGCTTAGCACGATGAGTGCGGCAGCTAAAGACCTAAAATCATCGCGAGACACGTATGAACTATTCATAGAGTCGTTCAAGCTAAGCAATGTAACGATAAAGGAGTATATCGAGGTTCCTGTCGAGAACCCAAAACCCAATGAGCCACCCACCAGAAGAATAACAAGGGACCAAGCGCTCAAAGATTTGGAAGCCAAGGGGAAGGGGCTCTACACCGGACTAGCAGCCGCATATAAGGTATATCAGGACTTTGTCCCTCCGCCTTCTGATACGCCGCCCGCCATTGAGGAGGATGAATCCCTCAAGAGCATTGCAGAATCGATTGCAGGCCAGTTGGAATTGGTTAAAGAGACCACCAAGGAGATAGAAGCCCTCTCTAGGTCGGCCGACGAGCGCCAGCTAGAACTTACTGGAATTACGGAAACATTGGTCGCAATACGAACGATGTCAATCGCAAATGAAGAGGAGCGCCGCGAGCTGGTGAAAATTTCGTTTGACGGCGTTCGGGAAGAACTTGCTCGATTTACCAATCGCGCAGACCTTGTCCGACGCTCCAGCATAGTTGAGTACAGAGCTCCTTTGCCGATAAACCCGGAGCACTTGCAGCGTGCATTCTTGATGCAAGAATTGGGCGAGTCGTTTGACCCGACAAAAGTACTTGATAGCCAAGCAGTGGCCAACGAGTATGTGGCTCTGCTCAAGGAAAGGCGCCAGTATGTTGGCCTACTTGCTGGAAGAATCAAGCGAGCGAGTCAAGAGCAATTTCAGAATTTTGTTGATAGTCGAGGAAGAACATCGCTTGTCAATTTGGCCACCGAGCAATACTCCGACGGACTGTTCGCTCCGGCAGAAAAGCGAGAATTTCTACGTCTGATCAACGCTACGATTCGTGAGCAATACGAAGCTCGGAACGATACAAAGAGACTGGCGATACTATATAGGCGCCGTATCGAGATTCCCTTCAATCTAAAAAAGAAGCTAGATGCGCGCTTTCCTGCGAGGTTGCTGAAGGTCGGCGTGCTGGAAGCGTCCTCCTCCTCAAAGTTTGCAGACTCAGATTTGATCTTCACTATTGATGTGGAACGCGTAGGCAATCTAAGGCAATCGAACGATATCTCCGCTCCGGATATTGATCCTTTACCGGGGGAATTCAATTCACTAAAGCGGGCTAGCGTGAACATAGGAGACCGAGCCGCCTGCATTCGTCCAAAACAGTCGACCAGCTGTTTCAGTGTTGATTTGAGACCCAAGAGCACGCCGGCTCAGAACTATTTTGTCCCCTATGAATTCACGATTGGTCAGATCCGTAAGGGCACCCAGTTCTCCGAAACTCCGCAACAGAGCTATTGGTATCTTGACCGCGGGGACGTGGCACCCACTCAAGGGCGGTCGATGATGGTGACCTACCCTCCAGGTGAGGCGAGAATGCATTTGAGAGTGCGTTTGAACGTGGAATCCATTCAGCGCTGGTGGAATTCGGCGCCGAAAATCAACAAGCTGGTGATTGCTACAGAGGTGTTCCAATGATGCTGCATTCCAATCTTGTACGGCCCCTTTTGCGGCGTGTCGCCACGGCATTGATCACCTTGCTCAGCACACCAGCCTTCTGCCAGGATGAAGTGCTCTTTTCAAAGCTGTTCACTCAAGGGGGCTTGGGCAGCTCAGTTGTAATACAGGTCCCAGAAAATCAGACACTAGTGTTTGATGCGGGAACTTATCAGTTAGACCGGCGAGACCTACTCGTTTTCGCCTCTCGCGCTATCGTTAGAGGTATATTCATTGTGCGAAGTTTTTCGCCAAACGGCACGTCAGTACTGCCTCCCACAGCAATACCGCCAACTCCGCCCACTTCGCCTGTTGTGCAAGGTGTCGGGACGCAGGGAAGTATTGGCGTTACTGGCCCTACCGGCAACAGTGCTCCGAGATTCTTGCTCGACATAGCCAGCCTTAGCGTTGAACCGTCCGCATCTTTAACAGTGGATTGCGCAGGGGAGATGGGCGGGCAAGGGGGCACCGGTGGTCAAGGAGGAAAAGGCGGCACGGGAAGGCGCGGGCGGGATGCCGGCGGGTTCCCGTGCAGCCGCCCTTGTCCTGACTCGGGTTCGAAAGGCGGCCCCGGTGGGCCCAAAGGAGCAGGTGGACAGGGCGGACAGGGGGGCAATGGGGGCAAGGTCTACTTATCCGCTCCACTAGTGGCCATGCTGGGATCTGCTGGGCTCTCTGTCACAGTTCAAGGCGGGCCAGGAGGGCGCCCAGGGCAAACCGGGAATCCCGGGGTGGGTGGCGATGGGGGCCCGAGGGGTTCGGGCTCATCATCCTGTGTATGCAGCGATCCACCTCCCCCAGGACCGATAGGCGACGCAGGGGGAGAGCCTGTAGAGACCACGCCGTCTTCCCTACGGGGTAATGAAGGAAGCATCCAACCGTTGCCTCAACGATAGTCGTCGGCCAACTGTCATTGCCTCCAAACACCCCCTTGAACTTCGTTCCGCATAAAAGGGAGTTCGAGAGTGCCCGAATTGCTTGCTCAAGCGGCCCGTGGCGGCGACCACCTTGTCGCCCTGGCGGGAATTGACGCCTTCAAGGAGTTCGACGTCGCCCCGCAGGCCAACTAAAGGAATGGTCAAGAAGTGCCAGAGCCCGGTGCAGTCGCCAACGTACTCGTTGGCGCAGCCTGGGGGGAATGGAGAGGGCGCGCTGACGCAGGACGAAGTTTGGCTGTGCCTTACCGACAGTTTGCTGGCCAACAGCGTGAACTCGGCCGCGATGATCCAGGGACCGAAAACGCTGCGGGGGCGTCTATCGCGGCCGTTTTCGACCTACCGCTTTGGGCACATTGCTGCCGTATTGACGCCGTCCGCGACCGTCAGCAATCCCTGCAGAGCGGCCGGCCCCGAAGCCCCGAACCTGTATTGACCCAGTGAAAACCTGCTCAGGTGTTACCGTCGAAAGGAAGACACCGTGAGTACGTTGATGGACGAAGAGATCAAGCGCTGGACGGCAAAGCGCAAGACGGCGTTGGTGCTGGAGATCATCCAGGGCAAGACCA
>JAEUPJ010000094.1 GCA_016790285.1 Roseateles sp. | reverse complement strand
CTACGCTCCGGTCAAACAGTTGCGCGGAGTCAGTTGTTGAAGCGCGCTGCGCGCGCGCCCTCAAGTCCTTGCGCTGCTCGGCGGACTCCAAGGGGGAGTGAAGGAACAGCCACGACCGCAGGGATGTGGCGTTTGGCTGTTTCGGCTGTTCTGGGCCTCCCCTTCTAAACCGCCGAGAAGCGCAGCAACCCGGGGGGCGCGCGCAGCGCGCTTCAATAGCTGACTCGCGCCCCTTTGTTTGAGCGGAGCGTAGCGAAGCGAGTTGGGCGCGCCCCCGGGTTGCGAGCATCGCAGGGGACCCACCCGCAGGGTGGGCGGTTTTGCAGGGGCCGCTCTTTGCCTACTTTCTGGCGGGCCAGAAAGTAGGTCGCCCGCCGGGGCGAACTCCCGGCTGGGCCTCACCACCAGAGCACGGCAACGAAGAGCAACCCGCCCGGAAAATTCCCTCCGCCCCCGCGGAAGACACCCACCCCATCCACCCCTCGCCCCTTCCCGCCCCCGCAGACACCATGGCCGCCATGCATCGCACCTCACAACCCCGCGATGCAGAGCCCCAAGGACCGCACCATGCTGCACCGTCTCCGTACCCTCACCGCCTCGCTGCGCAACGCCTTCAGCCGCCGCCAGCCCCCCGACACCTTCGACGCGGCAGACACCCCCGCCGTGGCCACGCCGGCGCTGCGCCGCGCGCTGCTGCCGCTGGTCGCGCTCACCGCCGCCACGGCCCTGGGCTATGGCCTCGTCATGCACCCGCCCGTGCTCGCGGTACCGCACGGCCAGGTGGCGCTGCGAACCAACCAGTTCAGCGGCGGCACGACCGAGTTCCGCACGGGCAGCTTCCTGCGCATCCCAGGCCTGCACGAGACGCGCCTGCTGCCCGTGCGCGACCAGAGCTATCACCCCGCTGCTCTCGCCAAGGCCTCGGGCCCGGCGCCGCTGCAGTCGGTGGAAGGCCTGTCGCTGGGCCTGGACCTGACCGTGCGCTGGGGCCTGGACGCCGCGCGGCTGCCGGAGCTGGCGCGCAAGCTGCCCGAAGACATCGAGGGCGAGGTCATCGCGCCGGCCGTGCAGGCCGTCGTCTACAAGCAGGTGGCCAAGCGCACCGTGCGCGAGATCTTCTCCAGCCAGCGTGCCGAGATCGCTGCCGCGCTGGAGGCAGAACTGCGCGCACGCCTGGCGGTGGACGGCATCCAGCTCAAGAGCGTGCAGATCGGCTCGGTGGACCTGCCGGCGGACTACCGCCGCGGCATGGACAGCCTGCTGGCCGACAGCCTGGCCAGCGAGCGCATGCGCTACACGCTGGAGATAGCCGACAAGAAGGTCAAGGAGACCGAGCTGCAGGCCGCTGCCCACAAGGTGCGCCGCGAGACGGCCGCCGAGGCCGCGGCCCGTGAGCAGATCATTGCAGCCAAGGCACAGGAAGAGGCCATGAAGCACGTGCTGCCCTTCAAGCAAAAGCTCATCGAGCAGCGCGCCCTCGAAGCCCAGGCCGACAGCGCCGCCCGCATCCAGCAGGCCGAAGGTGCGGCCAAGGCGCGCCGCATCGAGATCGATGCCGAGGCCGCCGCGCGCCAGAAGCTGGCCGACGCCGAGGCCTACCGCGTGGCGCAGGTCGGCAAGGCCAATGCCGGCCAGATGGCCACCGAGGGCGCCCTGCTCACCAAGCACCCGCTGCTCGTGCAGAAGGCCATGGCCGACAAGCTCTCCGACAAGGTGCAGGTCATCATCGCCCCGCCGGGCTCGGGCGGCTTCATCGGCAATGCCTTGCTGGCCGGTGTGCAGCCCGCGCCCAGGGCCGACGGCGCCACCAGCGAAGCCACTGCGGAGAAGGAGTAAGCCATGCGTCGCTTCGTCGTCGTCGTGATGGCCGCTGCCGCGGCGGCTGCCTTCATCACCTCGGCCCAGGCCGCGGACTTCCCGCGCGCCGGCCTCGTGTCGCAGGACGCCCCGCTGCGTGGTGCGCCGCGCGACACCGCGTCGCTGCAGGCCCAGATGGGACGCGGCGAGGCGCTGGAGATCCGCGGCGAGCGCGGTGACCACTGGCAGGTGTGGGACTACCGGCGCGAGCGCGGCGGCTGGCTGCGCAAGGGCCAGGTCTTGCTGCTGCCGCGCGGTGAGGGCGCGAGCGCCGAGCTGCTGGCGCAGCTGCGCCTGGCGCGCCAGCAATGGGGCACCGAAGGCCTGGGCCTGGGGCTGGCTGCCGCCTATGTGCAGGCCGCCACGCCCGCGGAGCTGGCCGGCCCGGGCGGCGCCGAGGCGCTGGAGGCGATGGGCGGCTTTGCCGAGCGCATTGCCGACCGCGCCTCGCTGCCCGCCGCCCGCCCGGGCGAGGGGCAGCTGGCCTCGCAGCTGGAGGTGGCCGCGCGCTACGGCCTGAAGTTCGAGCAGTTCGACGTGGACGAAGGCCGCGTGCAGGTCTGCTACGACGGCGAGGCCTTTCGCCGCGTGCTGGCCGTGGCCGCCACGCCCGAGCAGCGCGCGCGCGCCGCCCTGGCGCTGACGCGCCCCGAGTGCCTGAACCCGCGCGCCACGCCGCGCGAGGCCGAGTCGCGCGACCAGTGGCGCCAGCAGGTGCTCGCGCAGGTCGATGCCGCCACGCTGCCCGTGCACTGGAAGAACCGCCTGCAGATGCGCCGCGCTTCGGTGGCCGCGAGCCTGGCCTTCGCCCAGTCGCGCCGCGGCGCGCCCGCAGAAGGCCAGCCGGCCCTGGCCGAGTTCGCCGCCATCGTGCCAGCCGAGCTGACGGAGGACGACCAGGCCGCCTACGCCGACGCGGCCATGCGCGTGAACGCCGCGCGCTGGCTTGGCGGCACGGTCACCGTGCGCGACCTCGGCGCCCTGCAGCTGGCCCTCGTCCCCGGCCCGGATGGTGAACGCTGCGTGGAGCTCAAGGAAGCGGGCAAGCTGGCCGCGCGGCGCTGCAGCTTCGGGCAGGTGTCGCTGGCCTCGGCCTCGCTGAACCGGGAGGGCCGCGCGCTGGCGCTCGCGGCCCAGCCGCTGGATGGCTGGCGCGAGCTGTGGGTGTTCCGCAAGGACCGCAGCGGCTGGCAGGTGGAGGTCATGCCGCCCGCACCGGCCCAGCCGGGCCTGGGCGTGGCCGAGTTCGCCGGCTGGGTGCCCGGTGGCGCGCAGATGCTGCTGGCGCGGGAGTTCCGCGCCGAGGGCAAGTACCGCCGCAGCTTCGAGGTGGTGTCGCTGGCCACGTTGGCCACTGAACGCCAGGCCGCCGAGCCCGCGCTGATGGCGGCCTTCCAGCGCTGGGCCGACCCCGCGTGGCGGGGCGGGTCGCCCATGCGCCGCTGAGCTGCTGAACCGCTGAGGCGACGCCGCGCGCTCAGGCCGCCATGCGCACCACGTCCGACAGCGGCAGCTCCAGCCGGGCGACCGTGCCCTTGCCGGGCTGGCTGTCCAGCCGGATCACGCCGCCCAGCAGGTTCTCCACGAGGCTGTGCACGACGAAGAGCCCCAGGCCGCTGCCGCCCTGGCCGAAGCGCGTCGAGAAGAACGGCTCGAAGGCGCGCTCCAGATCGGCGCGCGGCATGCCGCCGCCGTTGTCGCGCACTTCCAGCATGAGGTGGTGCGTGGGAGCCGGTGCGGTGCCGATGCGCACCTGGCCCGCGCTGCCGCCGAAGGCGTGCAGGCAGGCGTTCTCGAACAGCTGCTCCAGCACCTGGCGCAGCACGTCGCGGTAGCCGTCGAGCTTGAGCGCCTCGGGCAGGTCGCAGATGAACTGCACATGCCGCACGCCCAGGCGCGCCTGCACGCAGGACCAGGCCTGCTCGGCCACGTCGCGCACGGCAAAGCGGGAGCGCACCGCGCGGCCGCCGTCCTCGGTGAGCTGGCGAAACCGCGTGATGAGTTGCAGCGCGCGGCGCACGTTGTGCTCGACGAGCTGCGCCGCGTGCGCGGTCTGCGTGGTCCAGTCGGTCATCTCCTGGCGGCGCAGCGGCAGGTGGTTGGCGAGCTTGTCGGTCACGACGCGGCTGTGCTCGCGCATCACGTCGGCCGACAGCAGGGCGTTGCTCAGCGGCGTGTTGAGCTCGTGGGCGATGCCGGCGAGCAGCTGGCCCAGCGCCGCGAGCTTGCGGCTGCTGACGAGTTCTTCCTGCGCCTGCAGCAGCTCCGCGCTGCGCGCCTGCACCTGCTCTTCCAGCCATTCGGCCGCGCGGCGGCGCTCTTCGTCGCGGCGGGCCTGGTCGATGGCGATGCCCGCGAGGTTGCTGGCCACACGCAGGGCGGCCAGTTCGTCGGCGCCGGGGCGGCGCTGCTCGCGGTAGTACATCGCGAAGCTGCCGATCACGCCCTGGCCGGCGGCGTGGATGGGCTCCGACCAGCAGGCCTTGAAGCCGTGCGGCGCGACGAGGTCCTTGAAGGGCGCCCACAGCGGGTCGGTCTGGATGTCCTCGACGATGACCGTGCGGTCCTCGAACATGGCCGTGCCGCAGGAGCCCATGCCCGGTCCGATGGACAGGCCGTCGAGCAGCTGCAGGTAGCTGTCGGGCATGCGTGGCCCGGCGCCCGGGTGGATGTGCACGCCGTCGGCGTCCAGCAGCATGACGCTGCAGAACATGCCGTCGAACTGCGCCTCGATCAACGCGGTGAGCCGGTCCAGCACCGGCTTGAGCGGCTGCCCGGTGGCCACCATCTGCAGCAGCTCGTTCTCGCCGTCGGACAGCGCCGTGGCGAAGGCGATGGCGCCCAGGTCGACGAGGCAGACGGTGACGGTGTCGCCCGCGGCCGCGCGGGTCAGCAGCAGTTCGTGCTGGCGCACGCTGCGGTCGCGACGGATCAGCGGTGCGAGCAGCCGCGTGCTGCCACCGGGCGCCAGGGCGTCCGCCTCGCGTTGCAGTGAAGGGGCGCTGCCGGGTGACAGCGGAGCGCACAGCGCCGTCAACGACTGGCCCACGAGCGCTTGCGGCGCATGGCCCAGCAACTCGGCGCGGCCCGAGGCGGCCTGCTCGATGGGCAGGCCCGGCGCGAGCCGGACGGACAGCATTGCCAGATGAGCCAGGTCGTCCATGTCATCCTCCGCAGTCTTGGCGTTATGGGTCCTGCGCGGTCACCGGCGGCAACCGACGGCAACAAGCACCACCGACTGTGCCCAAAAACGGGGCTCCCCGGGCCAGAATCGCGGCCTCGATTGCCCCAGATCAAGCCGCCATGCCTCAAATGTTGTTGATCGTCGAACCCCTCGGCCAGCGCGCCGAACGGGGCCGCCAGGCCGGCGAGGCCGTCTACCAGCGCATGCTGGACTTCGCCGGGGAGCTGCAGGCCGAGGGCCTTCTGCTGGGCGTCAACTCGCTGGGCACGGCCGCCAGGCGGCTGGCCAAGCGCGACGGCAGCGCCCAGGTCTGGGACGGCCCGTTCGCCGAATCCAAGGAGATGATCGGCGGCTACTTCCTGCTGGACACCGAAGACCCGGAGGTCGCCCTGGCCTGGGCCGAGCGCTGCCCGGCCGCGGAGTGGGCGACCGTGGAGATCCGCGGCGTGGGCCCCTGCTACACGTGAAGACCGCACCGGCGCCGGGACGTTGACGAAGTCGGTGTTTTCCCGGGGCCTTGTCGAAATCGCGTGGCCTGGCACGTCGTGGGCATGAGGGCAGCGGCAAGGCGCTGCCACCAGCACCCAGGAGACCTGACATGCGATTCATGATCCAAGTCCGCGCCACCGCCACCAGCGAGCGCGGCGACCCGCCCGGCCCCGAGTACGCCGAGCTGTTCGAGCAGATGGGCGCCTTCCATGGCGAGATGGCGCGTGCCGGCGTGCTGCTGGACGGCGCCGGGCTGCGCCCCAGCCGCGACGGCTGGCGCCAGCGCTACCTCGCTGACGGGCGTGTCGAGCGCATCGACGGGCCCTTCGCCGAAACCAAGGAGCTCATCGCCGGCTACACCCTCATCCAGGTGCGCTCCGTGGAGGAGGCCCAGGCCTGGGCCCGCCGCTTCCCCAAGCCGTTTGTCGGCATCGAGTGCGAGATCGAGGTGCGCCGCCTGTACGAGGACGCCGACTTCGGCCCCGGCGGCGACCTGGAAATCCGCAGTGCGTGAGGGCCGCACCATGAGCAATCTCGCCATCGTCTTCATCGCGCTCGGCGTGGCCTTGCTGCTGCTGCTGGCCTACGCCGCGACGCGGCCCGACGAGTTCCGCGTCGAGCGCCGTGCGCGCATCGCCGCGCCGGCGCCGCAGGTCTGGCCCCTCATCAGCGAGCTGCGCGCCTTCAACCGCTGGAACCCCTACGAGCGCAAGGACCCGCTCATCAAGGGCGCTTACAGCGGCGCAGCCAGCGGCGTGGGCTCGCGTTACGACTGGGACAGCCGCGAGGTCGGCAGCGGCAGCCTGGAGATCACGGGCCAGCAGCTCGGCCGCGCCGTGCAGATGAAGCTCGACTTCGTGAAGCCCTTCGAGGCGCACAACCAGGCCGAGTTCGCGCTGGAACCCACGCCCGACGGCGCCACCGAGGTGCGCTGGACCATGCACGGCCCTGCGAACTTCATGTCCAAGCTGATGGGCGTCTTCATCGACATGGACCGCATGGTGGGCCGCGACTTCGAGGACGGCCTGCAGAACCTGCGCCACCTCGCGGAGGGCCGGCCATGAAGGACCTGCACTTCAGCATCGACATCGACGCGCCGGCCGCGCGCGTGTGGGACTGCATGTTCGACCCCATCGCCTATCGCGACTGGACCCGCGCCTTCGCGGAAGGGTCCTACTACGAAGGCGTGTGGGAAGCCGGCCGGCGGCTGCGCTTCCTGGACCCGCAGGGCTTCGGCATGGAGGCCATCGTGGACGACTGCCAGCGCCACGAGCGGCTGTCGCTGCGCCTGGTGGGCGAGATCAAGGACGGCCGCCCCGTGCCCGACAGCCCGCTGCACCAGCAGCCCGCCCGCGAGAGCTACGCCTTCGGCCCCGCGCCCGGCGGCGGCACGCGGCTTGCCGTGGCTCTGCAGGCCTGGGACGACGGTTTCTTCACCTTCCTCACCGACACCTGGCCCGTCGCGCTCCAGCGCCTGAAGGCCCTGGCCGAATCCACGCACTGACAAGGAAGCGTCATGCAGATCAAGATCGCAAGCCTCTACGTGAACGACCAGGACAAGGCCCTGGACTTCTACACGGGCAAGCTGGGCTTCACCAAGATGGCCGACATCCCGATGGGGCCCAGCTACCGCTGGCTGACGGTCGTCTCGCCCGAGGGCGTGGCGGGCGTGGAGCTGGCGCTGGAAGGCCTGCACTTCGAGGGTGCCAAGGCCTACCAGCAGGCGCTCTACAGCGCGGGCATCCCCGCCACCGCCTTCGTCACGGCCGACGTCGAGGCCGAGGCACGGCAGCTGCGCGAGCGCGGCGTCGTCGTGCGCGGCGAGCCGGTGGACATGGGCCCTATCAAGGCCGTCACGTTCGAGGACGGCTGCGGCAACCTCATCCATCTCGTCCAGCCGCTGATGACTCCCGCGGCACAACCGGAGTGACCATGCACAAGCAGATCTACGTCAACCTGCCCTGCAAGGACCTGGCGGCCAGCAAGGCCTTCTTCGAAGCCATCGGCTACGAGTTCAACCCGCAGTTCACCAACGACAAGGGCGCCGGGATGATGCTCGGCGAGAACCTCTACGCGATGCTGCTCGCGCACGATTTCGCCAAGACCTTCACCGACAAGGCCCTGGTGGACGCCAAGACCGCCACCACCGGCTGGGTCTGCCTGAGCTGCGAGAGCGCCGAGGAGGTCGACGTGCTGGTGGCCAAGGCGCTCGCTGCCGGCGGCACCGCGCCGAGCCCGGCGCAGGACCACGGCTTCATGTACGGCCACGGGTTCGAGGACCTCGACGGCCACCACTGGGAACTCGTCCACATGCGCGGCATGCCGCCGCAGGCTTGACCCACCCCCTGCCGGCTTCGCCGGGTCGTCATAGCGAGGAACGCATCATGAAGATTCAACAAAAGATCACGCCCTTCATCTGGTACGAGCGCGGTGCCGAAGACGCGGTGGCCCACTACCTGAAGGTGTTCGGCAGCGGCCAGGTCACGCACACCCAGCGCTGGGGCGAGAACTCGCCGGGCGAGGCCGGCTCGGTCATGGTGGTGCAGTTCGAGCTGCTCGGCCAGCAGATGACGGCCTTCAACGGCGGCCCGCACTTCAAGCTCACCGAGGCCTTCTCGCTGATGGTGGCCTGCGCCGACCAGGCCGAGATCGACCACCTCTGGACGCAGCTGCAGGCCGGTGGTGGCCGCGAGAAGGCCTGCGGCTGGGTGGAGGACGCCTGGGGCCTGTCCTGGCAGATCATTCCGGCGGCGTGGTTCGACATGATCCGCGACCCCGACCCGGCGCGCGTGCAGCGCGTCTTCCAGGCCATCTGGGCCATGGGCAAGATCGACCTCGCGGCCCTGCAGAAGGCCTACGACGGAGCTTGAGCTGGTGAGCCATGCCGACCTCGCCGCGGGCGTCTGGCGCCTGGAGCGCAGCCGCCTGGTGGGGGCGGCGGCCAAGCTGCTGCGCGACCTGGACGAAGCCGAGGACTGCGCGCAAGACGCCCTCATGGCGGCGCTGGATGCCTGGCCGCGTGACGGCCAGCCGGCCAACCCGGCGGCCTGGCTCATGACCGCCACCCGCAACAAGGCCCTGGACCGGTTGCGCCGGCGCGCCATGCTCGAGCGCGAGCACGAGCACCTCGCGGCCGACGACGAGGCCTACGGCACCCACGTCGTGCCCGACTTTGTCGACCACCTGGACGCCGCGCGCGACCAGGCCGAGATTGGCGACGAGCTGCTGCGCCTGATCTTCATCGCCTGCCACCCCGTGCTGCCGCGCGAAGCGCAGGTGGCGCTGACGCTGCGACTGCTCGGCGGCCTGGAGACGGCAGAGATCGCGCGCGCCTTCCTGCAGCCTGAGCCTACGGTGGCCCAGCGCATCGTGCGCGCCAAGAAGGCGCTGCACGGCCAGGCTTTCGAGCTGCCCGGGCCCGAGGAGCGCGAGCAGCGGCTCTCGGCCGTGCTGGCCGTGGTCTACCTGATCTTCAACGAGGGCCACAGCGCCGGCAGCGGCGCCACGCTGCTGCGCCCGGCCCTGTGCGACGAAGCCCTGCGCCTGGCCCGGCAGCTGCAGCACCTGCTGCCTCGCGAGACCGAGGTGCACGGGCTGGCGGCGCTGCTGGAGATCCAGGCCTCGCGCCTGCCCGCGCGGCTGGACGCCCATGGCCGCCCCGTGCTGCTGCCCGACCAGGACCGCCGCCGCTGGGACACCCTGCTCATCCGCCGGGGCCTGGCGGCGCTGGACATGGCCCTGGCGTCAGGCGAGCCCGGCCCCTACACGCTGCAGGCCGCCATCGCCGCCTGCCATGCGCGGGCCGCCCGCGCCGAGGACACCGACTGGGCCGCCATCGTTGCCGGCTACGACCGGCTGCTGGCGCTGAACCCGTCGCCCGTCATCGCGCTCAACCGCGCGGTGGCCATCAGCTTCGCCCGCGGCCCGGCGGCCGCCTGGCCCTTGCTGGAGGCGCTTGCCAGCGAGCCGCAACTGCAGCGCTACCCCTGGCTCGCCGGCGCGCAGGCCGACGTGCTGGAACGCCTGGGCCGCGTCGGCGAAGCGCGCGAGGCCTACCTGCGCGCGGCGGAGCTGACCGACAACGAGGTGCAGCGCGAGCTGCTCACGCTGCGGGCGCGGCGCCTGGCGAGCTGAACGCGGCCGGCGCCATGAAAAAAGCCCCGCCAGGCGGGGCTTTGTCGGCGAGGCGAACGCTCGCTCAGGCTTGCTGGCGGCGGCGCGCGGCGCCAGCGGCGAGCAGACCCACGCCGACCAGCGCCAGGGACACCGGCTCCGGCACGGTGCCACCGCGGGTGAAGTTCAGGGTGTCGATGGCGACTTGCGCACCGCCGTCGTGGAAGACGATCTTGCGCACGTTGCCAGCGGCGAAGGAGGCCAGGCCCGACGTGCCGACGCCGCCAGAGCTGAAGCTGCCGACCAGGATGTCGTTCAGGTCGTAGGCTTCGGCGTGGAAGGTGACGCCGCTGCCGGAGACGGCCCAGGTCATGCTGACGCTGGACATGTCTTCGCCGAACAGCACGGTGCCGGAGGCGCCGTTGTTGTAGATGCCGAAGCCGTCGTCAGGCAGGCGGCTGTCGGCGCCGAAGCGCACCACCTGCGAGAAGCTGGCAATGCCGTAGGTCTGGTAGAACGTGTCGCCATCCAGAACGCCCATCGGCGCGCCGGCTTCAGTGAACGTGATGGTCACCGGCGTGGGAGCTGCCTGTGCTGCCCAGGCAGCAACGGACATCGTGGCGGCAACGGCGAACTTGCGGAGCAGAGCGGACATGGGGGCCTCCCGAGGTTGGTGAGGTAAGCAATTGCAACTCGCATGCCATGCCAATGAAATCAACGGCTTGAGTCATCTCACCCCTTGTTTGGGGGGTGTTTTGTAAATTTTCTCGACAGCAGGGGGCTGCGTCCGGGTCATGGCAAACCCTGTGCGGGCGGTGCTGGCCATCGCCGCGCCGGCTCGGGCGGTGGGCGCTTTGTGTCAATGGGCCCGCCATGACGCCAACCTGGCCTCGCGCCAGCGACTTCGACAGCGCCACCCCGCAGGCTCGCCACCGGATGGCGGCGCTCGAGTTCGTCGACCAGGGGAATGGGTACGTGCTGTACAGCCACAAGGCCGACGGGGGTTACTGGCGCCTCGACGCGGACGACAAGTACCGGCAGCGCTTCCTGATCCGCACCGATGAGCCCAGCGCATGGGCCACGTTCGATTCAAGGCCGCTCGAAATGGCGCTGCAGCTCGAAGCGCGTGGCGGACTCACCGAGGCGGCGTGAGGGTGGGTGTTGGGGAGGGGCGGGTGTCGGCCGATTCTGTTGAAAAACTCGTCCGGCAAACGGTGTCGAAGCGGTGTTCGACGAGACTGCGGTTCGAAGCTGCAGCGAGATAGAACGCGAGGCGGCCTCGCCGGCCCCTTCACGCTGGCATCAGTTGCTGACCGTTCAAT
>JAEUPJ010000107.1 GCA_016790285.1 Roseateles sp. | reverse complement strand
ATTGAACGGTCAGCAACTGATGCCAGCGTGAAGGGGCCGGCGAGGCCGCCTCGCGTTCTATCTCGCTGCAGCTTCGAACCGCAGTCTCGTCGAACACCGCTTCGACACCGTTTGCCGGACGAGTTTTTCAACAGAATCGGCTGACTGCTGTCGCTCACCAACGACTGCTTTGCGGTTCCTCAGCTCCAGGCAGTGAGTCCAGGGGGCTGCGCACGGCACTGCCGCCCATCCTGAGCACATGGGTGTAGATCATGGTCGTCGCCACATCGGCGTGCCCGAGCAACTCCTGCACGGTGCGGATGTCGCTTCCAGCCTGAAGCAGATGGGTCGCAAAGCAGTGGCGCAACGTGTGAGGCGTGGCGGGCTTGTCGATGCCTGCGGCCTGAACCGCACGCTTGAACGCACGCTGAAAGGTCTCGTCGTAAAGATGGTGCCGGCGAACAACGCCGCTGCGGGGATCGGTGGAATGATGGTCCTGAGGGAAGACCCAGAACCATCCCCAACTGGCACCGGCCCGGGGGTATTTGCGCTCCAGCGCATGCGGTAACTCCACCCCAGCATGCCCTGACTCCACATCAGCCGCCCATACCTGGCGAACCCGCCCCAACTGATCTCGCAGCGGCAAGACCAATGACTGCGGCAGCATCACCACCCGATCCTTTTCCCCTTTACCTTGGCGCACATAGATGGCACGCTGCGCAAAGTCGAGATCCTTGACCCGCAGGCACAAGGCCTCGGTGATCCGCAAGCCCGTGCCGTACAGCAGCCGGGCCAGCAACTGATGCTCGCCCTGCAATCTGGCGAGCACCGACAACACCTCATCGACACTCAGCACCACGGGCAGGCGCCGCTTGGGTGCCGGGCGGCCGATCTCCTGCATCCAGGGCAGCTGCAGGCCCAACACCTTGCCGTAGAGAAACAAGAGCGCCGACAAGGCCTGGCGATGGCTGGACGGCGACAGCCCACGGTCGGACGCCAGATAGGTCAGGAAGGCTTCGACTTCGGGGCCGCCCATCTCCGCAGGATGGCGCAAGCCATGGAACCGGATGAAGGCCCGAGACCAGTACAAGTACGCCTGCTCCGTCCGCCGGCTGTAGTGCAACATCCGGACGCGCTCACGCAATTGATCAAGCAGCTTCACTGCTCGCAAGGGCGGTAAATTGGCCGGGAGAGCCGGGTGCAAAGCTGCGCGAGGCGTGGCGGGGCGAATGACGGCGGGCAGCATGGCAGCCTCCGTTTGCCGGCGCCGCGAACCGGTCAAGCAGCTTTGTAACGGGTGCGGCTTTGGACGGGAAATTTAGTACTGTATGAATGAACAGTCAACTGAACTGAAAGTCCAGCATCGACAAGTACTTGGATCGCATGCGGTGCGCCCCGTTACTGCGCGGGTTGCGGTGATAGACCGCGTCGCCCTGCGGTCTACAACACGTTAGCCCTCTCAATGAAGCTGCCGATTCCGTCAAGCCTCACGATTGTTAGGCTCACAGCCTTGGTGGTGTTCATCGTGTCGGCCTTCTTCCTCGACGGCCGATTCAGCATCCTCACCTTCCTTGCTTTTGTCGTGCTCCTGGGTTGCACCGTCGTTGCTACGCGGAAGGCCAGTAAGCAGTTCGATATCCGCGGCTTGAAGCGCCTGCGCGACATCTTCCCGAAGAGTGGCGACCGGTGAATACTGCATATCGTTCATCTCGGCCGCGTTCACACGCGGACTTGCATTGCCGGCATCTCGCCTGCGTCGATGCCGCGCGGGCTAACCCGTGTTTGCAGCGGACGGCCTTCGGCCGCCTCTGAATTTCAACGTTGAACCTCATGCGCAAGACGCTCTACGTCCTCGCTGCTATGCCGTTCTTGCTCGCGTACGGAGGCTGGAAGCTCAGTGTGGTGCTGGCTCAACAGTTAGGCTGCGCCGCAGTACCGAACAAGGATCCGAGCCCCTGCTTGCTTGGCACCGTAGACATTGGGCCAGTGCTCGAGGTCGCTTCCTGGTGGGGCATGCTGCTATGGATGCCGTGTCTCGTCATCTCCGGCCTCGCCATTGGCGGCATCCTAGGCCGAGAGCTCCGACGACCATGGGGAACTCGTCCCTGACGAACTTCATGAAGATGAGGTTCAACCATTCGCTCCAGCGGACGACTTCGCCGCCCGCTGAGCGCCAACGTTAGACCTGCAATGAATCGTCTCCAGCCGAACGAGACCGTCGTCAAAGAGGGCATCTTCCTCTACGACCGAGAGGTCGAGTGTGACGTTCGAATAGTTCACAGCCCCATTCGATACGGCAGTGGTGATCATGAAGATTCACCGGACGTGGCGAACGACTTTAAGCAAGATGCCTACTACGTTCAGTACGGTTCCACCAGTGAGCGGGGTGTCTTCAATGCGTCGGGCAGCGGCTATCCATCTCTGGCGCAGGCGATTGCAGCCGCTGAGACGGCTCCAGGAATCGGCGCGACACTCCGATGGAAACACAATGAAGAGTCTGCCTAGCCTCGCCGCAGGCCAATGGCTCACTCCAATCGGTGAAGCTTCTTGGGCCCAGAAGCCAAGGAGCGCTCGCTGCAACCCGGGCAGGTCTAACCCCTCCTATATGGACTCCCCCACAACGGCAAAGGCCTGATCGCTGGGGGCTGGCTGAGAGAAGCACCTGCAGTCGTATATCCGGCATCTGTTGTGGGATCTGTGATGTCCCGTGCCGACATGGAATCTGCGTCACCGCGGCGCCACA
>JAEUPJ010000063.1 GCA_016790285.1 Roseateles sp. | reverse complement strand
TGGTCGTCGAGGTTGAAGCTGTAGAAGAGTCTGTCCTGCGTGCCGCCGCTCTGACCCATCATCTGCTTGCCCTCGCCGCTGCGATGCAAGAACTTAGGTCAGCAGGCGCAAATTGCCATCGGGTTTTTCAACAGAATCGGCTGTGAGCGGACCTTCGACAGCCTGACGTTGGCCGGCCGCTACCGACCCCATTGCGGAGATTGGTGGGGGCAAGGTGTGTCAGCCAAAAGCGGTCTCCCGGCGCTGAGCAAACGCTTAGTTGGACGCCTAGTAAAACCACGGTGAATATGACCTTGTTGTTCTCGGCAGAAGCGAAGGGTCGCCGCGACGATGGGACACTTGGCGACAGACGGTAGTCGTGCTGCAGGCGGGTGAACGCCAGGCTCACGATTTCCAAAGAGAGGAAGTTATGAGCAGTTGGAGAGGCGCCGCGTTGCGCACGTGGCAGATTGGGCTGGCGGCCATCTTTGCGCTGGCCCTAAGCGCCTGCGGAGGGGGGGGCAGCGACGGCACCACCAGCCCGCCGCCCGTCACACCACCGGCCAGCGTCAAGATAGTGATGCAGCCCGCTGCCCAGAAAGCGGAACTGAGTACCCGCGCGAGCTTTGCGGTGACGGCGGACGCCGCGACGGGCTACCAGTGGCAGCGCGACAGCGGCTCCGGTTGGCAGGACATCGCGGGGGCGACGTCGGCCAGCTACACCACGGGCTTTCTGCTGGCGGGTGACGACGGGGCCAAGTTCCGTGTGACGGTCAGCAACGCCGCCGGTTCGTTGGCCAGCGATGCGGCGAGTCTCAGCGTGACGGCGCCCGTGCTGGAGTTGAAGCTGTTGGCCGGCAGCATTGCCGGGCCGGGCTATGAGGATGGGGCCCTGAGCGACGCCAAGTTCGACAGCCCCATGGCCATCGCGCGGGATGTCAGCGGCAACCTCTACGTCTCCGACTCGTCTGCCGTGCGCAAGATCACGCCGGCGGGCGTGGTGTCGACGCTTGCAGGCAAGCCCGGCGTCAGCGGCCATGTGGATGGTGCAGGGCCGCAAGCCCGGTTCGGCCTGATTCGCAGCATGGCGGTGGACGGCCAGGGCAATGTCTACGTCGGCGAGTCCAACGACGGGTACTTCATTCGCAAGGTCACGCCCGCAGGGGTGGTGAGCTCCTTAGCCGGTATGCGGCTGAATGCTGGCGGGCATAGCACCGGTCAGATCGATGGTGTGGGCGCCGCTGCTTCGTTCAACACCCTCGAGCAGATGGCTGCGGACCGCGCGGGCAACCTGTATGTGGCGGATTTCAACCGGCTGCGCAAGGTCCAGCCTGACGGCACGGTGACGACGGTGCAGTCGCTGACTTGCGGCAGCTGCTTTTCCGGGCCAGCGGGCTTCGACACGAATTTGTTCTTCCCGAGCGGCATCGTCATCGACGGCGCGGACAACATCTGGGTGATGGACAGAGGCGTGCTGCGCAAGATCACGCCTGCAGGCGTGGTGTTCGATGTGGCGGGAGACGGCGTCTGGTGGCGGTCGCCCGATGGGAATACCGCTCTTCTGGATGGTCAGGGCATTGCGGCCAGCTTCGGAATCGAACACGGCAGACTGGCGCTGGCCAGCAATGGCAACTTGCTAGTGGCTCAGACACCCAGCTACCAGAAGTCGGTGATCCGCACAGTCACGCCGTCCGGCCTCGTGACGACCATTGCCGGCCAAGGCAGCGCGCCGGGCGCGCATGACGGACCTGGCGCGCAGGCGACGTTCGGCTTCGTCTTTGGCCTCGCGGCCGACAGCAGCGGCGGGGCCTACATCCCGGACCGCGACAACTCGGCGATCCGCTACGTGTCCAGCGCAGGCGTGGTGTCCACCCTGGCCGGCATGGCGGAGGCGCGTGACCAGGGCAGCGCGGACGGCAAGGGCGCCGCCGCGCGCTTCAAGCTGCCGGGTGCCTTGGCCGTGGATGGCGCGGGCAACGCCGTCGTGTCCGATTGCGGCAATGCCACGCTCAGGAAGATCACCCGCGATGGCGCGGTCACCACGGTGGCAGGCACAGCCGGGCAGCCGGGGCAGGTGGATGGCAAGGGCTCGGCGTCGCAGATCCAATGCGCGAGCGCCCTGGTGTTCGGCAACGACGGGACGCTTTTTTTCAACGGTGCGTCACCCGGCGCGGACATCGCGCTACGCCGGATGGCGCTGGACGGCACGGTTGGCACATGGACTGTGCGGCAGTCGGTGCTCGCGCAGCCAGTGGTTAGCGGCCTAGCCGTTCACGGCAGCGGGGACGTTCTTGCCGCGGTGAACCAGCCTGGCACGGTGGGCAACTCGTTCATCCTGCGCCTGACGGCCAACGGCACCAGCGAAGTGTTCTCTTCCTACGCCGTGCCGCCTGAGCTCACAGGCTGGGGCTTTGCGGCACTGAGCGGCAACGGGCAAGGTCAGTGGATCGCCACGGAGTACGGCCCCGCTGCATTCGTCAACGTCCCGCTTGAACTGAGCGCCATCTCTGCGGCGGGTGTGCGCAAGCCGCTGGACGCCCGCGCCATCGCCAACACCATTGCGGAACGGACCGTGGCGGCCGCCGTGCTGGATGCACGCGGCGACGTCTATGTGATGAACGGTACGGGGCTATGGAAGATCGCAGCGGACGGCACCGTCGCTACCGTGATAGCCAACCTAGACGTCTTGACGACACGTCTGGGCACAGCGCCCCGCCTGCGCAATGTGCGCGGCATGGCCGTCTGGGGGCCGAACCAGTTGCTGGTGACGGCGGAGAACGCGGTCCTGGTCCTGACCGTCCCGGGCGTTGCCTGCGACTGCAAAGGCCGGTGAGGCGCACTCAGCAGCGCAACGCCTGCTTCTCCGCGTGTTTTGCGCGCAGCGAAGCTGACGCTGGCCAGCGTCAGCTTCTGGCCGATTCCGTTGAAAAACTCGTCTGGCAAACGGCATCGAAGCGGTGTTCGACGAGGCTGCAGTTCGAAGCTGCAGCGACATTGCACGCGAGGCGGCCTCGCCGGCCCCTTCACGCTGGCATCAGTTGCTGACCGTTCAATCGCTTGGCCATCCGCCGCAAGTTCTGAACCGTCGCCGCCAGCAAGAACTCGTCGCGCGCCCCTGTCAGCCCTCGCAGCCGTAGCCGGTCGAGCTTCAGGATTCGCTTGAGGTGTGCAAACAGCATCTCGACCTTCTTGCGCTCTCTTCTGGACTGCCGGTACTGCGGCGTGTCCGTCAACTGGCGGGCGACGTCACGTGCCTCTTCATGGACGCTGCGCGCAATCTTGCGCGTTGGTGTGTTGGGGCAGCACTGTTGCTTACGAGAGCACTGCGCGCAGTCGTGTTGACTGGCCCTGTAGATCACCGTGTCCGCCTTGGTCACCCGGTCACGCTCCACCGTGAAGGTACGACGATCGCAGCGAAGTGCATGG
>JAEUPJ010000015.1 GCA_016790285.1 Roseateles sp. | reverse complement strand
CGGCAGCGCTTCAGGCGGTGGCCAACGCGCTCAACAACAGACCTCGCAAGGTCTTGGGCTGGAAGACCCCAGCTGAAATGTTCGAGACCTTGGTATCGTCAGTGAACCAAAGGCGTGTTGCAACGACCGGTTGAATACGGGTTGCGAACCCCTGTCGGAGTGGTGCGTCAGGCTGCCGTCGTCGGACGGCTTGCGGTCATACAGCGCCTGCTCCAGCGCGTCGAGCACGAACTCGGTGTGCATCGAGCTGCTCTGGCGCCAACCCACGATGCGCCGGCTGAACACGTCCACGACGAACGCCACGTAGACCCAGCCCTGCCAGGTCGAGACGTAGGTGAAGTCCGAGACCCACAGCTGGTTGGGCCGCTCGGCCCGGAACTGTCGGTTGACCCTATCCAGCGGGCATGGCGCCTTCGGGTCAGGGACGGTGGTACGCACCGCCTTGCCTCGGCGCACGCCCTGCAGGCCCTGCTGGCGCATCAACCTCTCGACGGTGCAGCGCGCTACCGCCACGCCTTCGCGGTTGAGCTGGCGCCAGACCTTGTCGGCACCGTAGACCTGCATGTTGGCCTGCCACACGCGCGAGACCTGAGGCGCCAGGCTGGCATCGCGCTGCGCGCGTCGCGAGCACAGCGCCGGGTTGCGCTGGCGGGCAGCATGGCGCCAGTACGCCGACGGGGCGATCTGCATGACGCGACAGATCGACTCGACCCCGAACTGCAGGCGATGCTGGTCGACGAAGACCTTCAGGACTTGATGCGGCGGTCGAGCTCCGCCTGGGCGAAAAACGCGCTGGCCAACTTCAAGATCTCGTTGGCCTTGCGCAGTTCACGCACTTCGCGCTCGAGGTCCTTGATGCGCTGGGCCTCGGCCGTTGAGACGCCTTCGCGCTGGCCAGCATCGACTTCGTGCTGCTTCACCCAGGTGTGCAGCGTCTGAGGCACGCAGCCGATCTTGGCCGCGATGGACTCGACTGCGGCCCACTGCGACGGGTGCTCGTGACGGTGCTCCAGCACCATGCGCACGGCGCGCTCGCGCACCTCAGGTGAAAACTTCGGGGACTTCCTCATGGCTCCATTCTCTAGAGTTGGAGCCTCCTCGATACCCGGGGCGGTTCAGAGCTGTGCAGGAAGCATGGCTTCAGCGAGCCGAGCTACTACGCCTGGAAGGCCAAGTTCGGCGGCATGAACGTGTCGGACGCGCAGCGGCTGAAGACGCTGGAAGCCGAGAACACCAAGCTCAAGAAGCTGCTGGCCAACTCGATGCTCGAGATCGACGCGATGCGCGAGGTGCTCAAGGGAAAGTGATGGCCGTGGCGGCACGGCGCGAGGTCGTGCGGCAGTTGCAGGACAAGGGCTTGAGCGAACGGCGAGCCCTCAAGCTGGTCTGCATGAGCGCCAGCACCCTGCGCTACCGCCCTCGCGACGACGGCAACGGCCGGCTGCGCGAGCGATTGACGGAGCTCGCCGTCCAGCACCGCCGCCACGGCTACCGGATGCTGCACAGCCGATTGCAGCTGGAAGGCTGGACGATCAACGTCAAGCGCACCTACCGGGTCTACCGCGAGGAAGGGCTGATGGTGCGCAAGCGCCGGCGCAAGAAGCTGCCCGTGCCCGAACGGCAGCCGTTGGTGCGCCCGATGCAGCCCGATGAGGTGTGGAGCATGGACTTTGTGTTCGACGAGCTGGCCAACGGCCGCAGGGTCAAGACGCTGACGGTCGTGGACGACTGCAGCAAGGAGGCGGTGCAGATCGCCGTGGACACGTCGATCCCCGCGCTGTACGTGACGCGGGTGCTCGACCAGGTCAAGGCCGAGCGGGGGCTGCCCAAAGTGATCCGCACCGACAACGGCCCGGAGTTCGCGGGCCGGACGATGCAGACCTGGGCCGCGAAGAACGGCGTTGAGCTGCGCTTCATCCAGCCCGGCAAGCCGGTGCAGAACGCCTACATCGAGAGCTTCAACAGCCGCTTCCGCGAAGAGTGCCTGTCGCAGCACTGGTTCGCCAGCTTGAGCCACATGCGCAGCGTCATCGCCAACTGGCGCGAGGACTACAACCATCAACGGCCGCACAGCACTCTTGGGTATGTGCCGCCGGCAGTGTTCGCCGCGCGTTGCCGCCAGCATGCTGGCGGCAACGCGCCAAACCCCGCATCAACCACTACGATGCAAACCCCTGGGCTCTAGATCGAAGTGCTACGAAACCTGGGGGCAGCGCAGCGCCGCTTAGCCAGTCGAATGGCGTCGCATTCGAGTAGAGCGGGACGGTGGAAACGTAGGAAGTTGTGGAATTGCCACTTGCCGGACCCATAACCGAGCTCCGGGTGACGCTCAACGAAAAGCTCCCATGCTTTGGGGCCTGTCACCCACTCTGTACGACATTGCATCGAAAGTACTCCTCACAGTTGCACGCTTGCGGCGTGCATGCAGTGTCGTGGAGGGTCTTCGAGCAACCACCGCAATTGCGGTGCCGAAATCAGAACTGCATTGCCAACCAGGTCAAGCAACTATGGCGCGCGCCCGTGCAAACTTGTCTATCAGATTGCGCCTGCTAAGGCCGGGCGCTTCCTTTTTATAGACCTCAAG
>JAEUPJ010000014.1 GCA_016790285.1 Roseateles sp. | reverse complement strand
GTTGGCGAGGGGCGGAAACGATCGCGCCGCCCGGGGGCGGCGCGTGTCGGGCACGGGGGTCTGTTCAGCCGGTGGACTTGTTCCAGTTCGTGATCTGCTGCGTCATGTAGGTGTTGAGTCCGTTCAACGATGCCAGCTTGGTGTCGAGCGCCGAGTACTGTTTCAGCAGCCGCGCCCGGGTGTCCTCGATGCGGGCGTTGAAGCGGTCCTGCTCCTTGGTGTTGAGCTTGATGCGGTTGCCCAGGCTGTCGGTGCGCGAGGTGAGCGAGCCACCGGTGCCGGTGACCACCGACGCGAACGACTGGAACAGGTTGCCGATGCCGCGGCTGGCGCCGGTGACGTCGCTCGCGCTGCTCATCGCCTTGGCCACCTCGGCCGGGTTCTTCAGCGCGTCGGTGAGTTTCGTGTCGTCGGTCTTCAGGCTGCCGTCGCGTTGCATCTGGATGCCCAGGTCGCTCAGGCGCCGGTAGGTCTCGGAGGTGCCGCCGGTGCCCTGCACCAGGCCGCGCAGCTGGCTCTGGATCGACAACGCCGTGCGGTCGCCCTGCAGCACGGCGCCGGACTTGGTGGCCTCGTCGTACTTGGTCAGGTCGCGGATCGTCGTGTTCAGGTCGTTGTAGGCAGTGGTGAACTTCGACAGTGCCGACTTGAAGGCCGCGGTGTCGATGCCCACGCGGATCGTCAACGGCGCGGTGGTCTTGTCGACCGCCGTGAAGCTCATGCCGTCGGCCACGTCCTTGAAGGTGTTGCTGCTGGACACCAGGTTCAGGCCGTCGAGTGTGGCCAGCGCATTTTTCGGCGCCACCATCTCGGTGAGCGAGGTGGCGGCACCGCCCGTCGGGTCGTAGGTCAGGGCCGAGAGGGCGCCGCCGGTCACCTTGGTGCCGCTGTCGTCGATCTGCGTGATGCGCAGCGCATTCTCCTCGCCGGTGGTGTCGGAGCGGATGACCAGGCGCGAGCCGGTGTTGTCGTTGACGATCGACGCGGTCACACCCGCTTTCGCGGCGTTGATCTGGGCGCGGATCGCGGCCAGCGTGTCCTGGCCCGTGCCGATCTCGATGTCGAAGGGCAGGGAGGCGGATTTCGGGGTGAAGGCCGCGGTCGGGGTGCCCAGGTTGGCCCAGCTGCCGGTCTCGATGCGCAGCTTGCCCGTGCCGACCACGCTGCTGCTGTTGGTGAAGCCGGTGGACGCCAGGCTCTGGGCGGCGGCCAGCTGGGTGACCTGCACGCTGTACTCGGCCGGGGTGGCCGAGGCGCTGGTGCTCACGTTGACGGCGATGCCGGTGGAGCTGCCGGTGGTCCTGGTCCAGAAATCCGGCTTGGACAGGGCGGCGGCCGCATCCTGCAATGCCGCGAGCTTGCCCTTGATCGTGCCCAGCGACGACAGCTGGGTGTTCAGCGTGGTGGCCTGGGTCTGCAAGGTCGCGAGCGGGCGCTGCTCGATCGCGACCAGCTGGCCGACGATGGACTGGACGTCCAGGCCGCTGCCGATGCCGGGGGATGAAATGGCCATGTCGAGGATGCTCCGCGTTCTACATCGGTCTATCGGCCGTTCGCCGGCGGACTTGAACGCGCGGTGGCGGGGGAGCCGGAATGAAGAACGCCGGAAGTGAGCGGGTCACTTCCGGCGCGTCGTCGGCGTCGATGCGTCGATCAGCCCTTGAGCAGCGACAGCACCTGCTGCGGCAGCTGGTTGGCCTGGGCGACCATCGCGTTGCCGGCTTGCTGCAGGATCTGTGCCCGGCTCATGTTCGCCGTTTCCTGGGCGAAGTCGGCATCCATGATGCGGCTTCGGGCCGAGGTCTGGTTCTCCACGGCCACCTGCAGGTTGGAGATGACGGCGTCGAAGCGCGACTGGATGGCGCCGTAGGTCGCCCGGGTGTTGTTGACCGTGTTGAGCGCCGTGTCGATGTTGTCGATGACGACGCCCAGGGCGGTGAAGTCGGCGGTGTTGTCAATCAGTGCCGGGAACGGCGCTGCACCGGTGCCGAGCAGCGCGGTGACGGTCGCGTCGGCCGTCAGGTCCAGCGCGGCCACCGTGATGGAGTCGTTGGCGGTGGTGTTGGCACCGATCTGAAACGTCTGGCCCGTGCCCGCGGCCACGCCGGCGGTGTCGGCCAGGATCGGCTTGCTGTTGAAGGTCGTGGCGTTGATGATCCGCCAGATCTCCGAGCCGAGCTGCTCGAATTCCTTGTTCAGCGAGTCCTTGTCGGAGTTGCTGTTGGTGGCGTTGCGGGCCTGGACGGTGAGTTCCCGCATGCGCTGCAGGTTGTCGCCGATCTTGCCCAGCGCCCCTTCCGCCGTCTGCGCCAGCGAAATGCCGTCGTTGGCGTTGCGGATGGCGACGTTCATGCCGCGCACCTGAGTGTTCATGCGCTCGGCGATGGCCAGGCCCGCCGCGTCGTCCTTGGCGGAATTCACCCGCAAGCCGGACGACAGGCGCTGCATCGACACCGCGAGAGAACTCTGCGAGGCGTTCAGATTGCGCTGAGCGTTCAGCGAGTTGATGTTGGTGTTGATGGTTTGTGGCATCGCGCACTCCTGGATTCGGTCGCCGAGCCGGCATCAATTGCCGAGACTCGATGGACCGAATTCTGAGGAGGGGCGCGGCGGCCAAAAGCCCGATCAACAGGGCAAACCACGGCCAATCCGATGCCGGCTACCCGCGCTGGGATTTACCCAGCGGCCGCCGCGGAACTGGCTTTGCCAGTCCGCCAGCGGCGCCCCCTTGCGGGGGCCGGCGAAGCCGGTACGGGGTGGTCAATCAGCCGCGCAGGAGCGCGAGGACCTGCTGGGGCAGTTGGTTCGCCTGGGCCACCATCGTGTTGCCTGCCTGCTGCAGGATCTGGGCGCGGCTCAGGTTCGCCGTTTCCTGGGCGAAGTCGGCGTCCATGATGCGGCTGCGCGAAGCGCTCTGGTTCTCGACGGCCACCTGGAGGTTGGAAATCACGGCGTCGAAGCGGTTCTGCGAGGCGCCGAGCGTGGCGCGCTCGCCGTTGACCTTGTCCAGGGCTGAGTCGATGTTGGTGATGACGGTGTCGATGGCGGTGCCCACGGCGGTGTTGTCGATCACGGCGCGGCCTGCACCGGTGTTGTCGGTGCCAGCCACGACGGTGACGGTGGCGTCGGTCGTCATGTTGGTCGTGACGATGTCGATGCGGTCGTTGCCGGTCGTGTTGGCGCCGACCTGGAAGGTCTGCGTGCCCGAATCAGCGGCCAGCACGGCCTTGCCGTTGAAGGTGGTGCCGCCCAGCACGCGCTGGATTTCCTTGGCCAGCTCGCCGAATTCCTTGTCGAGCGAGTCCTTGTCAGCGTTGGTGTTGGTCGCGTTGCGCGCCTGCACGGCGAGTTCACGCATGCGCTGCAGGGCGTCGCCGACCTTGGACAGGGCGCCTTCAGCCGTCTGCGACAGCGAGATCCCGTCGTTGGCATTGCGGATGGCGACTTGCGAGCCGCGAACCTGCGCATTCATGCGCTCGGCGATGGCCAGACCTGCCGCGTCGTCCTTGGCCGAGTTCACCCGCAGGCCCGAAGACAGGCGCTGCATGGAAACGGCCAGGGACGACTGCGACATGGCCGTGTTGCGCTGGGCGTTCAGCGAGGCCAGGTTGGTGTTGATGACTTGAGGCATGACTCAATCCTTTCGTTGACGAACAAGTCCGGTGCGAAGCCGGTCAATAGCGGTTGCAACATGCCGCCCCACTCGGGGTGGCCACGTCCGCGTCCTGTCCGTGCGCCCTGAGTGGCGCCATCCGGACCGGCTGACCGGACCACGTAGTCCTCGATGAATCGCGAACCCGTTGGACTGGTTATCGTCGACTGATGGATTGACTTGAATCCTTTTGCACTTGCTTCCTAAAAACGCCACCCGCGGCGGCGGGATGGCGTGTCAAGGTGCTTGTGCTGGTGGGGTGAGGACTTCTGTCTTCGGGGTGGACAGTTCACTCAGGGCCAGCGGTGCTGGCCCGGCGTCATCGAAGCAAGGACAGGACTTGCGATGGGATCTGGTTCGCCTGGGCGATCATCGCGTTGCCTGCTTGCTGGAGGATGTTGGCGCGGGACAGGTTGGCCGTTTCCTGGGCGAAATCGGCGTCGGTGATGCGGCTCTTGGCAGCGCTCTGGTTCTCCACCGAGATCTGCAGGTTGCTGATGACCTGGTCGAAGCGGTTCTGCGAGGCACCCAGCGTGGCGCGTTCGGAGCTGACCGTGTTGATCGCCGTGTCGATGTTGCCGATCACGCCGTCGATCGTGGTGCCGTTGGCGGTGTTGTCGATGACAGCTCGGCCCGTGCCCGCGTTGTCCGTGCCGGCGACCGTGGTGATGCTGCCCGCCGTGGTCATGTTCGTCGTGATGACGTCGATGCGGTCGTTGGAGGTCACGTTGGCGCCGACCTGGAACGTCTGGGTGCCCGAATCGGCAGCCAGGATGGCGCGGCCGTTGAAGGTCGTGCCGCCCAGCACGCGCTGGATTTCCTTGGACAGTTCGCCGAATTCCTTGTCCAGCGAGTCCTTGTCGGCGTTGGTGTTGGTCGCGTTGCGCGCCTGCACCGCCAGCTCGCGCATGCGCTGCAGCGAGTCGTTCACCTTGGCCAGCGCGCCTTCCGCCGTCTGCGCCAGCGAAATGCCGTCGTTGGCGTTGCGGATGGCCACGTTGGAGCCACGCACCTGAGCGTTGAGGCGCTCGGAGATGGCCAGACCGGCGGCGTCGTCCTTGGCGGAGTTGACGCGCAGACCCGAGGACAGGCGCTGCAGCGAGACCGCGAGCGACGCCTGTGACGTGGAGGTGTTGCGCTGCGCGTTGAGCGACAGCAGATTGGTATTGATGACCGAGGCCATGATGCGCTTTCCTTTCAGCTTGAAGAGTCCCGGCAAAAAACGCCGGACGAAGACCCGAGTGCCCGGGTGAGGCACCCGTGCTGTCCGTTCAAGCGCACCTGTGACGGCGCGCCCTCGCGGCGACGCCCGACGCCAGTCAACCGTTGAAGCCCGTGACACCGCCTGTGAGCAATGTCACACCACCTCGGCCTTCCAGCCGGACCACGGAGCTGTTGCCAGCGCCGTTGGAATGGCTATCGGACAGCCCAAGACGTTTCTTGAGCTGCTTTTGTCAAGGCCTGTGATCTATTGAACAGAGCCGCTGCCAGGTCCTTGTTCGTTGGATCGATTCGCGCAGCCGGGAAAGCGCATCAGGAAAGGGCTGCGGGAGCGATCCGTGCCGGGAGGGCAGGGCGCCGGGGCTGAGAGGTCGGGCTTCGGGGTGGTCGGGTCTCCAGTTCTTCAAGCGGGGCGGCCGGCCGTGGAAGCGGCGGCCGCCTGGACAAGCGCGGGACCGCCGAGGTGGTGTGGCGGTCTCCTACTGGTTTTCGGCGCGCGGCGGGCGGGACAGCCGGCGAGTAAAGGCGCCCTGACCCGGCTTTTCAGCGGATTGGAGGAGGGGGCGCTGCCTAAAGTCCAGTCCACACCGGCCGAACCCCTGCGCCGGCCATGGAGCCACCGTCATGCGTGCACCGTCCGCAACCGCCCGAACCAAGAACGCCCACCGCCCCGTCGCGGTGCCGGCCAATGATCCGGCCATGCTGTTGGCCCGCGCCCGCAACGCCGCCTTCGCCGAAGCCTCCAAGGGCAACCTCGGTGGCGGGCTGGGTGTGCTGTACGACGCGCTGCAGGGTGAGCCGATGAGCCACGACCTGCTGTCGGACATGGCCGCCCTGCTGCTGGCCGCCGGCAAGCTCGAGCATGCGGCGGGTTATGCCCAGCGCGCGCTGCAGGCGCAATCGCTGCACGGCCCGAGCCTGTACACGCTGGCCTTTGCGCTGTCCGGCCTGGGTCATGTGGACCGCGCCATCGGCGTGCTCAGTGAGCTGCAGGCCGGTGCCGGCCGCGACAGCCTGCAAGCCGAGGCGCCCGAATTGATCCCGGTGGCCATGATCGAGCTGGAGCGGCTGCGCCGCACCCGCGACGCCTGATTCCGAGACAGAGTTCACACCTCGAAGCCCCGGCCTGCGCAAGCGGCCGGGGCTTCGTCCTTCTGGCCCGACCCCCGTGTAGGAATTTGGCTGACAAGCCCCTCCTGCCAGAGGGACGCAGCGCACCGACAGTGCCTGATATCGAAGAAGAAGGCCGGTCAACACAATCCGTTTCACTGATCCGCAACACCCACCCAACTCTGAAACGGAAGCCCGCCATGAACGCCGACCAAATGCTCGCCGAGATCCGTGAAGCCAACCTGTCTTACCTGATGCTGGCCCAGACCCTGATCCGCGCCGACCGCGAGCAGGCGCTGTACCGCCTGGGCATCAGCGAAGAGACCGCGACGCTGATCGGCACGCTGAGCCCGGCGCAGATCATGAAGATCGCCTCTGGCAACACGCTGCTGTGCGCCTTCCGCATGAGCGACGATCTGGTGT
The DNA here is from genome assembly GCA_016790285.1 of Roseateles sp. Lineage (GTDB taxonomy): Bacteria > Pseudomonadota > Gammaproteobacteria > Burkholderiales > Burkholderiaceae_C > Pelomonas. Next base: position 85,357 of record JAEUPJ010000014.1, on the reverse strand, counting down.
GGGGCCTGCTGACCAACCACAGCAAGCCGGGCGCCAACGAAAGCGTGAACCGACTGCACGCCTCCATCCTCATGGCTGGCCGCCACGAGCACGCCTGAACTGTTGACCCCCGGCCTGGCGGGTACGCCAGGCCACCCCCCGAGGGGGTTCGGACTGTCGCGGGGTTGACCCGCCCCAACGTCCGATGCGGTGCCGCTTGGGAGCGGCCCGGCACGGCCCCGCAGTTGAAGACACCATTTACCGAGAGAGCCCACCATGCGCGTCAAGAGCATCCTCACCGAAGCCAAGCATATCGAACGAGCCGTGCAGCTCATCCACCTCGGTGCGCGCCTGCAGGTGCTGGAATCCGAGACGGATCTGTCGTACGAGCGCCTGCTGCGCCTGTACAAGGAGGTGAGTGGCAAGTCGCCGTCCAAGGGCCAGCTGCCCTTCTCGACCGACTGGTTCATGACCTGGCAGCCCAACATCCACGCCAGCCTCTTCCTGAACATCCACGAGTACCTGAACAAGGCCGCGGAAATGGACGAGATCGACACCGTCATCAAGGCCTACCAGCTCTACCAGGAGCAGACGACGGCCCAGGGCCTGGAGGCGATGCTGTCGGTGACGCGCGCCTGGCGCCTGGTGAAGTTCGTGGACAACGGCATGCTCACGCTGACCAAGTGCTGCAAGTGCAACGGCCAGTTCGTCACCCACCCGCACGAGATCGCCCGCCATTTCGTGTGCGGCCTGTGCAACCCGCCGGCACGCGCCGGCAAGGGCCGCGCGCAAGGCTCCATCCAGATGCACTGAGGCTTGCCGCAGGCCGGCGACACTGCCGCCATGTGGATCACCCGTTGGCCGCTGCCGGCGCTCCTGAGCTGGCTGGCGGCCTGGTTCTTTTATGCCGGTGCACTGGCGGCGGGGCTGCCGCCCGGGCCGGCATTGGCCTGCGGTGCGGCTGTCGGCGCGGGGCTGGCCTGGCTGCAGCCGGTGCGCTGGCGTCGGCTGATCGTCGCGGGCGGCTTTCCCGCCTCGGTGCTGGCCCTGGGCTGGCAGGGTGGGGCGTCCGGCCTGCTGTGGCTCGTGCCGCTGGCGCTGCTGTGGTGGCTGTACCCGCGTCGCGCGTGGTCGGAGGCGCCTCTTTTCCCGACTCCCGCCGGCGCGCTCGATGAGCTGGCCAAGGTCGCGCGCTTGCCGGCCGGTGCGCGCGTGCTGGACGCCGGCTGTGGCGTAGGCGACGGCCTGCGTGAACTCCTGCGCACCTACCCGGCCGCCCGCGTCGAGGGCGTGGAGTGGAGCCGGCCGCTGGCGTGGGTGGCACGCTGGCGCGCCCGCGGCGCGATCGTGCGCCAGGGCGACCTCTGGGCCGATGACTGGGCGCCGTTTGCGCTGGTGTATGTCTTCCAGCGCCCTGAATCCATGCCGCGCGTCTGGGACAAGGCCTGCGCGGAGATGGCGCCGCAGTCGTGGCTTGTCAGCCTGGACTTCGCCGTGCCGCACGTGGCGCCCGTGGCGAGCTGGCAACTGGCGGCGGGCAAGACCGTGTGGGTTTACCGCCCTGTGCAGAAAGCCGCGTCAAAGCCGCCCAAATGAACGCTTGCCGGCGGGGCTTGCGCGGCATACTTTCTCAAGCCCCCCGGCACCAGGCCGATAACGCCTGAACACCTCCAACTCGACCGCGCATGTTCGTCATCATCGGCTGGGCCGTCTCCATGGCCTGCATCTTCGGCGTGTTCATCGCCCACGGCGGGAACATCGGCGTGATCCTGCACGCCTTGCCCTTCGAGATGATCACCATCTTTGGCGCGGCCATCGGCGCCTTCCTGGCCAACAACCAGATGAAGGTCGTCAAGGCGACCGCCGCCGGCCTGGGCCTGTGCTTCAAGGGCAGCAAATACAGCAAGGCGCGCTACATGGAGCTGCTCGCGCTCATGTACGACATCCTGCAGAAGGCCCGCAAGGAGGGCCTGATGTCCATCGAGAAGGACGTCGAGGACCCGCACTCCAGCCCGCTGTTCCAGAAGTACCCCGTGGTCGGCAACGACCACCACGTCACCGAATTCATCACCGACTACCTGCGCATGATGGTGTCGGGCAACCTGAACGCCCACGAGATCGAGTCGCTGATGGACAGCGAGATCGAGACCCACCACCAGGAAGAGCACGCCGCCGTGGCCGCGCTGCAGCGCCTGGCCGGCGGCCTGCCGGCCTTCGGCATCGTGGCCGCGGTGCTGGGCGTGGTGAACACCATGGGCTCGGTGGGCCAGCCGCCGGCGGTGCTGGGCGGCATGATCGGCTCGGCGCTCGTCGGTACCTTCCTCGGCATTCTGCTGGCCTATGGCTTCGCCGAGCCGCTGGCCGGCCTGCTGGAGCAGAAGGTCGAGGACGGCGGCAAGGAATTCCAGTGCATCAAGACCACGCTGCTGGCCAGCATGCAGGGCTACGCCCCGCAGGTGGCCATCGAGTTCGGCCGCAAGGTGCTGTTCTCGGGCGACCGCCCGTCGTTCAGCGAGCTCGAATCCCACGTGAAGAAGAAGTGATGCGCCAGGTGCCTGCACAGCCAGACGGCGAAGCCGGCGGCGCTCCTCGCGCAGCCGCCGTGGAACTGGCTTTGCCAGGCCACTGGCGGCGCCCCCCTGGGGGGGAGGCGCCGCAGGCGCTTCGGGGGGGGGCGTAAATGGCTGGTGACGCCAAAAAGTTGCAGCCCATCATCATCAAGAAGGTGAAGAAGGGCGGCCACGCGGCGCATGGCGGCGCGTGGAAGATCGCCTACGCCGACTTCGTCACGGCCATGATGGCCTTCTTCCTGCTCATGTGGCTGCTCGGCTCCACCACCGAGGGCGACAAGAAGGGCATCGCCGAGTTCTTCCAGTCGCCGTTGCGCGTGGCCATGCTCGGCGGCTCGGGTTCGGGCGACTCCTCCAGCGTCGTGCGCGGCGGCGGCAAGGACCTCACCCGCGAGACCGGCCAGGTCAAGGAAGGCGAGAGCAACGCCAAGAAATCGAGCTACACGCTGCGCGCGCTCAAGGAAGAGCAGCGCAAGGCCGAGCGGGCGCGGCTGGAGCAGCTCAAGACCAAGGTCGAGGAGGTGCTGGCCGAGAACCCCAAGCTGGCGGCGCTGGGCGGGCAGATCCGCCTGGACATGACCAAGGAAGGCCTGCGCATCCAGATCGTCGACGAGGGCAACCGCCCCATGTTCGACAGCGGCAGTGCCGTCGTGAAGCCCTACATGCGCGAGCTGCTGCAGGAGCTCGGCAGCGTCCTCACCGAGGTGCCCAACCGGCTCACCGTCGAAGGCCACACCGACGCCCAGCCGTTTTCTGCGGGCGACAAGGGCTACAGCAACTGGGAGCTCTCCGCCGACCGGGCCAATGCGTCGCGGCGCGAGCTGGTGGCCGGCGGCCTGTCGGAAGCCCGCATGCTGCGGGTGCAGGGGCTGGCGGCGAGCAAGCTGCTCGACGCCAAGGACCCCAACGGCGCGCTGAACCGCCGCATCAGCATCATCGTGATGAACCGCGATGCCGAGGACGCGGTGCTGAAGAACCTGCCGGACGAGCCCGAAGGCGAGGCTGGCGGTGCCGACGGCGCCACGGCGGCCGCGGGCACCGCCACGGAAGTGCCGCGCGGCGGGAAAATGCCGCAAACTCAGCCTCCCGCGCCGACGCGCTAGAACTAGACTGCGTCCTGACCCTGAAATCCCGCCAGTTCCCGAGAGAGGACCGCCATGAGCGCTGACATGAAATTCCTGGTTGTCGACGACTTCTCCACCATGCGTCGCATCGTGCGCGGCCTGCTGAAGGAGATCGGCTACAACAACTGCGAAGAGGCCGAAGACGGCGTCGAAGCGCTGAACATGCTGAAGGGCGCCAAGTTCGACTTCGTCGTGAGCGACATCAACATGCCCAACATGACGGGTTTCGAGCTGCTCAAGGCCATCAAGGAAGACCCCAACCTCAAGCACCTGCCGGTGCTGATGGTGACGGCCGAAGCGCGCAAGGAAGACATCGTGCTGGCCGCCCAGTCGGGTGCGGCGGGCTACATCGTCAAGCCCTTCACCAAGGCCACCCTGGAAGAAAAAGTCCAGAAGATCATGCAGAAGCTCGCTGCGGCGGCCTGACAACAAGAGGGGACTGCCATGTCGATGGAACAGTTGGACAAGCTGGCCGGAAGTGCCGAGCCGCTGCTCGTCTCCCCCGAGGTCTTCCAGCAACTCGGCACGATCACGCGCACGCTGCATGACACCATGCAGCGCCTGGGCGTCATGCCCAAGCTGCAGGTCGCGACCGACGGCCTGCCCGATGCGCGCAGCCGCCTGAGCTACATCGCCACCAAGACGGCCGCGGCCGCCGAGAAGGTGCTGAACTCGGTCGACCAGGCCAAGGCGGAGCACGCCGGCATCAGCGCGGCCACCAAGGAACTGGCCGCCGCCCTCGTGGCCGACCCGGTGCGTGCCGTGGCCAGTGGCGCGGTCATGAATTTCGTGAAGGACGTCGAAGGCCGCACTGCGAGCATCGACAACCACCTGACCGACATCATGCTGGCCCAGGACTTCCATGACCTGACCGGCCAGGTCGTCGCCAAGGTCGTGACCCTGGCCAACGACCTGGAAGACAGCCTCGTGAAGCTGCTCGTTCAGGTCGTGCCGCCGGAGCAACGCGAGAAGGTCGACCCGAACATCCTGCAAGGCCCGGTCGTGAACCCGGTGGGCCGCACCGATGTGGTTTCCAACCAGGGCGAGGTCGACGACCTGCTGGCGAGCCTGGGCTTCTAGCCCGACGCTGCGCTTCCCGCACAAGCCGGCCGCGAGCCGGCTTTTTCGTGCGTCAGTCGGAACTCGACTCGGGCAGCTCCCGAATCGCCTGGTTGATGCGTTCCATCGTCTGCGGCGCGACTTGCTGGGAGCAGGCGATGTAGCGCAACTCCCCGCGGGGCATGTCGGTGAACTCGATGTGCGTGACGGGCAGCTCGGCGAGCTCCGGGTCCCGGCGCAGCCAGCCCAGGTCCTCCTGGTCGATCAGCATGTAGTCCACGCGGTGCGCGGCCACCATGCGCACCAGCTGCAGCGGGCTGAGCTGCGCGCGCAGGGGCGGCTTGGGCGTGGAGGCGAGCCACTGGTCGAGCTGCGCGCCATAGGAAACGCCGTCGACCTGGCCGGGCTGCAACTGCGTGTCGGCAAACAGCCGCGCGACGCTGGGCAGGCGCCGGATTCGCGCGGCCACGCTGGTGTGCGCGAGCACCGCATGCGGCCTGTCCCGGTGGATGGGCAGGCTGTAGCGGGCGAACGCCTCGCGCTCGGCGGTCTTGTACAGGCCCGGTGAGCACATCGCGGCGGTGTTGGCCTGCAGGTTGAGCATCGTGCGGCGGATGGGCACCTCCGCGTAGCGCGCGTCGATGCCGGCGCGGCGCAGCACCTGGGTCGTGCGCTCCATCAGGAAGCCCGCCGGCTTGCCGTCGACCGTGTACGTGTAGGGCGGCTTGTCGCGGTACTCGATGAGCAGCGGCGCCTGGGCCGCGGCGACACCGGTGAGTCCGGTCGTCAGCAGGGCGGTCAGGCGGGGCGGCAAGGGCATCCTGCAAGGGTATCGCCGCTGCAGGGAGGGGGTGGGCCGCGCAGCCGGTAATCCTCCACGCATGGCGGGGGCCTTTGTGGCCACGGCGCGGAACAGCCGGGCGTCCGCCCCGCTTTTCTCGCTCAAGTTCTGCGGGCGGCCTCGAACAATTCGGTCCAGCGCTGAAGAACCGACATGGCCGACCACGACGCCCAGGACCGCAACCTACCCGCCTCGCCCAAGAAGATCCAGAAATCTCGGGCCGAGGGGCAGCTGCCGCGTTCGCGCGACCTGCCGCATTTCGCCATGATGGTGGCGGGCGGCGCGGTGCTGAGCGTGGGTGGGCCCCAGATCGTGGAGCGGCTGCGCCAGATGCTCAGTACCGGCCTGCATTTCGACGCCAGCCTGCTGGCGCGGCCCGGCTTCATGGGCGAGCGGCTGGTGGACATGACCTTGGCCTTTGCTGCCGTCATGGGCCCCATCGCGGCGCTGCTCGTCATCGTCGGCATCGCCAGCCACCTCGCCAGCGGCGGCTGGAACTGGACGATGAAGCCGCTGGCTCCCAAGTTCACCCACCTCAACCCGCTCGCGGGCCTGGGGCGTCTCTTCTCGGGCCAAGGCCTGGGCACGGCGCTCAAGGCCGTGCTGCTGGCGCTGGTGCTGGGCATCGTCGGGGCCATGGTGCTGAAGGACCGGCTGGCGGCCTACGTGAGCATCATGTCCGTTCCCCTGCCGTCGGCCCTGGCCTATGCCGGCCAGCAGCTCATCGGCGGGCTGGTGCTGCTGGCCATCGCGCTGGCGGTGTTCGCCGCCATCGACGTGCCGCTGCAGCGCCAGCTCTGGCTGCGCCGCATGCGCATGACGCGCGAAGAAGCCAAGCAGGAACTGAAGGAAGTTGAAGGCAATCTCGAGGTCAAGGCCAAGATGCGCGCCCGCATGCGCGAGATGGCCAAGCGCCGCATGCTCGCCGCCGTGCCGCAGGCCGACCTGGTCGTCATGAACCCGACCCACTACGCCGTGGCGCTCAAGTACGAGGAAGGCCGCATGAGCGCGCCCAAGGTCGTGGCCAAGGGGGCCGACCTGCTGGCCATGAAGATCCGCGACCTGGCCAAGGAGAGCAAGGTCCCCGTGCTGCAGCAGCCCGTGCTCGCCCGGGCCCTCTATGCCCACGCCAAGCTCGACCACGAGATCCCCGCGGCGCTGTTCGGCGCCGTGGCCCAGGTGCTGGCCTACGTCTACCAGCTGCGCGCGGCCATGGCCTCGCGCAACGCCGCCCGTCCCGACATGCCCAAGCCCCACGTGCCGCCCGAGCTCGACCCGCACAACAAGCCGGGCTGGGCGCCCGAGCCGGATGAGGACTTCGCGGAATGACCTGCTTGCTTCAGACGCTGCTGAATACAGCCACAGAGACACAGGGGCACAGAGAGGCTCGTGCCCGCTTTCTGAGTTTCTCTGTGTCTCTGTGCCTCTGTGGCTGTGTTCAAGAGTCTTGACATGAACCCGCTGATCCAACGCCTGCAATCTCTCCTCGGCCCCCGCGCCGGCGTCATCGCCGCACTCGGTGCGCCCATCGCGGTGCTCCTCGTGCTGTCGATGATGGTGCTGCCGCTGCCGCCCTTTGCGCTGGACCTGCTGTTCACGTTCAACATCGCCATGGCCGTCATGGTGATGATGGTGGCCGCGCACATGGTGCGCCCGCTGGACTTCGCGGCCTTCCCGACGGTGCTGCTGCTCACCACGCTGATGCGGCTGTCGCTGAACGTGGCGTCCACGCGGGTGGTGCTGCTGGAGGGCCACACGGGCACCGGCGCGGCCGGCAAGGTCATCGAGGCCTTCGGGCACTTCCTGATCGGCGGCAACTTCGCGGTCGGCCTGATCGTGTTCGCCATCCTCGTCGTCATCAACTTCATCGTGGTGACGAAGGGCGCGGAGCGCATCGCCGAAGTCGGCGCGCGCTTCACCCTGGACGCCATGCCCGGCAAGCAGATGGCGGTGGACGCCGACCTCAACGCCGGCCTCATCAACGAAGCCGAGGCCAAGCGCCGCCGGGCCGAACTCTCCGACGAAGCGGACTTCTTCGGCTCCATGGACGGTGCCAGCAAGTTCGTGCGCGGCGACGCCGTGGCCGGCATGCTCATCCTGGCCATCAACATCGTGGGCGGCTTCATCATCGGCGTGGCGCAGCACAACCTCAGCGCCAGCCAGGCCGCCAACAGCTACATCCTGCTGGCCGTGGGCGACGCGCTCGTGGCGCAGGTGCCGGCGCTGCTGATCTCGGTGGCCGCCGCCATGGTGGTGTCGCGCGTGGGCACCGACAAGGACATCGGCAGCCAGATCGGCCGCCAGGTGTTCGGCTCGGCCAAGAGCATTGCCATCACGGCCGGCGTCATCGGCGCGCTGGGCCTGATCCCGGGCATGCCGCACGTCGTGTTCCTGCTGATCGCCGCGGGCCTGGGCTACCTGGCCTACTGGCTGCGCTCCAAGGAGCAGGCGCTGGAGGCCGCCAAGGCCGTCAAGCCCATCATGCCCAGCAGCGAGGGCGCCGGCGAAGCCAGCTGGGAGGACCTCGTGCCCGTGGACACGCTGGGCCTGGAGGTGGGCTACCGCCTCATCACGCTGGTGGACAAGAACAAGGAAGGCGACCTTCTCAGCCGCATCAAGGGCGTGCGGCGCAAGTTCGCGCAGGAGGTGGGCTTCCTGCCGCCGCCGGTGCACATTCGCGACAACCTGGAGCTGCGCCCGAGCCAGTACCGCATCTCGCTGCGCGGCGCCGTCGTCGGCGAGGCCGAGGCCTTCCCCGGCATGTGGCTGGCCATCAACCCGGGCCACGCGACGCAGAAGCTCCTGGGTACGCAGACCACCGACCCCGCCTTCGGCCTGCCGGCGGTGTGGATCGAGGAACGCCAGAAGGAGATGGCCCAAATGAGCGGGTTTACGGTGGTTGATTGCTCGACCGTCGTGGCCACCCACCTTTCACACTTGATGCAAGTGCACGCGGCCAGGTTGTTGGGCCGCGTGGAGACGCAATCGCTGGTGGAGCACCTCACCAAGCAGGCGCCCCAATTGATCGAAGACGTGATTCCCAAGATGGTCAGCATCGCCACCCTGCAACGCGTTCTCCAGCTGCTGCTGGAGGAGGGCGTGCACGTGCGCGACATGCGCTCCATCGTCGAATGCCTGGCCGAGAACGCCGCCACCGTCACCGACCCGATGGAGCTGGCCCGCCGCATCCGCACCCACATCGCGCCGGCCATCGTGCAGCAGATCTACGGCAGCGTGAAGGAGCTCGACGTGATCGCGCTGGAGCCCGAGCTCGAGCGCCTGGTCACGCAGGCCCTGAACTCCCCGCACGGCGCCGCCCTCGACCCGGGTGTGGCCGACACGCTGGCCAAGAGCGCTGCCGAGACGGCCCAGAAGCAGGAAGACCGCGGCGTGCCCGCCGCGCTGCTGGTGCCCGACCTCATCCGCGCGCCCATGGCCCGGCTGCTCAAGCGCGCCGCGCCCCGACTCAAGGTGCTCGGCCACAGCGAGATTCCTGAGACCCACACCATCCGCATCGGCTCCATCATCGGAGGCACAGCATGAATGTTCGTAAGTTCACGGCCCGCACGTCCCGCGAGGCCCTGGCGCTCGTCAAGCAGGCCTTCGGGCCGGATGCTGTCGTGCTGTCCAACAAGAACGTGCCCGAGGGCGTCGAGGTGCTCGCCATGGCGCCTGAAGGCATGGGGCAAATCGAGCAGATGGCCGCCACCGCGCCCCGCACGGTGGCCCGCCCGCAGGTGGCGCCGCCGCCCGTGATGCCGGCGCAGGGCGCCCCGCGCGCGCCTTTTGCCGAGCGTGCCCAGCGCCAGGAGCCGGGCTTCGGTGCGCCCGAGGTGCGCGGCGATGTGGAACAGCTGGCCATGAGCACGCTGTCCTTCCAGGATTACGTGCGCGAGCGCGTGCTGCGCCGCCGCCAGGCCGAGATGGCCGGGCAGCCCGACCCTGTCATGCAGGCGGCGCCGCCGCCGGTGCAGCCGGCTGCCCTGTCGCTGGATGCCGCCCGTGCCCAGCGCGAGCGCCGAGCCGCCGAAGCCATGGCCGCACTGGCCCCGCGCCGCACCGCACCGCCCCCGGTGATGCCCGAGATGCGCGTGGCGCCGCCGCCCGTCATGCCCCAGGCCCGCCACGCGCCGCCCGTGCTGCGCGACGAGATCCGCATCCCCACCGCGGCCAGCGCGCGCGCCGTGCCCACCCTCAGCGACATCGGTGCCGAGCCGATGCCCCTGCCGGGCCAGCCCTCGCTCAGCCAGCGCAACCAGATGGACATGGCCGACGAGCTGCGCCAGATGCGGGGCCTCATCGAAGAGCGCTTCTCGTCGCTGGCCTTCATGGAAAAGCTGCAGCGCCAGCCCGTGCAGGCGCGCCTCACGCAAAAGCTGCTGGAGCTGGGCTTCTCGCCGGCGCTCGTTCGCAAGCTGGCCGAGAGCTGCCCGTCGGACTTCAAGCCCGGCTCGCCCGCCGAGCCCGCCGATGAAACCGCCTGGGCCGGCCATGTGCTGTCGCGCAACCTGCAGACCGACGAGGCCGCCCCGGCCATCGAGGACCGCGGTGGCGTCTACGCGCTGATCGGCTCCACCGGCGTGGGCAAGACCACGACGACCGCCAAGCTCGCCGCCCATTTCGCCACCAAGCATGGCGCCGGCCAGCTCGGCCTCATCACGCTGGACGCCTACCGCATCGGCGCCCACGAGCAGCTGCGCGCCTACGGCCGCATCCTGGGTGTGCCGGTGCACACCGCGCACGACCGCGCCTCGCTGGACGATCTGCTGGACCTGCTGTCCAGCAAGAAGCTGGTGCTCATCGACACCGCCGGCATGGCCCAGCGCGACAGCCGCACGCAGGAGCTGCTGGAGATGCTGGCCCACCCCAGCATCAAGAAGCTGCTCGTCATCAACGCCGCCCAGCAGGGCGAGACGATCGAGGACGTCGTCAACGCCTGGAAGGGCGCGGCCTGCGAAGGCGTCGTGCTCAGCAAGATCGACGAAGCCGTCAAGCTCGCCCCCGCGCTGGACACGCTGATCCGCCACCGCCTGAAGGTGCTGGGCGTGGCCAACGGCCAGCGTGTGCCGGAGGACTGGCACCGCCTGCCCGGCACCGCCCTCGTGCAGCGCGCGCTCAAGAGCCCGGCCTCCGGCGCCTGGCGCATGGACAACACCGACGTCAACCTGATCTTTGCCGGCGCGCCGCTGGCGGAGGGGCTCTCGCGTGCGGTGCATTGATGGAGCATTGAGCCTGATGTCAACGCCCGGCAACACAGCCACAGAGGCACAGAGTCTCACGCCACCCGCTTGCCAAGCCAGCCGGAGTTCTTGAAGTGACCCTCCATCAAGACCAAGCCCACGGCCTGCGCCGCCTGTTCGCGGCGTCCAAGCAGCGCTTCGTGCCCGTCGTCAGCAACCCGCGCGTGATGGGCGCCGGGCTGCTGCTGGAGGGCCTGTGCGCCGCCTTCGCCGAGCTGAACCTGCAGACCCTCGTCGTCGATGCCGGCGTTCATTCGCCCCAGCCTTCGGAGCTGGCGCAGATCCAGCTGTCCAACTGCATCGAGCGGCTGTCGCCGCGCGTGAGTTACCTGGCGGCGCGTGGCCTGCCTATGCGCTACATCAACGCGCAGGGTTCGGCCGCGTCCTTCCTGGAGGCGGTGGCCGAAGCCGCGCCCGAGGCCGACGTCATCCTGCTGCACGCCAGCGCCGCCGAGCTGTCCCGCATCGTGGCACTGCGCGCGGTGCGCCCCCTGCTGCTGGCCGACACCGACCCCGCCAGCGTCACCGAGGCCTACGCCGGCATGAAATGGCTCACACAACGCGCGGGGCTGTTGGTCTACAGTCTGCTGATGGCCTGCCACCCTCAGCTGCGCGTGGCCACCCGCATCGCGCAACAGCTTCATTCCTGCGCCGACGGCTTCCTCGGCGCGGTGCTGCGCGACTGGGCCTGCCTGGACCCCCGCGCGTCACAGAACGCCCCGTTGACGCCCGAACTGCGTCATCTCGCCCGCGAGCTGCTGCTCGCGGCCCCGCCGGGAGCCGCCGTCGAGGCCTCCTGCGACGCCACCCCGCTGCGCCCGGCGCGCACACTGGCGTCGCCTTCCCTGATTGCAGCGCACTGAACTGCCGGAGTTCACGATGTACACGCCCAAAGGCCGCCTCGACAACAGCACGCTGATCAAGCAGTACAGCCCGCTGGTGCGACGCCTGGCGCACCAGATGATTGCCAAGCTGCCGGCCAACGTGGAGGTGGACGACCTCATCCAGGTTGGCCTGATCGGCCTGACCGACGCCCTGTCGCGCTTCGACGCGGAGCAGGGCGTGCAGTTCGAGACCTTTGCCACCCAGCGCATCCGCGGCGCCATGCTCGACGAGCTGCGCGGCGGCGACTGGATGAGCCGGGGCACGCGGCGCCAGCAGCGCGAGATCGAGGTGGCGGTGCACAAGGTGGAGCAGCGCCTGGGCCGCGCGCCCAGCGAGACCGAGATCGCCGCCGAGATGGGCCTGCCGCTGGCCGAGTACCAGGAGCTGCTGGGCAAGGTGCGCGGCACGCAGCTGGTTTACCTGGAAGACATGTCGGGTGACGACGGCGACGAGGACTACCTCGACCGCCACGTGGCCGACGAGACCAGCAACCCCATGGCGCAGCTGCAGGACCACCGCATGCGCGAAGCGCTGGTGGCTGCCATCAAGAACCTGCCCGAGCGCGAGCAGTTCGTGATGAGCATGTACTACGAGCACGACATGAATCTCAAGGAGATCGCGGCTGTGCTCAAGGTCACGGAGTCGCGGGTCTGTCAACTGCACAGTCAGTCCATCGCCAGGTTGCGCGTTAAGCTGCGTGACTGGTGAATTAGCTGGGCGGCGCCCGCAGAAGGCGTGTCCCGGCCATACATGGGGACAAGTGCATGCTCAAGTGGCCCAGGTCGGGAAGCTCGGCTTCCACGGTCGTTCGTGACGACGCGCCGCGCAAGGACGACAGTGCCGCACTGAACGTCGTCAAACGGCTCTCGCGTTCCATCTCCACCGTGGGCAAGGACGCGGCCGAAGTGCGTGGCGCCCTCGAGGACACGCAGCGCGTCGTGCAGGTGCAGAGCCAGGCCATGCAGGCGTTGGCCCGCCAGCTCCAGCAGATCGGCCAGGCGCAGGCCGCCATCACCGCCGCCACCAGCCAGAGTTCGGCCGCCGTGCAGCGCGCACGCGGTGCCTTGGGTGTCGTCGGCCACGAGGTGACGGGCATGGCCAGCACGCTCGCGCAGGTGTCTGACGCCGCCGCCGAGATCACCAAGATTTCCCTGCAGACCCGCCTGGTCGCCTTCAACGCCGCTGTCGAGGCCAAGCACGCCGGCGACGCGGGTCGGGGGTTTGCGGTCGTCGCCGAGGCGGTCAAGGCGCTCGCCGGCCAGGTCGAGGCCTCGTCCAAGGCCATCGTCGGCGCCATCACGAGCTTGCAGGAGCGCATCGACCGCTTCAGCGCCGAACTCACCGAGAACCCCGCCAAGCCCAGCCAGATCCACGCCGCGTTCAGCGAGGTCGAGGCCGACGTGCAGCGCATTGCCAGTTCTGCCGACGACAGCGGGCGCCAGATGGCGCTGCTCAACGAGCGCGCGCACGAGCTCGACCGCGAGGTCTCGCAGGCCTCGCACGGCTTGAAGGTGGCGTTTGACGGCAGCGACCGCTTCCTTCGCATGGCCGAGGAACTCGTCGAGCAGATCGCCGAGAGCGGGGTCGAGGTCGACGACATGCCCTACATCCGCGCGGCCCAGCAGGCGGCCGCCGAGATCGGTGCGCTGCTGGAAGGCGCCTTGCGGGACGGCCAGATCTCGCAGGCCGATCTCTTCGACGAGCAATACCGACCGATCGAAGGCACATCGCCCCAGCAGCACCTGGCGCGCTTTTGCCAGCTCACGGACCGGCTCTTCCCAGCGGTGCAGGAGAAGATGCTCGGCTTCAGCGACAAGGTCGTCTTCTGCATTGCGGCCGACCGCAACGGCTACATCGCCACGCACAACCGCAAGTACTGCCAGGCCCAGCGGCCGGGCGACACCGTCTGGAACACGGCCAACAGCCGCTACCGGCGCATCTTCAATGACCGCACGGGCCTGGCCTCGGCGCGCAACACCCGACCCTTCCTGCTGCAGACCTACCGGCGTGACATGGGCGGCGGGCGCTTCGTCGTGCTCAAGGAGGCGACGGCGCCCATCCAGGTGAACGGCAGGCATTGGGGCGGGCTGCGGCTGGCCTTCAATTTCTGATCGGGGCGCGATGCTGGAGCGACTGGTCTATGTGAGCACGGCGGCGCCCGATCTCACCCTGCCCATCGTGCGGCGCATCGTCGCCCGGGCCCAGATTCGCAACCGCCAGCTCGACGTGACCGGCATGCTGCTGTACGTGCACCCGGAGTTCGTTCAGGTGCTGGAAGCGCGCAGCGAGGTGCTGGACGAGGTCGTGGCCCACATCGCCGAGGACCCGCGGCATCGCGACATCCGGATCATCGAGCGCAAGGCCATCACCGCGCGCCGCTTCGACCGCTGGAACATGGGGCTGCTCGTGACCGTGGCACTTGCGCAGGCTGTCCAGGCGCTCAAGGCCGGCGAGCTGAGCGTGGATGGCCTGATCGACGCCATGCTCGTCGACGCCGACCTGCTCTGACGCAGGCCGCACGGCCTCACTCGGCGATGCAGGCCCTGTTCTTGCCGGTGTGCTTGGCTTCGTAGAGCGCGACGTCGGCGCGATCCAGCGCCGCCTCCAGCGTCTCGCCGGCGCGGTAGAGCGTGACACCGGCCGAGAAGGTCACGAAGACATCCTTGCCGTCGTGGTTGAACAGGGCGCTGGAGAGCGAGCGCTGCAGCCGCACGAGCACCTGCTGGGCTTCGTCCAGCGGCGTGTTGGGCAGCATCAGCACGAACTCCTCGCCGCCGTAGCGCGCGACCATGTCGCCGGGGCGCAGCGACGCCTGCGTGCGCTCGGCCAGGGACTTCAGCGCGATGTCGCCCGCGTGGTGGCCGAGGGTGTCGTTGAGCTTCTTGAAGTTGTCGATGTCCAGCAAAGCCAGCGCCACGCGCGTGGATTCGCGCTCGGCCTTGGCCTGCTCGATGCCGAAGGCCTGGATGAGGCCGCGGCGGTTGGCGACCTGGGTGAGCTGGTCGGTGTGGACCTCGTTGGAGAGCTTGCGCAGCTCGCCTTCGAGTTCGTCCACGCGCTGGGTGAGGGCGGCGGCACGGTCGTGCTCGAGCGTGAGGCGCTGCTGCGTCTGCGCCACGAGGCTTTGCACGCTGCGGCTTTCCTCGACCATCTCGCGAACGGTGCCGGCCAGGCTCTCCAGCGAGTCTGCATGCTGGATGGCCTCGGCGTAACGGCCCACGCTGCTCTGGAAGCGGTCCGTGTGCTGGCCGAGTTCGCCCAGCTCGGAGAGCATGCGCTGGATCAGGCCCTTGAGGGCGTCGCGGGCCTTGGAGCGCTCGTCGCGCAGCGTGCGCTGGCGCTCCCGCGTGCCGGCGAGCAGCTCGGACACGGTGCGAACGCCCCGGCCCGACAGGCCCTGGGCCAGCGTGTTGTTCATGGCCTCGGCCTGGCCGCGCGCCCACGAGTCATCCTCGGCCAGGTCGACGAGGCTGCCGCTGAGCTCGCGGCACAGGCCGCCGAGTTCGTCGAACAGGTGGCGGCGGTGGTCGAGCAGGTGGCGGGCACGCAGGCACAGCGCCGCCATCTGCTTGGCGCGCTCGGGCGTGGCGCCCTGGGCCTTGAGTTCGGCCTGGGCGGCGTCCAGTTCGCGGATGAGTGCATCCGCCGGCGTCGCTTCCGTTTCGGGTGAGCGCAGGGCATGACGCACCGTGCCGTTGAGTTCGCCGCTGAGGGCGAGCCAGTGCGGGCTGGTGTCGGCCGCAGGCGGCGGGGTGTCGCTCAGGCCGGTGCGGCTGAGTTCGCCGAAGCCGCTGCTGTCCCGGAAACCCGTGTCGGCAAAACCGCTGTCGGCGAAGAGCTGGCTGGGCGTGCCGCCATCTTCATCGGTCTCGACCTCGCTGCCGTCGCCGTCCTTGTCCCAGCTTGAGATGAGCTGCGTCAGCCGCTTGACGAGCTTGCCGCTGTCGTTGCGGCTGAGCTCCAGCGCGCGGAAGATGCCGTCCTTCTTGCGTGCGACCGTCCAGTGCCGGCCACCGCGCTCGAGCCCCCGCACCAGGCGTTCGATGGCCTGGGCCAGCGCCTCGGCCTGGGCGCCCGGGCCGGCCACGTCCAGCAGCTTGTCGACCTGGCGCTGGAGCTCGTCCAGGCGCTGCTCGCGCAGGGCCGTCTGCAGCTCCTGGCGCGTGCTGCCGCTGGGCAACGCCAGGCTGATGAGCTTGGAGATGAGCTGCTGCGCGCGTTCCGGCACGGCGCCGCCAGCAGCGGCCGCGGGTTCGGTACCGGCCTCGATGGCGTAGGCGCGCGCGTAGTTTTCCGGGGTAGGCTCAAGCCGGGCCTGGGCCAGCCGCTGCAAGGCGGCCTTGGCGAGCTGGGCAGGTGGCAGTTGGGAACGCATCAGAGTTGCCCGCGGGTGACGAGGTCGTGGTTGCTGTCAGCCTGTGTGATCCAGGGCGCCTTGCGCGGCAGCACGGTCTGGGCGATCCAGCGCTCCAGTTCGTCCGCCGGCAGCGGCTTGCTGAACAGGAAGCCCTGCATCAGCGAGCAGCCCAGTCGGTGCAGCACCTCCATCTGGCGCAGCGTCTCCACGCCTTCAGCGATGACGCGCAGGCCGAGAGCCCGGGCCAGCGCAATGATGGCCGTGACGACGGCCGAGCTTTGCGGCGTGATGCCGAGGTCGCGCACGAAGGTGCGGTCGACCTTGACCTCGGAGATGGGCAGCGTGGTCAGGTAGGCGAGCGAGGAGTAACCGGTCCCGAAGTCGTCGATGGAGATCTCGACGCCGACCTCGTTGAGCCGGTGCAGAGACGGGATGACGTTCTGCAGGTCCTTCATCAGGTTGTTCTCGGTGATCTCGAGCTGGATCGACCGGTGCGGCACGCCATAGGCGCTGACGCACTGGTGGATGTGCTCGACGAGATCGGTGCGCTCGAACAGCCGGCTGGGCAGGTTCACCGCGATGGAGTCCGAGAAGCCGAACTGCAGCTGCCACAGCTTGGCCTGGCGGGCGGCTTCCTTGAGCGCCCACTCGGACAGCGGCACGATGAGGCCGGTTTCCTCGGCCAGCGGGATGAAATCGGCCGGGGGCACGAGGGTGTTGCCACGCTGCCAGCGCATCAGCGCTTCGGCGCCCACCATGCGGGCGGCGCGCACGTCGATCTTGGGCTGGTAGTGCAGCACGATCTCGTTGCGCTCCAGCGCCTTGTGCAGCGCGCTTTCCAGCTCCAGCTTCTGCTTGCCGTGCCCGGCGAGCTGCGGCGAGTAGACCGCCGAGGCGTTGCGGCCCTGGCTCTTGACGGCGTACATGGCCACGTCGGAGTTGCGCAGCAGGTCGGCCATGGTCTGGCCGTCGCGCGGGTACAGCGCAATGCCGACGCTGGCCGTCACGAAGCATTCCTGGCCGCCCACGAAGATGGGCTCGCGCAGCGCGTCCAGCACGCGCTGGGCCACGCGCTCGGCGTCGCGCTCGTCGGCCACTTCGGGCAGCAGGGCCACGAACTCGTCGCCACCCAGGCGCCCCACGGCCTCCAGGCCACGGTGGCTGCGGTTGCCCAGGCCGTCGAGCACGCCTTCGAGGATCTGGTCGGAGTGGCGCACGCAGCCGCGCAGGCGCCGGCCGACCTCGACGAGCAGTTCGTCGCCGGCGGCGTGGCCCAGGGTGTCGTTGATGACCTTGAAACGGTCCAGGTCGATCAGCAGCAGGCCGACCTCGTGGCCGCCACGCCGGGCGCTCTCGATGGCGCGCTCGACGCGGTAGATGAGCTGGCGGCGGTTGGGCAGGCCGGTCAGCGCGTCGAAGTGGGCGAGCTGGCGGATGCGGTCCTCGGCCTGGCGGCGGTCGGTCACGTCCTGCAGGATGCCGGTGTAGCCGCTGACGCCGCCCTGTTCGTTGAACTCGGGCTCGGCCTCGATGTGCACGACGCGCTGGCGGCCGTCGGGCAGGGTCAGCGGCAGGTCGGTGACGAGCACCGAGGTGTGGGCGATGACGTCGCGCAGCAGGCGCAGGAACACGTGGCGGTCATCGGCCGGCACCATGCGCATGACGCCGATGAAATCGAGCCGGTCCTGCGGGCCGCGGCCGAACACGCGCAGGCCCTCGGCGGAGATGGCGAAGCTGCCGGCGGATTCCCGCCACCACTCGAAGCTGCCCATGCGGGCCAGGTCCTGGGCGCGGGCGAGCTTGGCCTTGCTGCGTTCGAGCTCCAGCCGGGTGCGCGAGCTGCGCAGCAGGTAGCGCAGGCGGCCGTCCAGCAGGCTCCATTGCGAGGACTTGACGAAGAAGTCCGTCGCACCGGCCTGGTAGGCGCGGTTGATGGAAGCCTCGTCGTCCAGACCGGTGAGCATGAGCACGGGCAGGGATTCGAAGCCGGGCGTGGCGCGCAGCAGCGAGCAGGTTTCGAAACCGTCGAGCTCGGGCATCAGCGCGTCGAGCACGACGACGTCGGGCGTGCGCGTGGACAGCAGGCCCAGGGCCTCGCTGCCGCTGGCGGCCTCGGTGACTTCGAAGCCACGCTCGCGCAGCGCGGCGGCGGTCAACAGGAGGTTGACCTCGTCGTCGTCCACCAGCAGCACGCGCGGGCGCGGCGGCAGGTCGTCGAGGGCTTGACCGATGGGCACCATGTGGCTGGGGGTCACAGCAGCGCGGCCAGGGCGGCACGCACCTGTTGGATGTCTTGGAGCATAGCGTCCAACTGTTCGGGCAGGCCCTGCGCGCGGCCATCCCGGGCCATGGCTTCAATGTCGGCGCAACGCGCCGACAGGGCCATGGCACCCAGGCTGGCCGACGATGACTTCAGCGTGTGGCTGACGTGGCGTACCACGGTCAGGTCCAGCGAGTCACCTTCACGGGCGCGGGCAAGGTCTGGGAGCAAACGCTCCAGTGAGTTGGAGAAGGCGTTCACGACCCGTTCCAGCAGCTTGTTGCCGCCGCTCGGGTCGAGTTCGCGCAATCGGCGAATCGCCTCGGGGTCGAGCAGGGCGGGTTGGGGGGGAGTCATGAAGGGCGTCAGCGGGTCTTGGGACTCGGCATCTCGAAATGTATCGCGGGTGAGAGGGGGGGGCGCCGCGAAGGAATGCACAGATTCGGCCGGGCCGGCGATGGTTATCGATAACGCCCAACACCGGGCCCTTGCCAGGGGCTGAAGCAGGGTGGCCGCTGCCTACAATGCCCGCATGAACAGCCTCAGCGACGACAGCGCGCTCACGTCGCGCCGCCAGGAGCGACGCCTGCCGATGCGGCTGCTGGTGCTGGGTCTGGGCGCGGCAGCACTGGCGATGCTGGTGCTCGGCGGCCTTGTCGTGCTCGCGCTGATGCGGGTGTGGGGCGGCGAGGTCGGCATCGTTCACGCAGCGTTGGTGCTGACGGCATTCTTCACTGGAGTCATGGTGCTCGCGGCTGCGGCGCTGGGCTGGCATGCCGGGGTGCGGCTGACACGCCAGCGGCTGGCCGATCCTTTGCGGGAGGCCCGCCAGCAACTGCTGCTGCAGACGCAGCTCCAGCCCGACTGGCAGTGGGCCACCGATGCGAGCCACCGGCTCGTGCGCTGGCAGGCGCCGCAGGGCGCGCCGTCGTCCGCCTGGGTGGGCGCGGGGCTCTCCACGCAGCAGCTCTGGGACCGCTTCGAGGCGTCCGCCCCCGCGGCTCAGTTGCGCGAGCGGCTGGACGCCCACCAACCCTTTGCCGATTTGCGGCTGACCGGCGCCGACGGCGCCACCCAGTGGCAGCTGCGCGGCCTGCCGTGCATCGACGCCCAGGGGCATTTCGCGGGTTACCTGGGCACGGCGCACCCGGTGACGGCGGCCACGGTCGCGGTCGCAACGGCCCCTGCGCCGGCTCCCGCCCAGCCCGACTTGGCGGCCGAGCAGGAATCCTTCAGCTACACCGTCTCCCACGACCTGCGCGCGCCGCTGCGGGTGGTGGAGGGCTTTGCCCGCATCCTGAAGGAAGACTACGGCGGCCGGCTGGACCGCGTGGGCAACGACCACCTCGACCGCGTCATGAGTGCGGCCGCGCGCATGAACAGCATGATCGACGCGCTGCTCTCGCTCAGCCAGCTCACGACGCGCCCGCTGGCCTGCCAGCCGGTGAACCTCTCGCAACAGGCCGGCTTCGTGATGGAGGAGGTCCGCCGGGGCGCGCCGCAGCGGGAGCTGGTGCTGGACATCGAGCCGGGCCTCGTCGTGCAGGGGGACCCGACGCTGCTGCGCATGGTGCTGGAGAACCTGCTGGGCAATGCTTGGAAGTACAGCGGCAAGGTGGCCTGCGCCCAGATCGGCTTTGGCAGCGTGCAGCAGGGCGGCAAGCGCGTCTTCGTCGTGAGCGACAACGGCGCCGGCTTCGACATGCGGTTTGCCGAGCGGCTGTTCGGCGTGTTCCAGCGCCTGCACAGCGCCAGCGACTTCCAGGGCACCGGCGTGGGCCTGGCGCTGGTGCGGCGCATCATCCGCCGCCATGGCGGCGAGATCTGGGCCGAGTCGGCGGTGGGCGAGGGCGCCCGCTTCTACTTCACGCTGGGCGGCTGAGTCAGGCGGCGTGCCCGGGGCGGGCCAGCAGCTCCACGGCGTCCACGATGCGCCGCGCCTGCTCGGGCAGGCTGTGGCCGTCGGCCGAGGCCAGGCTCATGAGCCGCGCCAGCGCCTCGTCGCGCGGCAGCGAGTAGCGGTGCATCAGCACGCCCACTGCCATGGCGGTGGCGTCGAGCTGCGTCGGGAACTCCGACGGCGGCTGAGCTGCCGCCGGGGCCGCCGGGGCGGCCGAAGTGGCGGCCGGCGCCGCCGCTGCGGTGGAGCGCGCGAAGGCAGCCTCCACGGCCGGCACGATCTGGGAGATGTCCAGCGGCTTGACCAGGTAGGCCACGGCGCCGAGCTCCTTGACCTTGGCCACGGTCGCCTCGTCGGCGAAGGCCGACAGGAACATGAACGGCGTCTGCAGGAACTCGCGCAGGTAGGCGGCCACATCGAAGCCGGTCAGGCCTTCCATGCGGATGTCCAGCAGCGCGAGCTCCGGTCGGTGCTCGCGGGCGAGCAGGATGGCGTCGTCGCCGTTGTCGGCGTCGATGACCTCGAAGCCGGCCTGCGTGAGCCCATAGCTCAACGTCGCCAGCACCAGTCGGTCGTCGTCGACGACCAGGATCTTGCCCTTGCTCACCGCGCCCCTCTATTGCCGTTCACTAACCTGGTTTTGTGCCGGGATTGTGAACCACACTGGGCGGAATCAGTTCCAGGCGGCAGAAGACGTCCTCGCCCTGCTGTTCCAGGCTGAGGATGGCGCTGCGCCGTGGCAGCAGCGCGCGCACCAGGCCCAGGCCCGAAACGCCGCTGCGCACGTTCTGCAGCGCGAAGCCCTCGGGCAGCTGGCCGGGGTTGACGATCTCGACCGTGACGCCTGTCATGTCGCAGATGAGCTGGCAGCGCACCTGCGCGCCGTTGCTGTGCCGCAGCGCGTTGCCCAGCAGCTCGTTGAGGCTCAGCGCGATGGGGATGGCCTCGGCCTCGGGCAGGCACCAGTCCTCCAGCAGCGCGCCGCCTTCGGCCGCCGTCGTGATGACGCGGCCCTGCATGCGCTGCACCGAGCCCACGATGGCGTCGAACACGCGCTTGAGCAGCAGCGGCCCCGAGGCGCCCACCTGCAGCCCGTAGACCTGGGCGATGGCCTGCACCTGGCCCACGGCGTCCTTCAGCACGGGCGCCACCTCGGGCCGCCGGGCGGCGATCTGCTGCAGCAGGCCGGCCACGCCCTGCAGGTTGTTCTTGATGCGGTGGTGCACCTCGCGCACCAGCAGCTCGCGCTGGGAGATGGCGGCCTGCAGCCGTGCCTGCTCGGCCGCGCGCTGCTCGGTCACGTCGCTGGCCACGAGCAGCAGCAGCTCGGGCGTGTCGTCGCCGCCGACGCCGGCCAGGTGCAGCAACCGGGTGTCCCACATGCGCATGGCCGCGCCCGCGGGCACGTGGTACTCGCGCTGTACGACGGTCTGGGACTCCAGCGCCTCGCGCATGTCGGCCACGACCTGCGCGCCCTGCTCGGCCCCGAAGAGCTGGGCCGGCGTGCCGCCCAGCAGGGACGACTCCGGGCGCCCGGCCAGCGCCGCGGCGGCCGCATTGAGCTTGACGATGCGCAGGCTCTGCGCCTCGTGCAGCGTGATGGCCAGGGGCGCGCCCTCGATGATGCGGGCCAGCGACGCCTGCGCGAGCCGGCTTTGCGCCTCGGCCTGGCGGCGGCGGTCGATGTCCAGCAGCGCGTAGGTCGTCTGCGTGCCGCCGTCCTCGCGCGGCGTCTGCACCGCGTTGCCGATCACCCAGAACTCCCGCCCGTCACGCCCGCGCAGCCGGCACTCGAACACGTCCGCCCCCGGCTCGGCGTGGAAGGCGTGCTCGTCGTCGTCGGGCGCCAGCACGCCCATGGGCTGGCCCTGCACGTCGTCCAGCTCGCAGCCGAACATGCGCCGCGCGGAGCGGTTCATCCACTCGATGCCACCGGGGCCGACGGTGACGATGCCCACCAGCACGGAATCCAGCACCGCGCGCTCGCTCTCGGCGCGCAGCAGCAGCGCGTTCTCGGCCTGGGCCTGGGCGGTCACGTCCAGCGTGACGACGGAGGTGGAGCGGCGCCCGCCGGCCAGCAGCCCCGGTGCCACGCGCGTGAGCAGCCAGCGACGGCCGAGCTCGGGGTGGCGCACGGCGTAGCGCACCTCGACGGCGTCGCCGCGCTTGAGGGCACGCTGCAGCCGCTCGAACTCGGGCAGGGAGGCGGGCTCGACGATCTCGCGGTTGATGCCCTGCAGCGACCCGACGGGCTGCTTGCTGCCGGTCTTGAAGGGCGAGCCCTTGCGGTGCGCCTTGAGCCAGCCGGCCTCGGGCTGGAAGGTCGCCAGGCCCACGGCGGCGGTGTCCATGAGCGCGTCGAGCTGTTGGTGGGCGAGGTCGCGTTCGTGCAGCGTGCTCTGGTCTTCCAGCACGGCCAGCAGCAGGGCGCTGCCGTTGTGGCGCCACAGCCGCAGCCGCGCCTGCAGCCAGCGCTGGCGGCCCTGCGGGTCGGTGAACTCGGCCTCGGTCAGCAGCGCGGCGTCCTGCGGGCGCTGGGCCGTCAGGGCCGGCAGCGGCGTGCCGCGTTGCCAGCCGAGCAGTGCCTGCAGCAGCTCCGGCAGGTCGTTGAGGTGGCGCGGTGTGCTGCTGCACAGCCCGGTGAAGGCGGCGTTGTGGCGCAGCACGGCGCCGGTGAGGGCGTCGGCGAGCACGGCGGGCAGGGGGGACAGGGCGAGCCATTCCGCCAGCGGGGGCTCGCTGCTGTCGCACGCGCTGAGCCGGGCGTGCAGCAGCCAGTTGGGCCGCTCGCGCAGCAGGTGCAGCGTGGCGCGCTGGCCGTCGGCGAGCTTCAGGGGTGGCGCCAGCGGCGGCGCCCGGCCGGTGTCGATGGCGTGGGTGGCGTCACGCAGCCAGGTCTCCAGCCGCGTGCCGGCGGCGTGGCGCAGCATGCGCCAGCCGTCCGCGGCGTCAGAGCCCAGCCATTCGCGCGCCGCGGCGTTGGCGCGCAGCACGGACAGGTCGCCCCGCAGCGTCAGCACCGGGTCGCCGACGAGGTCGATCAGGGCATTGGAGGCAGGCTGGCCGAACATGGCTCAGCCGTCCGAGGTGGGGCGGCCGGGGGCGGCGCTCATTCGAGCTGGGCGGCCTTGTGCAGGGCCCGCAGCACGCAGGCGTTGATCTCGCCGGCACCCAGCATCAGGGCGTCGGCACGCTCGCGGTAGTCGAACACGCTCTCGGACTCGATGGCCTGCACCAGCTCCAGGTAGGGCAGGAACGGGCCGCTGCCCTCCACCAGCGCCTGGCGCACGCGCTCGGGCACCGGGATGCTCTGCAGCAACTTCTCGAACGGCGACTTGAGCATGTGGTCCAGCAGCGAGAACAGGCCGCAGATGAACATCTCGTCGCGTTGCTCGCGGTCTTCCATGCCGGCTGCGAACTCTTCCATCAGCAGGCCACGCCGCACGGCGCCGTACATGATGGGGCGCATGCTGTGGTCCTTGCTGGCCGTCGTCAGCAGCAGCGCGAGCCAGCGCTTCAGGCGCGCATAACCCAGCAGCATGATGGCATGGCGGAAGCTCGACACCTCCACCGGCAGGCCGAAGGCGGCCGAGTTCATGTAGCGCAGGAGCTTGAACGCCAGGCTCGGGTCGCGCTTGAGCGTCTGCTCCAGGCGCTCGACGTCCTCGCCTTCGTCCACCCGCGACATCAGCTCGACGATGACCTGCAGGTCGGCCGCGACCTCGGTCTTGGGGGCGCCGGGCGCCGGTTCGAAGGCGCCGTCCATGGGCCAGCCGATGACGAACTCCGCGCCCGACTTGAAACTCGCCTCGATGGCCTCGGCGCCGCGCACGCCGGCATGCACCAGCGCCACGCCGGCCGGCGCGGCCTGCCCGGGTTCCAGCACGACCTGCCTGAAGGCGGTGGCGACGGGGCCCGGCAGGGCGGTGTTGGGCAGGCCCTTGAGCAGGCCGGTGTGGCCGCCGGCCTTGAGGCTGGCGATGGCGTCGGCGTGCGCCGGGTCGGCCGCGAAGAAGGCGGGTACCTCCAGCTGCACCGGCTGCGCCGGCGGCTGGGCCAGCAGCGAGGCCAGCAGCGCTTCGCCCTGGGCGCTGATCACCTCGCCGCCCTTGGGCCAGGTGGCTGCCAGGGCACCGAGCAGTTCGGCGTGGTCGGCCTTCACGTCTGCACGCAGCGGCACCAGCGTCAGCCGCGTGGCGGCGATGGCGCGCTGGCGGTCGATGACCGGTGCGTAGCCCAGCGCGATGCCAGGCAGGATGGCGTGGTCGAGGGCAGCAGGGGTGGTGTCGGACATGGCGCGGCGCGGGAGGCGGGGAATGCGGCAGTCTGCCACGGCCGCCCGGCCGTCGTGGCGCCAAAGCGTGACAGCTTCACGCCTGCGGCGGGAAGCCTGCGCCACGGGGGCGCCGTCAGCCCTGGATGTACTGGAACAGCGACATCCGCTGCACCATGGCGTAGGTCTTCAGCGCCGTGTCGTAGCCGGTCTGCTGGTTCTGGAAGTCGGAGATGCCCTGCACCATGTCGATGTCCTCGGCGGCGCTGCGCTCCTGCGTGTTGTACTGCTTGAGGGCCGCCAGCCGGGTTTCGGTGCCGTCCAGGTTGTTGAGCCGTTCGCCCGTCTGGCTGCGCACGTTCTGCAGCCCGCCCATGACGGCGTCGATGTCGCGCAGGCGGCCGGTGTTGCTCTGGGCGATCTGGGCATTGCTGCGCAGCGGCGTCTTGAGCTCGCTGATGGCGCGGTCCAGCACGTCGAACACCTTGAGCGTGTTGGTGGCCGGGGCGATGGTGAAGGTGTCGCCGTCAGCCGGCGTGCCGGTCACGCCCACGCTGATGCCGTCGAAGACGATGGCCTGGCCCGACTTGTACGGGCCGCTCGTGACGCCGGCGCCGGTGTCGGTGTTGGTGACGCTGTAGGTCTGGGTGGGCGCGGTGCCGGAGATGTCGACGCGGTAGTTCTGCCCGGTGACGAGCGTGGGGTCGGTGACGCGGCCGGAGTCGACCCAGGCCTGGGCCGGGTTGCCCGTGATGCTGTTGACGCCGGCTTCGGTGACGAAGGTGCCGTTGCCGCTGCGGGCCTGCTCCCAGGCGGCACGACCGTCGATGCTGAGCTGGAAGTTGTCGAGGTTGCCGGTCTGGATGGTGCCGGCCACGCCGACATAGGTGACGCCGCCGGCCTGGTCGAGGAACGGCGGGCTGGAGGAGCCCTGGCCCGAGAACAGGTAGCCGCCGGAGCCGTCCGGGCGGTTGGCGATGGACAGCAGCTGGTCGCGGATGCCCTGCAGCTTGTTGGCCTGGCTGGCGCGCTCGGCGTCGGAGTAGCTCGCGTTGCCGGCGGCAATCATGGCTTCACGCGCCTGCTGCAGCAGCTCGCCCGCGTCGCCCAGGGCCGATTCGGCCAGCGTCATGCTGTTGCGGCTGGCTTCCAGCGCGCGCTGGTTGGCCTCCACCCGGCCGATGGCGGCCAGCGCGCGTTCGGCGCGGGCGGCGCCCGTGGGGTCGTCGCTGGCCGAGGCGATGCGCTTGCCGGACGTGAGCTGCTGCTGCTGGGTCTGCAGGGCCTGCTGGCGGCGCTGGAGGTTGGCGATGGACGCGTCGTAGAGGTTGGCGGTGGAGAGTCTCATGGCGGGCCTCGGGGGTACTACCTGGACGCGATGCGCATCAGTTCGTCGAAAAGGGATTGCGCCGTCTGCAGCACCTTGGCGGCGGCCTGGTAGCCCTGTTGGTACTGCATCAGCCGCGAGGCTTCCTCGTCCAGGTTGACCCCGGCCTGGCCCGATCGGCTGGCCTCGGCGTCGCTTGCGACGCTGGTGGACACGCTGGAGAGGTAGTTGGAGCTCTGCACGCGGGCGCCGATCTCGCTCATCGAGGCCGCATAGGCGTCGTTGATGGTCGAGCCCGGGGTGATGGCACCGCTGGACAGCAGCTGGCGGCCGACGAAGCCTTCCGACTGGATGTTCAGGAAGGCCTTGGCGTTGCCGTTGTTGGTGCTGGTGTAGACGGTGGGGTCCAGGCTGATGCGGTCACCGGCGCGGGGCACGCCGTTGGTGCGCAGCTCGAAACCCAGGTCGATGCCCGCGGCGGGCTGGTTGCCGATGGCCTGGCCCGGTGCCCAGCTGCCGTTGAGCACCGTGCCGTTGGCCAGCGTCAGCGTGTAGAGCACGTTGCCGGCGGTGGCCGGGTCGGGGCCGGTGAAGTCCACCGTCATGGGGGCGTTGGCCGCACTGAAGTTGCTGTTGACGGCGTAGATGCTGTCGATGGTCAGCGTGCCGGTGTTGTTGACGGAGGCCGAGGCCGTCAGCGGCGATGCCGCGGCGATGCCGGCGGGGTCGTCCAGCACGCGGCGCATCTCCACCGCGGCGGCGCCCACGGGTTCGATCAGGAAGCTCTCGCCCGGGGCCGGGGCGGCGGGCGTGAAGTTGATGCGAAAGCCGTCGACCGTGTCGCCGTCGGCCACCGTGCGCACCAGGCCGTCGGACAGGCGCGTCAGCTCGTAGCTGCCCGGCGTGCTGGAGGTGAGCTTGTAGCTGCTGGCCTGCAGTTGCGTGGCGTCGACGATGGTGGCTGCCACGCCGTTGGCAAAGCCGCCGCCGGCGGTGCGCTGGTTGGTGGCCGCGGGCAGCACTCGCGGCGTGGCCACGTTGAAGATGGGGCCGCCGGCGCCGGGCGGGTTGGCCAGGTTCAGGCCCAGGCCGTTCTGGTTGTTGACCCGCGTGCCCAGTGCCGCGGCGAGCTGGCCCAGCAGGTTCTTGGCGTCCTGCAGGTCCTTGTTCTGGAAGTTCAGCAGCGCGGTCATGGAGCCGCCGGTCAGCACGCTCTCGTCGAGCTGGCGCGTGATGCTGCCCTCGGTCAGCGACACGATGGCGCGCTGCGGGTCGTAGGGGTCGTTGCCCACCTGCAGCTTGGAGGCCTGGTTGCCCAGCACCAGCCGCTGGCCGCCGCCGATGAACACGCCCACGGTGTCGTCGTCGGCGGTGAGCGTCGTCACGGCCACGTGCTCGCCGAGCTGGGAGATCAGCAGCTCGCGCTGGTCGAGCAGGTCGTTGGGCGTGTGGCCGCTGCCCTTGGTCTTGGAGATCTGGTCGTTGATGTTGGCGATCTGCTGGGCCAGCTGGTTGACGACCGTGACGTTGGCCTTGAGGTCGCTCACGACGCCCGCCTGCAGGTCGGTGAGCTGCTGGCCGGCATTGGAGAAGCGCACCGCCAGTTCGCTCGCGCGGCCGAGCGCCACCTGGCGGGCCGAGGGGTCGCTCGGGCGGCTGGTCACGTCGACCATCGCGTTCAGGAACTGGCTGGCCGCGTAGCCCAGGCCGTCGTTGCCGGGCGGGAAGAGCTTTTCCAGGCGCGACATCTGCTCGGCGCGCGTCGCGTCGGCCATGGCGGTGGACTTGGTGCTGGCGGCTTCCTTGCTCAGGTAGTCGTTGTGCGAGCGCACGACGGTCTGCACGTCCACGCCCTTGCCGAAGAAGCCGGCGCCGGTGTATTGGCCGGGCGACGTCGTCAGCACGACGGACTGGCGCGAGTAGCCCGGGGTGTTCGCGTTGGCGATGTTCTGCCCGATGGTCTGCAACGCCGCCTGGTTGGCGAACATCGCGCGGGCGCCGAGGGTGAGCAAGCCGGCCATCTCAGGACTCCTTGGCGTATGTCGGGCCGAGCGCCGGGCCGCCCCGAGCCGGCCCGTCGGAGGCCGCTTGCGGTTGGATGCCGCAGGCGGCGTCCTCCCCACGGGGGGTCGACCGGGCGAGCCCGCGTGCAGCGAGGTGAGACAGGGCGAGGGGCTTCATCATGTCAGGCCAGCGTGCTTTGCACGCGCTGGGTGGTCTGGATCGTTCTGGCCAGCTTCTCGGCGTAGGCCGGGTCGGTGGCGTAGCCCGCCTGCTGCAGGCCGCGCGCGAAGCCGGCGGCGTTGCCGCTCTGGGCCTGGGCGACGACCTTGGCGTAGCGCTCGTTGCTGCTGATCAGCCGGGCGTAGTCCTTGAAGGCCTCGTCGTAGCTGCCATAGGCGCGGAACTTGGCCGTCACCTTGTGCGCCTGGCCGTTGATGACCTCGGTGGTCATGACGTCGACCGTCTTGCCCGTCCAGCCCGGCGTGGCCTTGATGCCGAAGACGTTGTAGCTCTTGGTGCCGTCGGCTGCGGTGATCTCGCGCTTGCCCCAGCCGCTTTCGTGCGCGGCCTGCGCCACCATGAAGCTGGCCGGGATGCCGGTGGCGGCCGAGGCCGAGCGGGCCGCGGCGTCGTGCTGCTGGATGAAGCTCTGCACGTGGTTCGGGATGCCCTTGGTGGCCAGCGCGGGCAGGGCCTGGGCGAGGGTGGTCTGGCTGGCCTTCTGCACCTTCTCGGGCGTGAGGTCCTGGATGCCCATCTGCCGCTGGAGCTGGCGCTGGATGGCCTCGGACAGCCCGCCCGGCAGGCCGCTCATCTTGCCGGCGAACTGGGTGTCGAGCATTTCGGTGCCGAGCTGCGTGGCGTTGTTGTCCAGCATGCCACTGGACAGCGTGGAAGCGCGCATGCTCTTCATGACTTCCTGCATGAAGAGCGATTCGAACTGGCGGGCGGTCTCGCGGATGCTGGCCTTCGGGTCGCGCGAGGCCTGGGCCTTCAGGCCGTTGAGGCCGTCCACGCTCCCCAGGCTCTGGCCGGAAATCGACTGGAAGGACGAGGCCATCAGATCACCTCGAGCTCTGCGTTGAGGGCGCCCGCACTCTTCATGGCCTGCAGGATCGCGAGCAGATCCTGGGGCGTGGCGCCGAGCGAGTTCAGCGCCTTGACGACGTCCGACAGCCGTGCACCGGCCGGCAGCTGGATGAGGCTGCCGGGCTCCTGGCGGATGGCGATGTCGGCCTTCTCGGCGACCGTCGTCTGCCCGCCGGAGAGGGCATTGGGCTGGCTGATGATGGGCGTGGAGCTGATCGTCACCGAGAGGCTGCCGTGGGCGACAGCGCAGGACGACAGCGTCACGGCCTGGTTCATGACGATGGAGCCGGTGCGGGCGTTGATGACCACGCGCGCGGCCGGCGAGGCCATGTCGACGGCGAGGTTCTCGACATCCGCCAGGAAGGCCACGCGGTCGTCGGGTGCGACCGGTGCACGCACGCGCACGACGCGGCCGTCCAGCGCCTGGGCGACACCGGCGCCCTTGGCCTTGTTGATGGCCTGGGCCACGGCGCGGGCGGTGGCGAAGTCGCTGCTGTTGAGGTCGAGCTGGATGCTGTCGCCCTGGGCCAGCGGCGTGGGCACCGAGCGCTCGACCAGGGCGCCTGCCGGGATGCGGCCGGCGCTCAGGTGGTTGATCTGGACCTTGGAGCCGCCCGCGGACGCGCCGGCACCGCCCACGACCAGGTTGCCCTGGGCGATGGCGTAGACCTGGCCGTCCGCGCCGCGCAGCGGTGTCGCGATCAGCGTGCCGCCGCGCAGGCTCTTGGCGTTGCCGATGGAGGAGACGTTGATGTCGAGCTGCTGGCCCGGCTGCGCGAAGGGGGGCAGCGATGCCGTCACCATGACGGCGGCGATGTTGCGCGGCTGCATGGTCACGCCCTGCGGCAGCAGCACGCCGAACTGCTGCAGCATCGCCGTGAGGCTCTGGCCGGTG
The DNA here is from genome assembly GCA_016790285.1 of Roseateles sp. GTDB lineage: Bacteria > Pseudomonadota > Gammaproteobacteria > Burkholderiales > Burkholderiaceae_C > Pelomonas. The sequence continues at coordinate 55,554 of JAEUPJ010000014.1, read as the reverse complement.
AAGGGGGCCTGGGTCGTCTGGTCGCCCGTGCCGTCCAGGCCCACGACCAGGCCGTAGCCCGTCAACGGGTTGGAGCGCACGCCGGCGACGGAGGCGACTTCCTTGATGCGCGCGGCCTGGGCGGGCGCCAGCGGCGCCAGCACGACGGCCAGGCTGAGGAGGAGGGCTTGCAGGGTCTTCACTCGGCAGATTCTGCGGACGCTTGAGCCCGCCGAGCCGGCGAAAAGGACGGCGACTGCCCGGCTTTTCCGGCCCGTGGCGCGGCCTGGCTGGGTTGAATGGGCGCTGGCCCTGTTCTCGGCCAGACAGCCTGCGTCCCGCGGAGTGCAAGCTTTTGCTCAGATTGAAGTTGAGCGTCGTGAGACGCTGTCAATCCCGATGCTGTGAGGCTGCCGCGGGTGTCACGCGGCCACCGCGAACCGACGACGCCGTGCGTTCACGGTGTTAGCCGGCATGTTGGCGCCAATTCCGTCGGATTGCGGGAAATTACGGGGTCTCGGACACCGGAGTCGAGGGGGGTACGGGACAGGTTTCTGAATGTGTGTCTAGGTAAAGTTTTGATACCGACCGCGCTGAACCAGACCTGCCATGCCTTCGCCCTTCGAGCCACTGACCCTGGTTCACGTCGTGTTCTCCTCCCGCATCGCCGGTGGCGAGCGCCACTGCATCGACCTTGCCAACGCCCAGGCCGCCCTCGGGCACCGGGTGCACGTCATCGGCTCGGCCGAGTCGGCCGTCGCAGGCGCCCTGGCACCCAACGTCCAGTTCCACGGCCTGTCGCTGCCCCTGCTGCGTGGCTGGCGCGTCGCCGCCCTGGCGCGGCGGCTGGGCGCGGACGTCTGCCACGGCCACCTCGGCCCCGCCTGCAAGGCCGTGGCGCATGCGCGCCGGGCGGCGCGCATCGGGACGCTGCACGTGGGTTACAAGGCCCATCACCATGCCCGGCTGGACGGCCTCGTCTGCGTCAACCGGGCTCAGCACGAGAGCCTGCCCGCGGGGGACCATCTGGCCAGCGTCATCTACAACTGGGCGCCCGAGCGAGACGCTTCGACCGCGACGCGGCCCACCGACCTGCGCGCCGAGCTCGGCCTGCAGCCGCACCAACTGCTCGTCGGCAGCGTGGGCCGTCTGCATCGCAGCAAAGGCATGGACCTGCTGATCTCGGCGTTCAAGGCCCACGCGCCGTCCGACGCCGTCCTTGCCATCCTCGGCGAGGGGCCCGACGAAGCCCTGCTGCGCGGCCTGGCCGCGGGTGACGCCCGCATCCGCCTGCTGGGTTTCCGCCGGGATGTCGACCAGGCGCTGCAGGCGTTCGACCTGTTCGTGTCGCCCTCGCGCGAGGAAGCCTTCCCGCTGGCCATCCTGGAGGCCATGCGCGCGGGGCGCCCGGTGCTGTCCACCGCCACGCAGGGCCCGCGCGAGATGCTCGCCGGGCAACCGGCCCGCCTCGTGCCCGTGGAAGACGCCCCGGCCCTGGGCCGCGCCATGGCCGAGGAGCTGGCCCGGCTGCGCCCCCTGTCCCGCGCTGAGCGCGCCGTTGGCTACGCCACGTCGGCCTACGACCGCAGCAACGCCGTGGCGCGCACGCTCGGCTTCTACCGGGACGTGATCCAGCACCGCGCGGCGCAGGCCAGCGGCTTCGAGGAGCAGGACGAAGCCTACGCCGGCTGGCGCGGCTGATGTTCCGGCGTCCCCGCACCGACTTCTGGCAGGTCGGCATCGTGCCGCTGCCTTTGCATGACGTGAGCGCGCGCAGCCTGCAGGCCGTGCGGGACTGCATCACCTGGCTGCCCGACGCCGGGCGCTGGCGCTACCTTGCCGACCCCTTCGGCCTGGTGCGCGGCGATGCCCTGCACGTGTTCGTCGAGGCTTACGACTACCGCATCAAGCGCGCCACCATCGAGCGCCACGAGTTCGGCCTGGCGGACCTGCGCTGGCGGCGCCAGGCCACGGTCCTGGACAAGCCGTTTCACCTGTCCTACCCCCAGGTCTTCGAGCACGAGGGCGAAACCTGGATGGTGCCGGAGACCTACCAGGCTGGCGAGATCGCGCTCTACCGGGCGGCGGACGAGTCCCTCAACCACTGGGAGCGCGAGTGCGCATTGATCGGCGGCGTGCCGGGCGCGGACGCCTCCGTCATCGAGCATGACGGGCGGTGGTGGATGTTCTACACCATCGTGGGCGCGGGCGCGCGCGACCAGCGAGAGCTGCACGTGGCCCACGCCCCGGCGCTCGCCGGCCCCTGGACGCCGCTGGCCACCAACCCGGTGCGCGTCAACCGGGAAGGCGCGCGCCCTGCAGGGCGGCCCTTCGTCGGGAGCGACGGTGTGCTCGTGCTGCCCGTGCAGGACAGCAGCACCGGCTATGGCGGTGCCACGCGGCTGCTGCGCTTCCCCGTGCTGACGCCCGAGCGCGTGGACATCGACGCGGGCGCCGAGCGCCTCACGGGCGACCTCGTCAGCGCCACGCACACCGCTGGCCTGCACACCCTGAGCGGCTGCGGTGACTACACGCTCATTGACGTCAAGCGCATCGACCGCTCGCGCGGGCGCCAGTGGCTGGACTTCAAGCGCCGGCTCCGGCGCCTGGCTGGCGGCTGACGCCGGGCGGGGAGGGCGCGTCATACTGGGGTCCACACGCACCACCGTCCTGCCCATGTCACTGCACCCGGAGATCGATGCGGCCAGCGCCGCGATGCAGGCCCAGGTCATCGCCTGGCGCCGCGACCTGCACCAGCACCCCGAACTCGGCAACCGCGAGTTCCGCACGGCGTCCATCGTCGCCGAGCACCTGCGCTCACTCGGCTTCGACGAGGTGAAGACGGGCGTGGCCCACACCGGCGTCGTCGGCCTGCTCAAGGGCGGCCTGCCGGGCGGCGTGGTCGCGCTGCGCGCCGACATGGACGGGCTGCCGGTGACGGAGGAGGTGGAACTGCCCTTCGCGTCCAAGGCGCGCGCCGTCTGGAATGGCGAGGAGGTGGGCGTGATGCACGCTTGCGGGCACGACTGCCACGTCGCCATCCTGATGGGCGTGGCCAGCATCCTGGCCGGGCTGCGGGAGCGCATCCCGGGCAGCGTGAAGTTCATCTTCCAGCCCGCCGAGGAAATGCCGCCCGAGGGCGAGGAGGGCGGGGCCGAGCTGATGATCAAGGAAGGCGTGCTGGAGAACCCGACGCCCAGCGCCATCTTCGGCCTGCACGTCACCTCGCGACAGCCAGCGGGCGTCATCGGCTACCGGCCGGGGCCGACGATGGCGAGTTCGGACAAGCTCAAGATCACCGTGCAGGGCAAGCAGACCCACGGTGCCGCGCCCTGGCTGGGCGTGGACCCCATCGTCACGTCGGCCCAGATCGTGCTCGGGCTGCAGACCATCGTCAGCCGTACGCTGGACCTGAACCGCGAGCCCGCGGTCGTGACCATCGGGGCCATCAAGGGCGGCGTGCGCGAGAACATCATCCCCGACTCCGTCGAGATGCGCGGCACCATCCGCAGCTTCGACGAGGGCATGCGCGACGCCATCCACGAGCGCGTGACACAGCTGGCCGAAGGCATCGCAACCGCGTCGCGGGCGAGCTGCAAGGTCTGCATCACCAAGAACTACCCGGTCACGCGCAACGACCCGGTGCTCACCGAGCAGATGGTGCCCACGCTCACCCGCGTGGCCAGCACCGGCCCGCGGCCCATGGGCATCGAGGTGGTGCCCAAGGCGACCGGTGCGGAGGACTTCTCCTTCTTCCAGCGCCTGATCCCGGGCCTCTTCTTCTTCGTCGGCGTGACCCCGCCCGAGATCGAACCCAGCAAGGCCTACTCCAACCACTCGCCCCGCTTCATCGTCGACGAACGCGGCCTGGAAGTCGGCGTACGCGCGCTCGCCCACCTGGCGGTGGACTACCTCGCCGCCAAGTCGAGCTGACGTTCCCAGGCGGGCGAAGCCTCGCCGCCCCTCCAGCGGCAGGCGCTGATCCGGCTTTGCCGGGCAGCCGCATGCGCCCCCTTGAGGGCGCCGGCGGAGCCGGTAGGGGGTGGGCCCTTCAGCTCGGTGCGATGTTAAGGAAGAAGCGCGACAGCCAGCCCACCGCATGGGTGTCGGCTGCTGCGCCGCGGCCGCGCTGCTCGATGCGCACGTTGGCCACCGACGTCGACGACACGGCATTGCCCTGGCCGATGGAGCGCGGGTCCACCTGGCCCGAAAAGCGCAGCACGTCGACGTTGCGGTTCACGCCGATCTGCTTCTCGCCGCTGATCATGAGGTGCCCGTTGGGCAGCACGCCGGTCACGACGGCGGTGATGGCGCCGGTGAACTCGTTGGTGTTCTGGTTGCTGCCCTTGCCCTTGTTGTCATTGGCCGAGGTGGCGCCCGCCGTGGCCTTGCCGAAGGAGTTGCCGGCGATGCCGGGCAGGGCGGTCACGCCGGCGGAGAGGCTGCCGGACTTGCTCAGCTCGCTCGTGCTCGTCTGCGTGGCCGAGACCTTCTCGGTGATGTTGATCGTGAGCGTGTCGCCCACGAGGCGGGCGCGGTGGTCCTCGAACAGCGGGCGGTAGCTCGCGCCCTGGTAGATGGCGCCGTTGGTGGGCGCCAGGGGCTGCACGGGCGGCAGGTTGACGACGGGCGTGTGGGCCAGCTCCACCTGCGGCTCGGGGTAGGGCGTGGCGCAGCCGGCGAGCAGCAGCGGGGCGGCGAGGAGGGCGAGCAGGCGCTTCATGGGTGGCTCCGGCGAGTTTGGCTTTTGCCACAGAGACACAGAGACACAGAGGCGGTGGGTCATGGCCGGCGTCTCTGTGTCTCTGTGCCTCTGTGGCCGTGTTCAGGGGTTTAGATCTGGGCGAGCTTCTGGAGCATCTGGTCCGAGGTCTGCACTGCCTTGGAGTTGAGCTCGTAGGCGCGCTGCGTCTGGATCATCTGCACCAGTTCTTCGACGACGTTCACGTTGGACGTCTCCACGAAGCCCTGCTGCAACGCGCCCATGCCGTTGTTGTTGGGCGCGCCGGTGTTGGGCGTGCCGCTGGAGGCCGTCTCGGCGAAGAGGTTCTGGCCCTTGGGGTCGAGGCCGGCCGGGTTCACGAAGTTGGCGAGCTGCAGCTGACCCACGGTCTGCGGCGCCGTCTGGCCGGGCAGCGTGACGCTGACGGTGCCGTCGTTGCCGATGGTCAGGCTCTGGGCGTTGTTCGGGATCGTGATGCCGGGCAGCACGGTGTAGCCGTTGCTCGTCACCATCTGGCCGTTGGCGTTGAGCTGGAAGCTGCCGTCGCGGGTGTAGGCGGTGGTGCCGTCAGGCATCTGCACCTGGAAGAAGCCGTCACCCTTGATGGCGAGATCCAGGTTGTTGCTGGTCTGCTGCAGGTTGCCCTGCGTGTAGATGCGCGCCGTGGCCACGGGCCGCACGCCCAGGCCCACCTGCAGGCCCGTGGGCAGCACGGTCTGCTCGGTGGTGTTGGCGCCGCTCTGGCGCAGGTTCTGGTAGATCAGGTCCTCGAAGACGGCGTGCGAGCGCTTGTAGCCGTTGGTCGCGACGTTGGCGAGGTTGTGGGAGATGTTGTCCAGCTGGGTCTGCTGGGCTTCCATGCCGGTCTTGGCAATCCAGAGCGAGCGCATCATGGTCAGGTACTCCCGAGGAGCTTGGCCGATTGCTGGCCTTGGGTTTGTGCAATCTGCAGCAGCTTCATCTGCTGCTCGAACTGGCGGCCCGCGGCGATCATGGCGACCATGGTCTCCACGGGGCTGACGTTGCTGCCCTCCAGCGCGCCGTCTTGCAGGCGTGCGGCGGGGTTGGCGGGCAGGTCGCCGTCTGCGGCGCGAAAGAGGCCGTCGTCGCCGCGCGTGAGCTGCTGCGTCGTCTCGGGCGTGACGAGCTTCAGGCGGCCGACGGTGGTGGGCTTCTGGTTGGGCGCCTTGGCGCTGATGGTGCCGTCGTTGCCGATCTCCACCGAGCTGTTGGGCGGGATGTTGATCGGGCCGCCGTCACCCAGCACCGGCATGCCGTTGCGCATGACGAGCAGGCCTTCGGCGTTCACGTCCAGCGAGCCCGCGCGGGTGTAGGCCTCGGTGCCGTCGTTGGCCTGCACGGCCAGCCAGGCGTTTCCCTGCATGGCCACGTCGAGGTTGCGGCCGGTGGGCGTCAGCGGCCCCGGCGCGTCGTTGTAGCCGATGGTCGTTTCCAGCGAGAAGGCGCGCGTGGAGGCGCCGTCGCCGCGCACCGGCACGGCGCGGAAAGCCTGCAGCTCGGCCCGGAAGCCGTTGGTCGTGACGTTGGCGAGGTTGTGCGAGAGCACGTCCTGACGCTGCATGGCCGCCTTGGCGCCGGCCATCGAGAGGTAGATCATGCGGTCCATCGCGGGTCCTCAGCAGGCGTCGCGTTCAGCGCAGGTTGACGATCGTCTGCAGCACCTGGTCCTGCGTCTTGATCGTCTGCGCACTGGCTTGGTAGGCGCGCTGCGCCGTCACCATGTTGACCAGCTCGGCCGTGATGTCGACGTTGCTTTCCTCCAGCGCGCCGGACTGCAGCGAGCCCATGTTGCCGTCACCCGGCACGCCCACCACGGCGTCGCCCGAGGCCACCGTGCGGATCCAGACGTTGCCGCCCATCGTCTGCAGGCCCTGCGGGTTGCGGAAGTTGGCGAGCTCGATCTGGCCGGCCGGCTTGCTCTGGCCGTTGGAGTAGCGGGCCTGGATGACGCCGTTGTTGGAGACCTGGATGCCGGTCAACTGGCCCGGCGCGTAGCCGTCCTGGGTCAGGTTGGTCACGGCGAAGCTGCTGCCGTTCTCGGTGGCGCCGCTCAGGTCGAGCTGGATGTTGGCGATGGGCAGCGTCGCATTGCCGCGGGTGCTGGTGCCGGCGGGCACGGCCATCGTGATGGCGCCCGGCGGCGTGGCGCTGCTGCCGAGGATGCCCGACGGCGAGCCGCCCGTGGCCGGGAAGGTGATGGTGGTGTAGGGCGTCGTCGGGTTGCCGAAGGCGTCCAGCGCGATGGCAGCACCCGTCGCGTCGGTGTCGAACGGCGTGCCGTTGGCGGTGGCGTAGACGTTCCAGACGTCGTCGCCGGTGGCTGACGTGGCGGCCTTCTGGAAGTAGAACGTCACCGCGACGTCCTGGCCCTTGGCGTCGTAGACGGTCAGCGAGGTGGCGTTGTTGTAGGTGGTGCTGTCCTTCAGGTCCAGGCCCGTGGCCGTGCCGTTGCTCGGCGCGGTGACCTTGAGCCGGGAGTCGAGGTTGAACTCCATCTTCACGCTGGACGTGACCGCCGGCGGGATGCCGCCCGTGGGCAGCTGCAGCGGCTGCGCGGTGCCGGGCTGGATGACGCCCGCACCATTGGCCGGGTAGCCCATGAGCTTCAGGCCGTCGTTGTTGACGATGAAGCCGTCCTTGCTGACCTTGAACTGGCCGTTGCGGCTGTAGCGGGTCGGGTTGGTGCCGTCGCTGACCTGGAAGAAGCCGCCGCCGTTGATGGCCAGGTCCATCGGGTTCTCGGTCGTCGTGATGTTGCCCTGCGTGAACTGCTGGGCGACGGTTGCCAGCGACGTGCCGATACCGACCTGGTTCTGGCCGGCGCCGTTGAGCGCGGCAGCATAGACGTCGGAGAACTCGGCCCGCGCCCCCTTGGCGCCGAAGGTGCCCGAGTTGGCGATGTTGTTGCCGATGACGTCCAGGTTCTTGGACGCGGCGTTGAGCCCGGAGAGGCCTTGCTGGAAGCTCATGGGGGAGTCCTTGCTGTGGAGCGGGTGAGAGTCAGTTGACGGACGACACGGCCGTGTAGTCCACCGGGCCGAGGCGTGCGAGGTTGAGCTTGAGCGTGCCGCCCTCGCTGTAGACGGCTTCCACCTTGTCGTGGGCATAGGTGGTGCTGGTGACGGCCTTGGCGCCGTTGGCCGCGGTGATGCGGTACTGCACCTCCGCGCCTTCGGCCGCATAGCTGCCGGCCTTCCAGCTGAAGGTCTGGCGGCCGCTGCCCTGGGCGCCGAGTTGCTGGGTGTCGATGACGTTGCCGCCCGGGCCCAACACCTCGAGCTTGACGGTCTGCGCCGCGCCGTCGAGCTCGTAGCTCGCCTCGGCCACGCCGCCCACCACCTGGATCTTGTTGCCCGGCACGCTCACCTCGCGGCCGACGAGCGAGATCGACTGCAGGGCCTGCATCTGGCCGAGCTGGCCGCCGAGGTTCTTGATGCTGGTGTCCAGCGTGGACAGGCTCGTCACCTGCTGGATCTGCGCCATCTGGCTCGTCACCTGGGCGTTGTCCATCGGGTTGAGCGGGTCCTGGTTGTTCATCTGCGCGACGAGCAACTTGAGGAAGCGGTCCTGGGTCTCGGCCGCGTTCTTGGCCGACACCGAAGTGCCCGCGGAATTGGTGGTGCCGTTGAGTGCGGTGACGTCCATGGCTCAGTCCTTGAAAGCAGCTGTCAGCGCCGCAGCGGGAGTCTTCATGACTGACCCAGTTGGAGGGTCTTGAGCAGCAGGCTCTTGGCCGTGCTCATCACCTCGATGTTGTTCTGGTAGGAGCGCGACGCGGAGATCATGTTGACCATCTCTTCCACCGGGTTCACGTTCGAGTAGGTCACATAGCCGTCGGCGTCGGCCTGCGGGTGCTTGGGGTCGAGCACGCGGCGGCCGGGCGTCTGGTCCTCGGTGACGGTGGTCACGCGAACGCCGGCGTTGCCGCTGTCGTTGCCCGCACCCATGAGTGCCGTCTGGAACACGACCTGGCGCGCCTTGTAGGCCTGGCCATCGGGGCCGGCCACCGTGTCGGCGTTGGCGAGGTTGCTGGCGACGACGTTCAGGCGCTGGCTTTGCGCGCTGACGGCGCTGCCGGCGACGTTGAAGATCTGGAACATCGACATGGCTCAGCTCCTAGCCTTGGTTGTGCGACTTCATCGCGTCCAGCGCGGTGCGTACCGAGCCGTTGATGAAGCGCAGCGTGGCCTCGTACTTCACGGAGTTGTCAGCGAAGCTCGCGCGTTCGCGGTCCATGTCCACGCCGTTGCTGTCCAGGCTGGTCTGGGACTGCAGCGCGTAGTCTTTGCCACTCTCGCCCCGCGCGCCGGCCAGGGGGGCGATGTGGCCACGCTGGGTGGTCTGCAGGGCGCCGTTGGTGGCGACCTCGCCGGTGGCTTCGCGCAGCGCCTTGGCGAAATTGATGTCGCGGGCCTGGTAGCCCGGCGTGTCGGCATTGGCGATGTTGCTGGCGAGCAGGCGCTGGCGCTCCGCCCGCAGCGTGAGCGCCTGGGTCTGGAAGTTCAGCGAGTCGGTGAGTCGGTTCAACATCGGGAGCCTCTTTCGAGGAGCACAGCCGGGGTGGCTCTTCTCGCAAATTGTCTGGAGCAGGGCCGAAAACATGAGCGGGATCAACAGGGCAAAAGCCGCTCAATTCCGACCTCGGCGCGGCCTGCGGCGTCCCTAGAGTGACGGCCATGCTTCGCCTCACCCTGCCCGTCACCCGCCTGCTGCTGGCCGGCCTGCTCATCGCGCCGTTGGCCGATGCCCAGACCGCGCTCGACCCGGCGCTTGTCGAACGGGTGCGCGTGCTGGCCGAGACGGCAGCGCGTGCGGCCGCCCCGCCCAACACCCGCGTGGCGGTGGAAATCGGCGCGCTGGACGCCCGGCTGCGCCTGGCGCCCTGCCAGCAGGTGCAGCCCTACCTGCCGCCGGGCATGGCCGTGTGGGGCCGCAGCCGTATCGGCCTGCGCTGCACCGACGGCGTGGCGCGCTGGAATGTGACGCTGCCGGTCAAGGTGGCCGTCTACGGCCGCGCGGTGGTGGCAAACGGCCCCTTGCCGGCGGGCGTGAATTTGTCTCAAGACCAGCTGGCCCTGGCCGATATCGACATTGCCGCGGAACCCGGTGCCGTGTTCACCGACCCGGCGCTGCTGATCGGACGCACGCTCGGGCGGCCGCTGCAGGCTGCCGAGGCCGTGCGCGCGCCCGCGCTCAAGTCGCGCCAGTGGTTTGCCGCGGGCGAGACGGTGCAGGTGCTGGCCGTGGGCCCGGGGTTCTCGGTCGCGTCCGAGGCGCAGGCGCTGTCCGCAGGCGTCGAGGGCCAGGAGGTCCGGGTGCGGTTTGAAAGCGGCCGGGTCGCCAGCGGGCGGGCCGTGGCCGAGCGGCGCGTGGAGCTGTCGTTGTGATCAAAGCGCCACGAATCGTCACAACTGGCCGGAAAAACCCGCCAGTTCCGGCTCAAGTTACCGCCTGCGGGGCCGATACAAGGGGAAACTCCCCTGCAATGCCCCGGCGGGGTCACCCCCCGCACCCTGGAGAAGCCCATGAAGATCGGTAACAGCCCTGAAGGAAGCGGCAGCTCGACGAAGGTCGAGTCGCGGCCTGCGGCGCGCAAACCCGAGGCGTCGGGCAGCAATGACATCGTCCGCACCTCGACGACGTCGGCCCCCGCCCCCAGCACGCAAGTCGCCATCTCCAGCACCGCCCAGCTGGCTGCCAGCGCGGCCGGTTCCGACGACGGCAGCTTCGACGCCGCCAAGGTCGACCGCATCGCGCAGGCCATCAGTGAGGGCAAGTTCACGGTCAACGCCCGCGCGATTGCCGACAAACTGGTCGCGAATGCGCAAGAATTGCTCGACGCGCGCGCCAACAAGCACTGAACCCCATGACCGCAGCCATCGCCACCCCGCTCAGCCCTGAACTCGAACAGCCCCTGCTGGCCGTCGAGGCCGCGCTGAACCAGCTGGGCGATGCCCTGGCGCGCCGCGACGCGGCTGCCATCGAGCAGCACGCCGCCGAACTTCACCAGCACCTCGCCCGCGCCGTGCAGAGCTTCAGCGAAGCCGCCCGCTCGGGCAGCGTGCCCAGCGCCCTGCGCAACCGCCTCGTGCGCGCTGGCGGCCTGCTCGCCGCCCAGCGCGAGACGCTGGCCCGCGGCAATGCCTCGCTGGACCGGGCGCTCGATGTGCTCATCCCGAGCGAGCCCACCGGCCTTTATGGCGCCAGCGGCAAGGCCGAGCGGCGCAGCACGGGCGGCGGCAGCTTCCAGGCCTGATCGGCACCGGCCCTGCTCAAGGACAAAGCCACCTTCGGGTGGCTTTTTTGTGGCCGCGCGGCGGGCTCAGTACTTCCAGCGCAGCGTGGCGCTGACGCTGCGGGGCGCGCCGTAGTAGGCCTGGTCCCACTTCAGGCTGCCCAGGTACTGCGTGTCGCCGACGTTGTTCACGGCCAAGGCCGCGCTCCAGTGCGCATCGAAGTCGTAGGCCGCGTTCAGGTCGACAACGGCGTAGGCCTTCTGCCGCACGGCGGGGTTGGCGGCGCTGATGTCGCTTTGCCAGCGCAGTGCGGCGCCGAGCTTCAGCTGCGGGAGCAGTTGGTAGGTGCTGCTCAAGCGCAGCGTTCGGCGGGGCACGTGGCGGTTGACGTCGTCGCCCTGGCTGCCTTTGAGGCGGAACTGGGTCCAGCCGCCGGACACCGTCCAGTCGCGACCGGGCCTGCCAGTGAGTTCGAGCTCGTAGCCCGTGCTGGTGGCGGTGATGCCTTCGTAGTAGGCCGTGAAGTCCGGCTGGTAGCCGGCCTGCACCGGCACGTTCTGCTGGCGGGTGCGGAACACGGCCGCGCTGCCGCTGAGCTGCCCGTCCAGCCAGGCTGACTTCAACCCGGCCTCCAGGTTGCTGCCCTCCAACGGGCCGAGCGGGCGGCGGTTGATGTCGGTCTCGACCTGCGGGTTGAACACCTCGGCATAGCTGGCATAGGCGCTGAGCTGGTCGTTCAGCGTGAGCACGGCCCCCGCGTAGGGTTTGGCCGCGCTGTGGCGCCCCGCCTGGTCGACGCCGTAGCCCACGCCAGCGTTGCGCACGCGCGAGGCCTGCAGGCCGGCCACCACGGTGAGTGCGTCGGTCGCGCTGAACTGCACCGCGGCGTAGGCCGTCTCGCGGCGACGCGTCACGTCCGAGCCATCGGTGGACGCGTCGAAGGCCGGCTTCGGGAACGCGCCGTTCCAGCCCTGCAGCGCCGGCACCGGCGCGCCGATGTTGGCCGCGTAGCCGGAGCGTTCGTCCAGCGTCTGGCGCCCGACGTTGACGCCGAACATGAGCTGGTGCTGCCGGCCCAGTGCCGTGAACGGTCCGCTGGCGTAGACGTCGGCGACGGTGTCGACGTAGTGGCCGTCGAAGGCCGACGGGTAGGCGTGCAGGCCGCTGTCCGCCGAGCCCGCCGGGTTGGGTGTGCCGTAGACGTAGAAGAGTTCGCTGGGGGTGTCGCGGCTGCGGCGCGAGAGGCTGGCGCGCGTCTGCCAGCCCTGGCCCAGATCATGGGTCAGTTCGGCGAACACGTCGGTGTCGCGGTTGGTCCACCACGCCCAGTCCGCCGCGCTGCTGGTGTTGCGCGTGTACTGGACTTGCTGGCCGTTGCTGTCCAGCAGGGGCAGGGCACCCCACATCGGGCTGTCGGCATGGCTGCGCTGGGCTTGCACGCCCACGGTCAGCAGCGTGCGGCGCCCGATGTCCAGCTCCAGCACGCCGTAGCCGAGCTGGGTATGGCGGCTGTAGCGGTCCAGCCAGCTGTCCTTGTGGTCATCGGCGACGACGAGGCGTGCGCGCAGCGAGCCGTCGGCGTTCAGGCCGGTGGCCACGTCGGCCTCCACGCGGCGCTGTTGCCACGAGCCCAGCGTGAGGGCGGCGCTGGCGGCCAGCGCCTTGCTGGTGGCGCGCTTGCGGATGAAGTTCACCGTGGCCGATGGGTTGCCGGTGCCGGCCAGCAGGCCGGTGGCGCCGCGCAGCACCTCCACGCGCTCGAAGGCCGCGAGGTCCAGGGCCCCCCATTGCGCACCGTTGGCCAGTGGCAGGCCGAGGCCGTCGACCTGGAAGTTGGTCACGTCAAAGCCGCGGGCGCTGAAGTAGGTGCGGTCGGTCTCCACACGCTCGACGACGACGCCGGGCGTCTGGTCGAGCAACTGGGTCACGTCCACCAGGCCGAAGTCGCGGATCTGCTGCGCGCCGATGACCGTGAGCGACTGCGGCGTCTCGCGCAGGCTCAACTCCAGGCGGGTTGGGCCGGCACTGCGCTTGTCGTCGTCCTGGGCGCGGGATTGCACGCGAACGGTGGGCAGGGTGGCGGTGTCGGGTGCGGCGGCGGGGCTGTCGGCGCCGGCGAAGGCGGCGGTGGCGGCCAGGGCCAGGGGCGTCATGAAGAGGGCGGGTGGAAGCGTCATCGGGGCAGGGGCTCGCGTGCGGGCGCAGGGGTGGAGGGAGAGGATGGAGAGGTGGGGGAGGAGGCGCGCGACGTGCGGGCCGCATGGCGTCGGGCGCGCGCCTTGCGCAGCCAGATCAGCACGCCCGTGACCGACAGCACCGCCACCGCCACGCCCAGCGCGGCGACGAGGATTCGCCCGGGCAGGCCCAGGATGCGGCCGGAGTGCAGCGGGAACTGCAGTTGCAGGTAGAGGTCGCCCGCCGTGCCCTCGCCGGGGATGCTGGCCCCCGCCGGGCTGCCGTCGCGGGCGTCCACGTAGACCCAGGGGTTGCCGAGGCCGCCGTCGCCGTGGTCGTTGCCGGGCTTGAAGAAGCCGACGCCATACACGCCGTAGAGGGCGTCATGGAAGATGCCACCTGCGGGCCCCGTGATGCCGCGGGCGCGGGCGACGCGCTCGGCAGCGGCGAGCGCTTGCGCCCGGGTCAACGCGGGGTTGACCGGCACGGTGCCGGGCCGGCGCGTGTCGAAGGCGCTCGGGGTGATCGGTGACAGTGCGTTCACCAGCGGCACCACCACCTGCTGGCGCAGGTTCATGGCCACTGACGTGAGCGCGATGACGAGCAGCAGCAGCCACAGCCACACGCCGCCGCTGCGGTGCAGGTCGAACGTGAGCGCATGCCCCCCCTTGCGCCAGCGAAAGGCCAGCGACTTGCGCCAGCCGCGCCAGGTCGGGAAGGACAGGTACAGGGCGACGAAGCAGTCCAGCACCCACCCCAGCCCGATCAGCCCCATGAGCCAGATGCCCCAGGCGATGCCGCCGGCTTCCGGCAGGTGCAGGCTGTAGTGCAGGGCATAGAGGAAGGGCAGCAGGTTCTCCCGCGACAGCGACAGCGCCCCCCATTCGCGGCGGGCCTGCACCTCGCCCGTGGCGGGGTCCAGAGCAAGCTGGTTGAAGCCCAGCGGCCGGGCGGGGTCGCGGGGCTCGACCATCGCAAGCAGCGTGTGGCCTGGCTCGGCGTTCAGTGGCAGGTAGCGCACGCGCAACTGCGGCTCGGCGGCTTCGAGCCGGTCGGCCAGCATCAGGGCGTCCTGCGCGGGGCTGCGGCCCCGGGCCTCGAAGAACTGCGGGTTCAACGCCGCATCCAGTTCGTGGTCGAAGGCGATCACCGCGCCCGTGAGGCCGGCGATGAAGAGGAAGACGGCCGCGGCAAGGCCGAACCAACGGTGCAACAGGACGAAGAAGGGGCGCATGGGCCGCGGACTCTATCATGCAAATGCAAATCATTCGCATTCGCATATAAGGCGCAGGCATGCGGCGGCGGCCGCTGTGCGCGGCGACCCGGTGGGAACGGGAAAGGCGGTGCGGGGGCGAGCGCGGCGCGGGTTGCGCCGCTCATCGGCTCAGCGGCTCAGCGCGTGGCGGCCTGGCGGACCTTGTCCAGGTAGGCATGCCCGTCGGGCGGCATGCCACTGCGCTGCGAGGCCCAGATCATCTCGCCCAGGGCCTCCATGGCGACATGGTGGGCTTCGTGGCGGGAGTTCCGCTTGGCCGACAGCAGGTCGACCGCCTGGCGGATGCCCGAGGGCTGGTCGATGGCGTGCTGCTCGGTAATCGTCAGGTGCATGGACAGGTGCAGGAAGGGGTTGGTGCGGCCTTCCTCGACCGTGTAGACCTTCTCCAGCGCCGCCGCCTCGTCGGCGAGGTCGTCGTGGTACTCCGGGTGCTCGGCGATCCAGTCGGCGGCAATCGCTTCCATCGGGATCAGCGGCGCGCCGTCCCGCCACTTGCGGTAGGTGGTGCAGAAGAAACGGCGGACTTCGAGCTGGGACGGGGCAAACATGCCCGGATTGTCGCCGCCGGGCTGCGCGAGGGCCTGGCGCCCGGCTCAAACGCCCCTGCGGTGTGGCAGGGCTCAGCCGTCCAGCGCGGCGAGCCGGGCGTCCAGCGCCGACAGCAGGGCCAGCGCCTCGCCGGCCAGGCCCACGCCGGCCCCTGGCGCCACCGCGTGCTCCCGCGGGTTGATGCGCACCAGCTGGCCGCCGCATTGCTGCACGACCTGATGCCCGAAATGACGCATGGCCGGCAGCGCCGTGCCTGCGCCGATCTCGACCACGACCGGCCGCCTCACCGACCCGAGCCAGCGCGACAGACGCCGCTCCTGCGCGTCGTAGCGGTCGCCGATCCAGCCCCAGTCACCGAACATCAGCAGGTTGGGCCGCAGCAGGCCCCCGCATCCCGGGCAGGTCGGCAGGCTCCCGCGCCAGCGGCACTCGGCTTCATCGACGTCCGGCGTGAGGCCGTCGGCCGGCATGGGTGGCTCGCCGCAGCCGCGCAGGCATTGCAGCCAGTGCAGCGAGCCGTGGCATTCGTGCACGAGGGCGGGCTCGAAGCCGGCGCGCTGGAACTGGCCGTCGACGTTGCTCGTGAACACCGCCGCGCCGTGCCGCAGCCGCCGGCCCCAGGCCTGCAGCAGGGCAAAGCCCGCGTGCGGCCGGGTGCGCCGGTACAGCGCCAGGCGGTGGCCGTAGAAGCCCCAGGCCAGCTGCGGGTCGCGCTCGAAGGTGGCGGGCGAGGCCACCGTGGTGAAGTCCAGCCGCGCCTGCGCAAGTGCCGGGTAGGCCTGCCAGAAACCCTCCCGGCCGCGGAAGTCCGGCAGGCCGGAGTCCACGCCCATGCCGGCGCCCGCGGTGACGAGCAGGCCGTCGGCCTGACGGATCAGTTCGGCGGCATGCTGGAGGGCGTCGTCGTTCATGCGTTGTCGTCGTGCCTGTCCCAGCCACCGCGCTGGGCGCGCCGGTGGGCTTCCTCGGCCTCGCGCTCGGCGGCCATCTGCTGCTCGAACTGCTGGCGGCCGAGCTTGGCGGCGGCGATCAAGGCACCTTCGTCGCTTTGCAGCGGCACCATGCGCGCCAGCACGTCGATGTTGTGGCGGCGGAAGTGCATGGCCTGGCGCCGCGCGGCGTGGGGCTCCATGCCCGTGAGCTCCAGCACGCTGCGGGCGCTCATCAGGGCGGAGTCGAAGGTCTCGCGCTCGATGTGGCGCACGCCGGCCTCGTGCAGCTGGTAGTAGTGCTGCACGTTGCGCGCGCGGGCGACGACGGTGAGCTGCGGGAAGTGCTCGCGCGCGAGCTCGGCGATCTCCAGGCTCTGGCCGATGTCGTCCACGGCGATGACGAGGATGCGGGCCGAAGCGGCGCCTGCGGTCTTGAGCAGGTCCAGCCGCGTGGCGTCGCCGTAGTGCACCGTCCAGCCGAAACGGCGCAGGCCCTCGATGGCCTCGGCGTCCTGGTCGAGCATGGTGGCCTCCAGGCCGCTGGCGCGCAGCATGCGGCCCACGACCTGCCCGTAGCGGCCGCTGCCGGCGATCAGGATGGGCGCGGGCGGCGGCGGGGCTTCGTCGCGCTTCTTCTTCTCGCCCAGGCGCGCAAGCTTCTGTGACATCAGCCGGTCGCCGCCCGTCAGCAGCAGCGGCGTGAGTGCGAGCGACAGGGCCACCGCCGCCACCAGGGCCGAGTTCTGGGCCGCGTTGATCATGCCTTCGCCCTGCGCGAGCTGGAACACGACGAAGCCGAACTCGCCGCCCTGCGCCAGCAGGATGACGAAGGCCGGGCGCTCCACGAGCGGGATCTTCATCGCCCGCGCCATGAGCACTAGCACGAAGATCTTGCACACGAGCAGGGCCACCACGAGCAGCGCCACGAAGCCGGGCTGGGCGGCCACGGCCTTCAGGTCCAGCCCCATGCCGACGGCGATGAAGAACAGCCCCAGCAGCAGGCCCTTGAAGGGCTCCAGGTCGGTTTCGAGCTCGCGGCGGTACTCGCTCTCGGCCAGCAGCACGCCGGCCAGGAAGGCGCCGAGCGCCATCGACAGGCCCACCAGCTGCATCAGCGCCGCCGTGCCCAGCACGAGCAGCAGGGCAGCGGCGGTGAAGATCTCGGGCGTCTTGCTGTGGGCGATCCAGCGCAGTGCCGGGCGCAGCAGCAGCCGGCCGCCGAAGATGATGGTGACGATGGCACCCACCGCCTTGGCCGCGGCGAGCCAGGTCTTGCCATCGCCGTCGCCATGCGCGCCGCTCAGCGCCAGCACCGGCACGAGTGCCAGCACCGGGATGGCCGCGATGTCCTGCAGCAGCGCGACCGACAGGATGCTCTCGCCCGCCGTCGTGCGCCCGAGGTTGCGCTCGGCCAGCACGGCCAGCGCCACGGCGGTGGACGACATGGCCAGCCCCAGGCTCACCACCAGCGACAGCCGCCACGGGTAGCCGCAGGCGATGCCCACGCCCGTCAGCACCGCCGCGCAGCCCAGCAGCTGCACGCTGCCCCAGCCGAAGATGGGCCGGCGCATGGCCCACAGCCGCTTGGGCTCCAGCTCCAGCCCGACGAGGAAGAGCATCAGCACCACGCCCAGCTCGGCCACCTCCGGGATGGCGGTCGATTCGGGGATGAGGCCCAGCACAGCCGGGCCGATCAGCAGCCCGGCGACCAGGTAGCCCAGGATGGACCCCAGGCGCAGGTAGCGTGCCAGCGGCACCGCGAGCACCGCCGCGGCGAGGAAGACGAGGGGCAGTTGCAGCCAGGTACCGTGGCTCATGCAGCGGCTCCTGCGTCCAGCGTCGTGAAGAGTGCGGGGCGCTCGTCCAGCGCCACGGCGTCCTCGTCGCCCACGCCGCGGTCGGCCAGGCTTTCACACCACTCGGGGAAGTGTTGCAGCCGCTGCACGAAGAGGTCGGCATGGGCCTGGACGTCGGCGTCCGTCGCGCGATGCGCGCCGTAGAGCACTTGAGGCGGCAGCCACGTCATGCCGCAGGTGCGGGCCGACTGCTGGTAGGGCAGCAGGAAGTCGTTCAGGGCATGGTGGTTGTGGCCGCCCGGCGCGTAGGCCTGCTCGCCGCCGCCCGTGGAGGCCACGAGCCAGAAGTCCTTGCCGTGCAGCGCCGTGCCGCCGGGCCCGTAGGCCCAGCCCAGGCGCAGCACTTCGTCGACCCAGAGCTTTTGCAGCGCGGGCATGCTGTACCAGTAGATGGGGTGGAGCATGACCACGAGGCGCGCGGCCTGCAGCGCGCGCTGCTCGGCGTCGATGTGGATGTGGAAGTCCGGGTAGAGGCGGTAGAGATCGCGCAGCTCCACCCGGTCGGCCGCGGGCGAGGCGCGCAGCGTGTCGAGCACGGTGCGCGTCGCGTGGGAGCGGGCGAGGTCGGGGTGGGCGGCGAGGACGAGGATGTCGCGGGCGGTACTGTCAGGCATGGCGACCTAGATTAACGTGGCCGCACGACTGCTCCCACCTCGTCCTCCCCTATGCGCACCTTCGAGACCCTCGCCGAGCTGCAGGCCCTGATCGGCCAGCCCCTGGGCCACAGCGATTGGATCACCGTCGACCAGGCCCGCGTCAATGCCTTTGCCGAGGCGACCGAAGACCGCCAGTGGATCCATGTCGACCCCGAGCGGGCCAAGGCGGGGCCTTTCGGCACACCCATCGCGCATGGCTTTCTGACCCTGTCGCTCATCCCGTACTTCTTCGAAACCGGCTTTGCGGTGCGCGAAAGCCGCATGGTGCTGAACTACGGCCTCAACAAGGTGCGCTTCACCGCGCCGGTGCCTGTGGGCAGCCGGCTGCGGGCCGGCTTCAAGCTGCTGGCCATGGACGAAGTGGCCGGGGGCGCGACCCAGCTGACCGTGGAGGTCGCCGTGCAGGCCGAAGGCGCGGCCAAGCCGGTCTGTGTGGCGGAAAGCCTGGCGCGGCACTATCGCTGAGCTTTTGGTTGAGGATGGCGCCGGGCTGGCCGGCTAGCATGCGCGTCTTTGCAACGACCGCACACCCCATGGCCTCCAGCCTTCTCGTCCTGCTCGATGACATCGCCACCGTCCTGGACGACGTGGCGACCATGACCAAGGTCGCCGCCAAGAAGACCGCCGGCGTGCTGGGCGATGACCTGGCGCTGAATGCGCAGCAGGTCTCCGGCGTGAACGCCGACCGCGAGCTGCCCGTCGTGTGGGCCGTGGCCTGGGGCTCGCTCATCAACAAGGCCATCCTGGTGCCGGCCGCACTCGCCATCTCGGCGTTTGCGCCCTGGGCCATCACGCCGCTGCTGATGGTGGGCGGTGCCTACCTGTGCTTCGAGGGCTTCGAGAAGCTGGCGCACAAGTTCCTGCACAGCCCCGACGAGGACGCGGCCCACCACGCCGATCACGTCAAGGCGCTGGCCGACGAGAAGGTCGACATGGCCACCTACGAGCGCGACAAGATCAAGGGTGCCATCCGCACCGACTTCATCCTGTCCGCCGAGATCATCGTCATCGCGCTGGGCACGGTGGCCACGGTATCGCTGCAACAGCAGCTGGCCGTGCTGGTGGCCGTGTCGGTCGCGATGACGGTGGGCGTCTACGGCTTCGTGGCGGGCATCGTGAAGATGGACGACGTGGGCCTGTGGCTGTCGCGCAAGTCCGGTGCGGCCGCGCAAGGTGTCGGCCGTTTCCTGCTGGCCGCGGCGCCGCGCCTCATGAAGCTGCTGACCGTGCTGGGCACGGCGGCGATGTTCCTGGTCGGTGGCGGAATCCTGGCGCACGGCATCGCGCCGCTGCACCACGCCATCGCCCACCTGGCCGAGGGCCAGGCCTGGCTCGTGGCCGCGGTGCTGGAAAACGGCGCCAATGCGCTGGTGGGTGTCGTGGCCGGTGCCTTGGTGCTGGCCGGTGTGGTGGCCGTGCAGAAGCTGCGCGGCAAGTAAGGCGCCGCGTTAGACGGGCTAGACAGGCGTGTAGGCCAGCCGCACGTAGATCGGGGCGAAGGCCTCGGCCTGCGTGATCTCGAGCAGCCGCTCCTTGGCCAGCTCGAGCATGGCGATGAAGGTGACCACCAGCACGGCCTGGCCCTTCTGGACGTCGAACAGGTGCTCGAACTCCACGAAGCGCTGGCCCTGCAGGCGGCGCAGCACGATGCTCATGTGCTCGCGCACCGAGAGCTGCTCGCGGCTGATCTTGTGGTGCTGGTTGAGCTTGGCGCGCTTGAGTATGTCCAGCCACGCCTCGCGCAGGTCGACGGTGGAGACATCCGGGAAGCGCGGTGTGAGCGACTGCTCGATGTGGATCTGGGCGCGCAGGAAATCGCGCCCCAGCACGGGCAGGCGGTCCAGCCGCGCCGCGGCGAGCTTCATCTGCTCGTACTCCAGCAGGCGGCGCACGAGCTCGGCGCGTGGGTCCTCGACTTCCTTGCCGTCCTCCGACTTCTTGGGCGGCAGCAGCATGCGCGACTTGATCTCGATGAGCATCGCGGCCATCAGCAGGTATTCGCTCGCCAGCTCCAGGTTGTGCTGGCGGATCTGCTCGACGTAGCTCAGGTACTGGCGCGTGACGTCGGCCAGCGGGATGTCGAGGATGTTGAAGTTCTGCTTGCGGATGAGGTAGAGCAGCAGGTCCAGCGGCCCCTGGAAGGCTTCCAGGAAGACCTCCAAGGCATCCGGCGGGATGTAGAGGTCCAGCGGCATCTGGAACAGCGGCTCGCCGTACAAGCGGGCCACCGCGACCGCATCCACCACCTCGGGCAGGTCGGACGTGGCTGGGCTGGCGTCGTCAGCCACGGCCGTCATCGCGGTTTACTTCGAGTCCGTCTGGTAGACGTAGGGCTTCTGGGCCACGCGGGCCTGGGTGAACTCGGACTGGGCCGAGCGGTCCTGCTCCTTGTCCCACAGCAGGGCGCGGCCGGCGCGCTGTTCGGCTTCCAGCGTGGGGCGCTGGGCCTTGAGCTGCTCGATGAATTGCGTGACTTCGGACTTGTAGGGTTTCCAGAACAGCGGCATGGCGGGTCTCGTGGGCTAAGCCGGTGATTTTAGTTCGGACAGCGATTGCATGATCGCCCCCTCGCCCAGCTCGGCGGCCAGGCCGCTGCGGCGCAGCAGGTCCAGGGGCTGGGCGTTGACCTGGATGAGCACCAGTCTCACGTCGCGCTTGCCCAGCGCCCGCAGCAGCTCGCGCAGGGCTTCCACGCCCGTCGTGTCCATCTGCACGAGGCGGTGCATCTGCAGCGCCACCGTGCGGGTGCCCGCGGGCAGCTGCTCCGGCAGCGTCTCCAGCTTGCCGACCGCGCCGAAGAACAAGGCGCCGTAGAGCTCGTAGGCTGCCACGCCCGCCGGGGCCTCGGCCAGCGGGCGCAGCTGGAAGAGCTGGCTCATGCGGTAGACGAAGAACAGGCAGGCCGTGACGAGGCCCACTTCCACCGCCACCGTCAGGTCGGCCACGACGGTGAGCGTGAAGGTGCCCACCAGCAAGGTGCGGTAGGTGAGGTTGAAGCGCTTCAGGCGCGCGAACTCGTGCCACTCGCCCATGTTCCAGGCCACCACGAGCAGGATCCCGGCGAGTGCGGCCAGCGGCACATGGGCGGCCAGCGGCGCGGCGGCCAGCAGGATGACGAGCAGCGTCAACGCATGCACGATGCCCGCCACCGGGCTGGTGGCGCCGGCGCGGATGTTGGTGACGGTGCGGGCGATGGTGCCGGTGGCCGGCAGCCCGCCGAACAGCGGCACGGTCAGGTTGGCGATGCCCTGGGCCATCAGTTCCTGGTTGGGGTCGTGCCGGGGCAGGTGGGGGGTGAGCTTGTCGGCCACGCGGGCGCACAGCAGCGACTCGATGGCGCCCAGCAGCGCAAGCGTCAGCGTGGGGATGACGAGCTGCTTGGCGCCAGCCCAGTCGAGCGTGGGCCAGGCCAGGGCCGGCAGCGATTGCGGGATGCCGCCGAAGCGGCTGCCGATGGTGTCCAGCGGCAGCGCGAAGGCCGCCGTGACCGCGGTGGCAGCCGCCAGGGCGATCACGGTGCCGGGCAGCAAGGCCAGGGCTCGACGCAGGCCCGTGAGCGGCCGGTCCTGCGCGATGTTCTTGGGCCAGAGCAGCACGACGGCCATGCAGGCCGCGGCCAGTGCGGGTGCTGCCGGGTTGACGCTGCCGATGTGGGTGGCCAGGGCCTCGATCTGGCCGAAGAAGTCCGCCGGCATCTTCTCGATGCGCAGGCCCAGGAAGTCCTTCAGCTGGGCCAGCGCAATGAGCACGGCGATGCCGTTGGTGAAGCCCGTCACGATGGCCACCGGGATGAAGCGCACCAGCGCCCCCAGGCGCAGGGCGCCCATCAGCAGCAGCAGCACGCCCGCGCCCATGGTGGCCAGCAGCAGGTTGGCCAGCCCGTAGCGCTGCAGGATGCCGTAGACCACGACGATGAAGGCGCCGGCCGGCCCGCCGATCTGCACGCTGGAGCCCCCCAGCAGCGAGATCAGGAAGCCCGCGATGATGGCCGTGGCCAGGCCCTGCTCGGGACGCAGCCCGGAGGCGATGGCAAACGCCAGCGCCAGGGGCAGGGCGACGATGCCGACGGTGATGCCGGCGCCGACGTCAGTGACCAGCTGTTCGCGCGAATAGCCTGCCAGCAGCGCGAGGCTGCGGGGGCGAAAGGGATGCAGGCGGGGCAGGGGCATGGGGTCTCCGGGCAAGGGCACACGACGCGAGGCGCGCCGTGCCTGGAGGACCGCAGTGGTAGCGCTCGGCGATGAAGCGGCGGCGCCGCGACTGGCCGAGCGGGGCGCTCATGGCCTCAGCGCACCCGCATGCCCGGCTGGGCGCCCGTGTGGGGCTCGAGCACGAAGATGCCCGGGTTGGCCTTCTCGTCGGCGTGGCTCGCAGCCAGCACCATGCCCTCGCTGACGCCGAACTTCATCTTGCGCGGCGCCAGGTTGGCCACCAGCACGGTCAGTTTGCCTTCCAGGTCTTCGGGCTTGTAGGCGCTGCGGATGCCGCTGAAGACGTTGCGCGTGCGGCCTTCGCCGGCGTCCAGCGTCAGGCGCAGCAGCTTGTCGGAGCCCTCCACCAGCTCGGCCTTGACGATCCTGGCGATGCGCAGGTCGACCTTGGCGAAGTCGTCGATCTTGATCTCGGCGGCGATGTCTTCGCCGCCGGGCACCACCTTGGGCGCGGGCGGGGCCTCGAACAGCTGCTCGACCTTGGTCAGGTCCACGCGCTGCATCAGGTGCTGGTAGGTGCCGATGGTGTGCGCGCCCAGCGACCGTGCGGCATCGGGCCACTGCAGCGGCTCGACCTTCAGGAAGGCCTCGACCTGCGCCGCCAGCGCCGGCAGCACGGGCTTGAGGTAGACGGTCAGCACGCGGAAGGCTTCGATGCAGACGCTGCAGACGTCGTGCAGCGCGGCATCCATGCCGTCCTGCTTGGCCAGCTCCCAGGGCTTGTGCTGGTCGACGAACTCGTTGACCTTGTCGGCCAGCGCCATGATCTCGCGCAGGGCCTTGCCGAACTCGCGGCTCTCGTACAGCTCGGCGATGGCGCCGCTGTGGGCGCGCAGGGCGTCCAGCAGCATGCGGCCTTCCACGCCCAGGTCGGCGCTGAGCTTGCCGCCGAAACGCTTGGTCAGGAAACCGGCCGCGCGCGAGGCGATGTTGATGTACTTGCCCACCAGGTCGCTGTTGACGCGGGCGGCGAAGTCCTCGGGGTTGAAGTCGATGTCCTCGACGCGGGCATTGAGCTTGGCGGCAATGTAGTAGCGCAGCCACTCGGCGTTCAGGCCCAGGCTCAGGTACTTGAGCGGGTCCAGCCCCGTGCCGCGGCTCTTGCTCATCTTCTCGCCGCCATTGACGGTCATGAAGCCGTGCACGAACACGTGGTTGGGCGTCTTGCGGCCGCTGAAATGCAGCATGGCCGGCCAGAACAGCGTGTGGAAGTAGGTGATGTCCTTGCCGATGAAGTGGATCTGCTCCACCGATTCGTCGGCCATGAAGGCGTCGTAATCCTGGCCGATCTTGCCGAAGTAGTTCTTCAGCGAGGCGAGGTAGCCGATGGGGGCGTCCAGCCAGACGTAGAAGTACTTGCCCGGCGCGTCGGGGATCTCGATGCCGAAGTAGGGCGCGTCGCGGCTGATGTCCCAGTCGCTCAGGCGGTTGTTGCCTTCTTCGTCGGGCTCGAACCACTCGCGGATCTTGTTGAGCACTTCGGGCTGCAGCCGGCCCGCATCCTGCGTCCACTGCGTGAGGAACTCGACGCAGCGCGGGTCGCTGAGCTTGAAGAAGTAATGCTCGCTCGTCTTGAGCACCGGCGTGGCGCCCGACAGCACCGAGTAGGGGTTCTTCAGCTCGGTGGGTGCGTAGACGGCGCCGCAGACCTCGCAGGAGTCGCCGTACTGGTCCTTCGCGCCGCACTTCGGGCATTCGCCCTTGATGAAGCGGTCGGGCAGGAACATCGACTTGGCGGGGTCGAAGAACTGCTCGATGGTCTTGGTCGAGATCAGCTCGTTGTGCCGCAGGGCCAGATAGACGGCCTTGGACAGCTCGTGGTTCTCCGGCCCGTCGGTGGAGTGCCAGTTGTCGAAGCTGATGTGAAAGCCGTCGAGGTACTGCTTGCGGCCGGCAGCGATGCCGGCGACGAAGTCCTGCGGTGTCTTGCCGGCCTTCTCGGCCGCGATCATGATCGGCGCGCCGTGGGCGTCGTCCGCGCAGACGAAGTGCACCTGCGAGCCCGCCATGCGCTGGTAGCGAACCCAGATGTCGGCCTGGGTGTACTCCATGATGTGGCCGATGTGGAAACCGGCGTTGGCATAGGGCAGGGCAGTGGTGACGAAGAGCTGGCGGGGCATGGGCGCTGTGGCGGCTGGGTCAGGACGGGAAAGCCCGCGATTCTAGGTTTGCGGTTCGGCCGGGCCGGGTTCGCCGGGGGGCGGTGGCGTGTGGCTGTCGGCCTCGGCGGGCCCATCATCCTCGGCGGGCTTGCCGCTCAGCTTGCGCTGGCGCTTTTCTTCGGCCTTGCGTTTCTTGGCCAGTTCACGCTGGCGTTTCTCATAGCTGTAGTTCGGTGTGGCCACCTGCGGTCTCCTGGGAGCGCCCGGATGCGCGGGCATGGGCCAATGTAACCCGCGCGCCGCCCCGGCAGGCCTTCGCACTTGGCGCCGAAAGCTACAGACAGCCTCAACGACCGGGCCTAAGTCACTGATCCGTAACAGTTCTGCAACCTATCCACCGAGTCTGTGGAAAACTTTGTGGAAAAGGGGGCTGCATCGCAGCCAAGCCCTTGTGTGATGCGGCTCCGCTTAGGTTGCTGAATTTTTGAGCACCCGACGGCTTCCTATATGAATCAACCACTTAGCGAAGTCAGCCGGGTTGATGAGGCCGGGGCGGGGGTCAGGGTCCAAAACGCTTGACGGGTGCCGAATTTGGGGATAAGTCAAGCCGCAGTGGGCGGATGTCACGCGTCTGGATGACGTGAAACCCCGGTTTTGTCCCCGCGAACTGTGGACAAGTCTGTGGGGCATCTGACGACAGCCGCGCTAAGTGCTTGATCGGCCGCCACCCGGGCTGGCGTGCCTGTTTTTGAGGCGGCGTGCCGGCGTGCCGGCCCGGCGCTGGGGGCAGTCCCCAACCGGGCGGTGTGGGGGCGGCGGCTAAACTCGCGGCCTTTTGACGAGGCGGCAACGGGGCGATGGCGGATCAGACGAGGGACAACGGGGGGCGCAGGGCCGCTTCACGTGCCAGCACTTTCGAATTGAAGTCGCGCCGCTTCAGCCTGCTGGGCCTGGTGCTGCACAGCAGCGACATGGCCGAGATCGCCGCGGACTGGGCCTCACGCGCCGGCCAGGGCGGTTTCGAGCATGAGCCCGTCGTCATCGACCTCACCGCCGTGCCGCGCGCGGCCTCGGCCTCGCCGGCCACCGAAGGCCAGGCGCCGCTCGCGCTGGACGGCCCCGCCCCCGTGGACCTGCGCGGCATCGTGCAGTTGCTGCGCGACAGCCAGCTGCAGCCCGTGGCCGTGGCGGGCGCCACGCCCGAGGAGCTGGCGCTCGCGCATGAGCTGGGCCTGGCCGATGCGGCCGACGAACCCGTCGCCGAGCGTGCCGCAGCGCCGTCGGAGCCCGTGCGCGAGGTGGTGCGGGAAGTGGTGCGCGAGATCGTCGTCGAGAAGTTCATCGAGAAGCCCGCGGCGCCGGCGCCCACGATGGTCGTCGACAAGCCGCTGCGCTCCGGCCAGCGCGTGTATGCCAAGGGCGGCGACCTCGTCGTGCTGGCCCTCGTGAACCACGGCGCCGAAGTGATCGCCGACGGCAGCGTGCATGTCTATGCGCCTCTGCGCGGCAAGGCGATTGCCGGTGCGCGCGGCGACACCTCGGCGCGCATCTACGCCCACAGCCTGGAAGCCGAGCTGCTGTCGATCGCCGGCATCTACCGCACGACCGAGAACCCGCTGCCGGCCGACGTGGCCGGCAAGCCCGCGCAGGTGCTGCTTGACGGCGAGAAGCTGCTGATGCAGCCGCTGTCCCTGTGACGCCCGCTGTGAACCCCATTGAACTGAACCAACCAGGAAAGCCCCAGATGACCAAGATCGTCGTCGTCACATCCGGCAAGGGCGGGGTCGGCAAGACCACCACCAGCGCAAGCTTTGCCACGGGCCTCGCGATGCGCGGCCTCAAGACCTGCGTCATCGACTTCGACGTGGGCCTGCGCAACCTCGACCTGATCATGGGTGTCGAGCGCCGCGTGGTGTACGACCTCATCAACGTCATCAACGACGAGATCAAGCTGACCCAGGCCCTCATCAAGGACAAGCAGCTCGACAAGCTCTACATCCTGGCCGCCTCTCAGACGCGCGACAAGGACGCCCTCAAGCAAGAAGGCGTGGAGCGCGTGCTCGACGAGCTCAAGGCCATGGAGTTCGACTACATCGTCTGCGACTCCCCTGCCGGCATCGAGACGGGCGCGCTGATGGCCATGCACTACGCCGACGAGGCGCTGGTCGTGACCAACCCCGAAGTCTCCTCGGTGCGCGACAGCGACCGCATCCTGGGCATGCTCTCCAGCAAGACCAAGCGCGCCATCGAAGGCGGCGACCCGGTCAAGGAGCACCTGCTCATCACGCGCTACAACCCCAACCGGGTGGAAGGCGGCCAGATGCTGAGCCTGGACGACATCCACGAGATCCTGCGCACGCCGCTGATCGGCGTCATCCCCGAGAGCGAGAGCGTGCTGCAGGCGTCCAACCAGGGCACGCCGGCCATCCACCTGCAGGGCACCGATGTGGCCGAGGCCTACAAGGACGTGGTGGCCCGCTTCCTCGGCGAGGACAAGCCCATGCGCTTCACCGAGGCCGTGAAGCAGAGCTGGTTCAAGCGCGTCTTCGGCGGCAAGTGAAGGAGGCCAGGTCATGGGATTCCTGAACTTCTTCCTCGGCGAAAAGAAGAGCTCCGCCAGCGTCGCCAAGGAGCGCCTGCAGCTCATCCTCGCCCACGAGCGCAACGGCCGCAGCAGCAGCCCCGACTACCTGCCGCAGCTGCAGCGCGAGCTGGTGGCCGTCATCAGCAAATACGTGTCGATCAACCCCGACGACATCAAGGTGCACATGGAGCGCCAGGGCGACCTCGAAGTGCTCGAGGTCAAGATCGAGCTCCCGGAAGCGAAGTAGACCCCTCGTCCGGGCTTGCGCCGCTGAACGCGGGCAAAGCCCGGCCGGTCCCCCGAGGGGACGGCGATGTTCGCGGCTTTGAGCCGCTCCCACATCGCCATTGCGGGCCGGCTTGGGGCGGCCCGGCGCTCGGCCCGAGCGTCCTGCCCTAGCGCGATGCGCGGGCCTGCTCGCGCCGCATGAACAGGTACAGGCTCTGCACCTTGGCGCGCGCCCAGGGTGTCTTGCGCAGGAACTTCAGGCTCGACGACACGCTCGGGTCGATGCGAAAGCACTTGATCTCGATGCGCTGGCCGAGTTCGGCCCAGCCGAAGTGCTCGACCAGCGCGGTGACGATGGCCTCCAGCGTCAGGCCGTGCAGGGGGTCTTTGGAGGCGGGTGTCGTGCTCATTCGTGCGTGAATTGACTCGCGTTCTTGCCCTTGTACTGGGCGTAGTAGCGCTTGATCTCGGCCATGTCGGCCTCGACATCGCCCGTGGGCAGGAACAGCGGGCCCAGGCCCACGAGCTTGCGTGGGTAGTCCATGTAGGCCATGACGATGGGCAGCTTCGCCGTGACGGCGATCCAGTAGAAGCCCGTCTTCCAGTAGACCGTCTTGCTGCGCGTGCCCTCGGGCGGCACGATCAGCTGCACGTCGCCATCGGCGGCCACCAGCGCTTCCGCCGAGGCGGCCACGAGGTTGTTGGACTTGCTGCGGTCCACGGGGATGCCGCCCAGCCAGCGCATCACGCCGCCGAACGGGAACTTGAAGATCGAGGCCTTGCCCATCCAGTAGGGCGTGAGCCGCAGCGCGAACGCGGCGAAAAGGGTGTAGGGCAGGTCCCAGTTGCTGGTGTGCGGGGCGGCGATGAAGACGCTCTTGCGCGCCTGCTCCGGCAGGGCGCCCTGGACGGTCCAGCCCGCCAGGCGCAGCCAGGCGAGCGAGAAGCCGCGCAGCAGGGTGCTGACGACGGGGGTGGTGAAGATGGTGCGGTGCATCCCGCGATTGTCCCGTCCTGGTGCATTGCCTCAAACTGAGGCAGCGCAAGAAAAACGTTGATCTGCCAAGGACTTGCGACTTCCACCCGCAGGCTGTTCACGGACTTGTCCACAGACGCTGTGGATGGCCGTGCGGCCTGTCCCCACGATCGTGCAGTTCGTCGCACACCGGCTTGCATGCCGCCGACGCGGCCACGATGCTGCGGCGCTTCGACATCACGACGTCTTCCATGCGCGCCATCCCCGCCTCCGTCACCGCCGCCCTCCTGTTGATCACCGCGCAGGCTGCCCTGGCCGGCCAGCCCGCCACGCCGGCCGCCATGGCCGCTTACGCCGAGCAGCTGCTCGACGGCCAGAAGATCGCCCCCGACGGCCCCGGGGTCACCGTGCTCGTGGCCCGCGGCAACCAGCTGCTCTACAAAGGTGCACGCGGCATGGCCAGCGTCGAGCTGGGCGTGCCCCTGCGGCCCGACCAGCTCATGCGCATCGGCTCGGTCACCAAGCAGTTCGCGGCCGCCGCGCTGCTCAAGCAGGTCGACGCCGGCAAGGCGGCGCTGGACGACCCGCTGTCCAAGTACCTGCCTGACTATCCGAGCGGCAGCAAGATCACGCTGCTGCAGCTGCTCAACCACACCTCGGGCGTGAAGAGTTACACCGGCATCCCCGGCTACATGGACGGCCCCATCCGGCGCGACCTCACGACGGCCGCGCTCATCAAGGAGTTCCGCGACCAGCCGGTGGACTTCGCCCCAGGCGAGAAGTGGGCGTACAACAACTCCGGCTACGTGCTGCTCGGCGCGGTGGTGGAGGCCATCAGCGGCAAGTCCTGGCACCAGAGCCTCGACGAGTTGCTGCTGCAGCCTGCCGGCATCAAGACGGTGCTCTACCCCGACCCCAACCGCCTCTTCAAGGGCATGGCCCAGGGCTACACGCTCAACGCGGAGCGCCAGGTGGCGCCCGCCGGCTTCCTGAGCATGACGCAACCGCATGCGGCAGGCGCGCTGGTGGCCAACACCGAAGGCCTGTGGCGCTGGAACCAGGCCCTGCACGGCGGCCAGCTCATCAGCCCCGCGATCTACCAGCGCATGATCACGCCCGAAGGCGTGGCGCAGCCCGCGCGCTACGGCTTCGGCATTGCCGCGGTCACGCTGCGCGGCCAGCCGATGCTGTCGCACGGTGGCGGCATCCATGGCTTTGTCTCCATGCTGAACTACCTGCCCCGTACGCAGACCACGGTCGTCATCCTGCGCAACACCGATGGCCCGGGCTTCTCGATGGACCTGGTGTCGCGCAAGCTCGCGGCGTTCGCCATCGGCGAGCCGTTCACTGACCCCCGGCCGGTGGCCGTGCCGGCGGACCAGCTCAAGCCCCTGGAGGGCGTCTACGCCCGCGAGGGCCAGCCCACGCGCACGCTGCGCGTGAAGGACGGCGTCCTGCACAACCAGCGCAGCGGTGGCAGCAGCGTGGCCCTCGTGCCGCTGGGCAACGACCGCTTTGCCTTCCCCAACTCGCTGGCCTGGCTGCAGGTGGAGCGCGGGGCCGACGGCCGGGCCGTGGCCCTGCAGCTGTCCAACACCGGCGAGGACGATGCCGAGCGCTGGACCCGCACGGGCGACCTGCCGGCGGACCTGGCCTTCATCACCCTCGCGCCCGAGCAGGTGCAGGCCCTGCTGGGCGACTACGCCTCGCCGCAGTTCGCCATCCGCGTCTTCCTGGACGCCGAGGGGCAGCTCAAGGGCCAGGCCCAGGGGCAGCCGGCCTTCCTGCTGCGCGCGAGCACGCCGCGCCGGGTGCACGTGACCGAGGTGGACGCCACGCTGGAGTTCAGCGCGGAGGCCGATCGCCCTCAGTCGGCGACGCTGCTGCAGGGCGCCAACAAGATCGTCATGGTCCGCAAGTGATCGTCACGTCGCTGCGCGGCTCGGCCACGCAGGGCAGGATGAAGCCGTCGGCCTTCTCTTCGCAGGAGAGCCCCGGCCACGGGATGCGGTGCTCGATGCGCCCGCTCAGCAGCCGCGCGATGCAGGTGCGGCAGGTGCCCGTGCGGCACGACCACGGCAGGGCCACACCCGCGGCCAGCCCGGCCAGCAGCAGGGTCTGGCCGGCGGGCGCGTCGAAGTGTTCGCCGCCGGGCAGCACGGTCACGCGGAATGTCTCGGACATGACCGGCATCATGCCGCGCCGCGGCTACAGTCCGCGCGCCGGCTGATGAAGCCGGCAGCGTTCTCAGGGCGGGGCGGAATTCCCCACCGGCGGTAGGTGCCTTCACCGGCACGAGCCCGCGAGCGCCTTGCCCGTGCGAGCGGGGAAGGGTCAGCAGACCTGGTCAGACGCCAGGGCCGACGGTCACAGTCCGGATGAAAGAGATCGCGTTGTGTCAGCGCCTGCAGCGGCCGCCGCAGGCGCTGCTGCTGCGTGCGCCCTGATTCTGGAAAACCGTTCTGCAAGAGGACACCATGAATCAGACCCTCAACCCCACCTTCCACCTGCTGCGCCCGCCGCGCGTGGCGATCATTGCCGCGAGCTGGCACAAGGACATCGTCGGCGTCGCCGTGTCGGCCATCCGGCACGAGTTCGACCGATGTCGGATACCGCCTGAACTCATTGGGCTATTCGACGTGCCGGGCGCCTTCGAGATCCCGCTGCATGCCCAGCGCCTGGCGCGCAGCGGGCGCTTCGATGCCGTCATCGCCTGCGGCCTCGTCGTCGACGGCGGCATCTACCGCCACGACTTCGTCGGCCAGACGGTCATCCAGGCGCTGATGGATGTGCAACTCGCCACCGACGTGCCCGTCTTCTCGGCCGTGCTCACGCCGCACCAGTTCCACGAGCACGGCGAGCACAAGCGCTTCTTCGCCGAGCACTTCTCCACCAAGGGCGTGGAGGTGGCGCGCGCATGCCTGGCGACAATGGCGAGCCTGCAGGCGCTCGACGCCTGATCCTGCGGCGCGGCGCGTCTGGCGCGCGCCGCGCCTTTTCACCCTGCCCATGCTCGCTGCCCGCTACCTCGCCGGCTATCCCCCCGAACTCATTGCCCAGGCCGAACAGCTGCGCCTGGACGGGCGCCTGGCCGACCACCTCGCGCGCCGCCTGCCCGAACCCCACGAGGTGCGCAGTGACAGCGCGCTGTTCGACTACGTGCAAGACCTCAAGACCCGCCACCTGCGCAACGCCGGCCCGCTGAACTTCGTCGGCTTCGACGCCAAGCTGCGCGTGCTGCAGCAGTCCCTGGGCACCCACACCCGCCGCACGCAGGTGCAGGGCGCGCGGCTGAAGATGCGCCGCGAGATCCGCGTGGCCACGCTCTTCAAGACCGCGCCGGCCGCGCTGCTGCGCATGATCGTCGTGCACGAGCTGGCCCACCTGCGCGAGCTGGAGCACAACAAGGCCTTCTACCAACTCTGCCAGCACATGGAGCCCGAGTACTTCCAGCTGGAGTTCGACCTGCGCCTGTACCTCATGCACCTGGACCACCCGGCCGGCGAGGGGGCGTCATGATTCTGCTGGCCCCGATGGAAGGCCTGCTCGACCACATCCTGCGCGACGTGCTCACGCGCGTGGGCGGCGTGGACCGCTGCGTGAGCGAGTTCATCCGCGTGACCGACCAGCTGCTGCCTGCCCGCGTGTTCACGCGCATCGTGCCGGAGCTGCGCAACGGCGGGCGCACGGCGGCGGGCGTGCCCGTGCACCCGCAGCTGCTGGGTTCGGACGTGAATTGCCTGGCCGAGAACGCCGCGCGGCTGGCGGAGCTGCAACCCGAAGGGATCGATCTGAACTTCGGCTGCCCCGCCAAGTGCGTGAACCGCCACCGCGGCGGCGCGGTGCTGCTGGACGAGCCCGAGCTCATCCACGAGATCGTCGCCGCCGTGCGCCGCGCGGTGCCGGCCGGCATCATGGTGTCGGCCAAGATGCGACTGGGCTACCTGGACGACAGCCGCACGCTGGACGTCGCCCGCGCCATCCACGCGGCAGGCGCCAGCGAGATCGTCGTGCATGCCCGCACCAAGGCCGATGGCTACAAGCCGCCGGCCTACTGGGAGCGCATCTCGGCGGTGCGTGAGGCCGTGCCCATCACGCTGATTGCCAACGGCGAGATCTGGACCGTGGAGCACGCCGAGCTGGCCCGCGAACGCAGCGGTTGCGAGCACCTGATGCTCGGCCGCGGCATGGTGGCCGACCCCGGCCTGGCCCTGCGCGTGGCGGGCTTGCGGGCCGAGCCGCTGCCTTGGGGCCAGCTGCTGCCGCTGATGGCGCAGTTCTTCATGCAGGTGCGGGCGCACGTCGCGCCCA
The DNA here is from genome assembly GCA_016790285.1 of Roseateles sp. Taxonomy (GTDB): domain Bacteria; phylum Pseudomonadota; class Gammaproteobacteria; order Burkholderiales; family Burkholderiaceae_C; genus Pelomonas. Next base: position 22,739 of record JAEUPJ010000014.1, on the reverse strand, counting down.
AGCACCAGGGCGGGCGGCTCAAGCAGTGGCTGCACTACCTGAAGCGCGCCTACCCGGAGGCGGATGCCGCCTACGCCGAGCTGCGCACGGTCAATGCGGCCGACGAGCTCGAGCGCCGGCTGTTCGGCGCCTGAGCGACGCGCTCAGCCCGGCTGCTTCGTGATGCGCAGGTAGGGCTTGGGCGCCTTCCAGCCCGCGGGGAAGAGGGTCTTGGCGTCCTCGTCGCTCACCGAGCCGGCAATGATCACGTCCTCGCCCGGGCGCCAGTTGGCGGGGGTGGCGACCTTGTGCTTGGCGGTCAACTGGATGCTGTCGAGCACGCGCAGGATCTCGTCGAAGTTGCGGCCCGTCGTCATCGGGTAGGTCAGGATGAGCTTGATGCGCTTGTCGGGCCCGACGATGAAGACCGAGCGCACGGTGGCGTTGGTGGCCGCGGTGCGGCCCTCGGACGTGCCTTCGACCTCGGCCGGCAGCATGTTGTAGAGCTTGGCCACGTGCAGGTCGTGGTCGCCGATCATGGGGTAGCGCGGCAGGTGGCCCTGCGTCTCCTCGATGTCCTTGGCCCAGCGGTGGTGGTTGTCCACGGGGTCGACCGACAGCCCGATGAGCTTGGCGCCGCGGCGGGTGAACTCGGGCTCGATGCGCGCCATGTAGCCGAGCTCCGTCGTGCACACGGGCGTGAAGTCCTTGGGGTGCGAGAACAGGATGGCCCAGCTGTCGCCGATCCATTCGTGGAAACGGATTTCGCCTTGGGTGGTCTGGGCGGTGAAGTCGGGGGCGATGTCGTTGATGCGCAGGGACATGGCAGCTCCAGGAGGGTTGGCCGGGGGAGTTCGATGATAGGAAGACTGCTTCTGCAGTGCCCGCATGAGCTTGCTCCGAATGCGTCTATGCCCTCAGCGCGCAGCGCTGCCGAACGACGCCCGGTAGGCCCGCGGCGCCAGCCCCAGCCGCGCCTGGAAGTGGTGGCGCAGCGCCTGCACGCTGCCAAAGCCGGCGGCCTCGGCCACACGCTCCACGGGCAGGGCGCTGGCCTCCAGCAGCCGACGTGCCTCGGCCACGCGCTCGGCGATGAGCCAGTCGCCCGGCGACTGGCCCGTGGCCTCGGTGAAGCGGCGCAGGAAGGTGCGCGGGCTCATGGCCGCGGCGCCGGCCATGCGCTCGACGGTCCAGTTCGCCCGCAGGTCGGTGCGCACCTGCTCCAGCACGCCGGCGAGGCGGTGCGCCCGGTCGGCGGGCACGGGCCGTTCGATGAACTGCGTCTGCCCGCCGCTGCGGTGCGCCGGCATGACGAGGCGGCGCGCCACGCTGTTGGCGGCTTCCACGCCGAAGTCGCTGCGCACGATGTGCAGCATCAGGTCGATGCCTGCCGCGCTGCCGGCCGACGTCAGCACCCGGTCCTCGTCCACGTAGAGCACGCCCGCGTCCACGTCGATGGCCGGGTGGCGGGCGCGCAGCCGCTCGGCATAACGCCAATGCGTGGCGGCGCGGCGGCCGTCCAGCAGGCCGGTGGCGGCCAGCACGAAGGCGCCCGAGCAGATGGACGCCAGGCGCGCGCCGCGCTCCCAGGCTCCGCGCAGTCGTTGCGCCAGCGCAGCGGGCACGGGCACGTCGGCGCCTTTCCAGCCTGCCATGACGATCAGGTCGGCCTCGTCCAGCAGGTCTGGCCCGCCGTCGCTCGTCACGCGCAGGCCCCCGTGCGCGCGCAGCTCGCCGGGCTCGATGGCGGCGCTGGCGAAGCGGTACCAGCCGGGGCCCATCTCGGGCCGGGCGAGCCCGAAGATCTCCGCGGCGATGGCGAACTCGAAGGTGCACAGGCCGTCGTAGACCGGCGCGACGACCAGCGGGCCGGCCGGCGTTGGCGGAATCTTGTTGATAAGCGTCATGTGCGCCAATTGTGGCGCGGGCGCGGCGCCGCGACCATGGCGGCACCTGATCCACGGAGCCCGCCATGCCTTCACACGTCACCGCCACCCCCGCCGCCAGCCCGGCCGAAGCCGAGGCGCACTTCGCCGCCGAGTTCACCTTCGAGACCGACTGCTGGGACGTGCACGACGCCCTCAGCCGCGGCGAGGCCGATTTCGTGCTGCTGGACGTGCGCTCGGCCGAGCAGTTCGCCCGTGGCCATGTGCCGGGCGCCGTGCACCTGCCCCACGGCAAGCTCGTGCAGAGCAAGCTCGCCGCCTGGCCGATGGACACCGTCTTCGTCACCTACTGCGCGGGCCCTCACTGCAATGGCGCAGCCCGCGGTGCGCTGCGCCTGGCCCGCCTGGGCCGGCCGGTGAAGATCATGGCCGGGGGCATCACCGGCTGGCTGGATGAGGGCTTCCCCCTCCAGGAAGGCTGACGCCACCGCGGCTAGCATGCGGTGATGAAGATCCTTCCCCTGCTGCTGGCCGCAGCGTGCGTCACGAGCGCCGCCGTCGCCCAGACCCCCGCCCTCAGCCTTGAACGCATCACCGCCGACCCGCCGCTGGCCGGCCGCCTGCCCCGGCAGGCCGAGATCTCGCCCGGCGGCCGCTGGGTCAGCTTCCTGAGGCCCTCGCAGGCCGACAGCGAGGTGCTGGAACTCTGGGCCCAGCCCAGCGCAGGCGGCGAGCCGCGCAAGCTCGTGGCCGCGGCCGACCTGCTGGCCGGCGCCGAGCAGAAGCTCAGCGAGGCCGAGAAGATGGCCCTGGAGCGCCAGCGCATCACCCAGCGCGGCATCACGAGTTACCGCTGGTGCGGCGGCGACGACGGCGCGCTGCTCTTCCCGCTGTCCGGTGACCTCTACCTCGTGCGGCTGTCCGCCGACGGCCCACGCGCCCAGCGCCTGACGACCACGCCCGACGCCCCCAAGCAGGACCCGCGCTGCGCCCCCGACGGCAAGAGCCTGGCCTATGTGCAAGGCGGCAACCTCGTGCTGCTGCCGCTGGCCGAGGGGGCGGCGCCCCGGCCGCTCACCACGGACGGCAGCGGCACGCTGACCTGGGGGCTGGCGGACTTCATCGCTGCCGAAGAGCTGTCGCGCCAGCGCGGTTTCTGGTGGTCCCGCGATGGCCGCGCGCTGCTGGCCCTGCGCGTGGATGAGTCGGGCGTTGCCGTGAAGACGCGCGCCCAGATCTTTGCGGACCGCACCGCCATGACCGAGCAGCGCTACCCGGCGGCTGGCGCGGCCAACGCCAAGGTCACGGCCTTCGTCATCGACACCGCCAGCGGCCAGCGCCGCGAGCTGGCGCTGCCGGCCAGTGCCGAGTACATCGCGCGCGCCGGCTGGTTCGCCGACGGCACGCCCTGGCTGCAGTGGTTCAACCGCGAACAGACGCGACTCACGCTGACCGAGTTCAAGGGCGCCCCCCGGGACATCACGGTCGAGACGGACGCGGCCTGGGTCGAGGTGCACGATGACCTGATCGAAACGCCACGCGGCCTGCTCTGGTCCAGCGAAGCGTCGGGCCGCCGACAGCTGCTGCTGCTGGACCGCGCGACCGGCCGGCGCACGCCGCTGACCGCGCAGCCCGAGGCCGTGGCGCATGCCGTGTGCGTGGGCGGGCAGGGCGTCGTCTTCGCCGGCTTCAGCGACCTGGGCAAGCGCCAGGAGCTCTACCTGCAGCCGCTGGCCGGCGGCCCGGCCCAGGTGCTGCCCGGCGCCGCCGAGCGCCAATGGCGCGATGCCAAGGCCGACAACGCCTGCGCGCGGCTGCTCGTCTCGCGTTCGGCCTGGGGCCAACCGCCGCAGCTGTCCCTGCAGACGCTCGGCCAGGCCGGTGCGATCGCGCTGGCCGGTGACGCGCCGGCGGCCGAGCTCGCGGCCTACGCGAACACGCCCCAGCCCCTGGCGGTGATGGCGGCCGACGGCCGCACGCCGCTCAACGCCTTCTACTTCGCAGCCAAGGGCGCGCAGGCCGCACCAGCGGTGCGACACGCCGTGATCGTGATGGCCTACGGCGGCCCGGGTGCCTCGACCGTCAACTGGGCCTGGGGCCGCGACATGCCCCTCATCGCCTACTGGCAGCGGCGCGGCTTCGGCGTGCTGACGCTGGACACGCGCGGCATGGCCCACCGCGACCGCGAGTTCACGCGCGCCCACCAGGCCGCCTTCGGCAAGACCGAAGTGGCTGACCTGTTCGCGGCCGTGCGCCAACTGCCCGCCCTGGTGCCGAGCGTGGACCCGGGGCGCATCGGCTTCTTCGGCTGGAGCTACGGCGGCTTCCTCGGCGCGCGCGCCATGCTCGACAAGACCACGCCTTTTGCCGCGGCCGTGGCCGTGGCGCCCGTGACCGACTGGACGCTCTACGACACCGCCTACACCGAGCGCTACCTCGGCATGCCCGGCACCGACGGCAAGGCCCCGGACTACGCCAGCGCCCACCTGCCCAGCCGCGCGGCACAGCTCTCCGGCCCCTTGCTGCTGGTGCATGGCACCGCCGACGACAACGTGTTGTTCGAGCACACGCTGCGCCTGGTGGAGGCGCTGCAGAACGCTGGCAAGACTTTCGACCTGCAGATCTACCCCGGCAAGGCCCACGGCATCGCCGGGCGGGCGGCGCGGCTGCACCTGTACCGCACGATGGATGCCTTCTTCGAGCGGCATCTGAATACCGGACATTGACACCCCCCGGGGATGCGGGGGTGCGGCGTCGCTCGCGGGGGCGACGCCCAGGCCCCCCGTCCGGGACGCGCGTCGCTAGCATGGGCTGCAACTTCAGGAGCCGTCCATGTCCCGCTTCGCCCCGGTGATCACCCTGGCTGCCGCGCTCGCCGCGTCGGCCGTCTCCGCGGACACGCTGTCCGTCAACGGCACGGCCGACGACAGCTTCAAGCTGTACATCTCGACCGACCTGAACAACCCGGGCGCGGTGCTGTTCGACAAGAACTCGGGCTGGGGCTCCCTGGGCAGCGCGACGCTGACCCTGCAGCCGGGCCAGTCGGTCTACCTGCTCGTCGATGCCCAGAACAACAGCGGCCCGGCCATGTTCCTGGCCGACTTCGCCCTGACCGGCGGCAACCTGCTGTTCGCCAACGGCCTGAACAACATCACCACCGACACCTCGCACTGGACCGTCTCGCAAGCCAGCTTCGCCGCGGCCACGCAGGCCCCGGTCTCCATGGGCGTGAACCAGCCGGGGCTGCAGATCTGGGGCCAGCAGGGCGGCATCTCGTCGGTGGCCACGGCGATCTGGGCCTACAACGCCGACTGGGCGCAAGGCCAGCCGGGCCACGCCTACTTCGTCACCCAGATCACGGCCGTGCCCGAGCCGGCCACGGCGCTGCTGTGGCTGGGCGGTGCGGGCCTGCTGGCCGCCTGGCGCCGCCGCGCGCGCTGAGGCCCTGCTCGGGCGGGCTGTGCTGCCGCCATCCCCTACAGTCCGGCGCATGACGCTGGTCTATTCCACCGATTTCGGCCGTGCCTGCCCGGGCTGCGGCCAGCCCCAGGCCCAATGCAGCTGCAAGGCCAAGGCACGGCCCGCGGGTGACGGCATCGTGCGCGTGAGCCGCGAGACGGCTGGCCGCAAGGGCAAGGGCGTGACGGTCGTGCGCGGCCTGCCGCTGGACGACGCGGCCCTGGAGGCCCTGGGCAAGCAGCTCAAGGCCGCCTGCGGCAGCGGCGGCACGGTGAAGGACGGCGTCGTCGAGATCCAGGGCGACCACCTCGACAAGATCCTGGCCTGGCTCAAGGCGCGCCCCGAGGGCTGGACGGTCAAGCGCGCAGGCGGTTGATGATCAGCTCCGGCCGCCTGTCTCGACGTGGCGCCGCGCCGCTTCGCGGCGAACGGGACTGGGTTGACCGAGCTTACTGAAGCCCCTGCCGGGCGCGCTCGCGGGCGAGGAAGTTGGCCTGGGCCTGGTCGCGCTCGCGCTGCACGCGGGCCTCGCGGGTCTCCCAGTCGCCGCAGCTGAAGTAGGAGCCGCCGAACAGCCAGCCGGCGAGGCTGGAACCGTCCACCGCACGCGCCTCGCCGGCCGTGCAGACCATGGCCGCCTTGGAGCCGCTTTGCTCGGCCAGCGCCTCCTGCACGATCATCGAGCGCGACATCAGCACGCTGGCCGGCATGGCAATGGCCAGCAGCACGCCGCTCACGACCACGCCCTTGGCCCAGCGCGGCAGGCCGGGTGCCGCAGCCGGCACCGGCGGCGTGGCGCGAGGCGTGGCCCGCGCGGGTGCGGGCCGTGTGTAGGGGACGGTGGCCGTGAACGTCGTGGCCCCGGTCTGGGAGGCGGGAGCCGGCGCCGTGCCGCGGCGGGCACCGCCGGTGCCGCTGAGCAGACGGGGCTGGGCGGAGCGGGCGGGCGTCGGGGAGGGCGGGGCGGTCGGCATGGGGCAAAACGGCGGCTGCCGGCATGCTAGGCAGGCCCCGCGGCGCAGATGTGAGCAATTGATAACACACGCCGGCCAGCCCGCTGAACCGCGAAAAGTGTCACACCCTGGACAATCAGGGGATGACTGACACCGCTTTCTCCCGCCTGCCCCTGAGCCCTGCCATGCTGGCCAACCTCGACCAGCTGGGCTACCAGCAGATGACCCCCATCCAGGCCGCCAGCCTCCCGCTGGCCCTGGCCGGGCAGGACGTCATCGGCGAGGCGCGCACCGGTTCGGGCAAGACGGCGGCGTTTGCCATCGCGCTGCTGCACCGCCTGGACGCCAGCCTGGCCCGTGTGCAGGCCCTGGTGCTGTGCCCCACGCGCGAGCTGGCCGAGCAGGTCACGCAGGAGATCCGGCGCCTGGCGCGCGCCGCCGACAACATCAAGGTGCTGAGCCTGTGCGGCGGCAGCCCGATGCGGCCGCAGGTGGAGAGCCTGTCCTTCGGCGCCCACATCGCCGTGGGCACGCCCGGGCGGCTGATCGACCACCTCGAGCGCGACACCCTGGACCTGTCCGCCTTGAACACCCTGGTGCTGGACGAAGCCGACCGCATGCTCGACATGGGCTTCCTGGACGACATCAAGACCATTGCCAAGCGCGCCCCGGCGTCGCGCCAGACGCTGCTGTTCTCGGCCACGTTTCCCGAAGGCGTCACCGAGATCGCGGCGCGCTTCATGCGCAACCCGCAGACCGTCAAGGTGGCCGGCGCCAGCAGCGCGGCGGCGTCCAGCATCCGCCAGATCGCCTACGAGGTGACGGAGCCCCAGCGGCTGGACGCGGTGCCGCGCCTGCTGCGCGCGTTCCGGCCGGAGTCGACGATCGCCTTCTGCAACACCAAGCAGCAGTGCCGCGACCTGGAGGCGGTGCTTGCCGCCCAGGGCTTCGTGGCGCTGGCCCTGCACGGGGACCTGGAGCAGCGCGACCGTGACCAGGTGCTGATCCAGTTCGCCAACCGCAGCGCCTCGGTGCTGGTGGCCACTGACGTGGCCGCGCGGGGCCTGGACATCGCCAACCTGGCCTGCGTCATCAACGTGGACATCAGCGCCGATGTCGAGCAGCACGTGCACCGCATCGGCCGCACCGGACGGGCCGGCGCCGAGGGCCTGGCGCTGAGCCTGGCGAGCCTGGACGAGATGGGCCGCGTGGGCCGCATCGAGCAGCTGCAGGGCGCCGCCTTCGACTGGGCGCCGCTGGATGCGCTCAAGGACGCCCCCGGCGGCGCGCTGCTGCCGGCGATGGACACGCTGCAGATCCTGGGCGGGCGCAAGGAGAAGATCCGCCCGGGCGACATCCTCGGCGCGCTCACCGGCGAGGCGGGCTTCACTGCGGCGCAGGTCGGCAAGATCAACGTCACCGACTTCCACAGCTACGTGGCCGTGGAGCGCAGCATCGCCCGCGAGGCCGTGCGGCGCCTGTCGCTGGGCAAGCTCAAGGGGCGCAAGGTGAAGGTTCGTCGCCTGGCGGACCTCGCAAGCGACTGAGCCGGGGCGGCCTGGCCTCCCGGCAGGCCCGGCCGGCATAAGTCACCATGACGGCGCCGTCAGGGCGCGGCTACAGTCGGGCCCAGCTTCGGGCTCGACCATGCTGCCACGCCGCCGCTTCGTCCAGGGATGTGCCGTCGCGCTCGGCGCGGGGGGCGCGCCTGCGCAGGTGCAGGTGCAGGAGCTGACGCTCACGCTGCGCGCACCCGACAGCCCCACGGACCTGCGCAATGCCTATGTGCGCGACGCCGTGCAGCTGGCGCTGGAACGTACCCGCGCCACGGACGGCGGTTACCGGCTGCAGGTGTCTGCCCCCATGAACAAGCGCCGCGCGTTGCTGGAGGCCGCGCAGCAGGCAGCGCCCAACTTCATGGTCGTCACGGGGCCGGAGGCGGGTCGGGCTGCGGGCCTGGTGCCCGTGCTGTTTCCCATCCACCTGGGCGTGAACCGCTACCGCGTCTGCTTCGTGCATGCCGGCAGCCGTGCGCTCGTGCGCGAAGCCAGCACGCTCAGTGCGGTGGCGCGGCTGCGGCATGTGCAGGGGCGTGGCTGGGCCGACGCCGAGATCCTGCGGGCCAACGGTTTCACGGTGGCCGAGATCGCCACCTACGAGGCGCTCTTCCAGATGGTGGCCCTGGGCCGGGCCGACGTCTTCTGCCGCAGTGTGCTGGAGGTGGGCGAGGAGGTTCGGGCGCACGCCGATCTCAAGGGCCTGGCGCTCGACGACAGCCTGTTGCTGGCCTACGACCTGCCGCAGTACCTCTACACCCACCCCGGCAACCGCACGGCCATCGACCGCGTGGGGCGCGGCCTGCGGCTCGCGTTCGCCGATGGTTCCCTGCAGTTCCTGCTGCGCCAGCACCTGCAGTCGTCACTCGCGCTGCTGGACCTGCCCCAGCGCCGGCTGATGACGCTGAACGTGCCCCTGCCGAGCGTCATCGAGATGAACGACCGGCCCTTCCAGGTCGACGTGCTGCGCCTGGCCGGGCGCTGAGCGGCGTGACATCTTGGCGCCCTACCCACGCAGTGCGGGGGTGGCGGGCCGCGAGCGAGCAGTTTTCCCGCGCGGTGGGCGCGGGTGGCGCCTAGTCTGGAAGCAAGACGAGGTGCTCCATGAACTCACGCCCCATGCCGCTCGGTGGCCAAGACTACGAACTGCGATTCGAATCCCTGTTCCAGGCCGGGCGGGCGCTGGCGTTCCCCTGCGACGCGCAGGGCGGCGTGAGGCTGGATGCGCTGAGCGACCGGGCGCGGCAGAACTACCTGTTCGCGCGTGCGGTGGTCGGCCGCGAGTACGCCACGCCCATCGTGCTGCGCAGCGGCGGCGCGCGCGACTGAGGCGCCGGTCGCTGGCTTGCGCCATGTCAAGCGGCAGGGCGCCGTCAGGTGCTCGAATGCCGCGATGCATGAACAACCCGCAGACGCCGTGGGCGCGCCGGGTGCGCAGTGGCTGCTGCCCCGTCGAGCCTTTTGCGGCCTCGGGCTGCTCGGGTGGCTGCCGGGTGCCCCGGTACGGGCCGAGGGCGCGGTGTTGCGCATCGAGACGATCCAGTCCGAGCCGTTCGGGCGCATCGGCCCGCAGGGCGCCAGCGGGCTCATGTACGACATCGGCATGCTCATCGCGCAGCGCGCGGGCCTGGCGGCCGAGAACCGCGTGGTGCCCTATGCCCGCACGGTGCTGAGCCTGCAAAACGGCAGCGCGGACGTGGTGCTGCGCTTCAGCAACGAGGAGCTGCACACCGTGGCCCTGCAGGTGGCGCCCGTTCTGCCCTTGCCAACTGTGCTCGTGAGCCGGCGCGACGCGCCGCTGCTGCGGCTGGAAGACCTGTCCCGCCTCGCGCTGGCCGTGCCGCGCAGCTTTCCCATGCCGGAGAGCCTGACCGGCCTGCCGGGCCTGCGGCTGCAGTGGGTCAACAACAACGAGCACGCCATCCAGATGCTGATGAGCCAGCGCGTGGACGTGGCCTACGGCAGCAACCTCGGCCTGTTCGGCGCCGCCCGCGGGCTGGGGCTGCGCATGCAGCAGTTCGCGCGCCCGGTGGTGGTGGAGCGCCAGACCTTCTGGCTGCACCTGTCACGGCGCACGGCGACCCCGGCGCTTGTGCAGCGGCTGACGCGCGCCGTCGATGCGCTGCGCCACGACGGCACGCTGCAGCGGCTCTACCAGCGGGCGCTGGACGAGTTCGGCGACGACCGGATGCCCGCCTGAGCGGGCCTCGCGCGCCTACTTCGCGAAGCTGTCCTTCAGCCCCGTGATCTTGTTGAACACGGGCTTGTCGGCCCGGTGGTCGACGCGGTCGGTGACGAAGTAGCCGTGGCGCTCGAACTGCCAGCGGGCGTCGGCCGGCGCGCCGGCCAGCGACGGCTCGACGAAGGCCTGCACGACGCGCAGCGAGTTCGGGTTCAGGAACTCGATGAAGTCGCGACCGCCCGCATCGGGCTGCGGCTCGGCAAAGAGGCGCTCGTACAGCCGCACTTCGGCCGCCACGGCCTCGTGGGCGCCGACCCAGCCGATGACGCCCTTGACCTTGACGCTGTCGGCGCCTGGCGTGCCGCTCTTGGTGTCGGGCACGAGCGTGGCGAGCACGGCGGTGACCTGGCCGGCGGCGTCCTTCTCGGCGCCCGTGCACTCGATGATGTAGCCCGCCTTCAGGCGCACCTTGTTGCCGGGGAAGAGCCGGAAGTAGCCCTTGACCGGCACCTCCATGAAGTCCTCGGCTTCGATCCACAGCTCGGGGCCGAGCGAGAACTGGCGCACGCCCAGCTCGGGCTTGTGCGGGTGGGCGGCCGCCTCGCAGGGTTCGCGGTGGTCCGCGCTGCCGAAGACCTCGGCGAAGTTGGTCAGCTTGAGCTTGAGCGGCTGCAGCACGGCGAAGGCGCGCGGGGCCTGCGGCTCCAGGTCGGCGCGCAGGGCCTGGTCGAGCACGGTGTCCTCGATCCAGGCGTTTTGCTTGCTGGCGCCGGTGGCTTCGACCATCGCGCGCAGGCTCGCGGGCGTGAAGCCGCGGCGGCGCAGGCCGACCAGCGTGGGCATGCGGGGGTCGTCCCAGCCGCTCACGTGCTTTTCCTCGACCAGTTGGCGCAGCTTGCGCTTGCTGGTGACCACGTAGTTCAGGTTGAGGCGCCCGAACTCGATCTGCTGCGGCAGCGGGCGCGCGAGCAGCCCCAGGTCGGCGAGGTGCTCCAGCAGCCAGTCGTAGAAGGGGCGCTGGTCTTCGAACTCCAGCGTGCAGATGCTGTGCGTGATGCGCTCCAGCGCGTCCTCGATCGGGTGCGCGAAGGTGTACATCGGGTAGATGCACCATTTGCTGCCCGTGGCGTGGTGCTCCGCATGCTTGATGCGGTAGAGCGTCGGGTCGCGCAGGTTGATGTTGGGCGAGGCCATGTCGATCTTGGCCCGCAGCACCATGGCGCCGTCGGGGTGCTTGCCGTCGCGCATCTCGCGCAGCCGGGCGAGGTTCTCGGCGGGCGAGCGGTCGCGAAAAGGGCTGTTCACGCCCGGCTTGCCGAAGTCGCCGCGGTTGGCGCGCATCTCGTCGGCGCTTTGCTCGTCCACGTAGGCGTGGCCGGCGTTCACGAGGGCCTCGGCGGCGGCGTACATGAAGTCGAAGTAGCTGCTGGCCTCGAACAGGTTGTCGCCCCAGCTCCAGCCCAGCCACTGCACCATCTCCTTGATGGCGTTGACGTACTCCAGCTCCTCCTTCTCGGGGTTGGTGTCGTCGAAGCGCAGGTGGCAGGCGCCGCCGTAGTCGCGCGCCAGGCCGAAGTTCAGGCAGATGCTCTTGGCGTGGCCGATATGCAGGTAGCCGTTGGGCTCGGGCGGGAAACGCGTGCGGATGCGGGCTTCGTCCAGCGGGCCGGCCGCGTGGTGGGCCGCATCACCCGGCGTGCCGGCGAAATGGCGGCCGGCGAAGGTGCCGGATTCGAGGTCGTGCTCGATGCGCTGGCGCAGGAAGTTGGTCGCCGGCGCGGCGGCGGGGGGAGTGTGGCTCATCGGGGGCGTTTGGCAGCGGAAGACCGGGCAGGGGAGCACCCGGCCTGGAGAGAAGTGGGGCGATTTTACGGAGCCGGCGGGTGCGCCCGCAGCGGCAGCCTCACGTGGGCCAGCCCGATGCTGATCCACACCGCCACGCTGAAGTACAGCGTCATCCACACCACCTCGCTGCGCCAGTGCACCCAGTCGTGCGACACATGCCAGCGGCTGGCGGCGTCGGCGATGCCGGCGGCCAGTGCCGGGTAGACGCGCCCGGCCGCCTCGTCGGCCTGCCAGCGGGCCCAGTACATGGGTACGTCCACGCCGAACATGTAGGCCGCATAGGCGCTGCCGGCCACGATGGCGAGCGCCAGCCAGCGCCGCGTGCGCGCCGAGGCGTCGCCCCACAGCACCAGCATGGCCCCCACGCTCAGGACCGCCACGGTGCCCCACAGGCTTTCCTCGACGACGTGGCCGATGTTGCGCGTGGTCAGCACCGCGTACCAGGAGTGCAGCTCCGCCAGCATGATCAGCGGCAGCACGGCCAGCGACACCCACTGCACGCCGCGGTGCCGGTGGGCCACGGCCATGCCGCGCAGGAGCAGCGCCCACTGGGCGGCGAAGCTGAGTTCCGCCAGCGTGGCCACCGTGCGGCCCACGAGCACGCTGGAGGCCCAGGAGTCCACCATGACGATGCGCGGCACGTCGAACACCGGCAGCACCGAGCGGTAGCCACAGCCCAGCACATACAGGGCCGACAGCAGCAGCTGCAGCCGCTGGTGGGGCCAGGTGGTGCCTTCCGGGCGGTTGCGGTGCAGCCAGGCGGTGGACAGCGTCCAGGCCATCAGGTTCAGGCAGGCGATGGCGCACAGGGCGTGCCACCAGGTGATCGCATCGGTCATGGCGTCTCCGGTGCGGCGTTCAGCCGCTCTTGGGCGGCCGCCCGGTCTTGATGGGCACGAGCCGGTCGAGCGCAGCGGCGAGTTCCGGGGCGTCCAGCTGTGCCAGGGCATGCAGCCCCGCACGCAGCAGTTCACTCTTCTTGGCCTCGCGCTTGACGTCGTGCAGCCGGTGCTTGAGCTCGGCGATCAGTGCGTAGTCGTCCGCGGGCATGGTGAAGCCGTCGCGGACGAGCTTGGCGCGCTCGGGTGGGGGTGTCTTGCGGTGCTGGCTCATGGTGGAAACGGTTTATACCGTTTCCACCGTTTCCGGGCTATCTCCGGGCTACAGCGGTTTGAAACGATGTGCGTGCACGCGGCTGACGGTCAGCGTCTCCGGCCGGTTGCGCAGGGCCAGCAGCACCGTGCCGTTGTCCTGGCGCAGCGCGCGGGCGACGGCGTCGATGTGCACGACGGTGGAGCGGTGCACTTGCCAGAAGCGCTCGGGGTCGAGCTGGGGCAGCAGCTCGCGCAGCGACACCCGCACCCAGTAGTCGCGCTGCGCGGTCACGGCGCGCACGTATTTGTCGGCGGCCTCCAGGTAGACGAGGTCGTCCACCGGCACCAGCTCGATGGCCTCGCCCACGGCAGCCTGCAGGTGGCGCAGCCGCGGGGCGGGCGAGGCCTGGGTGAGCAGCTGGCGCAGCGTGGCGAGCGTGGCGTCGGTGCTGGCCGTGGCGGCGGCCGGCTGGGCCGCGGCAGCGAGCCGTGCCTGCAGCCGCGCAATGCTCTGCGCCAGGCGCTCGGGCGTCAGCGGCTTGAGCAGGTAGTCGGCCGCGGCGGCGTCGAAGGCCTGCAGGGCGTACTGGTCGTAGGCCGTGACGAAGACGAACAGGGGCAGGGCGCCCGCGTCGTCCGGCCAGTCCTCGGTGATGGCCTGCGCGGCTTCCAGCCCGGTCATGCCCGGCATGCGGATGTCCAGGAAGCACACCTGCGGCCGCTCGCGCAGCGCCAGTTCGACCGCGGCCGTGCCGCTGCCGGCCTGGGCCACGATGTCCAGGGCCGGCCAGGCCGTGGCCAGCTCCGTGCGCAGGTGCTCGGCCAGCAGGGGTTCGTCTTCGGCGATGAGGGCCGTGGGGGCAGGGGTTGTCATGCGGGGATCTCGATGCGGGCGATGCTGCCGCCGCCCGGCTGGGGCAGCAGCTCGAAGCGGCCGGTGCCGCCGTAGCGCTGGGCCAGGCGCTCGCGCACCTGGGCCAGGCCGAAGCCGGTGCCGGGCAGGGCCGTGGCCTGGGCCAGGCCAACGCCGCTGTCGGCCACCTCCAGCACGAGGCGGTCGCCGAGACGGCGGGCGCCCACGCGCAGCGTGCCGCCGTCCACGTGCGGCTCCAGCCCGTGCTTGATGGCGTTCTCGACCAGGGGCTGCAGCAGCAGCGGCGGGACGTTCAAACGGGCCAGGTCCTCGGGCAGGTCCAGCTGCACGCGAAGCCGCTCGCCCATGCGCAGCGACATCAACGCCAGGTAGTCGGCCAGTCGGTCGAACTCGGCGGCCAGCGCGTGCTCGGTGGCGCGGCTGGCCTGCAGCGTCGCGCGCAGGTAGTCGATGAGGCGGTCCAGCATGCGCTGGGCTTCGTCGGGGCGCAGCTTGATGAGCACGCGCAGGTGGGCCAGCGTGTTGAACAGCATGTGCGGCTCCAGCTGGCTTTGCAGCAGCGTGAGCTGGGCTTCCGCGGCCTGGCGCTGGGCCTGCGCCTGGGCCAGGCGCAGCGCATTGACGCGGAACATCGAATAGAAGATGCCCGTGGCCAGCAGCGACATCACCAGCGCGAAGACCACCGACACCGCCGCACGGCCGCCGGGGAGCTCCCAAGGCAGCGGCTCGCGCAGGCCCATGAGCAGGTTGGTGAGCCACACCCCGCCGCTGTAGCCGGCCACCGACCCCACCACCACGCAAGGCAGCATCCAGCCCCAGCCCACCCAGCCGGGCGCCGGTGCGGCCGCCTCGCCCCGCCAGCGCCGCAGCAACCAGCTCAGGCCCGTGGACAGCAGGGAGATCCATGCCGAGATCTGGGCGCCGATCATGAACGAGTACAGCATCGACAGCCCGAGATGCTTGCCGCGCATGAGGTAGTTCAGCAGGCCCGCGAACAGGCACACGGCCGCAGTGCCGCCGATGTGGGCGAGCCAGGAATGCCGGTGGGCGGAAGGCGTCATGACGCGAGCATCATGCCGCGTCCGGCGCGGCGCGAGCCGCGTGCGACGAGCGGTGGGCCTGCGGCGCGAACGGGTTTCAGTGGTCGCCGCCGGTGCCGAGCTTGAACACGCCCACCACCTCGTTCATGCGTTGGGCCTGGCCGCGCAGGCTGTCCGCGGCGGCCGCGGCCTCCTCCACGAGGGCGGCGTTCTGCTGCGTCACCCGGTCGAGCTGCGCGACGGCCTCGCTCACCTGGCCGATGCCGGTCGTCTGCTCCTGCGTGGCCGAGCCCATCTCGGCGATCAGGTCGGCCACGCGGCGCACCTGCGTGACGATCTCGGTCATGGTGCTGCCTGCTTCGCCCACCAGGCGGGAGCCGGTGTCGACGTTGTCCACGCTTTGGCCGATCAGGGCCTTGATCTCCCGGGCGGCCTGCGCGCTGCGCTGGGCCAGCGCCCGCACCTCGCCGGCCACCACCGCGAAGCCCCGGCCCTGCTCGCCGGCGCGGGCGGCTTCCACCGCGGCGTTGAGCGCGAGGATGTTGGTCTGGAAGGCAATGCCGTCGATGGTGCCGATGATGTCGCCGATGCGCTGGCTGCTGCCGCGGATGCGCTCCATCGTGCTCACGACCTCGGCCACCTGGGCGCCACCACGTTGCGCCACGGCGGCGGCCTGCGCCGCCAGCTCGTTGGCGTCGCGCGCGTGGTCCGCCGTCTGGCGCACGCTGCCCACCACCTACTGGATCGCGCCGGCGCTGCTCTGCAGCGAACCCGCTGCCTGTTCGGTGCGCGAACCGAGGTCGGCGCTGCCGCTGGCCACCTCGTCGGCCGCCAGGCGGATCTGCTCGGCCGCCTGGCGCACCTCGCCGATGGAGCCCGAGAGCTGCGCCACCATGCGTGCCAGCGCACCCAGCATGCCTTCAGCCCCGGGTGCCAGCGGCACCGGCGCGAAGTCGCCACCGGCCACGCGGGCCACCACAGCCTCGGCCTCCTCGAGTTCGCCGCCCAGGCGGCGATGCAGGCGCCGCGCCACGAGCCAGCCGACCGCAGCCACGGCCGCGAACAGGCCCAGCCCCGCGGCCAGGGCCAGGCCGACGAGGCGGTCCACACGCGCCTGCGTGGCGGCGCGCTGCTCGGCGGCCAGCGTCGCCAGCTGCTGCAGCAGCGCTGAAGACTGCGATTCGAGCTTGCCGTAGGCGACCATCACCTCGTCGTTGTCGGGCGAGGGCTTCTTCATCGCACCGAGCGCCGCCACGCCCTGCACCCAGCGGCGCACCGGCTCGGCCAGCGCGGCGGGTGCCTGACCCAGGTGGCCTTCAAGGCTCTTCTGCGCCTGCTGGAAGGCTTCGGCGGAGGCCTTGGAGCCGCTGGTGAGGATCAGCTCGTTGAGCGAGCGCAGGCTGGCGTTGACCTCCGAGTCGAGCTCCAGCACCCGCTGCGTCTGCACGTTCGCCTCGTGCACGTCGACCGCGCTGCGCCAGCCCGCCAGCCCGGCGGCCAGGCACGCCGCGGCCGCAAAGCCGAAGGTCAGCGTGATCAGCCGCCGTGTGGGGATGGGGTGGAAGAAGGCCATGCGCTGCCTCAGCGCTCCACCGCGTTGCCGGCCGCTTCCCACTCGGCGAAACCGCCGCGCAGGTACATCACGTTGCGGTAGCCGGCCTTCACCGCGGTGACGGCGGCCTTGTACGACTTCCAGCCGGTGGGGCCGTCGCTGTAGAACACGATGCGGGCGTTCTTGTCGGCCGGCAGCTTGGCGAGGTCGAACTCGTCCTTGCTGGCGTCGAAGTCGGGCACGGCTTCGCTCTTCTCCTTGTACGACGCCGTGGCGGCGCCAGGCACGTGGCCCTTGCCGAAGTTGACGGCGCTGCGCGTGTCGAAGAACTGGGCCGACTTGGTGGCAACGAGTTGCTTGGCCTCGGCCGCCGTGATCAGCTTGCCGCCGCTGAGCTTGCTCGGCGTCTCGGGCTTGTCAGCCAGGGCGGGAGTGCTGCCCAGGGCGAAGGCCAGTGCGACGGCGAGGACGATCTTGTCGAGCTTCATGGTGGTTCCTGTTGGGATGGGTCCTTGGATCGCTCGGCTCGATGAGCTGCTGCGATCCGCGGTCATCGGAACCGTAGCGGCACCACTTGAGTGCCATTGCTGCGAATAGACACGTCCTTCAGGATCACAAGTGATCCTGACGTGAATTCGTCACGACCCTCCGCCCGCGGCGGCGTTCAGAGGGTGTGTGAAACGAGCCTGAAGTCGGGGTCTTCGGGGAAGGCCTTCACCGCAAAGCCCAGGCGCTTCATCAGCGCCAGCATCTTGCCGTTGCCGCTGAGCACCAGGCCGTCGATCTCGCTCAGGCCCTTGTCGCGCGCCACGGCCATGATGCCCTCCATCAGGCGCGAGCCGAGGCCCTTGCCCGCCATCTCGTCGGCCACCAGCAGGCTGAACTCGCAGCTGGCCTGGTCGGGGTTGGTGACGATGCGCGAGACACCGACGATGCGGTCCTCCTGCAGCGCCACCAGCGCCATCTCGCGGTCGTAGTCGATCAGCGTCAGCCGCGCCAGCATCGGCGCCGGCAGTTCGGTGAGCGCGGAGACGAAGCGCATGTAGCGGCTTTCGGCCGAGACACCCTGCACCAGCGCCTGCAGCATCTGCGCGTCGTCGGGGCGGATCGGGCGCACCTGCACTTCGCCGCCGCCGGCCAGCGGCCACACCGCTTCCCAGCGCGCGGGGTACGGCAGGATGGCCAGGTGCGGGTGTTCATGCACCCGCGTGCTGCTGGCCTGCGGGTGGGGCTGCACGACGATGCGCGCATCCACCGCCACCGCGCCGCCCTCGTCGACGATGAGCGGGTTGATGTCCATCTCGCGCAGCTGCGGGAACTGGCACACCAGGTCGCTCACGCGCAGCAGGATGCGCTCGATGGCCGCCACGTCCACGGCCGGTGCGCCGTGCCATTCACCCAAGGTCCTGGCCACGCGGGCGCGGTCGATGAGACGCCGCGCCAGGTACTGGTTCAGCGGCGGCAGCTCCATCGCGCGGTCGGCGATCAGCTCGATGTTCGTGCCGCCGGCGCCGAAGACGATCACCGGGCCGAAGGGGTCGTCGGTGACGAGGCCCACGTGCACCTCGCGGCCCCGCGCGCTGGAGCCGGCCATCTTCTGCACCGTGACGCCGTTGATGCGCGCGCCCGGTTGCGCGGCCGCCACCCGCTGCACCATCTCGGCGTAACCGTCGCGCGCGGCGGCGGCGGTCTTCACGCCCAGCACCACGCCACCGACATCGCTCTTGTGCGTGACGTCGGGCGAATCGATCTTCAGCGCCACCGGGAAGCCCAGCTGCGTGGCGATCATCATCGCCTCGTGCGGGCTGCGCGCCAGCAGCGTCTGCGTCACCGGGATGTGGAAGGCCGACAGCAGCGTCTTGCTCTCCATCTCGGTGAGCGTGCTGCGGCGTTCGGCGAGCACGCTCTCGATGACGAGGCGCGCGCCTTCGATGTCGGGCTCGGGCCCGTCCGACAGCGGCGGCGGCGTCTGCTGCAGCAGCTGCTGGCGGCGGTAGAAGCTGGCGATGTTGCCGAAGGCGCCCACCGCGGCCTCGGGTGTGCGGAAATGCGGGATCGCAAAGGTGCCCAGCAGCGCGCGGGCGGCGTTCACGCGCACATCGCCCATCCAGCAGGCGAGCAAGGGCTTGCCGCTGGCGGCGCGCGCTTCACCGAGGGCACGCACCACGGCATCGGCTTCGGCCTCGGTGCTGCCGGGCGGTGGTGAATAGATCGCCAGCACGCCATCGATGCCGCGGTCGCGGCCGGCGGCTTCCAGCGCGGCGGCGTAGTGCGGGGGTTCGGCCTCGGGTGAGAGGTCGATCAGGTCGCCCAGCTGTGCCTGTGCCGGCAGCAGTGCCTTCAACGCCGCCTGCTGCTCGCCGCCCAGGCGGCCGAGCTCGAGGTCGATCTCGTTGATCCAATCGGCCGCCAGCACACCCGGCCCACCGCCGTTGGTGATGACGGCCAGCCGCCGCCCCACCGGCCGGTAGCGCGAGGCCAGGCACTTGGCCGCCGAGAACATCTCCACGAAGCTCTTCACGCGCACCGCACCGGCGCGGCGCAGGGCGGCGTCGAAGACGTCGTCACTGCCGACGATGGCGCGGCTGTGGGTCTGCGCCGCGCCCTGCCCGCCTTCATGCCGCCCGGCCTTCAGCACCACCACCGGCTTGGCGTTGGCGGCCGAGCGCAAGGCGCTCATGAAGCGGCGCGCGCTGGCGATGCCCTCCAGGTACACCACGATGCTCTGGGTGCGGGCGTCGCTGGCCAGGAAGTCGAGCACCTGCGCCAGGTCCAGCGCCGGGTGGGGCCCCAGCGTCACCACGGCCGAGAAACCCACCGCGTTGGCGCGCGCCCAGTCCAGCATGGCCGTGGTCAGCGACGCCGATTGCGACACCAGCGCCAGCGAGCCCGCCGCAGCCAGCGGGCCCAGGGCGCTCACGTTCAGGTTCAGGTGCGGGCGCTGGAAGCCCAGGCTGTTGGGCCCGAGCAGGTGCACACCCTCACGGCGCGCGATCTTGCGCAGCGAGTCGGCCGGCTCGGCCGCCGTGCCGGGCGACAGGATCAGCGCGCTGCGGCACTTGGTGCGGCCGGCCACTTCCAGCGCCGCCGCCGTCTCTTCGGGCGGCAGCGCGATCACGGCCAGGTCGGCCCGGGCCGCCGCCAGCTCGGCCAGCGTGCCGGTGAGGCGCAGGTCGATGAAACGCGGCGGCGGCCCCGCCGGTGCGCCGGGCGCCGAGGCCAGCGCCTCGCGCAGCACCCGCGCCAGGCGCGTCTGCCGCGCGGGCTCGCCATCGGGGCCCGCGAACACCACCACCGAACGCGGCGAGAACAGCGGAGTCAGGTAATGCTGGTCCATGGGGGCGGATGATGCCCCGAGCCCCGCGGCGGCGGCTGGTGTGCCGTCAGTTCGCGTTCAGCCAGCGGATGCCGCGGCAGCTGGGATGCCAGCGGTTGTTGACGAGGCAGCGCGCAGCGTCGGGGTCCTTCTTCAGCAGGTGCAGCACACGCGCGACCACGGCGGTCTCGGGGAAGTCGGTGAAGAGGCCGTCCACGCCCAGGTCGTAGAACGCCAGGTATTCGTTCACCGGGTTGCCGGTGAAGTTGCTGGCCAGGCGGCGCTGCTCGTTGCGGAACGTGAAGGGGTGCACCAGCAGCCCGGCAGCCTGCGCGTTGGCCATCACGTTGCTGGGCGGCAGCAGGCGGCGGTCGGCGTCGTTGACGAGGCCGTCGCCGTTGATGTCCGCACAACGCCCGTTGGCGGCCACCGTCACGCAGGCGCTGCTGATGAGGTAGGGCTTCCAGGGGCCGATGCCGTCGGCGTAGGTGCGCACTTCGGCCAGGCCGGCCGGTGTGACGAGATCGCCGAAGGTGCCCGCGCGGCCGCTCACGGCCCAGTCGTAGGGCCGGTCGAAGGGCGCGGCGTAGGTGATGGTGCCGTTGGGCGCCACGTCGTCGGCGTCGATCAGCTGCACCAGCTTCACCGAGCTGCGCGTGCGCAGGTACTTGAGGTTGGCCTGCTCGAAGCTCTGGATGAACACCGGCGCGTTGCGGTGGTTCCAGCCATGGCGCTGCAGCACGTGCAGCACGCGGTCTTCCAGCGCCAGGCCCAGCTGCTGGTGGTAGGTGGGGTGCTTGGTCTCGGGGTAGACGCCGATCGTGCGGCCTTCATCCGCGCCCTTGCGCTTGGCGAGCTCGATGACCTCGTCGAAGGTCGGGATGCGGTAGCTGCCGTTGAAGCCCTGGTCGCGTTCGCCGAAGGCCTGCACGGCGCGCAGCGTGCGGATCTCGGCCAGCGTGAAGTCGCTGGCGAAGAAGCCCACCTCGGGCACGCCGTCCACCACCATCGTGCGCCGGCGGCTCGCGAACTGCGGCAGCGAGGCCACGTTGGTGGTGTTGATCATGTTCGGCTCGTGCCGCGCGATCAGCACGCCGTCCTTCGTGGCCACGAGGTCGGGCTCGATGTAGTCGGCGCCGAGCTCGATGGCCAGCGCGTAGGACTCGAGCGTGTGCTCGGGCAGGTGGCCACTGGCGCCGCGGTGGCCGATGACCAGCGGGCGTTTGGGCGCCTGGGCGTTGTTGCCGTTGCCGTTGCCATGGGCCTGTACCGCCAGCGGCGCCAGCAGCGCCGCCATCAGGCCAGCGCACAGCGCGGCCCGGAAGGTCGAAGTCGTCATGTCGTTCCTCGCTCGCGGCTCGAAAGGGGCCGCGTGCCGCTGACGCTAGCGGCGCCGCTTGTCAACACCGTGACGGCGTGCAAACGCGGCGCTACAGCCGCACGTCCTCGATCGTGCGCTGCAGCCGGCTGCGCTCGGCGGCGAAGGCCATCAGGTGGCTTTCCACCGAGTCCTCGATCGAAGAGGTCAGCAGCGAAGGGTCGCGCTGGCTCACCGCCTGCAGCCAGTCCTTGAGCATGCGGTGGTCGCCGCCGCCGTGTGCGTCGGTCTTCAGGCTCCAGACCTTGCGCTGGCCGCTGCGGAAGCTGGTGAGCGTGAAGCTCTCCATGTTGCCCACGATGTCGCCCTGGCTGCCCATGATGCGCGTGCGCCGGCCTTCGTAGCTGACATGCGCCTCCATCGAGAAACCCGCGGTGACGCCGTTGCGGAACAGGATGTTCACCGTGAGGTGGTCGGGCTGGTCGTTGTCCATGCGGTAGACGCAGCGGCCGTAGTCGGTTTCGCGCAGGCCCTGCAGGATGAGTTCGCCCCAGCGGCCGCGCTGGTCCTGGGGCAGGTCGAACACGTACAGGCGCTTGCGGTCGCGCCAGTAGATCTGCAGCGCCGAGTAGGGGCACTCACGCTCCACCGCGCAGCCGTCGGTGCAGCGCTCGGTGCTGCCGGGCGGCGCGTTGATGGCGGTGAACCACTTCAGGTTGCCGAAGCAGTGCACGTTGTCGGCGTGGTCGCCCACCAGCCAGCGGATGATGTCGGTGTCGTGGCAGCTCTTGGCCAGGATGATGGGCGTGGCGCTCTGGCTGCTGCGCCAGTGGCCGCGCACGTAGCTGTGGCTCATGTGCGTGTGCTCGATCGGCTCCAGGTGCTGCACGCTGATGACCTGGCCCACGGCGCCGGCGTCGAGCAGCGCCTTCAGCTCGCGGAAGTAGGGTGAATAGCGCAGCACATGGCACACACCCACGATGCGGCCGCTGGCGCGTGCGGCGGCCAGGATCTGGCGGCACTCCGGCTCGGTGGGGGCGATGGGCTTTTCCAGCAGCACGTCCAGGCCCAGGTCCAGCGCCTGCAGGCAGGGCGCGGTGTGCTCGCGATCGGGCGTGGCGATGATCACCGCATCGGCGCCCAGCGCCTCGCGACCGCTGTTGAGCGCTTCCTGCCAGTGGCGGAAGCGGCGCGTGGGTGGTACGCCGTGGGCGTCGCCCGTGGCCTGCAGGCGCTTGGGGTTGGGGTCGGCCACGGCCACCACCTGCATCTCGCGCGGCGCCAGCAGCGCGTAGCGCGCGTACACGCTGCCGCGGTTGCCGGCGCCCAGCAGCAGCACACGCACCGGCCGCGTTGGCGTGCGGTGGCGCCGGTCCTCGTACAGGTCTTCGCGCAGGTCGAGCCGGCGGGCCGCCTCGGCCCAGGTGAGCGCGGCACCGGCGCGCACGGCGCTCATCGCACGCAGCCGCGCGCGGGTGGAGATGAACTGGCGCAGCGACATCCGGCCCGGCGGGAACCCTGTTGGTGGCATGACGATCCGACAACTATAATTGCACAAATGCAAATGGACTCGATCCTTTCAGGGCTGAAGGCCTTCCTGCAGCGGCGGCGCCCCAAGCCGGCGCCGGCCGCACCCTCGACCGGCGTCGCCACGGCGGCGCCGCAGCCGGTGCTGCGCTGCGTGT
>JAEUPJ010000100.1 GCA_016790285.1 Roseateles sp. | reverse complement strand
AGGCGCGCAACGCGACCAACTCGGCGAGCGACAAGGAATCGCTGAACAAGGAATACGGCGAGCTGGCGAAGGAAATCCAGCGCGTCGTCGGCGGCACGACCTTCAACGGCCGCGCCATCCTGGCCGGCGACTCGGGCTCGCAGACCTTCCAGGTCGGCGCCAACGTGACGACGAACGACTCGATCGACATCGTCACCACCAACATGACCACCGAGGCGACGCTGACCAGCGTGGCCGGCACCGGCGGCAACGCGCCGACGAACGGCATCGGCAGCGCGGCCGACGCGAGCGCCATCGCCACCGTGATCGAAGGCCTCGACGCAGCGCTGGACACGATCAACAGCGAGCGCGCCACGCTCGGTGCCGCGCAGAGCCGCTTCGACGCGGTGATCTCGGGCCTGCAGGTCTCGGTCGAGAACCAGACCGCCGCCCGCAGCCGGATCATGGACGCCGACTTCGCGGCCGAAACCGCGAACATGAGCCGTGCGCAGATCCTGCAGCAGGCCGGCACGGCGATGGTCGCCCAGGCCAACCAGCTGCCGCAGCAGGTGCTGTCGCTGCTGCAACGCTGACGCGCCCGGCGCCAGGCGCAGACAAAATTCGCTCCGGGGCCTAAAGTTCCGGAATCAACCAGCCGATATACCCCTGGCATATCGGCCTTTTTGTATTGAGCAGCATGGCAACCATCAGTTCTGCAGGCATCGGCAGCGGCCTCGACGTCGAGACGCTGGTGAGTAAGCTCATCGCTGCCGAACGCACGCCGATCACCCAGCTGGCCAAGCGCACCGACAACCTCAAGACGGAGCTGTCGACCTACGGCAAGGTGCAAAGCGCCCTGTCCACCCTGCGTGACGCCGCCTCCAAGCTCACCTCGCCCACCACCTGGGGCGGCACGCTCGCCACGTCCAGCGACACGACGTCCGTCACGGTCAGCGCCGGCACGGGCGCTGCCATCGGCAACGTGTCGGTGGACGTCAAGAAGCTCGCCCAGGCGCAGACGCTGGTCGGCGGCACGTCCTACGCCAGCGCGTCGACGACGGTGGGCCAGGGCAGCCTCACCATCACCCTGGGCACCTGGGCCACCGACGGCGCCGACCCGCCCACCTACACCGGTTTCACCGACAAGGCCGGCGCCACGGCCGTCACCATCAACATCGGCGCGGGCCAGGACACGCTCACCGGCATCCGCGACGCCATCAATGCCGCCGGCGCCGGCGTCACCGCCGCCATCGTGAACGACGCCACGGGCTCGCGCCTCACGCTGCGCTCCAACGCCACCGGCGAGACCAACGGCTTTCGCATCGACGCCAGCGGCGGTCTGACCGACCTGGGCTACGACCCCCGCATCGGCGTCACGTCCATGATCCAGACGCTGCCGGCGCAAAACGCCCGCGCACTGATCAACGGCATCGAGATCAGCTCCGAATCCAACACGCTCAAGGAGGCCATCGACGGCCTCAACATCACGCTGCTCAAGACCACGAGCGTGCCGGCCAGCGTCGCCGTGAGCCAGGACAAGGACTCGATCAAGAAGCTCATCACCGACTTCACCACCGCCTACAACGCCGTCAACGCCCTGCTGCGCGAACAGACCAAGTACGACGCCGGCAGCAAGACGGCCGGCGCCCTGCAGGGCGACTCCACCGCGATCGGCTTGCAGAGCCAGCTGCGCACCATCATCGGCGGCAGCACCTCGTTGGCCGGTGGTTCCCTCAGCCGCCTGGCGCAGATCGGCCTGGAGGCCGGCAGCGACGGCAACATCAAGACCACCGACAGCAAGCTCAGCACGGCCTTGAGCGATCTGGACAGCCTCAAGCAGCTCTTCATGGGGCTGGACAGTGGCGGCGTCAGCAGCAACGACGGCTTCGCGCAACGCATCCGCAGCTACGTGGACGGCGCGCTCAGCACGGATGGCCGCGTCTCCAGCCGCCAGACCGGCATCCAGAAGGAGATCGACAACAACAACAAGCGCCAGGACCAGCTCGAAGACCGGGTGACCGCGTCGGAGGCCCGCCTGCGCGCCCGCTACTCGGCGCTGGACACGCAGATGAGCAAGCTCAGCGGCTTGTCCAGCTACGTGACGCAGCAGATGAACCTGCTGAACAACTCCTGACCAGCCCACCGGGCATCGGGCAACGGCGACCTCCGGGTCGCCGTTTGCATTTCAGGGGCGGCCGCCGGCTTCCCAGGTGGGCGGAATAGCCGCACAGTTCATGACAAGTTCCGGCGAAGGCCGGCTCAAGTCAGCCCCGGGAAGGCCGAAAAACAGTCAACACGACGACGCCAACCCCCGACACCCCATGTACGGCAACATGTCCTCCCCCTTCGCATCCCGCAACCAGCGCGCCACCCTCTACGCCAAGGTGGGGCTGGAGACCGATGTCCAGGCCGCCAGCCCCCACCGCCTCGTGGCGATGCTCTTCGATGGCGCCTTCGATGCAATGGCCCAGGCCACCCAGGCCATCCATGCCGGCCATGTGGAAGTCAAGGGCCGGGCGCTGTCGCGTGCCGTGCGCATCCTCGACGAAGGGCTGCGGGCCGGGCTGGACTTGTCCGCCGGCCAGCTCGCCGTCGACCTGCGCGAGCTCTACGGCTACGTCTGCATGCGCCTGACCCAGGCCAACCTGCACAGCGACCTGGCGGCCATCGAGGAATGCCAGCGCCTGCTGGCCCCGGTGCGCGAAGCCTGGAACGCGATCGCACAGACGCCGGCCGCCCTGGGCGCCGACGCTGCGCGCGCCGCCTGAGCCCCCTCCACAAGATCCAGCCGGTGACTTCCCTATGAACTCCGAACTGCTGAACTACTACGAAGCCATCGAGCAAGCCAGCGCCGACATGCTGTCCGCCGCCCGCACCGGCAACTGGGACGAAGTCGTCAAGCTCGAAGGGGCCTGCGTGCTGCTCATCTCCCAGCTCAAGGCTGCGGCCAACCACAGCCAGCTGGGCGCCAGCGAGTCGCAGCTCAAGACGCGCATCATGCAGCGCATCCTGCTGAACGACGCCGAGATCCGCCACCTGGCCGAGCCCTGGCTCGAAGACCTCGATCACGTGCTCAAAGGCAAGAGCCGGCTCGTGCATTGAGGAGCGAGACCCGCGCGGCCCCCGCGCCGGGCGACTACCATCGCGGCATGAGCGCTCCAGAAGCCATTCCCGAGGAACTCCGCGTCGCTTCCGCGGCCGAGATCACGGCCTACCTGCAGCAACTGCAGCGTGACGGCGAAGGCGTGCGCCTGAGCGGCCCCCAGGGCCACGGGCTGTCCAGCCGCATCGTGGCGCTCGACCCCGACGCCGACCTCATCGGCCTGGCGATCGGCGCCGACCCCGACGGCATCAGCCAGGCGCTGGTGGCCGGCGGCGAGATCACCGCGGTGGCCTACCTGGGCACCATCAAGCTGCAGTTCGAGCTGGACGCGCCGGTGCTGGTCAGCGGCGACCAAGGCGCCGTGCTGCGCAGCACGCTGCCGACCCGGCTCTACCGTTTCCAGCGCCGCCAGTCCTACCGGGTGCAGCCGGCCGGCAGCACCTACCCCCGCGTCGTGCTGCCCGGCGGCAACCAGCCCGGACGTGCGCTGAGGGTGCTGGACATCAGCATCGGCGGCCTGGCGCTGGCCCTGCCGCCCGACTTCCCCGCCCTGCCCACCGGCGTGGTGGCCGAGGGCCTGGTGCTGGAGCTGGACCGCATCAGCGCGCTGCGCATCTCCCTGCTGCCCCACCACGTCAGCCCCATCAGCGGCGACCTGCAGGGCATGCAGCAACTCGGCTGCGCCTTCGTCGAGCTCGACGCGAATGCGGCGCGCTCGCTGCAGGTCTACGTCGACCAGACGCAAAAGCGCCGCCGCCTGCTGAAGCTCGACCCATGACCCTGCGGCCACGTCGCGGCTTCACGCTCATCGAGGTCGCCTTCGTGATGGCGATCCTGGCGATCATCCTGTCGGTGGCCGTGCCCAACTATGCGGACTACATCGCACGCCAGCGGCTGCGCCACGTGGCCGGCCTGCTCGAGCTGGACCTGCGGCGCGCGCGCACGCTCAGCGTGGACGAGGGTCGCAACATCTACGTCAGCTTCAACAGCGGCCGGGAATGGTGCTGGGGCCTGAGCCGCCAGGGCCCGTGCAGCTGCAACACCGGCGCCCCGCGCTGCGAGATCGGCGGCATGGCCTTCCACGAGTACAAGGGCACCCTGCTGCAGTCGGGCCGCAGCGTCACCTTCCAGGGCGGGCTCGGGCAGGCGCTGGACTGGACGCGCATCGGCATCTCCAACGACCGCAACCAGCAGCTGCGCATCGACCTGAACCCGCTGGGCCGGCCGCAGATCTGCGGCACGGACGCCCGCAAGAACGACGGCTGCTGATCCCGCCGCGCCCAGCAACGCAGGGCTCAGATCTGCATGTTCATGATCTCGGAGTAGGCCGAGACCAGGCGGTTGCGCACCTGCAGCGTCGCCTGGAAGCCGATCTGGGCTTTCTGCATCGCCACCATCGTCTCTTCGAGGCTCACGGTGGGGTTGTCCAGCTGAACCTCGCGCTGCAGCCGGGAGGCCTCGGTCTGCTGGGCGCTCACGCCCTTGAGCGCCTGGGCCATGGCGTCGCCAAAGCTCGCGCCGCCCGTGGCGGCCGGCTTGACGGCCAGAGGCTGGCCATTGACCGTCAGCCCTGCACGGGCGGCAGCCTGGGCAAAGTCGAAGGGGCGCAGCTTCATGTCCATGGAGCCGCACTTTGGCAGCAAGTCACACCCCCGAAGCGCCGAGATGCGCGGGCGTGGTCGGCCACTTCGGCGCTTTCTTGAGGGGGGCGCCCACAAATAATCTGCGCCATCGGTCGACTCCCCGACCCTCCTCTCGCCCTTCGCCCCTCGATGGACAACGCCCTGAGCGCCTCCGCTGCCGCCGCCCCGGTGATGATCACGCCGGTCGACGCCCAGCCCAACTTCGTGCAGCGCCTGAACGGCCTGCCGCTGCGCAGCAAGCTGACCATGGGTGCCGGCCTGCTGGCCCTGGCCGGCGCGGTGCTGGCCATCACGCTGTGGTCCAGCCAGGGCGACTACCGCCCGCTCTTCACGGGCCTGGCGGACAAGGACGGCGGCGCCGTCATCGGCCAGCTCTCGGCCATGCAGGTGCCCTACAAGCATGAGGCTGGCGGCACCATCCTCGTGCCGGCCGGCCAGGTGTACGAGCTGCGCATGAAGCTCGCCGCGCAGGGCCTGCCCAAGGGCGGCACCGGCAACGCGGTCGGCTTTGAGCTGATGGACAAGTCCAGCATCGGCCAGACCCAGTTCAACGAGCGGCTGAACTTCCAGCGCGCCCTCGAAGGCGAACTCACCCGCACCATCACCGCCATGTCCGACGTGGCCGACGCCCGCGTGCACCTGGCCATGCCGCAGCAAAACGGCTTCTTCCGCGAACAGCAAAAGCCCAGCGCCAGCGTCATGCTGACCCTGCGCGGCGGCCGCACGCTGGACCGCAGCCAGGTCGCCGGCATCGTGCACCTCGTCTCCAGCAGCGTGCCCGAGCTCAACCC
Organism: Roseateles sp.; assembly: GCA_016790285.1. GTDB lineage: Bacteria > Pseudomonadota > Gammaproteobacteria > Burkholderiales > Burkholderiaceae_C > Pelomonas. The sequence continues at coordinate 9,141 of JAEUPJ010000100.1, read as the reverse complement.
CAAGGCCGTGAGCGTGCTCGACCAGACGGGCGCCCTGCTCTCCCAAACCGGCGCCGACCCCGCCACCGGCCTGGACGGCCAGCAGCTGCAGTACAAGCAGCAGATCGAGGCCGGCTACAACAAGCGCATCTTCGAGCTGCTCGAGCCGGTCGTCGGCCGCGAGAACCTGCGCGCCACCGTCACGGCCGACGTCGACTTCTCCCAGACCGAAGCCACCGCCGAGGAATACCGCCCCAACCAGGGCCCCAACACCCAGGCCGCGGTGCGCTCCAACCAGAGCAACGAAAGCACCAACGGCAACGCCGCACCGCCCACCGGTGTGCCGGGTGCTGCGACCAACCAGCCGCCGGTGCCCGCCACCGCCCCCGTCAACGGCGCGAGCGCCCCGCTGCAGGCCGCCCAAGGCGGCGCCGGCAACACCAGCAACCGCCGCGAGCAGGTCACCAACTACGAACTCGACAAGACCGTGCGCGTCACCCGCGGCGCCGTGGGCAACGTCAAGCGCCTGAACGCCGCCATCGTCGTCAACCACCGCTCAGTGACCGACGCCAAGGGCAAGACGACCAACCAGCCCGTGCCCGCTGAAGAGATCACGCGACTGACCGACCTCGTCAAGGAAGCCATGGGCTTCAACGCCGACCGCGGCGACTCGGTCAAGGTCATCAGCGCGCCCTTCGTCGTCGACAAGGTCGAGCCGACGGACGTGCCCTTCTACAAGCAGCCCTGGCTCATCGACATCGCCCGCAGCGCCATCGTGCCGCTGGCCTTCGTGGCCATCGCGCTGATCGCCGTGTTCGGCATGATCCGCCCGGCCATCAAGGCGGCCGCGCCGCTGCCGCCGCAGGACAAGCCCGAGACCGTGGACGAGGTCGTGGACGACACCGAGCTGCTGCCGGGCCCCGACGGCATGCCCAAGCTCGAAGCGCCGGTCCACAGCGAAAAACTCGAACGCGCCCGTGCCCTGGCGCGCGACAATCCGGTGGCCGTCGCCAACATCATGCGCGACTGGATGTCCGGCGAAGCCGCATGACGTGGACCACCCCTACTCGCTTCGCGAGCCCCTCAAGGGGCGCCGCCGATGGCCTGGCAAAGCCAGTTCCATGGCGGCCGCTCGAGAAGGCCCCGCGTCTGGCGCTGAGGTTTGAACATGGATGACAAGGGCATCGAGAACGCTGCAATCCTGCTGATGTCGCTGGGCGAGGAAGAAGCCAGCGAGGTCTTCAAGCACCTGTCTCCCAAGGAAGTGCAGGCGCTGGGCGAGACGATCGCCAAGCTCAAGGTCATCAAGCGCGCCCAGGTCGAGACGGTGCTGGACAAGTTCGACGCCGTTGCCGAAACCCAGAGCACCCTGGTCACCGACACCGACGAATACGTGCGCGCCGTGCTGCGCAAGGCCCTCGGCGAGGACAAGGCCAACCTGCTGCTGGACCGCATCCTGCAGGGCAGCGACGTTTCCTCCATCGAGAGCCTGAAGTGGATGGACGCGGCCAGCGTGGCCGAGCTGCTGCGCAACGAGCACCCGCAGATCATCGCGGCCATCCTGGCCCACCTCGACTTCGACCAGACCAGCCAGGTCCTCAAGCTCTTCACCGAGCGGGGCCGCAACGAGGTGCTGATCCGCATCGCCACGCTCGACGGCATCCAGCCGACCGCGCTGAAGGACCTCAACGAGGTCATGAGCCAGATCCTGGCCGGCGGCGAGCGCATGAAGAAGAGCTCGCTGGGCGGCGCCAAGACCGCGGCCGAGATCATCAACATGATGGGCTCGAGCGTGGAAGCCTCGGTGCTCGACTACATCCGCGAGGCCGACTCCGACCTGGCCCAGAAGATCATGGACAACATGTTCACGTTCGACGACGTGAACAAGATCGACGACAAGGGCATCCAGGCCATGCTCAAGGAAGTCCAGAGCGAAAGCCTGGTCGTGGCCCTCAAGGGCGCCAGCGCCGACCTGCGCGAGAAGATCTTCCGCAACATGTCCACCCGCGCCGCCGAGACCCTGCGCGAAGACCTCGACACCCGCGGCCCGGTGCGGCTGTCGGAGGTGGAGGCCGAGCAGAAGGAAATGCTCAAGATCGTGCGCCGTCTGGTGGACGAAGGCCAGATCGTCCTCGCGGGCGGCGGCGACGACCAGTTCGTATGACGGCAGGCCCCACCCGTCCCACGCCCATGAAACAAGCCACAGAGGCACAGAGACACAGAGACGAGCCCTGCCTCTCTGTGTCTCTGTGCCTCTGTGGCTGTGTTCCCACTTCGGACCGCTGACATGGCCACCAGTCGCCAACCGCCTCGCCAAGTCCCGCCACCCGAGCGCCGCGAAGGGGAGCGCCGCGCCACCTACGCGCGCTTCATCCCCGGCGAAGAAATCCAGGGCGCCAAGGCCTGGAGCCTGGACAACCTCGGCAGCAACCCGGCCTCGCCCTTCGCGCCCATGCGCCCGGGCATGCCGCCCGCACCCGCGCCGGCCGCAGCCCCCGTGGAGCCGCCCCCGCCGCCCGAGCCCAGCGTGCAGGAGCAGGTGCATGCCGCCCGGCAGAGCGGCTACCAGGACGGCTACCGCGACGGCATGGCCGCGCTGGACGCTTTCAAGCAAAGCTTTGCCAAGCAGATGAGCGCGCAGATCGGCACGCTGGTGGAGAACTTCGACACCGAGATGCGCGCGCTGGAGGACGACATGGCGGCCTCGGTCGCCCGCATCGCCGTCGAGTTGGCCCGCCAGGTCGTGCGCAGCGAGCTCGAGACCCGCCCGGAGCTCATCGCCCGCGTGGCCCATGACGCCGTCGAGGCGCTGCAGCTGTCGGCCCGCCACGTGCGGGTGCGTGTGCACCCCGACGACTTCGACCTCGTGCACGACGGCGCCGGCCGCGAGCTGGAAGCCCGCGAGGCCCAGCTCATCCCCGACGCCGAGGTGGCGCGCGGCGGCGTGAAGGTCGACGCCGACGTCGCCAGCGTCGACGCCACCCTGGCCGCCCGCTGGCTGCAGGCCGTCTCGGCCATCGGCCAGCAATCCATCTGGGAAGACCGCCGCGGCGGCGACACCGATGCCGACCCCGATGCCGACTGAGCGCACCGCCCGCTGGCAACGCTACCTGGGCGACCTGGAAACGCTGGCCGGCAACGCCGCGCCGCTGGAGTGCCAGGGCAAGCTCGTGCGCGTGGCCGGCCTCGTGCTGGAGGCCACCGGCATCAAGGTGCCGCTGGGCTCGGTCTGCCGCATCCGCATGCCCAGCAGCGGCAACAACCCGCGCCGCGGCGCCGCGCCGGTGAACGCCGAGGTGGTGGGCTTCTCCGGCGACCGCGCCTACCTGATGCCCACCGACGAGGTGCAGGGACTGTCCAGCGGTGCCACCGTCGTGCCGCGCCACCTGCCGCCGCTGGCCCCCAAGCTCGGGCAGCCACTGCACCCGTGGCGCCGCGGCGAGGACCGCGGCCTGCACCTGCCCATGGGCGACGGCCTGCTCGGCCGCGTCGTCGACCCGCACGGCCACCCGCTGGACCGCGGCGGCGAACTCGCCGACATCCACAACGAGCCCATGGTGCGCCGCCCCATCAACGCGATGGACCGCGACCCGGTGCGCATGCCGCTGGACACCGGCGTTCGTGCCATCAATGCGCTGCTCACCGTCGGCCGCGGCCAGCGCCTGGGCCTCTTCGCGGGCACGGGCGTGGGCAAGTCGGTGCTGCTGGGCATGATGGCCCGCTACACCCAGGCCGACGTGATCGTCGTGGGCCTCATCGGCGAGCGCGGCCGCGAAGTGAAGGAATTCATCGAGGACATCCTCGGCGAGGAAGGCCTGCGCCGCAGCGTCGTCGTGGCCGCGCCGGCCGACGCGCCGCCGCTCATGCGCATGCAGGGCGCCCACTACGCCACGGCCATCGCCGAACACTTCCGCGACGAAGGCCGCCACGTGCTGCTGCTGATGGACAGCCTCACCCGCTACGCCATGGCCCAGCGCGAGATCGCCCTGGCCATCGGCGAGCCGCCGGCCACCAAGGGCTACCCGCCGAGCTGCTTCGCCAAGCTGCCGCAGTTGGTGGAGCGCAGTGGCAACGGCCTGCCGGGCGAAGGCTCGATCACGGCCTTCTACACCGTGCTGACCGAGGGTGACGACCCGCAGGACCCGATCGCCGACGCGGCGCGCGGCATCCTGGACGGCCACATCGTGCTCTCCCGCGAGCTGGCCGAGGCCGGCCACTACCCCGCCATCGACATCGAACGCTCGATCTCGCGGGTGATGACCAGTGTTGCACCCCAAAACCAGGTCGATTCCGCCCGTCGGTTCCGCCAGCTTCTGGCGAAATACAACAAGGCCCGCGACCTGATCCAGCTCGGCGCCTACGCCCCCGGGGCGGACCTCGAGCTGGACCTGGCCGTTCGCCTGCACGCCGACATGACGCGGCTGCTGCAGCAGGACATGCACAGCCCGGCACTTCTTCACGCCAGCGTCAGCCAGTTGCAGGCCGTGGTCCAAGGCACCTAAACACCCGTTGGGTGCCTGCCGATAACGACTGAGCGCCGGACCGCCGGTTTGGCGCTGCGCTGGAGTTCGAATGAGTGCCACTGCCACCGACACCCTGAGCCTGCTGCTCGAACGCGCCGAGGGCGAGCGCGACGCAGCCGCCCAGGCCCTGCATGCCGCCAGCGCCCAGGCGCAGGCCGCGCGCGCCCAGCATGGCGAGCTGTCCGGCTACCGCCAGGATTACCAGCAGCGCTGGACGCAGAGCTTCGCGCAGGCCACCACGATGGACATCGTCGCCTGCTACCAGAGCTTCGGCCAGCGGCTGAACCAGGCCGTGGACAGCCAGGGCCACATCGCCCACAACGCCGACCAGCGCCAGGTCCGTGCCCGCGAGGCCCTGCGCCAGGCCGAGCTGCGCGTGGCCGCGCTGCGCCAGCTCATCGCCCGCCGCCAGGCCGAGGCCGCCAAGCTGGCCCAGCGCCGCGAGCAGCGCGCCACCGACGAGTTCGCTGCCCGCGCCCACCTGCGCCGCGCGGCCCACGCCTGAGGAGACGCACCATGGTCAGCAGTGCCCAGTTCGTCTCGCCCAAGCCCGCCCTCCTGCCGCCAGGCGGCCTGCCCGGCCAACCCGGCCTGCCGGGTTCTGGCAGCGCGGGCGGCCCGAGCTTCTCCCAGTTCCTGAACGACCAGCCCGAGATGCTGACCCCGCCGGCCCACACCGACCCCGTGCCGACGGCGCCGGACAGCGCCCCGCCGGCAGCCAACACCGCCGCTGCCAACGCCGCGGCCCGCCGCAAGGAAGCGGCCGGCGCCCAGCCCAAGGCCGGCGGCGCAGCCGCCCCACGCCCGGCCGAAGGCACGGCCGGCAAGCCGGCAGACGCTGCAGCGGCGCCCACGACGGCCACCAGCGACACCGCGGGCACCGTGGCCGACACGGCCGAGGCGGCTGCCGGCCAGGAGGTGGCGCAAGACGACACCGAGCAGGCCTCGAGCCTGACCGAGTTCGCCCAGCTCATCGGCCTGGCCCTGCCCAACCAGACGACGGCCGCACCGAGCCCGGCAGCCGACCCGACCGCAACGAGCGCCGTCCCGACCGCAGACGCAGCGGCGGGCGCGTCGGTGGCCTCGGGTGGCCGCGCCTTGCGCACCCCGCGCGGCACGCCGGGCGGCGATGAAGGCGCCCCAGACGCCGGCACGCGCCCGATGGCCGGCGACGACACGTCCACCAAGGACAGGCGCCTCACCGACACCGCCGTGCGGCCCACCGACAGCCCGCGCGCCAAGGCGATCGAGCTGGGCAACGACAAGACCGCCACGCCGTCCCGCAGCCCGAGCACCGACACGCTGCAGGCCACGAGTGCCCGCGTCACGGCCGAGGCGGCCGCGGCGGCCGCGCCGCGCAGCATCGGCGCCACCGAGGGCGCGGCGCCCAACTTCGCGGCCATGCTGGCCCAGTCCCTGCCGCCCACGGTCGCCGGCGGCGACGCCGCGCCCGCACCCGCAGGCGGCCAGGTGCATGCCGCGCTGCACAGCCCGGGCTTTGCGCCGGAGCTGGCCGCCAACGTCAGCCTGCTGGCCGCCGACGGCGTGCAGCACGCCGAGCTGCAGCTCAACCCGGCCGACATGGGCCCCGTGGCGGTGCAGATCATCGTGGACGGCGCACAGGCCCAGGTGTCCTTCCATGCCCTGCATGCCGAAACCCGCCAGGCGCTGGAGCAGAGCCTGCCCGACCTGGCCGCCGCGCTGCAAGGCCAGGGGCTGACCCTGTCGGGTGGCGGCGTGTTCCAGCAATCCCCGCGCGACGCCCAAGGCGGCAGCGCCGACGCCCGCAGCACTGAAGACCGCGGCAGCAGCCGCACGGCAGGTGCGGGCGGCGTCGGAGGTGCCAATGCGGCGGCCGGCACCCCCGCGACGGCCTCCGTTCGCCGCGCCGCCGGCCTGCTCGACACATTTGCCTGACGCTGAAGCGGAAATAGCCACGCCTGGCTTGACCTGATCGAGGTTTGCCCCGGCCAGCCCGGGTCAATAATCGACCGCAAAGTGCCCAAGGCCCGTCATGGGCCACCCGGGCGGTGGACGATTCAAGGAGTTTTCATGGCGACTGCGCCGGCTGCGGAACCTGCTGCTGCTGCGCCCAAGGGGGGCGGCAGCAAGAAGCTGATCATCATCCTGGCGGCCGTGCTCGTGCTCGTGCTGGTCGGGGGTGGTGCGGCCTTCATGCTGCTCAAGAAGAAGCCTGCCGCCGAGGAAGGCGAGGACGGCGAGGCCGTGGAGGCCCCCGTCAAGGCCAAGGCGCACGCCAAGCCCGACCACCCGCCCACCTTCGTGCCGCTGGACCCGTTCACCGTCAACCTGGCCGACAAGGACGTGGACCGCTTCGCCCAGGTCGGCGTCACGCTGCAGGTCGAAGACCCGAAGTTCGCCGACCAGATCAAGGCCTACATGCCAGCGATCCGCAGCAATGTGCTGATGGTGCTGTCGCACAAGACGGCGGCCGAGCTGCTCAGCCGTGAGGGCAAGGAAAAGCTCGCCAAGGAAATCATGCGCGAGTCGGTGCGGCCCATGGGCATCGAGCTGGAAGAAGAAGACGAAGAAGCCGCGGACGGCACCAAGAAAAAGAAGAAGAAGAAAAAGGCCGCCGTCGAAAGCCCGGTGACCCAGGTCCTGTTCTCCAACTTCATCGTCCAGTAGCGCCCGGCGCCTGCCATGAATCAGCAGATCCTTTCCCAAGACGAAGTCGATGCACTGCTCCAGGGCATCACCGGCGAGAGCCAGAAGCTCGAAGCCGAGGAGGAGCAGGTCGGCGGCATACGCGAGTACAACCTCGCGAGCCAGGAACGCATCGTCCGTGGGCGCATGCCCACGATGGAGATCATCAACGAGCGGTTCGCGCGCAACATCCGCGTGGGGCTGTTCAACTTCATCCGCAAGAGCCCGGAAGTCGCCATCGGCGGCATCAAGGTGCAGAAGTACAGCGCCTTCCTGCGCGAGATCGTGGTGCCCACCAACTTCAACATCGTCAGCGTGCGGCCGCTGCGCGGCAGCGGGCTGATCGTGTGCGACCCGACGCTGGTGTTCGCGGTGATCGACGCGCTGTTCGGCGGCGACGGCAAGTTCCACACCCGCATCGAGGGGCGCGACTTCTCGCCCACCGAGCAGCGGGTGATCCAGCGTCTGCTCGAGGTGCTGATCGCCGAGTACCGCGCGGCCTGGCAGGGTGTCTACCCGCTGGACCTCGAGTACCAGCGCTCGGAGATGCAGCCTCAGTTCGCCAACATCGCGACGCCGGGCGAGGTGGTCGTGTCCACATCGTTCACGCTGGAGATCGGCGACACGGTGGGGACGATCCACTTCTGCATCCCCTACGCGACGCTCGAGCCCATCCGCGACGTCCTCTACTCGACGATCCAGGCCGACTCCGGCGAGCCGGACCGGCGCTGGATCAACCTGATGACGGCGCAGATCCAGTCCGCCGAGGTCGAGCTCGTTGCCGAGCTGGCGCAGGCGCCGGCCACGGTCGAGCAGTTGCTCTCGCTCAAGGCGGGCGACTTCATCGAGCTCGACCTGCAGCCCGCGATCCAGGCCAAGGTCGCGGGCGTGCCGGTGCTCGAGTGCCACTACGGCACGTCCAACGGCAAGTACGCATTGAAGATCGATCACCTGATGGCGAGCTCGGCAACGGGCTGGCTGGGAGAAAGCCATGTCTGACGCGCAACCCGCCAACCCCGCCGCCGACGGCGACGCGATGGCCGCCGAATGGGCCGCGGCGCTGGCCGAGGCGCGGCCCGAGTCGGCCGCAGAACTGCACCAGGGCGGCGACCAGGTCGCGCCCGCGGCCTTCGCGAACTTCTCCTCGGGCGCCGCGCCGAGCGCGGCCAACGACATCGCGATGATCCTGGACATCCCGGTGCAGCTCACGGTCGAGCTGGGCCGCACGCGCATCCCGATCAAGCACATCCTGCAGTTGGCCCAGGGCTCGGTCGTCGAGCTCGACGCGCTCGCCGGCGAACCGATGGACGTGCTCGTCAACGGCTATCTGATCGCCCAGGGCGAGGTCGTCGTCGTCAACGAGAAGTTCGGCATCCGGCTGACCGACATCGTCACACCCTCGGAGCGCATGCGCCGCCTGAGCCGCGCCTGAACTTCATGGGCGCCCATTCGCTCGCGCCGCTGCTCTGGTTCGCCGCCATCATCGTCGCCATCCCGGTGGTGCTGTGGCTGCTCAAGCGCACGCCCATCGGCGCGGCGGCATCGTCGCAGGGCGGGTTGCGCAGCATCGCCGTGCTGGCGCTGACGCCGAACCAGCGCATCGTCACCGTCGAGGTCGGGCACGGCGACGCGCGGCGCTGGCTGGTGCTGGGCGTGACGCCGCAAGCCATCACCGCGCTGCACGAGATGGCGCCGCAGGATGCGCCGCCTTCTGCCGGCGAGGTGCCGGCCACGGCCTTCGCGCAGACGCTCGCCCGGCTGCGCCCGGGTGGCCGCTCGGATGCGCGCTAGGCGCGCAGCGCTGCTGGTCGCGGCCGCAGCGCTGCCGCACTCGGCCGCGCTTGCCCAGGCCAGCCTGCCGCTCGTCGTCGCCCAGGGCGCGGGCGGCACGAGCTACTCGGTGCCGATCCAGACGCTGCTGTTCTTCACCGCCCTGTCCTTCCTGCCGGCGCTGCTGCTGCTGATGACCGGC
>JAEUPJ010000086.1 GCA_016790285.1 Roseateles sp. | reverse complement strand
GGGCTTGGCCTCGTCGGTGAGCTCCAGCGTCTGGTACTCGCCCTCGACGTGCAGCGCGCCCAGCGCGATGAGTTGGCGCAGCACCGCGCGCCACTGCGTCTCGGTGACGCCCTTGCCGATGCCCCAGGTGCTGAGCTGCTCGTGGCGGTGCTGGCGTGTCTTGTCGGTGCTCTTGCCGCGCAGCACGTCGATGAGGTGGCCGGCGCCGAAGCGCTGACCGCGTTCTTTGTGGAAGCGGTAGACGCAGGACAGCGCCATGCGCGCCGGCTCGGTGGCGTCCCACACCGCCGGCGGCGAGAGGCAGTTGTCGCAGTTGCCGCAGGGCTCGCTGGCTTCGCCGAAGTAGCTCAACAAGCGTTGGCGCCGGCAGTCGATGCTCTCCGCTAGCGCCAGCAGCGCGTCCAGCTTGCTGCGCTGGATGCGCTTGAAGTCCTCGTGCGTCTCGCCCTCGTCGATCATGCGGCGCTGCTGCACCACGTCCGCGAGGCCGTAGGCCATCCAGGCGTCGGCAGGCTCGCCATCGCGTCCGGCGCGGCCGGTCTCCTGGTAGTAGCCCTCGATGTTCTTGGGCAGGTCCAGGTGGGCGACGAAGCGCACGTCGGGCTTGTCGATGCCCATGCCGAAGGCGATGGTGGCCACCATGATGAGGCCGTCCTCGCGCAGGAAGCGGTCCTGGTGACGGCGACGCACGTCGGCGTCCAGGCCCGCGTGGTAGGGCAGCGCGTTCAGGCCCTCGGCCTGCAGGAACTCGGCCGTCTCCTCCACCTTCTTGCGGCTCTGGCAGTAGACGACGCCGGCCTCGCCCTCATGCTCGTCGCGGATGAAGCGCAGCAGCTGCTCGCGCGGCGAGCCGTTCTTCTCGACGATGAGGTAGCGGATGTTGGGCCGGTCGAAGCTGCTGATGAAGACGCGCGCGTCCTGCAGCTGCAGCCGCTCGATGATGTCGGCGCGCGTGAGGTCGTCGGCCGTGGCGGTGAGCGCGATGCGCGGCACGTCGGGGAAGCGCTCGTGCAGCAGGCTCAGCTGGAGGTACTCCGAGCGGAAATCGTGGCCCCACTGGCTGACGCAGTGGGCCTCGTCGATGGCGAACATCGACAGCAGGCCCCGCTCGTGCAGCGAGGTCAGCTGCGCCAGGAAGCGCGGCGTGGTGAGCCGCTCGGGCGCGGCGTACAGCAGCGTGAGGCGCCCGCCCATCATCTCGCGCTCGATGCGGGTGGACTCTTCACCCGTCTGGCTGGAGTTGAGGAAGGCGGCGTGCACCCCGGCTTCCTCCAGCGCGCCGACCTGGTCGTGCATCAGCGCGATCAGCGGGCTCACCACCACCGCCACGCCCTGCCCGCGCTGGTGGCGCAGGATGGCCGGCACCTGGTAGCACAGGCTCTTGCCGCCGCCCGTGGGCATCAGCACGAGGGCGTCTCCCCCGGCGGCCACCTGCTCGACGATCTCCGCCTGCTGGCCCCGGAAGGCGGTGTAGCCGAAGACTGCTGACAGGACCTGACGGGCAGCGGATTGCAGGTCGTCGGTGGGGCTAGGAAGATGCGCGGGCGGGTTCATTCGACCGCCATTGTCCCAGGAGCCCACCGGAGCCCCCATGCCTTCCCCCGACGAACTGCGCCAACTGCTCATCCGCAACTTCCACGACGCCCCGCGCGAACGCTTCGTTCGCCCGCCGCGCTACGACACCGAGGGCGCCTCCCTCACGCAGGGCACCGCCGCGCAGCAGCTCGGCGCCCGCATCGACGTCGTGGCGCCCGGCCAGCAGAGCTGCCCCTACCACTACCACTTCGCCGAGGAGGAGATGTTCATCGTCCTGCAGGGCGAAGGCACGCTGCGCGTGGCGGGCGAGCTCGTGCCCGTGCGCGCCGGCGACGTCATCACCATCCCGGCCGGGCCCGAGTACCCGCACCACCTGCTCAACACGTCGGAGGCGCCGCTGCACTACCTGTCGGTCAGCACGAACAAGAGCCCGGAGATCTGCGTCTACCCGGACTCCGGCAAGGTCGGCAGCTACGGGCCGGGCCTGCGGCTGCTGCACCGGCAGGACGCCGGCGTGGACTACTGGGTGGACGAGCCCTGACGCGACCTCAGGGCAGCTGCCAGTGGTTCAGCGGCAGCACGCCCGTCCAGCGGTCGCTGGACTTGAGCCCGCGCTGCTCGACACGCAGGCTCTGGGGCCCGAAGTCGAACAGCGCGTAGTTGGCCCTGGGCTTGCCGAACACCAGGCCGCGGCGGGCGACGCCCGAGGTGACGATCTCGACGAGGCCCGCCTCGTCGTAGCGGTCGTTGCCGTGGATGTCGCCACTGACGACGAGTGCACCGCGCCGCTTGCGCAGCAGGTCGCACAGCCGCTTGAAGGCGGCGGGGCAGCGCTCCCAGGCGTCTTCCACCAGGCCGTAGCTGTAGGCCGTGGTGCTGGAGACGACGAGCAGGTAGGGCACGTCCTTGGCGGCCGCCACGGCCTGCTCGAACCAGGCCCACTGGTTGGCGCCCAGCATCGCGTCACGGTCGAAGATGGAGTCGGTGATCTTGCGGCGGTAAAAGCGCGCGTCCAGCACGATGACCTCGACCTCCGCGCCCGGGCTGCCCAGGCGCCGGCGGCTGTAGACATCGTCACCCGTCTGCAGCGGGCTGAAGGCCGTGACCAGCTCGTGCCGGGCGGCCTCGCACAGCGCCTGGTCCTCGCCGCCACCGTAGCGGTCATTGCCGAGGAAATCGTGATCGTCGTAGATCGCGATGACCGGCTTGCCGCGCTGGTCCATGTCGCTGAGCAGCGCGGCGAAGTGGGGCTCGGCCTTCTGCTGCGCGTAGAGGCTTCGCAGCTCCGCCGCGAGCTTCTTCGGGTCGCTGTGGAAGTCGTGGTTCAGGTAGATGTTGTCACCCAGCAGGATCAGCGCGTCCGGCTGCTCGGTGCGGATCTCGTCCCAGACGGGTTGGGACGCGAAGTGCTGCAGCTTGCAGCACGACGCAGCGGCGATCTTCATGAAGGCTCCTCCCTCCAGGCCTTGGAGGCGGCGCCAGTAGATCGCGCGGCGTGCCGCAGCGCCTCATCAACAGTTGGGAGGCGGCGCGAGGGCGTCAGTAATGCGGCGGCAGTTCGTCGCGCAGGCTGCGAAAGCCGCCCGGCTCAGCCGCCGCGGCGGCCTGGTTGCGCAGCTCTACCAGCTCCTTCACGAGCCGGTCGATCTGCGCCTGCTGGCGCACGACGACCTGGTTGAGCTGCTCCACGGTGTCTTCGGCGAAGCTGGCCTTGATCTCCAGGTCGGTGATGCGTTGCTCCAGGGCTTGCAGGGGGTCCATGGGGCGCATGTTGCCGCATGTTGACGCAGGTCGGCGGCCAAGACGGACGGCGCCGTGGGCTTCGCCCCTGTGGCACCATCGCTGGCCCCCCTCCCGAAGGTCCCCCCATGACCCTGAACCGCATCACCCCCCTGCTGCTGGGCTCGCTGGTCTGGACCGCCTGCAGCGTGGCGGGGCCGGCCGCGCCCGGTGGCGGCGGACCGGAGCAACGGGTGCAAGCGGGGCGCGAGTTCAGCCTGCGCCTCGGTGAGGTCGCGACGACCGGCACGCTGCGCGTGGGGCTGGACGCCGTGCTCAGCGATTCGCGCTGCCCCAAGGGCGAGCGCTGCATCACCGCCGGCGAGGCCAGCGTGCGCATCTGGCTGCAGCAGGGCGACGGGCCGCGCATGCCGCGTGAGCTGCGGCTGCCCCCGTCGAGCGCGCAGACCGCCGATCACGATGTCCAACTGCTGCGCCTGGAACCGTACCCGGTGACGGGTCGCACGCCGGCGCCGGGCGACTACGTGGCCACGCTGGTGCTGCGCCCTGCGTCGACGGCCCAGGGCACGAGCGCAGCCCAGACGTCGCCGCGCTGACGGCCTGATCGACACGGGGGTCGGCGTTCGCGGCGCAGCAACTGCAGCCGCATTCGCGCCTACTTGAAAAGTACGGGGTATCCCTCCCCGCGACTTGGGGGTGCGCGAGCGGTGACGTGGTGTGACGATGGGTTGATAGACGCCCGATGCCGGGCTGGTCGTGCAACCCACCTTTCAAGGACACCCATGCATCCCGCTTCCCGCCTCCTAACTGCCGTGGCCCTGGCCGTGGCGTCGGCGTCGACGTTGGCAGCGCCGACGATCTACACCTCGTCGGCCGCGTTCCTGGCCCAGGTGGCCCCCACGGCCTACACCGAAACGTTCACGGCCGTGGTGGACGACAACACCAACGTGCAGACCTTCACCGGCAATGGCAACTACGGCTTCACCGCGTCGCTGGACGCGGGCCAGCAGTTCTACTTCGGCACCGACGCGCTGAGCACGAACCTGCCGAACGAGGTGATCACGCTGACCTTCACCGGCGGGCCGGTGACGGCCATCGGCGCGAACTTCTACGCCATCGACATCGGCGACATGTTCATCCCGTCGCCGCTGACGATCCTGCTGGCCGACGGCTCGGCCACGACGCTGACCTTCACGCCGGGCGATGCCTCGGCCTACCGCGGCTTCACGTCGCAGGTGGCCATCACCTCGATCACGTTCAGCGCCAGCGCCCAGGGCGCGTACGCGACGCTGGACAACCTGACCATTGGCGGCACGCACACCGTGCCCGAGCCCTCGAGCATCGCGCTCATCGCCCTGGCATTTGCCGGTGCGGCAGCCGCGCGTCGCCGCGCGATCTGATCGTCTAGACACCCACGGACCGGGCGGCCCTCGACGCCCGGACTCCAACCACCAATGCGGTGCCGAGCACTGCGCCAGGAGTGTTCATGGATCGTTCCACTTTGAAGTTGTCCCTGTTGGCCTTCTCGGTCGCAGCCGCCTTTTCGGCCCATTCGCAGCAGATTGCCGGCCAGAGCGAAGCCATGGCACGCCTGTCGGCCCAGGCCGGTGCCGAAGTCATCGTCGACAACGCCACGGGTGCAGCCCGCATGGTGCGCGTCGGCTCGAGCGCCGGTGCAGGCAAGCTGGCCCGCCAGGTCGCGGGGCGCCCCTCGACGGATGCTGCCAAGCACACCAGTTCGCACCAGTTCCTGAGCGACTACTCGGCCCTCTTCGGCATCAAGGACGTCACGTCCGAGCTGCAGGCCGCCCGCGTCGACAAGGACCGCCAGGGTGGCACGCACCTGACCTACAAGCAGACGTACAAGGGTGTCCCGGTGTTCGGCGCCGAGCTGAAGACCCACTTCGACGCCGCTGACAACCTCACCGTCGTGAACGGCACCTTCGTGCCCGACATCAACCTCAGCACCACGCCGGCACGCAGCGCCGCCGACGCTGCGGCCGCTGCGCTGAAGCTGGGCACCGCGGACATGTCCGAGCGCGGCCTGAGCCGCTCGGCGCGCATCAGCGCGTTCGAGCCGAAGCTGATGGTCTACCGCGAAGGCCTGGCCAAGGGTGTGCCCGGCGCCAACCGCCTGGTCTACCAGGTCGAGGTGGGCAACCGCATCGATGTGCGCGACTTCTACTACATCGACGCCAACAACCTGAAGCTGGTCGACAAGGTCGCCGGCATCCACGACGCGAAGAACCGCCGCGCCTTCAACGCCAATGGCGCCACCGCTCCGGGCCCCAACTATCCGAACGCGCCGTTCTGGGTGGAAGGCCAGCCCCTGCCCACGGGCGTGACCGAGGCGGACAACATGCTGTTCGCGTCGTCGGACATCTACGACCTGTTCAAGAAGGCCTTCGGCCGCGACAGCTACGACGGCAATGGCGCGACGATGGACTCCATCTACAACCGCGGCAACGGCTGCCCGAACGCGTCGTGGAACGGCACGTTCATCTCGTTCTGCCCGGGGCTGACGACCGATGACGTCACCGCGCACGAATGGGCCCATGCCTACACCGAGTACACGCACGGCCTCATCTACGCCTGGCAGCCCGGCGCGCTGAACGAGGCCTACTCCGACATCTGGGGCGAGACCGTCGACCGGCTCAACAGCCGCGGCACCGACACGCCGTTCGCCCAGCGCACGGCCGGGGCCTGCACCGCCTACACCAACGCGACGCAGGTCAACATCAGCGCACCGGCCAACATCGCCGGCGTGCGCGGCGCCGGCACGGCCGCCTTCGGCCCACAGACCTTCGCGCTGGCCAACAACGACGTCGTGGTCGTCAACGACGGGGTGACCACCGGCGGCAGCACGACGACCGATGGCTGCTCGACGCCCTTCGCCAACGCGGCGGCCGTCGCCGGCAAGATCGCGTTCATCGACCGCGGCTCCTGCAGCTTCGACGTGAAGACGAAGAACGCGCAGCTCAACGGCGCTGTCGGCGTGATCATCGGCAACAACGCCGCCGGCCTGATCAACATGGGCGTCAGCGATCCCAACCTGGGCGTGACCATCCCGGCGCTGTCGGTGCTGCAGGCGGACGGCACGGCGATCAAGGCTGCCACGGGCGTGCGTGCATCGATGCAACGCGGGCCGGGCAGCGACAGCTCGGTGCGCTGGCTGCTGGGTGAAGACTCGACGGCGCCCGGCCTGACCGGCGCGCTGCGCGACATGTACAACCCGACCTGCTACGGCAACCCGGGCAAGGTGTCCGACGCCCAGTACTCCTGCGGCCCGAACACCCAGGCGGGTGACAACGGCGGCGTGCACATCAACTCCGGCGTGCCCAACCATGCCTACGCACTGATCGTCGACGGCGGCAGCTACAACGGCCAGAACATCACCGGCATCGGCCTGACCAAGGCGGCGCACATCTACTACCGCGCCCAGACCGTGTATCAGAGCCCGGCCAGCGGCTTCTCGGCGCACGCGGACGCGATCGATCAGTCCTGCCGTGACCTGACCGGCGCGAACCTGAACGACCTGAGCACCGGCCAGCCGTCGGGCGAGGTCATCAGCGCGGCCGACTGCGGCGAGATTGCCAAGGCGATGCTCGCCGTTGAAATGCGCCGTGACCCGACGCAGTGCAACTTCGTGTCCCTGCTGGCGAAGAACCCGCCGCCGCTGTGCCCGTCGGGCGCCCAGTCGCTGCTCGCTTCGGACGGCTTCGACGGTGGCAAGAAGGCCGGCATCAAGTGGAGCGTCACGCACAGCGGCCCGACGAACTACGCCGCCAACGACTGGAACGTGACCAACGCGCTGCCGACCGGCCGCACCGGCTACGCGATGTACGGGTCCAACCGCGACATCGGGACCTGCGGAGCCGGCGGCGACGCCACCAGCCTGCAAGTGCTGGAGAGCGCGGCCATCACGATCCCGGCGGGCTCGACCACGCTGCGCATGGCCTTCGACCACTGGCTGGCCACGGAAGCCGGCTACGACGGCGGCAACGTGAAGATCAGCGTCAACGGCGGCGCCTGGCAGCTGGTCTCGGCGGCCAACTTCGTCTACAACGCCTACAACACCACGCTGATCACCGCGGCGGGCGGCAACAGCAACCCGCTGGCCGGCCAAGCGGCCTTCTCGGGCGCGGACGGTGGCTCGGTGGCCGGCTCCTGGGGCCGCTCGATCATCAACCTCGCGCCGTACGCGGTGCCTGGCGACACGATCAAGCTGCGCTTCGAGCTGGGCCAGGACTGCGGCACCGGCACCTTCGGCTGGTACGTTGACGACGTGCAGGTCTACCGCTGCACGCCCTGACTCACGGGCAGCACTGACTGCAGCTTGGCCGGGAGCACCGGCCCACTGACCCACGGGGCGCTCCAACGAGCGCCCCTTTTCATTGGCCTTGCGGCCTGCGCTACATCGCCAGGTGGAACTCGACCCGGGCCCAGCGCCCCAGGCCGTCCATCACGGTGAGCCGGTGCGGGCCCGGGCGGGACACGCGCAGGGTTTGCGCGGCGCCGGCAGCTTCGCTGGCAGCCATCCACTGACCATCCAGCAGCCAGGTCGCGCCCTGCTGGGCGCCGATGGCCTGCAGGCGCAGCGTGATCTCGGTCTGGCCCGGGGTGGGCCGCAGCACGGTGCCCGGCTCCAGGCCGACGACCCGCAGGCGGTTGGCCAGGGGCTCGCGCGGCGCGCAGCCAGGGCGCCAGGGCAGGCGCTCCAGCGGATGGCGCTGCTCGGCGTCCAGGAACGGGCCCAACAACGCGGGCCAACGCACCGCGTCCAGCCGCTCGGCGTCGGGCGCGCAGCCGGGCTGCACGCGCTGGCCGGCCTGCACCCACACGCCCTCGGCCAGCGGGCCCGGGCGCAGGCGGTCGGGCAGCGTGGGCGGCACCGCGCCGTCCAGCGCCCAGGCGGTGCGCCGCTGCAGGCACAGGCCCGGCTCGGTGGCCGATTCGGCCTGCCCCTGGGGCCAGCAGATGGCCACCGCCGCCACGCTGTCGGGCCGGCGGCGCGGGCCGAGCTGCTGGCGGGACTCGCCCGGGCCGAGGGCGGCGGCGAGGTCGCGCAGCAGCGGGGCAGCCGAGTTGGCGCCGAAGTGGCCCGGGTTGGGCGTGCCGTCGGGCCGGCCGATCCACACGCCGAAGGTGTAGCGGTCGGTCACGCCCAGCGCCCAGGCGTCGCGAAAGCCGAAGCTCGTGCCCGTCTTCCAGGCCACACGCTGGCCGCTTTCGCGAAACGGGCTGCCGGGGCGGCCGCCGTTTTCGAGGATCTCGCGCACGATGAAGGCGGCGCCTTCGCTCATCAGCCGCGTCTCCTGCAACGGTACGCCCGGCGTGAGGTGGGGCCGCGCCGCCACGCCACCGCGGGCCAGCGCCGTGTAGGCGCCCACGAGCTCTTCCAGCGTGGTGCTGCCGCCGCCGAGGATGAGGCTGAGGTTGGGCGCCGCGTTGGCCGGCATGCGCAGCTTCACGCCGGCATTGCGCATGCGCCCGGCGAAGCGCTCGGGGCCGAGGCGGTCCAGCAGGTCCACGGCGGGCACGTTCAGCGAGCGCTGCAGCGCCTCACTCACGCTGACCGGGCCGGAGAAGTCGGCCTGGAAGTTGCCGGGCGCGTAGCCGCCGAAGTTCTGCGGCGCGTCGATGAGCAGGCTCTCGGAGTGGATGAGGCCTTCGTCCAGCGCCATCGCGTAGAGGAAGGGCTTGAGCGTGGAGCCCGGCGAGCGGCGGGCGCGCACCATGTCGACATGCGCGCCGCGGCGGGCATCGGTGAAGTCGGCCGAGCCGACATAACCGCGCACCGCCAGGGTCTGGTTGTCCACCACCAGCGCGGCCATCGAGACGGCGTCGGGCAGCGTGTTGAGGCGGTCCGTCAGCAGCTGCTCCAGGCGCGCCTGCAGGCCGGCGTCCAGCGTGCTCTGGATGACGGCGGGCGTGGCGCCCTGGCGGCGCGCGTCCTGGCGCAGCCGCTCGGCGGCCAGGGGCGCCAGCCAGCGCGCGCGCAGCGGCGGCGCGAACACGCGCTCCAGCTTGGCGTCGGCCACATCGGCGGCGCTCCACACACCCAGCGTCTGCATGCGCGTGAGCACCTTGTCGCGCGCGGCCTGGGCGGAGGCCACGGCGCGGTCGGGCCGCAGCCGCGTGGGTGACTGCGGCAGCGCCACCAGCAGCGCGGCCTCGGCCTGGGACAGCTCGGCCGCGCTCTTGCCCAGGTAGGCACGGCTGGCTGTTTCCACGCCCTCCAGCGGCCCGCCCATGGGCGCGAGGTTCAGGTAGAGCGACAGGATCTCGTGCTTGCTCAGGTGCAGCTCCAGCTGCAGCGCGCGGGCGATCTGGCGCAGCTTGGCCGGCACGCTGCGGCCGGCGGCGCGCTCGTCCACGAGGCGGGCGACCTGCATCGTGAGCGTGGAGCCGCCCGACACGATGCGCCCATGCCACGCCCACTGCCAGGCCGCGCGCGCCAGCGCCACCGGGTTGACGCCGGGGTGCCAGTAGAACCACCGGTCCTCGTAGTGCAGCAGCGCCTGCAGGTAGCGCGGCGACACCGCCTCGGGCGTCGTGGGGTGGCGCTGCGCGCCGTCGTCGCCCGGCCAGGCGCGCAGCGGCGTGCCATCGGCGGCGAGCACGGTGAGCGTGGGGGAGTCGCTCGCGGGCGTGGGCAGCGGGAAGGCGAAGTCCAGCGCGAGGAGGAGCAGCAGGACGGCTGCGAGCGAGAGCTCGAAGCGGCGCAACCGCGAGCTGATGTCAGGCCAGCGCATCCCAGGGGTTCAGTGCCGTCAGCCCGGCAAGCCCTTGCACATCGCGCACGTTGCGGGTCACCAGGATCAGGCCATGGTGGACGGCGGTGGCGGCCAGCAGGCTGTCAATGGCCGACAACGGTCGGCCGGCCTGTGCAGACATGCGACCCCAACGGTCAGCCACGGCAGCGTCCACCTCCAGCACGCGGCCCGTGAAATAGGCGGGCAGGTCGGTTTCCAGCCAATCCAGCAACGTCAGGCGCCGCGCCGAGTCGGCCATCGCTTCGACACCCTTGCGCAGTTCCCCCAGGGTCAAAACGCTGAGATAGAGCGTGCTGGGCGGCCGTTTGGCGAACCACGCGGCCACGTTGGCATCGGGCTGGCGACGGCGCAGCTCCGACAGCACGTTGGTGTCGAGCAGATAGCTCACAGCTCGATGTCCCGCGTGAGGCTCGCGTCGCGCCGCAAATCCAGCTCATCGTCTTCCAGACCGGCCAGCGGCGAGCGCTGCATGAAGTCCAGCAACGAACCCGCCTGCCCGGACAGCCGCTCGAAGTCTTCCCGCGACAACAGCACGGCCACGGAGCGGCCATGCAGCGTGATGTCCTGCGGACCGCTGGACTGCGCTTGCTTCACCACCTCGGACAACTTGGCCTTGGCAGCCTGCATTTGCCACGATTGCATAGCAATTCTCCAATTCTGACCAGACAGGTCAGATTTTAGGTCAACGCGGGCTGGACGCCGCCCGCGCGGCGCGCACCTGCTGCAGCTCGGCCTTCAACCACACCGCACTCTCCACGGGCGCCTTGCGCGGGCAGCGCACGAGGTAGGCCTTGCCGCTCATGCTGCTGGTGGACGCGCCGCGCTCGATGAACTGCTCGGCGGTGCTGACCATGTCCTTGCCTTCGAGGTGCTCCAGCTTCTTCAGCAGGTGCGCGCGGGCCTCGGCGCCGGCGTACCAGCTGCCGTTGCGGTTGAACTCGCAGCCGGAGGTTTGGAGGCGGGTGAGGAGGGCGTCGATATCCATCCGTGCGGCAGGCAACAAAGGCGCTGCATTCCCAGCCGCGGAGAAAAGGCAAATCAGAGCGGCCCGAGTAATATTAACCATTGGTAATGAAGAGTACGAGCAAATCTGAAAGCGCAAGAGGATGAAAGGAGCGCGAAGAGCCAAGCGGTCCACGACGACGACGCGCCTCCAAAAATCGCCGAGCCAAACTTTTGTTACCAAGGGGCGGATACCAGTAGGGTCGTTGGTACTCTCGATCAAGCCCTTGGTGCTGGTGCCCCCCAGAGAGAAGGCAGGCGCTACGGGATCGATGTCGGAGTCGTCACAAACCAACCAAGTCCGGCAGAGATGCCCAACGGCTTGTTCACCACGCCATCAACCGGCGAAACCCATGCAAATGCCTTCACGTTGGTGGCATCGACGTCAAACAATCCGATCGATCGACTGCCCGACGTCATGAGGGGGTTCTTGATCACGGCGCCCTTAGTTTGTACGGCGCGTATTGCACTCTGACCGACGTTGGCGTAGTGCAACGTGCCAGAAACTTCCGGGTTGATCGCCGCCATCAGTGCGATGTCGCTGGCCGAGTTCCCTTCGAAATAGGTATTATGAATTCTGGTGGCCGTGGCCTTGTCAACGATTCCAATCTGACCATTTTGTATGAACCCGCCGGTAATGGTAACCCCAACCGTGGGGTAGGTACCGCCTTCGATGTTAACCCCCCAGATGTACGTATCCAACGCCGGGTGACGGATATCAACAACATTTGAGCCACTCATAATCCAGATGGGATACTTTACGCCTTGAGAGTTCGGATTGTCGATCACAATATCCCAGCAAAGGCTGCGCAGTACGATGCCGTAATCCATGTTTTCCATGCGAACGTTATCGATCCTGGCCCTGGACCGGAAGCTAGAAAGATCGAAGCCGGTTACGTTCGTTTTTCCGGTGCCGTCAAGCGTTGCATCCCGGACCTGCGACCCGTAGGCTGAAGAGGCGACCTTGAAGAATGTCAAGTTGTTCGCATTGGCAACCAGACGAGCCTGATTTGAGAATTGGATAACAACACCGCTTGGAATTGTCAGCGAACTCGAAATAAGGTATTTTCCTTTCGGAACGAAAATATAATCTTTACCGGAAGCCAAAGCACTTGCGAATGCGGCCGTGGAATCAAAATTCTGCGCGAAATTTGCATCTTTCGCGCCGAAGTCTAAAACGGTGCTGATTGCACCCCAACGATTACCCAAACTTATTGGCTGGGTTGCGCCGGTGGCGACAGCCGTTGAATTGGACAAATCCTGTGCAACGGTTACAGTCGAAAAAACAGCAAACCAAAGGCAAAGCGCTGTCCGGCATTTCACAAAGTCCAATTTCATATAACCTCTAAAGCAATGTCTTAGAACGTCCCCTGCATAGGAACACGAAGGCTTCTAGCGCGGAAGAGTCGGCCAAGAAAAGGTAAAACCTCAACCACGCGGAAAAAGCCAACAACTTGAAGTGCGGCACTATCTCTCACTTCTTGTCCACCACCGTGATCTCCCCCTCCGCCTTCCCGATCCCCCGCACCTCCGGCCGGTACATGTCCTCGGCGAACGTCGCCGGCACCACGTACTTGCCCGGCGTCACGGCGCGCACGAGGTAGAAGACGTCGAGCGTCTGGCCGAGCGCGGCGGCGGCCACGAAGCGGTCGTCGCGGTACTCCATGTGCACGATCCGCTCGTTCGCGTTGGCCTGGGCGATGTTCACGCCGTCCACCGTGAACTCGCCGGCCTTCGGGCCCCGGCTGAGGTTCAGGTTCTCGACCTCGAAGCCCGCCGGGATGCGGTCCACGACGAGGCCGTCCTTGATGCTCTGGCTGGCCTTCACGCGCAGGCGCACGATGAACATCTCGCCGGTGGCGAACTGCCGGGTGGTGACCGGCTTGCCGTCGGTCGTGAACATCGCGCGTTCCACCGAGATGCGGTCGCTCGAGGGCGGCAGCGGCTTGACCGGGTAGCCCTGGGCCGACACGTCCAGGTACAGCGGCGCGCTGCCGTCGTTCTTGAGCGCAATGCCGGACTTGAGCTGCGCGAGCGTGTAGCTCTGCTGGCCCGTGCCCGTGCCCGTCCAGGCGTCGGCCTTGGCGCCGACAGTGAGCGCCGTCTTCCAGGTGTCGTCCTTGGCGGCACCGTTGGTGGCCGCCTGCACGGCGAGGAACAGGGCCAGGCGCTCCTGCGTGGAGTAGTAGTTGCGGCGGCTGAAGTCGTCGGACAGGTCGAACAGCAGGTTCTCGCGCTTCTCGTGCGCGACCTTGTGGCGCAGCAGCAGCGCGTAGGCCAGTGCCCGGTCACGCACCTTGCTGCCGTAGTCGCCCAGCCACTGGCCCCAGTAGTTGTTGGGGTCGTCGGGCTGGTAGCCGTAGCCGCGCGCCATGGCGTCGTCGAGGGCCACCCTGGCGCGCGCCTCATCGCCCATCAGCTTGAGCGCCAGGCCCAGGTGCACGAGCGGCAGCGGCGACAGCGCATGGCTGCGGTACTGGTCGTGCAGCGTGCGCAGCGTGGCCAGGGGCGCCTGCTTTTCGCGGGCCAGGATGTAGCCGGCGTGCGCCGCCTCGGCAAAGCGCTGGTGGGCCAGGCGCAGGGTCTCGGCGTCGCGCCAGTCGGCGATGCGGCCCTTGTCGTCGCGCTTGGGCTCCTTGGCGGGCGTGGTCTGCTGCGCCGGGGCGCGCTGGAACTGCTCCAGCAGGCCGTCCATGGAGCGCTTGAGCTGCGCCTCGGGCACGGCAAAGCCGGCGTCGCGCGCATCCTGCAGGAAGCCGGTCACGTAGGCGCTCAGCCAGCCCTCGTAGGGGCTGCTCGCCGCCCACAGGCCGTAGCCGCCCTTGGGCTGCTGCATGCCGGCCAGGCGGGCAAAGGCGCCCTCCAGCCGCTTGGCGCGCTCCTCGCGGGGCACGGGCTTCAGGCCCCAGCGCTTGGCCGCGTCGTCGTCGATGAAGACGAGCGGGTAGGCGCTGGAGGTGGTCTGCTCCAGGCAGCCGTAGGGGTACATCAAGAGGCCCTGAACCTGGTCCTTGATGTCGATGGGCGGCGTGTTGGACACGCTCAGCGTCACGCCCGCCGAGCCCGCCCAGAAGGCGTCCAGCAGGGCCTTGTCGAGCGCCTGCGTGGCGCCGGGCTCCAGGCGGATGCGGCGGCCTTCGCGCACCAGCGGTGTGACGGGCTGCACCTGCAGCGCGGCTTCGCGGGTGAGGCTCAGCGGCCCGGCGCTCACCTTGACCTGGATGGGCGCCAGCCCCCAGGCGTCGAGCGCCTCGGCCTGGAAGCGCAGGATCTGGCGCTGCTTGTCGTTGAGCTTGATCGGCTCGGCGCTGCCGGTGATCTTGACCGGGCCGCTGGCCGTGACGGCCACCGTCACCGTCTGCGGCGCGCCGCTGAGGTTGGTCACGTCCAGCGCGATGGTCGCCTTGTCGCCGGGCGCCACGAAGCGCGGCATGTTGAGCTCGGCCACCAGCGGGGCGGCCACCACGGTCTCCGCCTGCGCCGAGCCATAACTGTCAGCACCGCTGACCACGGCCATCACGCGCAGCGTGCCGTTGAAGTCGGGCAGCTTGAGCTGGACTGTCGCCTCGCCCTTGGCGTCGAGCTGCACGGGGCCGCTGAACAGGTCCACCAGCAGCACCTTGCGCGGCATGCTCTGTGAATCGCGCTTGCCGGCGTCGCCACCGAAGCGCTGCTTGGCCGTGTTGCCTTCCATCTTCTCGATGAGGCGGCCGTAGAGGTCGAGCATGTCGGCGCCGTAGCGGTGCTTGCCGAAGAAGAAGTCCTGCGGGTCGGGCGTCTTGTAGTTGGTGATGTTGAGGATGCCCACGTCCACCGCGCTCACGGTGACGATGGCCGGCTTGCCCGCCAGCGACGGGGCCTTGACCGTGATGGGCAGCGGCACGGACGGCTGCGTCTTGGCCGGCACGGTGAGCGCCACCTTGGCCTTGCGGTCCTCGCGGTTGAGCGGCAGGTGCACGAGGCCCAACGCACGCGCCGGCGTGACCTTGTCGCCCTGGCTGCCGGGGCGGAAGGCGGCGACCGTGATGTAGAGGTCGTGCCGCGCCCACGCGGCATCCACCGGGATGTCGAGGTCGGTGCCGCTGGCCTTCACGCCGATGCGCTTGGTCCAGAGCACGCGGTCGCCCTCCACCGTGACAACAGCCTCGCCGTCATGCGGCGGCTTGATGGCCAGCTTGGCCACGTCGCCCGGCTTGAAGGGCGCGCCCTGGAGCTTGAGCTGCACGCGGTCGGGGCGGTTGCCGATGTCGTCGGCGTCCTGCGCGCCGTAGCCGGCATAGAAGCCGTAGCGCAGGGCCAGGCCCGTGTCGGGGTCCATCACCTCCAGGCGGTAGCGGCCCCAGCGCACGGGCAGGGCGACCTTGGTGCGCTCTTTCAGCGCCAGCGTGCGGGCCTCCACCAGCTCCTCGGTGGTGTTGAAGCCCGAGTGCCAGCCGCGGCCGTCGTCATAACGCCAGTACCACTGGCGCTCCTCGTAGATGAGCTTGAGCTGCACCTCCTTGGCCGGCTTGAAGGCACCGGTCGCGTCCACACGCGCCAGCTCGAACTCGGCCAGGCCGCCTTCGGGCGCCACGTTGCGGTCGAACAGCGGGCGGGCGCCGACGAGCACCGGCGCGGGCCACCAGGTGCGCTCCAGCGTGCGCACGACCGGCCGGCCGCCGCTTTCCAGCAGGCTGAACGCGGCGCGCAGGCGCATGGGCGAGTTGCGCTCGCCGAAGTCGGTCTTGATGGCCATGCTGGCCTTGCCGTCGGCGTCCAGCTCCTGCTCTTCGAGGTCCTGGCGGTTCTTGGCCTTGTCGTCGGCCAGGTCGCCGAAGATGAAACCCGGCAGCTTGGCCGGCAGCGGCATGAGCAGCCGCTCGGAGTAGGCACTGCCCTGCAGGCGGTTGCCGGCGGCGGGCGCGCCGTAGAGGTAGTCGCCCTGGGCCTGCACGGTGAGGCCGCCTTCGCCGGTGAGCACGCCCTCGGGCGCGGTGAGTGCGAGCTTCATGCGCTCGGGCAGGAACTCCTCGACCTTGAACGCCCACTGCGCGTCGGGGGTCTTTGCGCCGGGGTCGACGCGGGCCTGCACCGTCCAGCCGCCGGTGGGGGCGTCGGCCGGCAGCGTGAGGGTCTGCTGGTAGTAGGCCGTGCCGGTCTTGCCCGGCTGCACGAGCTGCTCGACGAACTTGGCTCCGTCGGGCTTCTTGACCGTGATCGTCAGCGGCAGGGCCTTGGGCAGGGGCTTGCCGTCGGCATCACGCGCCAGCACCGACAGCGGGAAGCTCTCGCCCGGCCGGTACAGGTCGCGGCCTGCGTAAATGAACACCTTGTTGCTGCGCGAGGGGTGGCCGGTGGCGTCGAACTCGGAGAGGTCCAGCGCCGCGTCGCGCAAGCTCAGGACGGACATCTCCTTGTTGCCGCGGCGCGCGAGCACGGCACGGGCCTTGTCGAGCTTGCCGGTGAAGACGGCATGGCCATCGCCGTCGGTCTGCACTTGCGCGATGGCCTTGCCGCCCTCGTCCACCAGGCTCAGCTCGATGCCCGACAGCGCCCCGCCGCTCTTGAGCGAGGTGGTGAAGACGTCGATCTGCGCGGCGTGGCGGCGCAGGTGCAGGCCGATGTCGGTCACGTAGTAGTGCGTGACCTGGTAGTCCCAGCCGAAGCGGCCGGGCTGGTTCATGATGGCCACGTAGATGCCGGGCTCCTGCAGCTCCTTGATGCCCTCCACCGGCAGGAAGCTCACGTTGCGCCGGTTGGGGCGCGCGTCGGTCGTGAAGCGGCCGAGGTAGACGCTCTGGCTCATGACGCGGAGTTCATCCAGCACCCAGCCGCCCACGGTGCCCTTGAGGCGGCGCTGGTTGTCGCTGTAGCCGCCGTAGCCGCCCTCGTAGTAGCCGCCCTCGCCGTCCTCCTCGCCCGAATTGACCTGGCGCTCGCGCCGGCCGCTCACCTGCTCCAGGAAGGCGGGCAGGGACTCGGGCTTCACGCGCAGGAACTGCACGTCCACCTCGGGCGTGTTCACGGTGACGACCGGCAGGCCGCCGTTCTGGCCGGCGGGCAGCACGAGGCCGCGGCTGGCGAAGTAGTAGCTGTCGGGCATGGCCTCGCTGAAGGCCTCGCACTTTTGCGCCGTGGCGAGCTTGGCGCCGGCGCGCGCGGTGAGCTCGGGCTTGAGCGCGATGCGGTAGCTGCGGTCGGGCGTGACGAAGGGCAGGTAGAGCACCCGCGGGTTGTCGCCCAGCACCCAGCGCGCGGCCAGGGGCTTGAAGGTGTTGTCGGGCGGGGCCGTCTTGTTGGGCGCCTCGCCAGACGGCGCGCCGCCTTCCAGCGCGGTGACGAGGGCGCCGAAGTCCTGCTTGCCATCCAGCGGCTGCGTGAAGCTCACCGCGATGGCCGGGGCGCCGTCAAAGAGCCGCGGCGTGCAGTCCAGCAGCGCGAAGGCCGCCGTCTCGCCGCCCACGTCGGCGCTGCTGGGCAGGGCCGGGCCCCCGAGCTTTTGCGAGGCCCACCACCCGCCGCCGATGACGGCTGCTGCACCCACGAGGCCGAGCACGGCCTTTTGCCAACCCACCATGAACACTCTCCCTGCTGGTTGCCGGGGAGTTTAGGCAGCGTTCAGCGCGCGTCCACGGAAGGTTTCTTCTCGCCGCGGGCGCTGATGCTCCCCATGCCCGAGACGGAACGCTGCACCGAGGGGTTGCCGAAGTAGTCGACCGAGCCGATGCCGGAGATGTGGGCGTTGAGGTCCTCCGTCACCCACAGCACGACGTTGCCCAGGCCGCTCACGCCCACGCGCGCGCGCTGGGCCTGCAGCCGGTCGGCAATGACCTTGCCCTTGCCCGAGATCTGCAGCGCGAGTTCATCCACGCGTCCGCCGAGCTGGCCGTCGCCCGCGCCGGAGATGGAGAACACGAGCTGGCGCGCCTGCAGCTGGTCGAGCCTCACGTTCCCGGCGCCGCTGATGCTGAGCTTGAGCTGGTCGGCGCGCAGCACGCCGGGGGCCTGCACGTCGCTGGCGCCGGAGACCGACAGCTGGCGCAGCTGGCGCACTTCCACCTGCACGTAGACCTTGGCCGAATGCCAGAACTTCCAGCCGCCGCTCGGGCGGATGACGAGCAGGCGGTCGGAGAGGTCGACGTCCACCGAACGCTGCACCTCGGCGTCGCCCGCGATGAAGACCTGGTCGCGCTCGCCCTGCGTGAGCACGACGCGCGCCGCGCCGGCCAGCTCCAGCCGGTCGAAGGCGCCGGGCGTGTAGGTGCGGCCGATCTCGGCGGGCGGCGCAGGCAGGGCGGGCGGGGCGGGCGGGGCCGGTGGCGCCGGGCTGGTCTGGGCCTGGGCCAGGCCCGCCGCCAGCAGCACAGGCAGGGTGCGCAGCAGGTTCACAGCGACTGCTCCCTCAGCATCTTGGACACCTCGCGGTTGGCCGTGATGCGCGTGCCGT
This sequence comes from Roseateles sp., assembly GCA_016790285.1. GTDB lineage: Bacteria > Pseudomonadota > Gammaproteobacteria > Burkholderiales > Burkholderiaceae_C > Pelomonas. Next base: position 32,286 of record JAEUPJ010000086.1, on the reverse strand, counting down.
CGCGCAGCTGCACGACGAGCTGGGAGTTTTCATCCGGGGTCATGCTGTCCACGAAGTCGAGGTTCACGATGCAGCCGCGCTGCACGCGCAGGAAACGGGTCGCGTCCAGCCGCGCCTCGAAATCGGCGATGGGCAGCCGAACGAGGAAGCTGCGGCCCTTGCTCGTGATGGCGGTGTACTTGTTGTCGGAGCGCAGGCACTCGATGTCGGCCACCTGCAGCGGGAAGATCTTGCCCTGGTCACGCACCAGGAGCCGTGTGAGCGGCGCGTCGGCCGGCGCGCCCAGCGCCTGGGCGACCTCGGCCGGGCTGGGCGAGGCGTCACGCAGCACGTGGCGCACCGCTTCGTCGAACCGTTCGCGCGAGAAGGGCTTGAGCAGGTAGTCCACCGCGTGCAGCTCGAAGGCGGTCAGCGCATGCTGGTCGTAAGCGGTGGTGAAGATGATGCGCGGCTGGTGGGCATCCCCCTGCAGCGCCTGCACCACCTGCAGCCCGGTGAGGCCGGGCATCTGGATGTCGGTGAGCACGAGCGCGGGCTTGAGCGCGCGGATCTGGGCGAGCGCGTCCTCGCCGTCTTCGCACACGGCCACGAGCTGCAGGCCCGGCGTGGCCTTGACCCAGTCGGCCAGGGCTTCGGCGGCGAGGTGTTCGTCTTCGGCGATCAGGACGGTGGTCGTGTTCATGTCTGGGGAATGAAGAGGTCGACGCGAAAGCCGGCGCCGGGGGCCGTGTGGATGCGCAGCCGCGCCTGGCCGTCGTAGTCCAGCGCAAAGCGCTTCTTGAGTGCCGCCAGGCCCACGCCGCGGCGCTGGCCGGGCTTGGGCTCCAGGGCCTCGGGCTCGCAGCCCGGGCCGTCGTCGGCCACGGCCAGGTCCAGCCCGTGGTTGAGCGCGTTGCGGCGCGCGCTGATGGTGACCTTGCCGCCGCCCTTGCGCGAGGCCACGGCGTGCAGGATGGAGTTCTCCACCAGCGGCTGCAGCGTGAGCGGCGGCAGCTCGTCGGCCATGACGCGCTCCTCCAGGTCCCAATCCACGCGCAGGCGCGGGCCCAGGCGCAGAGCCTCGAGGGCCAGGTAGTCGCGCAGGAAGTCGATCTCGTCGGACAGCATCACGCGGTCTTCGGCCCCGCGCTTGGTGTCCAGCACGTAGCGCAGCATGGAGGCAAAGCGCAGCAGCGCGGCCTCGGCCTGCGCCGCGTCCTTGCGGGTCAGCGCGATCAGCGAGTTGAGGGTGTTGAACAGGAAATGCGGGTTGAGCTTGCCGCTGATGGCCGAGAGCTCGGCCTTGGCCAGCGCGCTCTCCGCCTGCGCCGCATGGACGGCGGCCGCCCGGGCCGCACGCGACTGCAGCACGGCCGTGAAGGCGGTGGCGATGGCGGCATAGACCACCAGCCCCCACACCGAGCGCCACAGCAGCCCCGCCAGCAGCACGGCGCCGGCGTGGTCGCTGCCGAACAGGGCCGTGTTGACGGCGAACTCGCCGGCCTGCCACAGCGCCGTGAAGCTGAAGGCGGCCATGACGTGGGCCAGGGCCGTGGCCCCCGGGCCGCTGTCGGCACCGTGCAGCCGCCGCGCCACCGGCCAGATGGCGATGCCCAGCAGCATCGGCGCCCAGAGCATGGTGGTGGCCTGGTACACGGCGAGCCAGAAGGGGTCGAGCCCGCGGTCGAACTCGCTGCCGGCCAGCACGAACAGGCACCAGGCCAGCGCACAGCAGCCGGCATAGGCCAGCCACAGCCGCGCATTGGGGCGGTGTCGGCGGGGAGCGGGGGCCAGGCTGTCCATGGGCTCATCTTAGGGAGGCCGCGCGGCACGCCGGGCGGGCGGGAGACGAAGTGCAGGCCGCGGGGTGCGGGATGCGGGACGGCGGGCATGGCGCCCGGGCCGCCCGGCATAATCCGCCCCTCCCCCATCGAATCCCCGGACGAGCCATGGCCAGCGTCAACAAAGTCATCCTCATCGGCAACCTCGGCCGCGACCCCGAGGTCCGCTACAACCCCAACGGCGGTGCCTGGTGCACCATCAGCCTGGCCACGACCCGCAACTGGAAGAACCGGGAGACCGGTGAGCGCCAGGAAGAAACCGAATGGCACCGCGTCGTCTTCAACGACCGCCTGGCCGAGATCGCCGGCGAGTACCTGAAGAAGGGCCGCCCCGTCTACGTGGAAGGGCGTCTCAAGACCCGCAAGTGGCAGGACAAGGAAGGCCGCGACACCTACACCACCGAGATCATTGCCGACCAGATGCAGCTGCTCGGCGGCCGTGAAGGCGGCGGTGGCGGTGGTGGTGACGACATGGGTGGCGGCGCCAGCTACAGCCGCGGCGGCGGCGACGACATGGGCGGCGGCGGTGCCGCCCCCCGCGCCGCAGCCCGCCCTGCCGCCCCGCGCCCGGCGCCTCAGCGCGCCCCGGCCCCGGCGCCCAAGGCGTCCACGGGCTTTGACGACATGGATGACGACATCCCGTTTTAAGCCAGCCCGGCCTCAGGGCGCCTTCCGGCCCTGACGCCACCCCACCGCAAAAAGCCCCAAGTGCCTGTCACCTGGGGCTTTTTTCGTTCAGGCGACGGTGCCGAACAGCGCGCCCACGGCCGCGGTGATGCCCATGGCCAGGGCCCCCCAGAAGGCCACGCGCCAGCCGCCGATCAGGGCGCTCGCGCCCCCGACCCAGGCCGCCAGCGCGCCCAGCAGGGCCAGGAAGAGCAGCGAGGTGCCGCTGACCCACGGGATCAGGCCCGCGCCTGGGGCAGCCATCGCGACGGCCAGGGGCAGCAGCGCGCCGGCGGCAAAGCTCGCGGCGGACGTCAGCGCGGCCTGCACGGGGCGGGCCGCGTGCACGTCGGAGATGCCGAGTTCGTCGCGCGCATGGGTGGCCAGCGCGTCGCGGGCCGTCAGCTGGCTGGCGACCTGGCCGGCCAGGCGTGCATCGAGCCCGCGCCGGACGTAGATGCGCGTCAGCTCTTCCAGCTCCGCGGCCGGGCTCGCGGCCAGTTCGGCGCGCTCGCGGTCCATGTCGGCGCCTTCGGTATCGGCCTGGGCCTGAACCGACACGTACTCGCCCGCCGCCATCGACATCGCCCCCGCCATCAGGCCCGCCACGCCCGTCACGAGCAGGCTCTCCGGGCCGGCCCCCGCCGCGGCGACCCCGACGAGCAGGCTCGCCGTGGAGACGATGCCGTCGTTGGCGCCCAGCACGGCCGCGCGCAGCCAGCCGATGCGCTCGGTACGGTGCCCCTCGACGTGGCGGCCCGCGGGCCTCATGGTGGCCGCTCAGGCATGCGTGCGTGCCGCGGCCACGATGGGCCGTGGGTGCAAGGCCGGCGAGGCCGGGCAGCGCACCAGGGCGTCCTGCGCGGCGTCCGGGCGCCGCGGCAGGCTGATGCGCGTCACCCGGCCGTCGACGGTGCACGATGTCTGCACCGCCCCGCCCAGCGCCTGGCTCAAGCGGGCCACGATCGACAACCCGATGCCCTCGCCGGCCGGCAGGGGCTGGCCACCGGGGGGCAACTGCAGCACCAGCGACGAGCGCGGCAGGGCGCCGCCGCCCGCTGCGCTCGCCGCGTCATGGACCTCGAAGCACCAGCGCCCCAAGGCCGCGCCGTCAGATGAGGCGCAGCTCAGCACGACGGCCGTGGCGCGCGTGTAGCGCACGGCGTTGAGCATCAGGTTCTGTGCGATGCGTTCGAGCATCAGCGGGTCGGTCTCGGCGAGCAGGACGGCCGGGCCGCGGAACTCCACGCCCAGGCCGCGTGACTCGGCCAGGGCGGTCACGCCGTCACACACGCGCTGCAGCACCGCGGCCGCGTTGACGCGCTGCAGCACCGGCAGCTCCGGCGCGGCATCGAGGCGGGCGAGGTCGGCCACGCCGTCCAGCAACCGGCCCAGGCTTGCCACGTTGCGGTCCAGCATCGCGAGCAGGGCCGCGTGGTGCTGCTCGGTGGCGGGCCGCTGCAACAGGGTCGTGAGGTTGGTCACCACGCCCAGCTTGCCCCGGATGTCATGCACCGCCTGCTGCCAGAGCACCGAGGCCAAGCGGGCGTCCGGTGCGGGTGGGTCGGCCGGCTTGCCGCCCCACGGGGCCCAGTGGCCCGGCCGGCCGCGCGGTGGGGCCGGGGGCGAGACGGCCTGGAACAGGCCCGTCAGAAACTCGGTCGATGGCAGAGGGGTCGAAGGCTTGTCCATGAGGTGGCTCCTGCGTGACGACGGATGTAGCGTCCCCGGCGGGCGCCGACCGGTCAGTGCGGTGGCGCACGCACCGGAGCTGGGTGCGCGGGATTGACCCGGTCGGGCGCGCCGGCCGGCGCAACGCGCGCGCCCGGGCGGCTCACCGCGAGCCCTTGGGCCCGCTGCGGCCCCCCGGCTTGTGGCGTTCGCCCGTGCTGGCCGACGCCTTGGTGGCCTCGGGCTTGGCGTCCAGCACCGGCGGGTGAGTGGCCGGCTGCGCGGGCGGCCGCTTGGCTTTCATCGATTTCTTCATGGGGTGCTCCTGGGTTGCCGTTCCGGCCCGGAGGGATCTCCGCACCGGGCCTGGCCGACCATAGGCATGACGGGCCGCCTTGACGGTGCGCCAGCGCACGCCACACGGCTCACAAGCGCGCCTTGAGGTGGTGAAAGGCGCGGAAGAAGGCGTCGTGCGTGCGGTCCATGTCGGGAACCCACTGGTGCCAGGACGCTTCGCCCGATGCCTTCATGGCGTCCCACTTCTGCAGCGCTTCGTCGGACAGCACACGCAGCCGCGCGAGTTCGCCTTTGCAGGCCTGCCGCACCTCCTGGTGGGCGTGCGCCGCGCGGGCCTCCAGCGCGCTCAGCTGGTCGTTGAGCGTGTCGAGTTCGAGCAACATGTTCTCGATGTAGGTGTCTCGTTCGGTCATGGCGGGGCTCAGTTCGCAAGCGTCATGCGGTCCTGGACCTGCCGGACGCCTGGCATCGCCCACGCTGCGGCCAGCGCCGACTGCCGGCCCGCCCAGTCCGGCACGGTGCCGGTGAGCGTGACGTCATGGCCCGCCACCAGCGCCTGGATGAGCCGCGCATCCACGCCGGACGCGCGCTCCAGGGCCGCCCTGAGCCCCGACATCACGACACCCGGCGACGAACCCGGCAGCAGCCGGATGTTGTCGTGCACGCCCATGACGCCACGCAACGGCAGGACGCAGGCCACGGCGGCCTGGCGCTGGTAGGGCCAGCGCACGGCGCCGGTCAGGCTCACCCAACCGCCATCCACCAGCACGCCCAGGCTGGTGTTCTCCAGCGCCGCGTGCCAGCCCAGCCGATGGGCCACGGCGGCCGCGATGTCGGCGTCGCTGTGCGGGCTCGGGCCCGGCAGCCGGACCGTCAGCGCACTGGCCAGCGCCTGCACGCCCGCCACGCGCTGCGCCGCGCGCAAGGCGTGCCACTTCTGGGCCGCGCTGTCCAGTTCGCCGGCCAGCGTGACGACGCCGTCCTTCACGTCCACACCGATCCGGGCGGCATGCACGGGCGGGTCCCATTGCAGCTCGGCCAGGACATCCGATTGCAACTGCAGGTCGGTCTTCATGGGGGCACTCCTGTGGATGGGCCTTCAGCTTGGCGCCCGGCCGGGCGTTCACACCGTGCGGCAGCGCACCGTCGGTGCGTCTTCAAACGATGGCGATGTGGTTGACGACGCGGCGCACCCCGGGGCTGCCCCAGGCCGCATGCAGGGCGAGGTCGCGGTCGGCCCAGCTGCGCACGCTGCCCGACAGGGTCACGTCGCCGCCGCTGACCTCGACCTGCACCCGATGCTGAGTGCTCGGGGCTCGGCGGTCGAGGGCGGCCTCGATGCCCGCCTTGCTCACACCACCGGCCTGCGGCGGCGCGATGGCGATCTGGTTGCTCACACCGGTGACACCCCAGAGGCAGCGCACGCTCTCGGCAGCCGCCTCGCGCTGGTACTGCCAGGGCACGCTGCCGGTCAGCACCAGCCAGCCGTTCTCCACCAGCACCTGGATGGCGCCCTCGGGCAGGCCCTCCGTCCAGGCCAGGGCATGAACCGCGGAGCCGGCGATGTCGGCATCGGTGCGCCGGCCGAAGGCCGACAGCTTGACCGTCATGTCCGAGGCCAGCGTGCGCATGCCGCCGACGCGCTGGGCCGCATGTTCCGCGTCGACCTTCTCGAGATGGCTGCTGACCTCGCCCGTCAGCGTCACGACACCGTCGAGCACCTGCACGCCGATCTGAGCGGCATGCAGCGCCGGGTCCCACCGGAGTTCGGCCATCACGTCCTGTTGCAGTTGGGCATCGGTCTTCATGCGGCGATTCGGGGGTGACGGGCATGCCAGCCTGCCCGCGCGAACCGGGCCGGTCGGTGCGGCAGGGCACGCAGCGGCCAGGCGGTGCTCAGCCGTACAGACGCCCCGGCCGCGATGGGCGACAACCGCGATGAACACGCATCCCTTCACTCCCCGAAAGCTCCCCATGCGCCACGCCCTCTGTTCTTCCCGCTCGCCTGCGCTGCATGTGATCAGCGCTGCCGTGCTGGCCCTGCTGTGCACCCAGGCACAGTCACAAACCCCGGAAGCCCCCTACCTCTACCTGGGCCTGGGCATGGGGCAGGCCCGGCCCAACCTGGACGCGCCACGTCTGGGCAGCCAGGTGCTGACCGGCACCGGTCTGGCCATCACCAGCACCGGCAAGGACGAGCGCGACATCGCCTACAAGGCCTTCGTCGGCTACCAGTTCAACCGCTATCTCGGCATGGAGCTCGGCTACTTCCGGCTCGGGCACTTCTCCTACCAGGCCACCACCACACCCGCCGGCCAGCTCGATGGCCGGTTGCGCGTGACCGGGGTCAACCTGGACCTGGTGGGCCAGCTGCCCGTCACCGAGAACCTGTCGGCCCTGGCCCGCGTGGGCTACCAGAAGGCCCGCACACGGGCGGACTGGTCGGGCACGGGCGCCGTGACGCAGGCTGACCGCATCGGCCGGGCCAACGACAACGACAGCCGCTACGGCCTGGGCCTGCAGTACGCGCTGACGCCGCAATTCCTCATGCGCGCCGAGGCCGACAGCTCGCGCTTTGCCGATGCGCTGGGCGGCACCGTGCGTGCGGTCGTGTATTCGGTGAGCCTGGTGATGCCGCTGGGCGCCTCGCCCACGCCGATGCGCCGCGCGGCGGCACCCGCGGCCTACGTGCCCCCGGCTCCGGTGATGGTAGACGCGCCGATGCCCCCGCCGCCCGTTGCTGCGCCGGTCGTGGCCGTTGTGGCACCGCCGCCGGCGCCCGCGCCGATGCGGCGCGTCAGCTTCACCGCCGAGTCCCTGTTCGGCTTCGACAGCGCCCGGCTGCAGCCCGACGGCAAGTCCGCGCTGGACACCTTCGCGCAGAGCCTCGCGGGCTCACGCCTGGACACCATCGCCGTCACCGGCCACACCGACCGGCTGGGCAGCACGGCCTACAACCAGGCGCTGTCGATGCAGCGGGCCGACGCGGTCAAGGGCTACCTCGTCGGCGCGACGGGGCTGGACGCCAGCCGCATCACGACCGAGGGCCGCGGCGAGGCCGACCCCGTGACCCATGCGGGCGACTGCAAGGGTGCGGCGTCCCGCCGCGTCATCAGCTGCCTGCAGCCCGACCGCCGGGTCGACATCCAGGTCAGCGCCACCCGCTGAACGAAGGCGCCCCCCGGGGCGCCTAACCACCGGATTGCCGGGCGCGCTTGGCGCGGTACATCGCCGCGTCGGCGCCGGTGAGCAGGGTGTCGATGCAGTCGCCGTCCTGCGGGGCGAGGGCGATGCCCACGCTGGCGTGCAGGTCCACGCGCTGGCCGCATACCTGCATGGGCAAGGCGATGGAGGCCGCGAGCTTGGCGGCCAGCGTCGCCACGTGCACCGCGCCGCCGGCATTGCGAAGCACGCAGGCGAACTCGTCACCTCCCAGGCGGCCCAGCACATCGCCGCTGCGCAGCGCGTGGTTCATGCGCGCGGCGGTGATGCGCAGCACTTCGTCCCCGGCCGCGTGGCCGAGGGTGTCGTTGACCGCCTTGAAGCCGTCCAGGTCCAGCATCAGTACGGCGACCTCACCGCCTGCGGCCAGGGCGGCTTGCGCCTGCTCGCGAAAGGCCTGTCGGTTGAGCAGCCCCGTGAGGTCGTCGTGCTCGGCGCGGTGAAGGTGGCGGCGCTCGCGCAGCCGGACATCACGCAGCTCGGTCTGCAGCTGCTCGCAGCGCTGCTGCGCCAGCGCCAGCAGGATCAGGGCGTGGCGCAACTGGCGGGCCAGGTCGGTGTCGACCGGGGTGGCGGGCGCGTGGGCCGCGTGGGACCGCACGAGCGCGGGGGGCTGGGCATGGGCCATGGCACCCGATTACCGCGCAAGCTGCCCCGGCGCATCAGTGCGTTGGCGCACCCTCGGCCTCGAACGGCGGGAATTTCATCCCCAGCTGGTAGTTGGCCGTGCCCTGGGCATAGCAGCTGCAGGCGGCGGCCTCCAGGCCCGGGCGGTCGGTGACGGTGATCCAGCCCCGGTGGTAGCGGATGAGCGCGGCACGCTGCAGGCGGCCGGCGGCGACGGTCACGCCCACGCGCCGCACGCCCAACAGCGGGGCGAGGTGCTGCTGAGTGATGGCGAAGCCCTCCCCGCCGGCGCGGTCCTGCCCCATCAGCAGCCAGCGCGCCAGGCGCGCCTGCAGGGGGTGGAAGTGCAGGCACGCGGCCGCGGTGGCCGCGTCACGCAGCTGTACGACGAGATAACGCGTCAGCAGGCGGCGCAAGGCCGGGCTGGCGTCGAGCTGGCGCCGCAGCGCCGCGGCCGGCACGCGCCAGGCCATGCCGCCCTGCTGCACCGACGCGGTCACGGGGCTGGTGGGCACGCCCAGCAGCAGCTGCGCGCCCAGCACGCCCTCGCAGCCCACCATGCCCACCTGCAGCAGCGGGTGCGCGTCCAGCGGTGTCACGAGGGACACGAAGCCCGCAAGCGGGAAGATCAAGGCGGCGGCCGGCTGGTCCTGCGTCGCGAGCTGCTCGCCGCTTTGCATCGGGACCTGCAACCCCTGGGCCAGCAGGCGCCGGCGCTCCGTGGCGGGCAGGTGAGCGAGCAGCTGGTTGGAGGTCATGCCCGAGTCTGCGGGTCATGCAAGGCGCTCACCGTGCGCCACCCCACCCAGGCCGTCAGCCGTGGGCAGGCCGCAGCGGCTTGAGCAGGCGGTCGTATTCCTGCTTGACCACGGCGTAGCATTCGCAGCTGCGCTGCTCCAGGCCGAGGCGGTCCACCACGGTGATGTGGCCGCGGGCGTAGTCGATGAGGCCGAGCTTTTGCAGCTTGAGCGCGGCTTCGGTCACGCCCTCGCGGCGCACGCCCAGCATGTTGGCGATGAGCTCCTGCGTCATCACGAGCTCGTCGCCCACGATGCGGTCCAGGCTCAACAGCAGCCAGCGGCACAGCTGCTGCTCCAGCAGGTGGTGGCGGTTGCACACCGCCGTCTGGGCCATCTGCGTGAGCAGCGCCTGGGTGTAGCGCAGCAGTACCTGCATGCCCACGCCGTAGCGGTTGAACTCGACCTTGATGGCCGCCGCACGCAGCCGGAAGGCGCCGCCGGCGCTCTGCACCACGGCGCGGCTCGGCGTGGTCTCGCCGCCCATGAAGAGCGCCACGCCCACCACGCCCTCGTAGCCGACGACGGCGATCTCGGCCGACGCGCCGTCTTCGAGCACGTACAGCAGCGAGACGATGGCCGTGGTGGGGAAGTACACGTGGCTCTGGGGCCGGCCCGATTCGTACAGCACCTGGCCGAGCTTCAACGGCACGTACTCCAGCTGGCCCTCCCACTGCGCCCACTCGCCCTCCGGCAGCGCGGCAAGCAGAAGGTTGCTGCGCGGGTCGGCAGCAGGGCTGGGTAGGGTCATGTCGCTAGAAGGCCAAGTTAGAGGTTCCGACTCTAGCCACGCTGAGCGCGAAAGGATGTTCGCTAGCGCACATAGGGGGGTCTTGTGCGCGCCGGGGGCCGTCAGGCAATGACCTGGAACGCGTGCGCCCAGTCGTTGCGCAGGAAGCCCGGCAGGCACCACAGCTGGCACAGCGGCTCGGTGACGCGCGCACCCTCGATGCGGCCGACGTCATAGGGCTGCCAGCCCCAGGCCTCGATCAGGCCGGCCACGGCGGCCTTGGCATCGGCATCGTTGCCGGCGATGAACATCGAGCCGCGGCCCTGCGCGAAGGTCGGGCGCACGAAGAAGGCCGCACCCACGGTGTTGAAGGCCTTGACCAGCTTGAGCGAAGGGAACGCGGCCTGCAGCCGCTCGCCCAGGCCGTCGTTGCGCTCGGTGAAGTAGCGCAGCACGCGGCAGGTGCAGCTCACCGAGCGGGCACGGGCGCTGGTGGCGGCGTCCCACGCGGCGCTGGCCACGCTCGGGGCGGTCTGAGCCACGCTCAGGCCGCCACGGGCAGGCACTCCTGCGGCATCGGCGCCGAGCGGGCGAACACGGCCAGCAGCGCCTCGTGCAGGGTGTCGAGGTCGATGGGCTTGGTGACGAAGGCCACCATGCCGGCGCGTTCGCACTGCTCGCGCTCCATCGGCATGGCGCTGGCCGTGAGGGCGAGCACGGGCGCCGTGACACCGGCTGCGCGCAGGCGGCGCGTGACCTCGAAGCCGTCCATGTCGGGCAGGTGCAGGTCCATCAGCACCGCGTCGAAATGACCGGCGGCCGCCAGGCGCAGCGCGCTCGCGCCGTCACCGGCGACGCTGACGTCCAGCGCCCCTTGCGCCAGCATCGCCAGCGCGATCTCCTGGTTGACCGGGTTGTCTTCCACGAGCAGCACCCGCCGGCCGGGGTGGCGCAGCCGCATGCGGTCGGCCGGCGGCAGGCGGGCAGGCCCGGCGCCAGCGTCGGCGGGCGCTGCGGCGGGCACGGCGCGCGCGAGCCGGGCGGTGAACCAGAAGGTGGAGCCCCGGCCGGGCTCGCTTGCCAGGCCCACCTCGCCGCCCATCATCTCGGCCAGCCGCCGAGTGATGGCCAGGCCCAGGCCGGTACCGCCATGCCGGCGCGCGACGGAGGCATCACCCTGCTCGAAGGCGCCGAACAGCCGCTGCGCCACCTCGGGGCGGATGCCCGGGCCGGTGTCGGTGACCTCGAAGCGAACGAGGACGGCGTCCTGCGCCTCGTCCACCACGCGCACATCCAGCGTCACCTCGCCGTGCTCGGTGAACTTGACCGCATTGCCCACCAGGTTGAGCAGGGCCTGGCGCAGCCGCGTCGGGTCGCCCAGCAGCCCCTCGGGCAGGCCCGCGGCGTGCAGGCGCAGCACCAGGCCCTTGGCCTGCGCGGGCAGCGCGAACAGGCCCAGGGCGTCTTCCAGCAGCTCGGGCAGGGCCAGCGGCAGCTGCTCCAGCGTCATGCGGCCGGCCTCGATCTTGGACAGGTCCAGCACGTCGCCGATGAGCGTCATCAGGTGCTCGGCGGCGACCTGGATGCGGCCGATGCGGGCGGCGTCTTCCGCGCCGTGCGGGGAGCGCGCGAGCAGCCGCGTGAGGCCGACGATGGCGTTCATGGGCGTGCGGATCTCGTGGCTGATGTTGGCCAGGAAGGCCGACTTGGCCTCGTTGGCCGCATGGGCCTCGGCCGTGGCCAGCGCCAGTGCCTGCGTGCGCTCCTGCACCCGCGCCTCGAGCTCGCGGCGGGAGGCCTCCAGCGCCTCCAGCGCCTGGCGCCGGTCGGTGATGTCCAGGTGAATGCCCAGCGCCCGCACCGCGCGGCCCTTCGCGTCCCGCTCGACGACCTGGCCGGCGTCGAGCACCCAGATCCAGCGCCCGTCACGGTGGCGCAGCCGGTGTTCGCAGCGGTAGCTGCTCGTCTCGCCGCGCAGGTGGGGCAGCAGCGAGGCATCGATGGCAGGCCAGTCGTCGGGGTGCACGAGGGCGCGCCAGCTGTCCACGTGGGGCTCGATCTCCTCCACGCGGTAGCCGAGCATGCCGGCCCAGCGCGCGTCCACGTGGGCGGCCCCGGTGTCGATCTGCCAGTCCCACAGCCCCAGGGCCGCGCCTTCCATGGCCATGGCGAGCTTTTGCTCGTTGCGTGCGAGGCGGGCGGCCTCCTGGCGCTGCTCGGTCACGTCGCGGGCGACGACATAGCGCGGCTCACCTTGCCCCGGCCGTTGCGCGGGCAACCGGCCACGGTGCACGCGAAACGCGCGCGGACCCGAGGGCGTCTGCCAGATCTCCGAGTCCACCGGCTCGGCGGGGCCGTCGAGCATGGCCTTGGGCACGCGCCCCTTGAGCGAGCTGCCCGGCAGCGGCGGCACGGCCAGGCCCGCCACGCGTGTGGCCTCGGCGTTGCACAGCAGGCAGCGGTCATCGGCATCGCGGACGATGACGATGACGCCGGCATCGGCCAGCACCGCATCCAGGATCTGCAGCGCCTGGCCGCTGAGCGCGCCTTGCCGGCGGCGCTGGCGGCCGATATCCATCAGCCAGTGCCACCACCGCTGCGCACGGCCCGGCTGCCCCCCTTGGATCGTCACGACATCACCCCGCTCACGCCCGCGAGTGCCGCCAGGCGCAGCTGCGCCTGCACGCGCGCCAGCAGCACCAGCGGACGCAGCGGCAGCGTGAGGCAGTCGGCCGCGCCCAGGGCCAGCGCCAGCTCCTGGTCGCCCTCGCCGGCCACGAAGAGCACGGGAATGGCGCGCGTGGCGAGGTCGTCCTGCAGCCGGCTGAGCAGGCTCAGGCCCGGCTGGTCGCCCACGGTCTCGCCCAGCAGGATGAGGCGCGGCAAGGGCAACGCCGTGGCCAGGCGCAGCAAGGCAGCGGGCGACGTGGCGCTCAGCACCTCGCAGCCGGCCTCGCGCAGCAGCGCGGCAGCGGTCGCGGGCGCCGGGCCCGCCAGCAGGACGCGGGCGCCGTCGGAAACGTGGTCGGATGACATGGCTTGATCTTGGCCCGCACTCGACCCCGCCGCGAGGTGCATTTCGGGGGTTTCCCGCTTCCCTGACAGCACCGAACAAGAATCCCCTACAAGACCCGCATGGCGCTGCGACACCGGTTCTTACAAAGTCCAGCCATGGCCCAACACCCGGGAGGACTGCCATGCGCGACAACGGACCCGTGACCCAGCAGGAATACGAGATCAGCGCCGACACGCCTCTGGTGTCCACCACCGACCTGCAGAGCCGCATCACCTACTGCAACCCCGCGTTCATCGCCGCCAGCGGGTTCGATCGGGATGAACTGATCGGCGAGCCCCACAACATGATCCGCCACCCGGACATGCCCGCCGAGGCCTTCCGCGACATGTGGGCCACGCTCAAGGAAGGCGAGCCCTGGACGGCGCTCGTGAAGAACCGCCGCAAGAACGGCGACTACTACTGGGTGCGGGCCAACGTCACGCCGGTGCGCGACGCCACGGGCATCTGCGGCTTCATGTCGGTGCGCACCAAGCCCAGCCGCGAGGAGGTCCGCGCCGCCGAGGTGCTGTATGCACAAATGCGCGAGGAGTACCGCGCCGCGGGCGGCGGCAAGAACCCGCGCCTGCCGACCCGCCTGCACAAAGGCAGCCTGCAGCGCGCGGGCCTGGCCGGGCTGCGCAGCCGCCTGGCCCGGCATGCCTCGCTGTTCGCCGAAGGCAGCGTGCTGCTGGCCGCGGGTGTCGGCGCCAGCGCGCTCGGCGCGGCGGGCGCCAGCACGCTGGGCCCGATGACGGCCGTGGCGCTCGGTGCGGTCGTGACCATGCTGCCCGCCCTGGCCTGGTTGCGCGGGCGCAGCAACCGCGCGCTTGTCGAGGCGGCCGTTGCGGCCGAACGCCTGGCCTCGGGCGACCTCACGCAGAACCTGCAGACCCGCCGCAGCGACGCACTCGGCCGGCTGCTGCGCGCGCTGGGCCAGCTCAACGTGAACCTGCAGGCCGTGGTGGGCGACGTGCGGCGCGAGGTGGACGGCGTGCACCTGGCCTGCTCCGAGATCGCCGCCGGCGGGCGCGACCTGGGCGAGCGCACCGAGCAGCAGGCGGGCAGCCTGCAGCAGGCCGCCGCCGCGCTGGAAGAGGTGGCCGCCACCGTGCGCCACACGGCCGACGGCGCCTTCCAGGCCCGCGACCTGGCCCAGGGCACGGCCGAGGCCGCGCGCAACACCGGCAGCACCAGCCAGCAGGCCAGCCAGCGCATGGACTCGGTGCGCGAGGCGACGATGCGCATCAACGAGATCGTCACCGTCATCGACGGCATCTCCTTCCAGACCAACATCCTCGCGCTCAATGCCGCCGTGGAAGCGGCGCGCGCAGGCGACGCGGGCCGCGGCTTCGCGGTGGTGGCGTCGGAGGTGCGCACCCTGGCCGGCCGCACCCGCGAGGCCGCGCAGGAGATCAAGAAGCTGGCCGAGGACTCGCGCAGCCGCGTCGAGGAAGGCGTGCGCATCGTGGCCGACACCGGCCGCTCCGCGCGCGAGGCCGAATCCGCGGTGGACCGCATGAACGAGCTCATCAGCCGCATCAGCGTGGCCGTGCAGCAGCAAAGCGGCGGCATCAGCGAGGTCAACGGCAGCGTGGCCAGCATCGACGGCATCACCCAGCAGAACTCGGCGCTCGTGGAGCAGCTGTCCGCCTCGGCGATGTCGCTGAGCCACCAGGCTGAACTCGTGACCCAGGCCGTGCGTGTGTTCCGGCTCAACAGTGGCTCTACAGTGGCCGCATGAACCAAGCCCGCCGGCTGACCTGGCGCTTCGCACTGCTGCCCGCCCTGGCGATGGCGGTGCTGACCTTCGTCATGCTGGCCGTCGAGCACCAGTTGCTCGACGCCAACCTCACCCAGCGCACCCTGGTGCGCACCCAGCAACGGGCTGACGTGCTGGGCCTGCAGCTGCAGGCCGCGCTGCGCGATGCCGTCAACCAGGTGCGGCTGCAGGCCCGCTCGCCGTTGATGCAGCCCGACGTGCCGACGGAGCGCGTGCGGGCCGAGCTCGACAAGCTCGTGGCCGAATCGCCCAAGTTCGTCTGGGTGGGCCTCATCCGGCTGGACGGCCAGGTGCTGGCCGGCAGCCGCGGTTGGCTGGAGGGCAAGTCCATCGCCTCGCGGCCGGTGTTCAAGCAGGGCCTGCGCGGCATGGTCGGTGACGTGCATCCCGCGGTGGCGCTGGCGCCGCTGCTGGGCAACCCACAGGAGCTGATCGACATCGGCGAGCCCGTGCTCGACGAACACGGCAAGGTCGTCGCCGTCATCTCGGCCCACCTCGGCCTGCACTGGGTGGAGAACCTGCTCACTGCCTCGCTCGGCGAGCCCAAGGTGGCGCAGGAGACAGGGCTGACCGGCCTCGTCCTGACCACCCCCGACAACCACAGCGTGCTCAAGGACGGCGCCATGCCGGCCGACCTGCCGCTCGACATTCCGTCCGCGCGGCCCTGGAAGGCGGCGGAGGGCGGCATCCATTTCATCGCGCAGGCGCCCCTGCGCGGCGAAGCGGGCGAGGCCCCCCTGCTGAACTGGCGCGTCGTCGTGATGCAGCGCGAGGACGCCGCGCTGTCCATCGTCGACCAGCTCTCCACCTCCATGATCCGCGTGGGCATCCTGGCCGCCGTCGTGCTGGCGGCGGCGGGCATGTGGATGTCGCGCCGCATGCTCACGCCCTGGGGGCCGGTGTTCGAGGCCGTGCTCGCCCACGAACGCCTGGGCGACCACTCTGGCGTGGCCAACCGCGTGCAGACCCTCGTGGCCCAGCGGGGCGAACCCACGCCGGTGGCGCGCCTGATGGGCTGGCTCGCGCGCGACGCCGGCAACCTGCGCCGCGCCATCGACCACCTGCCGCTCGGCATCGCGCTGATCGACCGCGACTACCGCGTGGAATACCTCAACCCCGCCTTCACGCGGCTGCTGGGCTGGACGACCGAGGGCCTGCGCGGCAAGCTCGCCGGCGAATGCCTGGTAGGCCCAGGCGAGCGCGACGCGCTGCTGCGCCTGTACCAGCAGCTCGGCGACCCGCCGGGCGAGTTCGCCACGCGGCTGGAAGCCCTCACGCCCAGCGGCGAGCGCGTGGCCGTGCAGTGGCACATGGTGCCCATGTTCGACGCCCAGGGCGACCGCGTGGGCGGCCTGTCCATCGTGTACGACATCCGGGCCGAACGCAGCGCCCGCGTGCGCGCCGACGCCATGGCCGACCGCCTGCGCGCACTGGCCGACGCCGCGGTGGACACCCTGCTGGCCACGCTCGACATCGACGGCCGCGTGCTGGAGTGGAACCGCGGCGCCGAGCAGCTCAGCGGCTGCCCGGCCGCCAGCGCCCTGGGCCGGCCGCTGGACGAAGTGCTGCCCTGCGGGCACTGCGCCGCCGAGAGCCTGCGCCAGGCGCAGATCCAGGGCTTCGCCGACGTCAGCGTGGAGATGTCGCTGGGCGAGCGCGGCCTGCGGCGCTTTGCCGGGTCGATCTATGCGCTGGGCCTGGCGCCGGGTTCGGCACGCTTCGGCGTCATCCTGCGCGACGTGACCGAGGAGTACGCCGCCCGGCGGGCCCTGGCCGACGGCGCCGCCCGCCTGTCCGCCGTCATCGGCAACGCGAGCGACGCCATCGTCAGCGTGAACGCGCAGGGCCGCATCAGCCTCTTCAACCCGTCGGCCGAGCGCATCTTCGGCTACGCGGCCGACCAGATGCTCGGCGCGCCGCTCGATGCCCTGCTGCCCGCTGGCGCGCGCGGCCGCCATGGCGGGGCGCTCGCGGCGTTCGCGCAGTCGGGCGTCAGCCAGCGCGCGATGGGCGCGGGCCGCGTGCAGGGCATCCACGCCGACGGCCGCACGCTCACGCTCGAAGCCTCCATCTCCCAGGCCGTCACGAACGGCCAGACCGTGCTGACCGCCATCCTGCGCGACGTGACCGAACGCGTGGCCCAGCAGTCGCTGCTGGAGCGCACCCGCGACGAGCTCGCCCAGCTCAACCGCCGCCTGCTCGACCAGGAGAAGCAGACCAGCCGCAAGCTCGCGCAATCGCTGCACGACGAGCTGGGCCAGACGCTGGCCGCGCTGCGCCTGCACTGGGAGGCCTACGGCAACGCCACCGAGGCGCAGAAGGCGCGCATGAACGAGCGCATCGCCAACCTCGTGGTGCTGGCCAACCGCCAGGTGCGCAGCGTGCTGTCCGAGCTGCGGCCGCCGCTGCTGGACGAGCTCGGCCTGGCCGCGGCGCTGGACAACGAGATCCGCCAGCACGCGCCCGCCGAAGGCGATGCCCGCGTGACACTGGAAGCCAGCGGCGACGCACAGCTGCAGCGCTGGCCCGCAGACGTGGAGTACGCGGTGTTCATGGTGGCCCGCGAGGCGCTGCTCAATGCGCTGCGCCACGCCTCGGCGAGTCAAATCACGCTGAGCCTGCAGGGCAACGAGCAGCGTCTGACGCTCGGCATCCGCGACGACGGCGTCGGCATGGCGCCGGGCCCGCGCATCAGCCGGCCCGGCCACCTGGGCCTCGTGGGCATGCGCGAACGCGCCCACGCGATCGGTGCAGAACTGCACATTGACGGGGCCCCCGGACATGGCACGATGGTCACACTGACATGGAACGCCGCCGATGAGCCGCATCTACCTGGTTGACGACCACGCCATCATGCGTGACGGCCTGCGCGTCGTGCTGGAGACGGCGGGCCATGAGGTCATCGGCGAGGCCGCCGGCCCCACGCCCGCGCTGGCCGACCTCGGGCGGCTCATGCCCGACGTGGTGCTGCTGGATCTGCGGCTGGGCCAGCGCTCAGGCTTCGAGCTGCTGGCCGAGCTGCAGCGGCGCGGCCTGAACCTGCGCGTGATCGTGCTGACCATGTCCGACCAGCCCCGCCACGTCGCCGAGGCGCTGCGCCTGGGGGCCTGGGGCTACCTGCTCAAGGGCTCGGCCAGCTCGGAGGTGCTGCAGGCGGTGGAGGCGGTGGCCGCAGGCCGGCGCTTCCTCAGCCCGCAGGCGGCCGAGTTCGCCGCCTCCGTGCTGACCGAAGGCGCGAGCAAGCCGGCGGAGGAGTCGCTGTCGCCGCGCGAGCGGCAGATCCTGCTCATGGTGGCCCAGGGCGCCACGAGCAACGCCATCGGCGAGGCCCTGCACCTGAGCCCCAAGTCCGTGGACACCTACCGCAGCCGGCTCATGAAGAAGCTCGGCCTGCACGACATCGCCGGCATCGTGAAATGGGCGATCCGCGAAGGCCTGATCAGCCTGGACGAGGGCTGAGCCGGCCGCGGGCGAGTCACCTCGGCATCGGTGCCCGCCTACAACGGCGGTGCGCACAGCCCGACGGTGGCCGCGGCTGCTGCCGCGCAAAGTGAACGCATGGTGCACAGCACCTGGCGGGGGCCCCACCCAGCCCCCGTGACCCGTGTTCAACCATTTCAGGAGACCCCTATGGCCAGCGTCAGCCCCACCATTTCCTCGTCCAAGGTCGAAGGCACCAACGTCTACAGCCCCAGTGGCGACAAGCTCGGCTCCATCGACGACCTCGTCATCGACAAGGTCTCGGGCCGCGTGCGCTACGCCGCACTGGAGTTCGGCGGCTTCCTCGGCATGGGCACCGACCGCTACCCCCTGCCCTGGGACCAGCTCAAGTACGACACCGTCAAGGACGGCTACGTCGTGAACATCGACAAGGCCCAGCTGGAGCGCGCCCCCCGCTACGCGATGGACGAGACGCCCAACTACAACGACGAGTACGGCCGCAAGGTCTACGACTACTACGGCTCCACCTGGTGGATGTGATCGCGCAAGCCGCGCGTTGAGTTCACGCGCGTTCAGCGCACGGGGCGGCCTGGCCGCCCCTTTCTTCATTGGAGACCCGCCATGTCCCACGACCCCAGCCGCAGCCCGCCCACCGACCCGCCCCCGCCGCCGGTGCAGCCCGACCGCCCGACCGCCCATGACCGCCCCGCGCGCGACCTGAAGGACGGCGCCTTCGACGACTCGGTGGCCGGGGAGGAAGACCCGGGGGCCGGCGTGGACACGCTGACGCCGCGCCGCAGCGGCGCTCAGCCGCCCTCGCGGTAGAGCAGGCGAAGCAACGCCGCCGACGTCACGGCGGCGCCAGCGGCCTGGCCGGCCGGCTCGTCGTGCTCGTCCTTCAGGCCCACACCGGTGAGCTGGCGCGCCCGCGCCTGGCGCAGCAGGCCGTGCAGGCGTGCCGCCGCCGCGGCAGGCGCCAGGCCCTCGGGGCGCACGTTGGACAGGCAGTTGCGCTCGGCATCCGTCAGGCCCACACGCGGCGCCCAGCTGAAGTACACGCCCAGGCTGTCCGGCGCCGAGAGGCCGGGCCTTTCCCCGATCAGCACCACCACGCAACGCGCCTTCAGCAGCGCGCCGACCTCGTCGCCCAGCGCCACGCGCGCCTGGGTGGCCAGCACGGGTGGCGCCCAGGTCCAGCGCCCGTCAAGCACCAGCCGCTCCCGCAAGGCCGTGAACAACGGCAGCGCCTGGCGCTGCAGCGCGAGGGGCGACAGCCCGTCCGCCAGCACGAACGCCAGGTCGACCTCGGGCGGGTTCAGCGCCGCCAGCTGCGCCGCGCTGGCCTCGCTCAACCGCCGGCCCAGGTCGGGCCGCTGCAGATAGGTCGCGCGGTCCGCGGCGCGGCTTTGCACCTGCAGGGGCGCCTCGCTGAGCGCGCGCAGGCCGGCAAGCAGGGGCTCGGCCTGCAACGGCAGGTGCACGGCGTCCCGCGCAGCGGCATGGGCTTCCTGAAACGCCAGATGCGCCGCCGTGGGCAGGCTCGCGCCCGCACGGCCCAGGCCGATGCGGGCCGCCGTGTGGGCACGCAGCAGCGCCCACGGCTGGGGTGTGACCGGCGGCTTCATGACGGCAGCGCCAGCAGTGCGGCGAAGCGTTCGGGCAGGCCGTCGGCAAGCGCCAGCGGGCCGCTGAAGACGCCCACGCGCTGCAGCCAGGCCTCGAACTCGGGCGCCGGCCGCAGCCCGAGCAGGCGCCGCATGGCCAGCGCGTCATGAAAGCTCGTGCTCTGGTAGCCGAGCATGATGTCGTCCGAGCCCGGTACGCCCATGATGTAGTTGCAGCCCGCCGTGCACAGCAGCGTGAGCAGGCTGTCGAGGTCGTCGACATCGGCCTCGGCGTGGTTGGTGAAGCAGACATCCACTCCCATCGGCAGGCCCAGCAGCTTGCCCGCGCAATGGTCCTCCAGGCCGGCGCGCAGGATCTGCTTGCCGTCGAACAGGTACTCCGGGCCGATGAAGCCGACCACGCTGTTGACCAGCAGCGGCTCGAAGCGCCGCGCCACGGCATAGGCACGGCATTCGAGCGTCTGCTGGTCGCAGCCGTGGTGGCCGCCGCTGGACAGCGCGCTGCCCTGGCCGGTCTCGAAGTACATGACGTGGCGCCCGCCGCGCCGCAGCTGCAGGGCGGCGTCCTGCGCCTCGGCCAGCAGCGCGAGGTCGACGCCGAAGCCGCGGTTGGCGGCCTGCGTGCCGGCGACGGACTGGAACACCAGGTCCACCGGCGCGCCGCGGCGGATGGCCTCGAGGGTCGTCGTCACATGGGTCAGCACGCAGCCCTGCGTCGGGATCTCGTGCCGCGAGATGACGGTGTCCAGCAGGCCCAGCAGGCGCATGACCTGCGGCAGGTTGTCGGTGGCGGGGTTGATGCCGATGACGGCGTCGCCCGCGCCCATCAGCAGGCCGTCCAGCAGGCTGGCGGCGATGCCCGTCTCGTCGTCGGTCGGGTGGTTGGGCTGCAGGCGCGTGGCCAGGCGGCCGCGCAGGCCCAGGGTGCTGCGGAACTGCGTGACGACCTCGCAGCGCTGCGCGATCAGGAGCAGGTCCTGCACGCGGCACAGCTTGGTGACGGCCGCGGCCATCTCCGGCGTGAGGCCGGGCGCCAGGGCCGCGGGGTCGACGACGCCGGCCAGCAAGGCGTCGCGCAGGCCGCCCACCGTCAGGTGGCGCACGGGCGCGAAGGCGGCGGCGTCGTGCGTGTCCACGATGAGGCGCGTGACCTCGTCGCTCTCGTAGGGCACCACGGCTTCGCTCAGGAAGGCCGTCAGCGGCAGGTCCGCCAGGGCGAGCTGCGCCGCCACCCGCTCCCGGGCCGTGGCGGCGGCCACGCCGGCCAGCTCGTCGCCGGAGCGGCG
Source organism: Roseateles sp. (assembly GCA_016790285.1). Taxonomy (GTDB): domain Bacteria; phylum Pseudomonadota; class Gammaproteobacteria; order Burkholderiales; family Burkholderiaceae_C; genus Pelomonas. Next base: position 11,269 of record JAEUPJ010000086.1, on the reverse strand, counting down.
CGGGCTGGCGCGGGCCAGCAAGGTGCGCAGGTCACCGAACGCAAAACGCTCGCCGCCCAGGGTGTGCGTGTAGGCCATGGGCGAAGTGTGCGTCGGGCAGGCGGCAAATGCATGACGAAACCGCGACGATCACCCGGCTGTCATGCCCGGCGCCTAGGCTGGCGGCCCTGATGTCGACCCTCCCCGCCTGGGCGTGGGCCCTGCTGCTCTGGGCCTCGCTCCTCCTTCTCATCGCCCTGGCCCAGGGCCGGCTGCTCTTCGGCCGGGCCTGGCGCATCCGCCGCACCCAGCCGGGCCCCGGCGCAGCGCGGCGCCACACGCAGGCCGTGGGCCTGGAGCGACCGGGCGGCGTGCGCCTGCAAGGGTGGCTCACCGCGCCCGCCGCCGCCGCGCCGCAGCGCCTGCTGCTGTGGTTTGGCGGGCGCAACGAGCATGTGGCCTGGACGCCCGACCTCGCCGGCTGGCTGCCCGACGACTGCGCGCTGCTCGCCTTCAACTACCGCGGCCTGGGCGGCAGCACCGGCTGGCCGGGTGAAGCCGCCTGCGTGGCCGACGCCGAGGCCATCGCCGCCTGGGGCCTGGCGCAGCTCGGCCTGCCGCCGTCGGCCCTGCACCTGGCCGGGCGCAGCCTCGGCAGCGGCGTGGCCATGCAGCTCGCGGCGCGGCGGGCGGCGCAGGGGTGCCCGCCCACCAGCCTCACCCTCATCTCGCCCTTCCTGAGCCTCAAGGCCCTGCTCGCGCGCAACCCGCTGCTGATGCCGCTCGCGCCGCTGCTGCGCTCGCCCCTGGACTCGGGCACGGCCGCACAGGCGCTGGCCTGCGAGGTGCTCGTGCTGCTGGCCGAGCGCGACCGCCAGGTGCCCCACCACCATTCGCTGCGCCTGGCACAGCGCCTGCGCGCGGCCGGGTGCGCGGTGACGGTGCAACAGCTGCCCGGCACCAACCACCGCAGCCTCGCGCGCACGCCGCAAGCCATGGGGTGCGTGGGGCAATGGCTGGCGCCGCGGTCAACCGGCTGAGCGATCAAGCCCGCGCCCGCCCAAGGGCCAGCGCGGCGGGCACACTCGCGCCATGCCGCTGCCCCGCCGCCTCTTCAGCCTCATGCCCCTGACCGCCCTGCTGCCCGACATCGCCACCGCCACACCCACCGTGCTGCCGCTGTGGCCCGAGGGCGTGCCGCCCGCCACGCGCCCCGACGCGCCCGCCGCGCGGGGAGACATCGGCCCCGAGCAGGTCGACGCTGGCGGCGGCATCCGCCACGTGTCCGTGCCCACGCTGACCGTCGTGCCGCCGGCCGTGGACCGGCCCAACGGCACCGCCGTCATCGTGTGCCCGGGCGGCGGCTACAGCTACCTCTCCATGAACCGCGAGGGCACGCAGTACGCCGCGTGGCTGAGCACGCTGGGCATCACCACCTTCCTGCTCAAGAGCCGGCTGCAGGACTGGGGCCACCCCGCACCGCTGCAGGATGTGCTGCGCGCCCTGCGCCTCGTGCGCTCGCGCGCGGTCGAGTTCGGCGTGGACCCGCAGCGCATCGGCGTGCTGGGCAGCTCCGCCGGCGGCCACCTCGCCGCCAGCGCCAGCACCCTCTTCGACCACCCCGACGGCCGCACCGGCGCCGCGCTCGACACCACCAGCGCCCGCCCCGACTTCGCCGTGCTCGTCTACCCCGTCATCACGATGACCGGCCCCGCCACCCACGCCGGCTCCCGCCGCGCGCTGCTCGGCGACTCACCCAGCCCGGCACTGCAGGCGCTGATGTCGCTCGACCAACAAGTCAGCCCCGCCACGCCGCCCACGTTGCTGGTGCATACGCAGGGGGACAAAAGCGTGCCGGCGCAGAACAGCCTGTTGTACTTCGATGCCCTGACCCGTGCCGGTGTACCAGCCGAGCTCTATGTGTTCGAGCAGGGCGGTCACGGCATCGGCATGCGCGATGGCCTGGGCAACGCGTCCGCCTGGCCGAGGCGGGCGGAAGAGTGGTTGCGGCAGAGGGGGTTGTTGGCGGCAGCGCTGCGGTAAGGCGGGCGCGGCTGCCGCTCAGCGCTGGGGCAGCGCTGGCAACGCCGCCGCCACGTCCCTGAATGCGCTCAGCGCCGCCTCCAGGTGCTCGATGATCTCCTGCTGCAGGACATCGGGCGGGGGCAGGTCGTCCAGGTTGTCCAGGCTCTTGTCCTTGAGCCAGAACACGTCCAGGCTGGCCTTGTCCCGAGCAATCAGATCTTCGTAGGCGTAGAACTTGAACCGGTCGGTGGCCACACGTTCATGCCGGTTGGCCGGGTGGTAGCAACGGATGAAATCCTGAAGGTCGACGAGCTTCAGCGGCCGCGTCTTCAGCGTGAAGTGCTGGTTGGTGCGCAGGTCGTAGAACCACACACCTTTCGTATGCACCCGGCCGTCCTTCGGTGCGTTGTCGAAGAACACCACGTTGGCCTTCACGCCTTGCGCGTAGAAGATGCCGGTGGGCAGCCGCAGCACCGTGTGCACATCGCAGGTTTCCAGCAGCTTGCGGCGGATCTTCTCGCCGGCGCCGCCCTCGAACAGCACGTTGTCAGGCAACACCACGGCTGCCCGGCCATTCACCTTGAGCATGCTGACGATGTGCTGCAGGAAATTCAGCTGCTTGTTCGACGTGGTCTCCCAGAAGTCCTGCCGCTCGTACAGCAGCGCGTCGCGGTCCTCCTCGCCTTCCTCGTTGGTGATGGTCATGCTGCTCTTCTTGCCGAAGGGCGGGTTGGCCAGCACCAGGTCCACCGGAAGCCGCGGCTCGGCGATGAGCGCGTCGGCGCGCTCCACCGACGGCTCGCCCACCAGGTCGCCCACGCCATGCAGCATCAGGTTCATCAGGCACATGCGGCGGGTACCGGGCACGATCTCGTTGCCGTGGAAGGTCTCGTCGCGCAGGAAGGCCTTCTGCGGCTTGGTCAGCTTGGGCCTCTCGTAGCCGAGCCAATCGCCGTGATCCCTCAGCCACGGCCCCGTGCCCGTCAGCCACTCGTTGGCCGCCAGGAAGAAGCCTCCCGTACCGCAGGCCGGGTCCGCAATCGTCTGACCCGGCTTCGGGCGCATGCATGCCACCATCGCCTGGATCAGCGCGCGCGGCGTGAAGTACTGGCCCGCGCCGCTCTTGGTGTCCTCGGCGTTCTTCTGCAGCAGGCCTTCGTAGAGGTCTCCCTTCATGTCGGCGTCCATGCCTACCCAGGCCTGCTCGTCGATCATCTGCACCAGCCGACTCAGCTTGGCCGGGTCCTGGATCTTGTTCTGTGCCTTGAAGAAGATCGCACCCAGCATGCCGCCCTGCCGACCCAGCTCGTGCAGGGTGGCCAGGTACTGGGCCTCCAGCGGCTCGCCGGTCAGTGGCCGCAGCGTGGCCCAGTCATAGCCCTTGGGAATGCGCGTGTCGCGCTGGTAGGGCGGCTGCGCATATTCGTGCGCCATCTTCAGGAACAGCAGATAGGTCAGCTGCTCCAGGTAGTCGCCATAGCCCACGCCGTCGTCGCGCAGCGTGTGGCAGAAGTTCCAGACTTTCTGGATCAGGGTCGAGGTGTTCATTCAAGGCTATCGATGGGCCGCCATCGCGGCAGCAGTGCGGGAACGGGGCTGAGCCGTCACTCCTCTGCGAAGAAATCGGAATCCAGCCGCTTGAGCTTGTAGGTCGCCGCCACCGACACGCCCAGGTCGTGCTCGATCATCAGCTCGGCCAGCCGGGCGCCATCGATCAGCACGATCTTGTACGAGCGGCTGGTGCGCGCCGCCTCGATGGCCGCTGGCGTGAAGCTGCTGGTGGTGATGAACACGCCTTTCTGTGCGCCCTTGGCATCCAGCGCACCCTTGAAATCCCGGATCGGGCCTTCGCCCACCGAGCCCTCCCAGCGCTTGGCCTGCAGGTAGATCGCGTCCAGGCCCAGTCGGTCTTCGTTGATGATGCCGTCAATGCCACCATCGCCAGAACGGCCCACCGCGCGGCCGGCCTCCTGGCGGCTGCCGCCGTAGCCCATCTTCAGCAGCAACTGAACCACCAGGCGCTCGAAGAACTCCGGGTCGCAGCTCTTGACGGTGGCGATCAGCTCGGCGGCCAGGGCCTCCTGGGCCGCCTTCAGCGTGCGTTCGATGCGTTCGTCAGGCGCTTCCAGGCTTTCATCCGCATCCCCGGCGTCAGCTGCTGCAAGTGGCTGGCCCGCAGCCTTGGCGTCACCGTCGATCTGGCTGGCCTTCCAGATCTCGTAGCGGCGGTCCAGCTCGGCCAGGTAGGCGCGGGGATCAAAAGGGCGCGCCAGCACCGTTCGGCCCTCCGGCAGCAGCGTCCAGTAGCCGCGCTCCTTGCTGACATAGCCCGCCTTGACCATGCCCACGGACGAGAACGCCAGGATGGAGCGCCACCGCGTGTGCCCCGTGCTGGCATAGGTCTCGCGCGCCCACTCGTCCAGCGGCACTGCGGCCTCGATAGCCTGCTTCAGCGCACTGGCCTTGAGCTGCCCACCCGGAGCAGCGGCCAACGCACGGAGCGCCGCTTCATGCATGGCCGTGATGAGCAGGCCGGAGCGGGACAAGGGTTGGGGTGCATGGCTGTTCATGGTGTGCTCGCCACCAGGGCGCGTCGGCGTGGGGGGTGTGTGGATGCGGTAACGGCAGGCTCGCCGGCAGCGCCCCGCGGCACCCGATGGCCGGCGAAGCCGGCGCGGAGGAGGCTTTGGCATTGTTCGGGCTTCATGGCGCCTCAGGTGCTGCCGAACCCGCCCCCAACTCCGCCTCCAGCATCTCGATGCTCGGCAGCGCGCTCTGCAGCGACTCCGGCAGCGCCCGCGTGAGCTCGTAGCTGGCAATGCCGATGGGCTTGTCGATGCCGCGCAGCGCGTACTCGGCCAGCACCTTGTCCTGGCCCTGGCACAACATCAGCCCGATGGTGGGGGCGTCCTGCGGGTGGCGCAGGGTGTCGTCCACCACATTGCAGTAGAAGTTCAGCTTGCCCGCGTACTCGGGCTTGAAGTCGCCGCGCTTGAGCTCGATCACCACGAAGGCGCGCAGCTTCAGGTGATAGAAGAGCAGGTCGACGTAGAACTCGTTCTCGCCCACCGTCAGCAGGTGCTGCCGGCCCACGAATGCAAAGCCCTGGCCCAGTTCGAGCAGGAACTTTTCAAGGTGGGCCACCAGGCCCACCTCCAGCTCGCGCTCGTGGAAGGTCGGCGCCAGCGTCAGGAAGTCGAAGACATATGGGTCTTTCAGCGCCTGCTGCACCAGCTCGGACTGAGGCGCCGGCAGCCGGGTGGCAAAGTTGTTCACCAGCGCCCCCTGGCGCAGGTGCGCCGCGCCGGCAATCTGGGCCTGCAGCACGCTGCGGCTCCAGCCCTGGGCGACGGCCTGGGCCATGTACCAGCGGCGCTCATCGGCCGGCTTCACCCGCTCCAGCAGCAGCACATGATGGCCCCACGGCAGCGCCAGCATGGGTGCCACCAGCGCGGCCTGCGCCGGTGCCACAGCCTGTGGCACTTGGGCGGCCGGGCCGGTTGGTGCCACAGCCTGTGGCACAAATGCCGGGTCCTCGGCATAGGCCCGGTAGAAGGCCAGCATGCGCTTGAGGTTGCGCTCCGAGAAACCCTTCACCTCGGGCAGCGCATTCGCGATGTCCAGCGCCAGCCGGGGAATGACCGCCGCGCCCCAACCCGCCTCGGCCTGGCGCGCGTGCAGCATCTGCCCCACCTGCCAGTACAGGGCCATCATCTCGGCATTGACCGCCAGCACCGCACGGCTCTGCGCCGCCTGGATGCGGCCCTTCACCTCGGCCAGCAGTTGGAGGTAGCCAGATGGCAGGCTGGCCAGGCTCATTCGACGGCCCCCACAGGAATTGTCTCGACGCTGTTGAGACTCTTGGCCTCACGCACCGGCTTCGCGCGCGGCGTCCTGGCAGCCTCGCGCGTGGCCCGATCGGCGCGGATGCGAGCCAACAACTCGGCCGCGGGCTCGTCGGCCGGGTCCTGCGGGACGAGCTGGCCGGCGAAGGCGGCGCGGAGGAGGTTTTGGCGTTGGGCATTGACCAAGTGGAGCAACCGCTCAAGTTGCATTACCTGCTCATCAATCGACGCCAGCTTCTCAGTGACGCACGAAAGAATCTCCACCTGCTCGGCGAGCGGTGGCAGCGGCACAAGAACTGACTCGATCTGCTCAAAGCTCAGATGCGGCCGCCCCGCGCCGTAGTTCATTGCTCGGAACTGGCGTTGTCCATGGCCCTCGCTGTTGAGCACTGCATTCAGGTATTCCGACATGGATGGGTCGACGGGCCGAAGCAAAGCCACGCTTTGACAAACGAAGTGGTGATCAAGTGCCTCTGGCACACGGCAGCTTTGTCCGGTGTTCGCGCCAACGATGGTCACAAGCAAGTCGTCCATTGCGATCTGCGAGCGCGCCCGATCCCTATCGTTCGCAGGCGGATCAACCAACTGGCGAAACGCAAAGTTCGGGCGCCAAGGTCTGACGTTCTGCGCCATGACGAACACGCAGCTTCCACGGTCGTAGTACGGCGCCCAATCGCGAGAACCACTTGTCAGCGCCGCGAGGAGTTGACCAACAGTTGCCCATGCCCAGCTGGTAGGCAATGCTGGCGCAGCGTCAATTCCCGGGTTGCCGGGTTCGACGTATTTGGCCTGCCAGCCTTTCGGCGGCTGCTTGCCCTGCGCCTCGAACTTGGCGAGTTGTTGGGCTTCCCAGCGGGCGCGGCGTTCGCGCAGGATGCGGGCGAGCAGGTCAGCACCGGTTTCCTCGGGCGCCGGGTGGGCCTCGCGCCAGGCTTGGGTCAGCGAGCCCTCCACGGCGGCCTTGAGCAGGGACTGGCGGTATTGCTGCACCTTGGCCTGCGCCGCCTTCAGCTCCGCCACGCCGGCATCGAGGTCGGACAGCAGTTCTTCTAGTTTGGCAACGATGCGGGATTGCTCGGCTGCAGGAGGGAGCGGGACGGGCAGCGAGCCCAGTTTGGTTAGGCTGATGGAGGCGAGGTTGGTGGTCTGCGAGCCATGCGCGGCAAAGTACGTCTGCGCCACGGAATTGGTGAAGTGCGCGACGTAGACCGGGTCGATCTCTCGGCTCAGCAAACGTGCTCGAAAGACATGGTTCTGATGGATGCACTCGGAGAGCTGGCCTTGCCAGATCCAACCCCGACCGAGCTTGTCCCGATCGCCCCCTTCGTTCAACAAGATGTCGCCCGGTAAGAGGTTCAGTTTCTGGATATCGGCCTCAGACGCCGCAATCACCTTCACCTCGGTCAGATCAAGTCGCCCGCGCTGAACGTTGGCGACCCGCAGGTAAGGCACCTCACGAAAGCCCGACCCGGCGGACTTCTTGGTGTCCTTGGTCACGCCGCCCACGATTTCGGCAATGTCGCGCAGAGCGGCGCTCTGCCAGCCCGCCGGCAACTCCTCACTCACGCGACCAACTCCTCATTCATCCCCGCCATCAACCCATCCAGCTCCTCGCCAAACAGCCCCCAAGCCTTCTGCAGGCCGCCGCGAGCTGCCAGTTCGGCGTAATCGAAGTCATCCCGCGCAATGGAACAGGAGCTGGCGATGTGTTCCTTCATCAACCGCAGCCATTCGGTCTGCTCGGGCGTGAAGGCGGTGGCGCGGCGGCTGTTGTGGCGCCAGATCCAGTCGGCAAAGCGTTGGTTCACGGTGTCGGCAAAAGGGGTCAGTTCGGCGTCCAGGCCGAGGGCGAAGCGCAGCAGGGCGACGAGGTCGGTCAGTTGCCGCTGCAGGCCCACGCCCTTCACCTGGTGGGCCTGCACGCGGGCGTAGGCGGCCCAGAGGCGGTCGGTGGTGAGCATGAGCGGCGGGCGGGCGATGGCGTCGGCCAGCTCCTGCACGGCTTCAATGGTGAGCGCACGGCGCTGGTAGGGCTGTTGGTAGAAGAAGCTCAAGGCGGCGAGCTCGTCCTTGTGGGCCAGGGCAAAGTCCCGGAAGGCCTGCACGTCGGCGCGGGCGTGCTCGTCCATCTGCGCGGCGGGGCCGCTGGTGCGGATGCGGTCGATGTTGATGGTGTCGATGAGCTGTTCGCGCTCGCGGCGGGCGTGCTCGATCTGCTCGCGCAGCTCGGGCGCGTCGAAGGGTGCGCAGGCAGCGGCCACGCGGGCGGCGCGGGCGGCCTGCAGCTCGGCGGGCAGCAGCGTGTCTTCGCTGCGGGTGATGCCCTGGCGGTGCGCCGCTTCGATGGCGGCCTGGGCAATCGCGTCGGGGTCCAGCGCCTTCAACAGGGCCTTGCCGAGATCACGGGCGGGCACGCCGCCGCTGGCGCGCTCGATGCGGGCGCGGGCCTTGGGGTCGAGCTGCTTGTCCAGCCGCACGAGGCGGTTGGCGAGCGTGAGCAGGGTGTCGTCGTCGCGCTGATTCAGCGCTACGGCCTGCAGCAATTCCTTCAGCGGCACGCCGGGCTTTTGCTCCAGGCTGCGGCTTTCGGTCTTGAGGCTTTTCTCCACGCCCACGGCATCGATGAGGATGAAGCGTTCCTTGGCGCCGCTGGCACTGCCGCTGACCTTCTGCAGGCCGTTGGCGTCGAGGCTGCGCACGCCGCGGCCTTTCATCTGCTCGTAGTAGCCCTTGCTGCGCACGTCGCGCATGAAGAGCAGCACCTCCAGGGGTTTCACGTCAGTGCCGGTGGCGATCATGTCCACGGTGACGGCGATGCGCGGGTGGTAGTCGTTGCGGAAGGCGGCGAGCACGGCGTCAGCCTGCTTCTCGCTGTAGGTGACCTTGCGGCAGAAAGCGTTGCCCTGGCCGTAGACCTCGCGCACCAGTTGCACGATGTCGTCGGCGTGGCTGTCGGTCTTGGCGAAGATCAGCGTCTTGGGCACCTCGCGGCGGGTGGGGAAGAGCTCGCGCTCCACCACGCGCTTCATCTCGGTCAGCACCTGGCGGATCTGGCTCACGTTGACGACGGAACGGTCCAGATCCTTGCCGGTGTAGGCCGTGTCCTCCTCGGTTTCGGCCCAGCGCTTCTTGCGGGTCTGGCGGTCGCGGTGGTCCACCCACTCCCTGGCCTTGAGTTCGGCGCCCTGTTGCGTGACCTCGGTGACGATCTCCCACACGTCGTAGCCCACGTTGACGCCATCGGCCACGGAGTCCTCGTAGCTGTACTCGGCCACGACGTTCTCGTTGAAGAAGCCGTAGGTGCGCTTGTCGGGCGTGGCGGTGAGACCGATCGAGAAGGCGTCGAAATAGTCGAGCACCTGCTTCCACAGGTTGTAGATGCTGCGGTGGCACTCGTCGATGACGATGAAGTCAAAGGTCTCGACAGGCAGCTCGGGCGAGTAGCGGACCAGCCGGCCGGGCTTGACGGCCTTGGCGACTTCGGCAGCGGGAATGTCCTCGGTGGACTCGTCCAGCGGCTCGCCACTGAGCGCCGCATACATGCGCTGGATGGTGCTGATGCAGACTTGGGCGTGACGGTCCACACCCGCGCTGCCGACGCGCTGCACGTTGTAGAGCTCGGTGAACTTGCGGCCGTCGTCAGGCGGCGTGTAAGCCATGAACTCCTGGTGGGCCTGCTTGCCGAGGTTGCGGGTGTCGACAAGGAACAGGATGCGCTTCGCGCCGCCGAACTTGAGCAGCCGGTAGGCGGCCGTGATGGCCGTGAAGGTCTTGCCGGCGCCGGTGGCCATGTGCACCAGCGCACGCGGGCGATTGGCGGCCAGGGACTGCTCCAGGCCGGTGACGGCGGCGGTCTGGCAGTCGCGCAAGTTCTCGGTCGGCAGGGGCGGCATGGCCTCGCTCAGGCGTCGGCGTAGCGACGCCGGCTGGGCCAGCCAGGCGGCCAGTGTCTCGGGCCGGAAGAAGCTGAACACCTCGCGTGAGCGCGGTGCTGGGTCGCGACCATCCGTGAATCGGGTGATTTCGCCCGTGGCCTCGAACAGAAAGGGCAGCGGCCGGGCGTCGGTGCGCCACTTCAGCCGCGAGCGGGCGTAGCGTTCGGTTTGACTCTCGGTGACGACGAGCTGCTCGCCAGCATCGTCACGCTTGGCCTCGATGACGCCGACGGCCTCACGGTCGACAAACAGCACGTAGTCGGCCGGACCGGTGTCGGTGGGGTACTCGCGAACTGCGATGCCCGGCGCCGCGCCGAGGTTGAGCTGGCGGTAATCCTGCACCAGCCAGCCGGCTTGCTGCAGTCGTTCGTCAATGACTTGTCGGGCCTGGGCCTCTGGGGTCATGGAGCACTCCCTCGTGGCGGTGGACAGTCATGCCGTGCTGTCATCCCGCTGGAAAGAGCATTGTGTGCCCCGCAAGAAGACAGCACCCATGCCCCGGGCCCTGTGTCGAATCAGTGAGCCGGCATCGACACGATGCGACCGTGCACCGAGATCGAGCTGGCCCTTCGACATCTCAGGCGGCCATTGGATGGATCAAACGTCGATATTCCCCGCCCGCAGCGCATTCGTCTCAATGAAATCCCGCCGCGGCTCCACCTCGTCGCCCATGAGCATCGTGAAGACCTTGTCCGCCTCGATGGCGTCGTCGATCTGCACGCGCAGCAGGCGGCGGACGTTGGGGTCCATCGTGGTTTCCCAGAGCTGCTCGGGATTCATCTCGCCCAGGCCCTTGTAGCGCTGGCGGTTGACGGTGCCTTCGGCCTGGCTCATGAGCCAGGCCATGGCGGCGCGGAAGTCCTCGACCTTGGCTTCCTTGGCCTTCTCGCCTTCGCCTTTGCGCACGAGGGCGCCGGGCTTGATGAGGCCCTGGAAGCTCAGGCCGGCGTCGGCCAGCACTTCGTAGTCGGCACCGTGCACGAAGTCGGCGTGGATGACGCTGGCGCGCACGTTGCCGTGGTGCATGCGGGCGATCTTCAGGAAGAACTTGTCGGTGCGCGGGTCGGTCTCGACGGTGACCTCGGCGTCGTGCAGCAAGCCCTTGAGGCTGGCGGCGCTGGCTTCGGCTTCGTCACGGGTGTCGAGCTTCAGGGCCAGGCCGTTGGCCAGCACGTGCAGGGCTTCGATGTCCATCCAGTTGGACAGGCGCTCGATGACGCTCTGCGCGGTGACGTACTTGCGGGCCAGGGCGTCGAGCGCGTCGCCCACGAGGGTGGTGCCCCCTTGTCCAGGTGCAGCGGTGTCCAGGCTCGCATCCTGCAGCGCGACCTTGAGCAGGAAGGCGTCGAACTCGTGGCCGTCCTTGAGGTATTGCTCGTGCTTGCCGACCTTGACCTTGTACAGCGGCGGCTGCGCGATGTAGATGTGGCCGCGCTCGACGAGCTCGGGCATCTGGCGGTAGAAGAAGGTCAGCAGCAGCGTGCG
>JAEUPJ010000066.1 GCA_016790285.1 Roseateles sp. | reverse complement strand
CTGATCTTGGCCAACATGCCCACGCTGATCACTCCTGCTTCCCCTGCTCATCCGTTGAGCAGGTCAGTGTGTTTTGCGTGGGTCAGTTTTGCGCGAGCATCACCCCGTTTTGTGGGTCAGTTTTCGGCGAGCGTCAACAATCGCTGGACGACGAGTTGAAGGAGTTCAAGATGGCGATCACCGACCCGCGCCGCTGAGTAGACGGCGGCCGCCGCGACATTGAGGCCAGGAACGGCCGGGGTGCTGCAGGGGTCGGCCCGGCATTCGACGCTCGGTACTTCATGCGTCCCATGAGGTCAGGTCGAAGTCAAACCATCATCTCGATCATCAGCAACGCCAGGAAGCCGACGAAGAACATCGACGTAAGCAGCGGAGTCTCGTCGACCTCGTGCGCCTCAGTCAGCAGCTCCTCGGTGACCAGGTAGAGCAGCGCCGCAACGCCAAACGACAGCACGCCGTCCAGCACGGGCGGGCTGGCGCTCGCGAGGAAGTACGCACCGATTCCGGCGCCTGCCATAAGCAGCACGGCAAAGGTGATCGTGGTGGCCAGCACCTGGCTTCTCGCTTTAGGCCCGCGCATCGCCGCTGCGGTTGCGACGCCGAGGAACAGCACCTCCAGCGTCATCGCGATCGTGATCAGCAATCCCTGGCGCTCGCCGGCAGCAAAGCTCACGCCGATCAGCAGTCCATCCAGAGCGATGTCGAGTGCCGATGCCAACAACAGGCTGATGGGAAGTGCCAACGGCGAAGATGTCTCCTCCTCCCGCGCTTCAAGTCGGCGTGCCAGCGCCTTGAGCAGCAGCATCGCGATGACGCCCAAAGCGAAGCCGCCGAGCGTCACCCACGGCAGGCGGCGGTGCACGACGTCGGGCAGCAGTTCCGTCGCGAGCGCTGCGAACAGCACGCCAGCCGCGATGTGCTGGACGGCACTCTGCACTCGCGGTCCCGGCGTGCGCACGGCCGCAGCGACGCCTCCAAGGACGACTGCCGCGGCGGGCACCGCCGCAAACGTCATCACGGCTGCGAGCGACAGCGGCTGGGCGTTCATGCCGACTGCCTCCGGTTCCAGCTCAACGGCACCAGAAGCCACATGGCTCCAATCAACAGGCCGACGATACCGGCGGCGATGTTGCCAACCGTGTGCCCCAGCACCTCGGACAGCACGAACTGCGTGGCGAGTACCAGCGCAGCCGCAAGCAACGCCGCCCCGAACAGCATCTGGCGGCTGGCACGCACTTTGAAGTTGGCGCGCTGACGCAGCGGACGCATCAGTCGGTGCTGCACCGCAGGCGCCGTGAACAGCACCAGGCTGGCTACGGACAGCATGAACGTCGCCAGGAACACGTTCTTCTCCGCCTGCACGATGCTGCGGAACCCCGGCGCAAAGGGCACGGCGATCAGGAAGGCAGACAACAGCTGGGCGGTTGGCAACAGCACCCGCAGCTCACCCAGCATGTCGGTGAGATCGCCGTCGTCATCCAACGCCTGGAAGCCGGCGGATGGCGTGTCTTCTTGGTTCACAGACATGACCGCCTCACGCCTTCTTCTCAGATTCACTTCCCGGCTCTGCCGCCTTGGCGCTCTTGTCGAACGGCTTGTAGGCCAGCAACCTCAACGCGTTGAACACCACGAGCAGCGTTGACCCTTCATGAAAGATCACTGCCGTGCCGATGCTGAGGCCCATGATGGTGGACGGGATCAGCACAGCAACGACGCCCAGGCTCACCCAGAGGTTTTGCTTGATCACCCGGCTGGTGCTACGCGACAAACCCACGGCGAAGGGCAACTGCGCCAGATCGTCGGCCATCAACGCCACGTCGGCGGTTTCCAGAGCGACATCTGAGCCGGCCGCGCCCATGGCGATGCCCACCGTCGCGTTGGCCATCGCCGGCGCGTCGTTGACGCCGTCGCCCACCATCGCCACCTTGCCGTGCTCCGCACGCAGCTTCTTGATCTCCTCCACCTTCTGCTCAGGCATCAGGTCGCCACGTGCCTCGGTCAAGCCGACCGACTGGGCAACAGCTTCCGCGACCTTTTGGTTGTCGCCAGAGATCATGATCAGCCGCTCCATGCCGAGCTTGCGGAGCTCTGCCATTACCTGGCCAGCCACCGGACGCGGCGTGTCCATGACGCCGATCACGCCCAGGAAGCGACTGCCCTTGCGCACGATCATGGTGGTGCGCCCATCCGCGACCAGCTTCTTGTTCGCCTCGTCGACGTCGGCAGGAACATTGGAATCGGGCAGCTCAGTGAACAACACCGGCTTGCCAATGTGGACCGTCTCGCCGCCCAACTGCGCCTGCACACCACGGCCGGTGATGGCCTTGACGTCGGAAGCTTGCAACAGGTCAGCCTTGTCGCCCAGGCGCTCCTTCGCACCGGTCACGATCGCAGCGGCCAGCGGATGGTCGCTGTGCTCTTCGACTGCCAACGCCACGGCCAGCAGTTCCTGCTCCGGAACACCTTGAGCCGGGACCACATCGGTGAGCTTGGGCTTGCCTTCGGTCAACGTGCCTGTCTTGTCGAAAGCGATCGAGGTCAACGTCCCCAGGTTCTCCAGCGGTCCACCACCCTTGACCAGCACGCCCCCACGGGCAGCGCGCGCAACGCCACTGAGGACGGCGCTGGGCACCGAGATGGCCAGCGCACAGGGGCTGGCCGCGACCAGCACCGCCATGGCCCGGTAGAAGGTCTGGGAGAACGGCTCGTCGATGACGAAGCCGGCGCCCAGCAGCAGGACGACGAGGGCGAGCACGGAAGGCACAAAGATGCGTTCGAACTTTTCCGTGAACTGCTGCGTAGGTGAGCGTTGAGCCTCCGCCTCGGTCACCATCTTGACGACACGCGCCATGGTCGACTGGTCGGACTTGCGCGCGACCATCACGTCCATGGCGCCGGCGCCGTTGATCGTGCCCGCGAACACACGGTTCTCGGCAGCTGCACGCTCAAAATTGCTGACCGCGGCTTTGCCGTCCTCGACTGGACGCTTGTCGACCGGAACGCTCTCGCCGGTGACCGGCGCCTGGTTGACGCTGGAAGTGCCAACCACCACGATGCCGTCCGCTGGCAGCCGTTCATTGGGCTTCACGACGACGACATCACCCACTTCCAGTTTCGCGAGTGGCACGACTTCCGTGCCCGAGGCCCTACGAACCGTGGCGGTATCCGGCGCCAGCTTGGCCAACGCCTCGATCGCGCGCCGCGCGCGTCCCATCGCGTAGTGCTCCAGCGAATGCCCCAGGCTGAAGAGGAAGAGCAGCAACGCACCCTCGCCCCAAGAGCCCAGAGCCGCGGCGCCCGCGGCGGCGACTAGCATCAGCGTGTCGATCTCGAAACGCTTGGCCCGCAGGTTCTCGATGGCCTCCTTGACTGTATAGAACCCGCCGAAGAAGTACGAGACAACGTAGCAAGCCGTCGGAAGCCACTCGGGGCCGCTGCCGTTGCGCCCGATCAGCCAGCCAGCGACCAAGAAAACGCCGGACAGCAAGGCGAAGATCAGCTCCGTCTTCTCGCCGAACAGGCCACCGTGCTCGTGGCTGTGCTCACCGTCCTCCTCGTCCTTGCCGTGGACGTGACGCTTTTCGCCGTGGGCGGCGGCATTCTCGCCCCGGCCTTTCCCCTCAGCCGCGCCCGCATCCCCATGGTCGTGCCCTGCATGCTCATCCTTGGCGGCCTTGGTGTCTGTCTCGGGTTGCTCGACTGGCGCATCACTTTTTGCCGGCGAAGCCCGAGCTCCGGCTCTAGCGCCGTCCAGATTGATGTCGAGCGCATTCAGGCGCTCCTTCAGCTTGGCTTCTTCGATGGCCGACCGGTCGTACTCGATGCGAACGACGCCGCCTGGCGATACGTCCGCTTCGATGATCCCGTTGAGCGCGCGCAGCTGCTCGGCGATGCGCTTCGCGAAACGCGCGTGCGTCGGCAGGTTCACCCGTCCCAGGACATGCGCAAACCTGTCAGTCATGGCAAGCCCTTCCGACTGGACCAGCTCACGCAGGCGGCCCAGGGAGATGACGTTGGGGTCGTAGTGCACGCATAACTGGGGCTTGCCCTCATCGACCCCGGTGACGTGAGCCTCGTCGATGCCGGGGCGGCCAGCCAACTTATCCTGCAGCCCCTTCACGCATGGGTCGTCGGTACCGTGGATGTCCGGCAGCACCAATGGCAGGTCCAGCCGTAGCTTCTGGGTATCGCTCATGAATGGCGTCGCTTTCTTGGAGAACGGCAGCCAGCGCGCGGTGATGGCTGGGATGGCTGCCTGATGGTTCGACCCGCATCCGGAGGAACGCGCGGATCGATCTGGATCGCCCGGCACATGCGGCCGGCGGCGTCACCCGAAGCGAGGCTCCGGGCTCAGATCAAGAAAGCGCCACCCATTTGGGCCGATCTATCGACGGCACCAGCAGTCTTGCGTAGGCAAAAACCGTCGTTGCAACCAGGTGCTCGACCTCAGCGGTGCGGAGGTTCAGGCTGGCATCGGAGACCACCGAGGCACAGCTCATGTGGCAAGCGATGCAATCGGCGTCCTCACCACCGGCCTGCTTGGTGTTGTCCGCCAAGCCGTCGGAGGTCTTGGCGGCGGTGCTCTCGTGCTTGTGGAGGTGATGCCCCAAGTGGCTCACCTCACTGCCCTGCTCGTGCTGACAGTAGCCGGCCGCCGCGCCCCAGACAAACTGGAACGGCAGCACCATGAGCAAGAAAATCAACAGAGCTTTACGCACCCAAAGATCCTAGCAGTGGGTCTTTGTAGGAGGCTACCGCTTCTGGCGAGCCCGTCGACGCTGCTCGCGGCGCTGTTCCCGCCGTTGCTCTTTCTTCGCCCGGTCCTGGCGGAGGAAGTAGATCAACAGCACCAGGGAGACGACGATGACGAAGACCGAGCTGCCGAAGATGTACGTTGCCATCCCAGGATGCTTCTCGCGCAGATGCTCAAACAGCTTCAGCACGGCTGAGCTCCCTGCTGATGAATCAGTGCCGTCATGACGCACTACCCCGGCTGATATCGCTCCCGCCCTGGGTGTCGACGTCCTCCAACGTAAACCCGATGTAGGTGCCCTGGTCCGACGACTCGGCCGTCGCCTTGCCCCCGTGCATGCGGGCGATAGCCGCCACGATGGCGAGACCTAGGCCGTGGTTACGGTTGGCATTGGTGCGCGACGGATCGATGCGGTAGAACCGGTCAAAGAGCCGCGGGAGGTGCTCGCCAGCGATCACCTCGCCGCAGTTATGCACCCCGATAGAGACGTGGCGCGGATCGATCCGCGAGATCCGCACCTCGATCATCGATCCCAGAGTGGCATATCGGGTGGCATTGCCCAGCAAGTTCGACAGCGCTCGACGGACCAACCCGGTGTCGACGGCAGCACGCACATCGCCGCGTACCTCAACGCGCAGGCCCGACTCCTCCAACACTGCCTCGTAGTAGTCGATCACCTCCGCCGCCAAGTCAGCCATGCTCATCGGCGACGATCGCCGCGCTGCGACGCCGCGCTCCGCGTGAGACAGAAACAGCATGTCTGCCACGATGCCGGCGATGCGGCGCAGTTCCTCCAGGTTGGACGCCAAGGTGTCGTGCAGTTCCGGCCCGGAGCGGGGACGTCGCAAGGCTACGTCGCAGGTCCCGATGAGGATGGACAGCGGATTGTTCAGCTCGTGCGCGACGTCTGCGTTGAAAGCTTCCATCTGCACGTACGCTGCATGCAGGCGGTCCAGCAAGGCGTTGAACTGCAGCAGCAACGACTGGACCTCCTCGGGCTGACCCGTGGCATCCAGGCGCTGATCCAGCCGGCTCGCATCGAGCTCGGACGTACGGCGCGCCAATGCGTTGAGCGGCGCCAAGCCGCGCTTGACCAGTACAAAGCCGGTCGCGGACACCGCAAAGGTGCCCACGACGGCCGCTGTCAGCAGCGTCCACCAAAGGCGTTGGAGCAGGCTCTCGTCCTTGCTGATGTCATAGATCAGCTCGGCGCGGCCCGCGCCACCCAGCTCATCAGGCAGCCGTACCTCGAACGCCAGCCGCTTTGTCATGGCCTCGGGCCGGCTGCGGTCGTTCTTGTCGAAGACCGCCGTGCCGTCCTGCTGATTCACGACCAACGACAGGTCGTCATGCCCTGTGAGGAAATCGCTGAGCAGGTGCTTGATGCCGGGGATGTCGTGGACCTCTCCAGCTTCGTTCAGCAAGCGCTGGACGGTGGCACGCTTCTGCAACAGGGTGTCGTCCTGGCGGCTGGCCAATGTCAGCGAGATGACGAGGTAGACCGCGCCGCAAGCCACGCTCAGGCCGAGCATGGTCTGGAGCGCGAACTGCCGGGACAGGCGCGAGCGCAGGCTTGGCGCCGTGGTGCTGAGCGCGTTCACGGCCGCTCCTCAATGACATAGCCCATGCCGCGGACGGTGTGCAGCAGTGGCCGATCGAACGGCTGGTCTAGCTTGGATCGCAGGCGCCGGATCGCCACCTCGACCACGTTGGTTTCACTGTCGAAGTTCATGTCCCACACTTGCGCGGCGATCTCGGTGCGCGAGAGGACATGCCCCTTGCGCCGCAGCAGCAGGATGAGCAGGCTGAACTCCTTGGGCGTCAGCTCCAGCCGTTGTCCTGCCCGGGTCGCCTTGCGGCGCACCGTGTCGACCTCCAGATCCGCCACCCGTAGCAGCAGCGTCTCCCCGTCGCCGCGGCTGCCACTCGCTCGCCGCAGCAACACCTGGATCCGCGCGACCAGCTCCGAGAACGCGAAGGGCTTGACCAGGTAGTCATCCGCACCACCCTGTAGACCGCGCACCCTGTCCTCGATCTGACCGCGCGCTGTCAGCATCAGGACGGGCACCGAGCGGGTGTGGCGAAGCGCCGATAGCACCGCCATCCCGTCGATGCCTGGGAGCATCCAGTCGAGGATGACCAAGTCATACTCGTTCACCGACGCCATGTGGAGGCCGTCGACACCGGAGTGAGCCACCTCGACTTGGTAGCCCTCTTCGGTGAGTCCCTTGCGCAGGTAGGCGGCCGCCTTGACTTCGTCTTCGACGACCAGGATCTTCATGAGGTCCAGCGGTTTTGCGGCCGCCGCACCGCGAAGTTCCTACCCGCGTTCATGCGATCACCTCGGCGTTGGGCTTGGTGCGAGGCGCAGTCTCGTCCTCTTCCTCATCCTTGCGGTGGGCAATCCGGTAGAGCACCGGCAGCACCAGCAGCGTGAGCGCGGTCGACGACAAGATGCCGCCGATGACGACCGTGGCCAGCGGACGCTGCACCTCGGCGCCCGTACCGGTAGCGATCGCCATAGGCACGAAGCCGAGCGACGCGACCAGCGCCGTCATCAACACCGGTCGCAGCCGGGTGATCGCACCTTCGAAGATGGCCTCATCCAGGCCTTTACCTGACTCCCGCAGGTTCCGGATGAACGAGATCATCACCAGGCCGTTGAGCACTGCCACGCCTGACAGCGCAATGAAGCCGACCGCTGCGGAGATGGACATCGGGATGTCACGCAGCCACAGCGCCACGATTCCCCCCGTCAGCGCGAACGGGATGCCCGTGAACACCAGCAGACCGTCCTTGGCATTACCGAACATCACGAACAGCAGGGTGAAGACCAGCAGGAGCGACACCGGCACAACCACTTTCAGGCGGTTCGTCGCGGACTGCAGGTTCTCGAACTGGCCTCCCCAGACCATCCAGTAGCCCGTGGGCAGCTTGATCTGCTGCTGGATAGCCTGCTCAGCCTCGGCGACGAACGAACCGATATCGCGGCCGCGGACGTTGGCACTGACCACGACGCGGCGCTTGCCGTTTTCGCGACTGACCTGGTTCGGACCTGGAGACAGTGACAGCTCAGCCACTTCGCTCAAGGGGATGAACTTGCGGGACGTTCCGTTGGCACCGGCAGGCAGCGCAACCGGCAAGCGCTTGATCGCTTCGAGGTCCGAGCGCACGTTCTCGGGCACGCGCACGATGATGTCGAAGCGGCGGTCGCCCTCGAACATCGTGCCGCCTTCCTTGCCGCCCACGGCGGTCGCCAGCGTGTCCTGAACGTCCTGGACATTGAGGCCGTAGCGCGCGGTCTTCTCCCGGTCGATCTGAACGCTCAGCATCGGCAGGCCGGTGGTCTGCTCGACGTTGACCTCGGTGGAGCCCGAGATGCCCTTGAGCACGCCGGCAATCTTGCCGGCGGCCTCGTTCATCACGTCCATGTCGTCACCGAACACCTTGACGGCCACGTCCGAACGCACGCCAGAGATCAGCTCATTGAACCGCAGCTGGATCGGCTGCGAGAACTCGTAGTTCTGACCCGGGAGCTTCTCGACGTCCGCCTTGATCAGTGCAGCCAGTTCGTCGCGCGTCCTGCGAGGCTCAGGCCACTCGGACTGCGGCTTGAGCATCACATAGGCGTCCGAGATGTTCGGCGGCATCGGATCGGACGCGATCTCGGCGGTGCCGGTGCGGGCGAAGATGCGCTCGATTTCCGGATGCTTGTTCTTCAGCGTGCTCTCAAGCTGCTGCTGCATCGCGACTGACTGCGTCAGGCTGGTGCCCGGGATACGCAGCGTCTGGATGGAGAAGTCCCCTTCGTTCAGGCTCGGCACGAACTCGCTACCCATGCGGGTGGCCAGCAGACCGGACAGGAGCACCGTGACGACCGCAACGGTGATGACCAGCGGCTTGGCGTTCATCACACGCAGCAGTGCCGGCTCATAGGCGCGGCGCGCCCAGCCCATCAGGAAGTTTTCCTTCTCGGAGACCTTCTTGCCGATAAACAGCGCAACGGCTGCTGGCACAAAAGTCATCGACAGGATCATGGCGCCCACCAGCGCGATCACGACGGTGAACGCCATCGGGTGGAACATCTTGCCTTCCACACCAGCCAACGCAAAGATCGGCAGGTAGACGATCATGATGATCAGCTGACCGAACAGCAGCGGACGGCGTGCCTCCTGCGAGGCAAGGAACACTTCGTGGAAGCGCTCGGACCGCGTCAGTGGCCTGCCTTTGTGCTCCTGCGCATGCGCCAGGCGTCTGACGCAGTTCTCGACGATCACGACGGCGCCGTCGATGATGATCCCGAAGTCGAGCGCTCCCAAACTCATCAAATTCGCGCTGACCTTCTGGTTCACCATGCCCGTGAACGTGAAGAGCATGGACAGCGGGATCACCATGGCGGTCAGGATGGCCGCGCGGATATTGCCGAGGAACAGGAAGAGGATGACGATCACGAGGATCGCGCCCTCCAGCAAGTTCTTCTTGACGGTGCTGATCGCCTTGTCAACGAGGATCGTGCGGTCGTAGACCGTCACTGCGTGCACGCCGGCCGGCAGGTTCTTGTTGATCTCAGCCATTTTCTTGTCGACGGCCTGAGACACGGTGCGGCTGTTTTCGCCGATCAGCATGAAGACCGTGCCGAGCACGACCTCCTTGCCGTTGTCAGTGGCCGCGCCCGTACGAAGCTCACGGCCCAGCTCGACCGTGGCCACGTCCTTGATGCGGACTGGCACGCTACCTTCATTGCGCAGCACCACGTTGCCGATGTCAGCGATGGAGCGGACCTGACCGGGGGCACGGATCAGGTACTGCTCGCCGCGGCGCTCGATGTAGCCCGCGCCCACATTGGCGTTGTTCCGCTCGAGCGCGTTGACGACATCCGCGAGCGTGATGCCGTACGAAGCCAAGCGGCTGGGATCCGGTGCGACGTGGTACTCCTTGGCGTAGCCACCGATGGTGTTGATTTCGGTCACGCCGGTCACGTTGCGCAGTTGCGGCTTGATCACCCAGTCCTGGATCTCGCGGAGATCGGTGGGCGTGTAGGGCTCGCCATTGGGCTTCTTGGCGCCGGGCTTGGTCTCCACGGTCCACAGATAGATCTCACCGAGGCCGGTCGAGATCGGGCCGATGTCCGGGTCCACGCCCGCCGGCAGCTGACCTCGCGCGCTCTGGATGCGCTCGTTGACGAGCTGGCGCGCGAAATAGATGTCGGTGCCGTCTTTGAAGATGACGGTGACCTGGGACAGGCCGTAGCGAGACAGCGACCGGGTCTGCTCGAGTCCGGGCAGGCCCGCCATGACCGTTTCGATGGGATAGGTCACGCGCTGCTCGGTTTCCAGCGGTGAATAGCCGGGCGCCTTGGTGTTGATCTGGACCTGGACGTTGGTGATGTCGGGGACCGCGTCGATGGGCAGCTTCTGGTAGCTGAAGACCCCGAGCGCGGCCATGCCGAACACGGCCAGCATGACGAGCCATCGGTGCTCAATGGCAAAACGGATGATGCGTTCGAACATGTGGACGCCTCTTTCAGTGCGCGTGCGAAGCCGACGCTTTGCCGGCCTCGGACTTGATGACGAAGGCGCCGGAGCTTGCGTACTGCGCCCCGGCCTTCAGCCCGGACTTGACCTCGGTACGCTTGCCGTCGCTGCGGCCCAGCTCGACTGGGACCGGCGCGAAGCCGCTGGCGGTACGCACGAAAACGATCGACTTGCCTTCCATCGTCTGGATGGCATCCGACGTCACAGTGACTGGGGCCTGGGTCTCGCCGGCGGACAGCTCGACGTTGACGAACAGGCCCGGGCGCCAGGCGGTCTTCGGGTTGTCGACGACCACGCGAGCCTGCGCCGTGCGCGTCTGCTCGCCGATCAGCGCGCCGACATAGGCGACCTTGCCGATGGCCGTCTGCTCGAATGCAGTCGTGCGGATGGTGACGTTCTCGCCAATGCGCACCTGCGGCAGGCTGCTCGCAGGGACATTGATTTGTGCCCAGACCGAGCGCAGGTCTGAGATGGTGAACACGTTGACGTCCTCACGAACCTGTTCGCCCAGCGCAATGTGTTTCTCGACGATCACGCCGCTGAAGGGTGCACGCAGCTCGAAGCGGTTGAGCGAGGAAGAGTCCGGCGAGGCGCCGATGGCGTTGAGCTTTTGGCGCGCGTTGGCGACTGCAATCTCCGACTCACGCATGGCCTGCTCGGCCTGCTGCACATCCTGCTGGGGCGAGATGCGCTGCTCGAACAGCTGCTTCTCACGCTCATAGGTCGCGCGGGTCAGCTGAAGGCGCTTTTGCGCGGCCTGCAGCTCAGAGCGCTGGTCAGACACGCTGGCGCTGCTGATGACCGCAAGCACCTGACCCTTGGTGACCTGCTGACCCAGCGAGACGGCGACCGACTCGACCACGCCGCCAACGCGAGGCACCACGTGTGCCGTCTTGTCCTCGTTGAACGCGATCTCGCCGGGCAACTGCAGCGCCGTGCGGATTTGTGCCGGCCCCGAGCTTTCGATGGACACGCCTGCCGTTTTGATCTGCTCTGCCGTCATCGTGACGGCGCCCTCGTCCTTCTCGAAAGGGAAGCTGAGTGGACCCTCAGCCGCCTGGAGGCTGACCGCCCCCTTGAACAGGTGCGGCTCCTCGATGGTCTTGGCACTCACGAGGGCGCCGCCCTGGACCGTAACGGAGATCTTTTCCGGATCCTGTCCAGGGCGTTCCAGCAGGATGGCCATCTGGTCCGCGGTGATCTTCACCGGCTTGCCAGCGTTCGTCACCCACACCTTGATGCGTGGCGCTCCGCCTTCCTCGGCAAGCAGCATCTCAACGGAAAAACCCCTCTGCACGCCAAGGATGTCGCCGCCGTTGGCGCCCTTCTTCGCCTCCTCGTGATGCTCGCCATCGGCATGGCTGTCAGCGTCCTTGTGGCCCTTCTCGCCCTTGGCCTCGCCGTGGTGCTCATCGTCACCGTGGCCTTTGGCTTCTCCGTGGCCGTCGCCCTTTTCCTCTGCGGCAGGGGCACTGCCGCCCAGGCGAAGGATGGAGACAGTGCCCACGGCGCCCAGCGCCAGGACGACCGCAATCGCGATCATCTGCTTCTTGCCAAGCGAAGCGCGCACGCCCTCGGCGGTGTTTTGGTTGAGTTTCATCGTCGATCTCGAAGTTGGATTGCCTGTCAGGGGAGGTCGGCGGTGGTGGTGCCGAGTTGGCGGTCGATCTCTGCGGCCGTGCGGTGCACCTGCGCCACCGCCGTGAAGTACTGGCTGCGGACCTGAAGCCATGTGCGCTGGGCATCGAGCGCATCCAGGAAGCTGAACTTGCCGAGCTCAAAGCCGGTCCTGGCGGCCTCGTAGGCGCTCTGCGCCCCGGGAAGCACTTCCCTGCGCAGGGCTTCCACCTCTTCCTTGCGGGCCTGCAGCAGGTCGGCCATCTGCAGCAACTCAGAACGCAGCCGCAGTTCCTCGGCCTGTGCCGTGGCCTGGGCGGCATCGCGGCGACGCAGGGCTTCAAGCTGGGTGCCCTGGTTGCGGTCAAAGAACGGCAGCGGCACGGAGACGGTGAACACCGGTTGATTGCGGCCGAGGTCCTGCGCCCGGCGAGCGCCAACGCCCACCGTGACGTTTGGAACGCCGTTCGCACGCGCCAGACCGTAGGAGGCCTGCGCCCGCTGCACCTCGAGCAGGGCCCGGCGCACCGCCGGCGCATCGGGCAGGCGCGCCATGATGTCTGGGGCTGAAGGAGCGACCGGCAAATCGTCGACATTGCCGTCCAGCCGCTGGATGGAGCCGTCTGGCACACCCATGACCGCGGTCAGCGCCCGAAGTGCCGCCGAGGCTTCGGCCTGGGCCTGGCGCAAATCAATACGGGCCGTCGATGCGGCGACACGGGCGCGCGTTTCTTCGGTAGGGGATACCTTGCCAGCGGTTACCCGACGCGTTGCAGCGTCGGCACCGCTGTTGGCGATGCGCAGGGACTCCTCGACCACCTTGACGCGTTCCTGAGCGGTCAACGCGTCGAAGAATGCCTGAATGGCTGAGGCCCGAACGTCGGCGCGGCGTGCGACAAGATCCACCGCCGCAATGTCCTTGCCGCGCTGCGCAACATCGACGCGCGCGGCACGTTTCCCGCCCATCTCCAGTGTCTGACTGAGCTGTACCGTCGTGACCCGGGTGCCGGACTTGACGTCTTCCTGGTCCACGCCCAAAACGGGGTTGGGGATGAGGCCCGCCTGCCGCACCGTGCCGTCGTTGGCATCCAGCTCAGCCGCGGCGGCGCGTAGCGTTGGGTTTTGGGCCATCGCCGTGTCAACGGCGGACCGCAGGTTCAGAGGTGCGACCTGTGACGGAGCTTGCGGCGCGATCTGCGGTGCTATGGCCGCGCGGCCCGCGACCGAGGCCTGGGAAATTTGGACGTCAGCCGCAACGGGCGAGACGGACCCAGACGACTGCGCCTGGGCAAGGGAGGAGATGAGTGCCGCGCATGCAAGCGGCACGAATGTTCTGCGCATCGAAAACTCCAGGGTTGTAGGGACAACGCGAGGTCTTCGGCGAGTGCAGCGGTGCGGCCAGGGCCGCATCGGTCGAGAAGGGGTAGGAAAGTGACTGCGCTCGCCGAATCAGGCGACGCGCCAGTTGGGGCGTTCAAGGAGATCCGGCCCGCGCGAACGGAAGGCCTGGTTGGACGCGGTGTCCACGATGAAGGCGGCTCGGGCGTCGAACGTCATCGCGACGGACACCAGTGGCTTCGCCAAACTCAGGTGGCAGTACCCACAGTCGTTGTCGCCCACAAGCTTGATGCTCTTGGACGCCGACTTGTCGCCGAGATGCTTGCCGGATGCCTTGGATCCAGCGTCTGCGGCGGCCTCATGCTCATGGACGTGATGCCCGATGTGCGACTTGGCCGGTACCTGTTCGTGCTGGCAATAGGCTGCCGCTGCCGACCAGGCGAACTGGACGGGCAGCACAAACAGCAGGAGGATGGTCAGCCAGCGACGCATGCACCGGATTGTGTCTTGAATCTGTGAATGGAGGGTGAATCGGAGATTTCCGATTCGGTGAAATCGTTCGCAAGGCGCGTTTGCTCTGCCTTACCGGAAGGTGTCTGCGCGATCCGCAGCCCGGTCCCGACCGCGGATCGGAGGCAGCCGACATCAGGCGCCTTCGCCCTCGTTCCTGGACACGTAGACCGTCAGCTTCTTGTCGCTGAAACCAGCCGGTGCGATGTCGCGCACATCGAGGGCGCGGTGGGTGGCGGAGTTGAACTTCCAGGTGAAGCTCTTGGCAGCGCTTTGAAAAGTCACCACGTCACCGCAGTTAACGTTGATGGCCTTGCCAGCATCGACATTGACGACACGGGCGTTCGGCGTGGCAGCGACCGTTTCGCCGTGCACGGACTTGCCGTTGATCATCACTTGGTTGCCGCCGGTGGTGGCCTGGGCAGCACCGACGACCAACAAGAGGCCGGCGATCAGGGCGGAGGCAGAAGAGGTGCGGTTCATGAGGATTCCTTCTTCGGCGGACGGGTCGCTCGGGGGAGCCACCTGAGACGTTCACCATGGAAGGAACTTTAGAGATTCGACACTGACGAGAGGCGTGCCTGTCCCATTACAAATCTGTCATCTACCCCGGAACAGCCGGCGGCGCCGCGTTGATGGGCTACGTCCCCATCGGCAAGTTCACGGTGAGAGCAGCACGCTCACGAGCGAAGCGTTGCGGTGGGCCACCATCAGCGCGGTCCGGGTCCAACCGTCGGCTCTGCCCGCTGCAGTCTGCACGCTGGCCACTTCGAGCACCTGCTTGAGCTGGCGAGCCGCTTCCCGGATTTCGGTCGCGTCGCGCTCGAGAGAGATCGCCAGCCTCAGTATCTCGACGTGTCGATCAGCCTTGTGCAGATGAGAGCGGAGTAGGCGCTGCCAGGGCTTGTTCGGTGGAATCTTGGATAGCAGGCCCTGCACGATGACGTCCACGTCACCGATGCCCTTGCTGAGGGCTTCGAGATGCGCGGCCGCAGATTCGGGGGGAAGGTCAGGCTCAATGTGTTCCGTCCTGCTGTCCTGGCGGCTCAGGTCCCTCATTTCGTTTCACCCGGATTGACGTCGGCCACCAGCCGACTCTTCAATGCCTTGTCCCGAAGGGCCGGCCCGCCGATCTCCATCCGGTACGACTCGCCCCAGAACCAGAGGCTGCCCACCAGGTCAACGAACAGCACCTGGCCTGCCTCCCCGCGAAATTCAAGGTCGCCCCGGCCCTTCTTCCACTCAAAGGCAAGGCGGTGCGTCCCAGGCGTCAAGACGAACCTGACCAGCGAGGCGGGCGTGGTGGACACCAGGGACCCGCCGTCAAAGGCCAGGTTCACCACGTTCACCGCGTCTCCCCAGCGGTTGCGCACCACGTAGACCACCAGCTTGTCCGGCACCGGCACAAACTGCTTGGCCTGTGCGTCTGCCGTCAAATCCGGCACGGCCCCGGGCGTGCAGGTAGGCCGCGACCCAGAATGCGTCTTGGCGTGATAACAATACCGGCCATCAGCCGCCTTACGAGGTGGTTCAGCGCAGCCGGTAAGCTGCACCCCGCTCAAGGCTGCGAGGCTCACCATCGCCGTGCGCCTGTCTACGCTCAACACGAACTTACCGTGCGAGCGCGAATCGCCATGGTTGCTTTCGCCGTCGTGGCGATTCACCACACTGTGCAACAAGCGTTCCAAGATTCCCATTTGAAGCTCCTTGATGGTGCGGCAGCGCCGCGCTATCCAATATTTCCCGTGGACCGCCTCCAAGCAGAGTACGCAGCGCTCGTCCGACGATCGTTCGCCGTGCCGGTATCGCTTGAGGGTCCCAACAGTTGGGCATGCCGCGGCGGTTTGGCAGTCCGCATCCCGCCCACCAAAGCATGCGCCGACCGCGTCATCCATGGTTGCCGCTAAGACCGGTGCGAGAGAGCCCAGAGCACCGCATGCGCAGTCGCTCCACACAAAACATCCGGTAGCAGGGACCGGCCTCATGTCCGGCAAGGTGTCGGCCAGGTCAAGCGAGGGCGTGCGCGTCTTTTCCGGTCAGGCGGCGCACTCTCTGGCCGGTCTTTCTGGCAGCGCAGGGATGTGCGACGGGGGCTCCAGCGGCTCAAAGCTCCTGAACTGAGTCAGTGGAGCTTCGAGGGTCGCGAGAACCCCCAAGCTTGGCAAGCTGAAGCCGAAATGGCACATGTCGCAATCGGCATGGGTCATGCTCCCAGCCTTGGACTGCTCTGTTGCATGCGCTGTGCCCGAGTGCTTGTGGTCGTGATGGCCAAAGTGCTCGGCTGCGACGCCCGTCTCGTGGGCGCAATAACCCGATGCCGCGACCCAGGTAAATTGCAGCGGCAGCACGATCAGCAGCAGATAGACGATGACGCGTCGCACGTCGCAAGTTTAGCGATCAGCCTGGCAGATGAAAGGGCCGCAGACAACTACGCACGAGGACCGTGACGACTTGCAGGTGTTGTGGCGGAGCCCTAAACTTTTTCCGTGCGAGCATCTAGCGGTCCATCTTCTGAAGTCAACTGGCCCTGACGCAATCGAGGACTATGTCCTTGCTGCGGACCGAGAGAACACGGTCCGCAGCTATGCCAATGCCCTCAAGCATTTCGAGACGACCTGGAAAGGCCTGCTGCCGGCCACCAGCGACAGCGTCGCCCGTTACCTGGCAGAACACGCCACGACGCTGAGCATCAGCACGCTGCGCCAGCGCCTGGCCGCGTTGTCCCGGTGGCACGCCGACCACGGCTTCCCCGATCCGACGCGATCTGCGCTGGTCCAGCGGGTCTTCAAGGGGGTCCGGGTCAAGCACGCCATGCCCCAGAAACGAGCCAAGCCCCTGGAGCTAAAGATCCTGGAGCAGGTGTCAGACTGGCTGTTGGCGTCCCAGGCGACGGCCGGCGAACTCGGCCGCAAGACCGAGGTGCTGCGCCGCGCGCGCGACCGTTCGCTGTTGCTGCTCGGCTTCTGGCGCGCATTTCGCGCCGACGAACTCACCAGCATGCGCATCGAGGAGGTGCAGGCAAGGCGCGGTGTCCGCTGGACCTGGCGTCCCCGGCGCACCAAGACGGTAGCGGAAGGGGAAGACCGCGAGTTCACGTGCCCAGCTTTGTCACGGCTTTGCCCGGTTGATGCGTACGTCGACTGGATCCAAGCCAGTGGACTGAAGTCAGGCCCGGCGTTCCCCGCCATCGACATGTGGGGCAACGTCTCCGACAGCGCGATGCAACCTCAAGCCGTGATTCCGCTGCTGCGCCGGATCCTGCAAGACGCCGGCGTTGATGCGGCCAGCGCCTACTCGAGTCACTCGATGCGGCGTGGCTTCGCGAACTGGGCGACGTCCAGCGGCTGGGATGTGAAGGAACTGATGGAGCACGTGGGCTGGCGTGACGTTGGCACCGCCATGCGCTACATCGACGCGTCCCAGGACAAGTTCAAGGCGAAGTTCGAACAGGGCCTCGCGAAGTCCGCGCCTGCGGCTGCAGTCACAACAGCACCGGCGCCCACAGAGCCTGCGCCGTCCGAACAGGTCGCCGTCGTTCACCTGGGGATGCTCCTGACCAAGCCTGGCGGCTCGCGCAACGGCACGGAGCGCGTGCAGCAGCAGATCGAAGCAGTGCACCTCAAGAAGTACGGCGTGCGGCAGATCGACCGGGATGGCAGACGTTTTGTGCTTCGAGTGCCTTTCCGTGACCGCGGTGCCCTGGACAACACCATGTTGGAGCTGCTGGACGAGCTGTTCCGCACCGCCAGCAGCTGCAACTGCCTCCTCGAGGCGTCGCTGCACGAGCCTGCGACCGACACGACCTGGGACTGATCTCGACAAAGGCCTTGGCTGACCGCAGAGGCGCCCTTAGGCAGCGGCGCGGGCGCGCCTCTTCGACTCCTTGGCCAACAGCGCGTCCGCAAAGGGGTCGAAGTTGAACGAGATGATCCCGCGAAAGTTGATGTGTTCGAAATGCACCGGACCCATGCGGCGGATCCAGGCGTCCTCGGTAGGCTGCTTCCTTGCACGCCATGTGTCGACCACCTCCTGCATCTTCATGGTGTTCCAGGCGATCACGACGTTGGTGAGCAGCGTGTGCGCGCCGGAGATGGCCATCAGCTCATCGCTGCGGCGGGCGCGCGTGACACCGATGCGCCCGTGGTATACGGCGCGCGCCAGGAAGTGAACCGACTCGCCACGGTTCAGCAACGCATGCATCTCCCGCCGAAACTCCGGGTTGGTGAAGTAGTCGCACAGGAAGATGGTGCGCAGCAGTTTGCCGAGCTCGTCGGCGGCCGCATGCACCGGGTCGCCTTTGGCCGCGCTGCCGAGCCGCGAGAGCGCCTCCCGGGCGGTCAGCTTGCCTTGGCGGATCGAGGCGATCAGCCGCAGCAGTCCGTCCCAACCCTCCCGGATCTTTTTCAACGACACCTTGCCGACGTTCAGCCGCTCCAGGTCTTCGGGCACCTGGGTGCCCCAAGGCAAATAGATCTTGCGCTCAGACAAGCGCTGCAACCGAACGCACAGATCGAACCCAAGCAGCTTGGAGATCGACATCGCTGCATTGGTGTAGCCATGGGTGTCGACCGCCAGCAGCTGGAGTCGGATCTGGTCCTCGCGTCGGGAGACGTTGTACGCCTCGGCACCGTGCACGGCGCTGCCGGCCTGGCGATCGTTGAGGACGATGGGCTGGTCGTAGAAGAGGCTCCACGTGTCGCTCATGTGGACGTAGATGCCGATGCCGTGGGTCTTGCGCCGATGCTCGACCCGTGCGCTGTACAGGTGGCGCGACGTATCCAAGGTCATCGCATCCGCTGAGGCCTTCTCGCCGCTGCCCCACAGCGAAGCGATGGGGAAGGACTGCTGGAACTCGACGACGACGTTGTTGCCATCGCGCAGCCGGCCTCGGGCTTCCATCGCCCGCATGGCCGCCGTGATCTGGGGCACCTGCAGGCCCGGGATCATGGCGCACACTCCCTTGGCAGTGTTCTCGGTGCCATGCGCGAACAACGCGCCGTACAGCGCCTTGAGTTCGTCCAAGGTCTTTGCCCGGCGGCCCAACAGGACCTCGCTCAACCCGGTTTTTGCGTCGACCTCGACAAGCATTTCGGCGAACTGCTGGTTGCCAATTTGCTGGAACATGGTGTCACGCGTCCGCGTGACCTCCGGCTCGACCTCCAGCGCCTGGATGGGGTCGATATGCATCTCGCCCTTGTTGTCGACGGTGACGATGCCATTCCTGATCGACTCGCCAAGCTGCTTGATGCATTCGTTCAGGCGGGAGAGAACGCGCTCCAGGTACTTGTCCGGGTCGTCGGTCAAGCTCAGCGCTCGGATCAGGGATTTGGAGTTTTCTTCCCATTCCTTGGGCGGGATCAGTTGCTGCTCCTTGCTCTGGTGCTTGGTGCTATGGGCGATCCAGAGCTTGCCGGCGTTGACGCCTTTGCGGATGGAATTCATCGCGCAGGCCCTGAGGGCGGCCAATGCCTTCTTGCGATCGGGGTCCGCCAGCAGGTTGTGCCACGAAGGATCGGCCATCGACAGGTCGAAGTCGTCGGGCAGGGTCGTAGCGCCGCGCTCGTTGAGAGACTTCAGCATTTGAAGCTGCTGCATCGCCTTCTCGTCGTCGGCGCCGCGGATGTCC
The DNA here is from genome assembly GCA_016790285.1 of Roseateles sp. Taxonomy (GTDB): domain Bacteria; phylum Pseudomonadota; class Gammaproteobacteria; order Burkholderiales; family Burkholderiaceae_C; genus Pelomonas. The sequence goes on along the minus strand of JAEUPJ010000066.1, from coordinate 26,239 downwards.
AGGATGGACAGCGAGTTCAACAGCGCGGTGACGCGCGGCGCATCGTCGTTCACGAGGGATTCGCGGATCAGCGACGCCCGTGTGCCGGAGAAATCCGGCTCATCCTTCGGCATCAACTCGCGCAGGGCGGCAACGATCTCCTTGTCCTTGAGCTGGCCGTCGTAGAGGATGGACTTGACCTTCACACGTTCGGCACGAAGGTCGACGGCCGTGCCGGCTTGCTTTTGCATCACTCGGCCGGAGGCCTTGCGATTGAGGTCGACGGCGCAGCGGCCACCGACATCGGTGGCCATGTCGTTCAGGTCGAGCAGCGTGACGTAGATGAAAGCGCACAGCTGCAAGGCCTGTTGCTGTTCACTGAGGCGCTTGGTATCGGACGGCGCGCGAGCGACCACCTCCTGGCTATAGGCCCGTAGCCGTGCCAGTGGCACACCGTCGAGCTTCCACTGTTCGGTGTCCCATTTCTTGACGCACTGAATCTTCTCGATGATCTCTTTGAGCGTGGCGCGGCCGTGCCTGCCAGGCGGGGTGCGCAGCCATTCGAGGATGGTGACACTGCCGGGGCCGGGTCGCTTGGTAAACAGCTCCCGTATCGCGGCGCTGCGGTTGGCGGCTGGCACGCCGGTCAGCACCGCCTGGATCGCTGCGGCTTCATGGGCTGCGAAGGCCTCGCGCCCGAGGTCTCGGATCACGCGGTCGCTGGGCAGGACTCGCCGCTTCTCGTAGAGCCACATCTCGCCTTGCTTGACCAGGTCGTCGACTGAGATGGCAGTGGCCGACAGTTGGTGCAGCGAGTCGAGCAGGGTAGCCTTGACGTCGTCGTCGACAAGCTGGAAGCCAGCGCGAGTTCTGGCCCATTCCTTGTGCTGACCGCTGGTGTGAGCGTCCTTGTACAAGGAAGCGAGTGAGGCGATATCCGTCGCCCGCATGCCCATGGCTGAGGTCATGTAGGCGAGAAGCGCCTTCGGGATGCCGGTCAGCGCATCAGGGGAGCGGCCTGTGGCCCGCAGCACCACCAGCTGGTAGGCGGCGCCGATGCGGGCGTTGCCCCGGAACCCGTTTTTGAGTTCGAGGAGGTCGTCAGCGCTCAGGCCAAACGACTCTTCAACGTCGCGCGCGGACAGAGTCTTGGGAAGAACATCCCGGCCGACGAACCGCAAGTGAAAACTGGGCAACCTCGTCTCCTCACGGCCCGGGCGTTGTCAGGCCTGGCGCAGGAGACTACCTAACGCGTTTGTCACGCCCGAGACGGGAAACAATTACGGGAATACCCGCATCCCTTAACCCCAGTCTGTGCACCTAAACCGAGATCACCCCGACATCGCCACCGAATGCACGCAGTGGCTGGGGCCGAAAGGCTTCGGCGGCGTGCAGATCTCGCCGCCCGGCGCCTCCAAGGTGGCCAACGGCTGGTGGGGCGTCTACCAGCCCGTCAACTACGCCAACCTCACGAGCCGCATGGGCACCCCGGCCCAGCTGCAAGCCATGATCAATGCCTGCCACACGGCCGGCGTGCGGGTGTACGCCGACATCGTCGTCAACCAGATGGCCGACGGCAGCGGCACCGCCACCGACGGCTCCACCTGGAATGCCGCCACGCTCGCCTACCCCTTCTTCAGCGCCAACGATTTCCACGCCAACTGCAACATCAACCCGGCCGACTACAACTCGCCGGCCGGCCGCAGCAACGTGCAGAACTGCCGCCTGGGCGGCCTGCCCGACCTGGCCACCGAGAACGCCTATGTGCAGGGCCAGATCGTCAACTACCTCAAGGCATTGCTGGCCATGGGCGTGGACGGCTTTCGCATCGACGCGGCCAAGCACATGCCGGCCAGCGCCTGGACGTCGATCATGAGCGCGGTCAAGGCCGCGTATCCGAAGACGCTGCAGGGCGAGCCGATCTGGGTCACGCAGGAGATCATCAACGACGGCGAGGTGGACCGCCCGAGCTACTTTCCCATCGGCACGCTCAACGAGTTCCAGTTCACGTCGGCCATGCGCGACATCTTCCGCAACAACAACGGGCTGAACCTCGCCAGCATCCCGTCCGTCATGGGCACCTGGGGCAACTGGGGTGGCAGCTGGGGCTTCATCCAGCCGCAGAACGCCACCGTCTTCATCACGAACTGGGACACCGAGCGCAACGGCGGCTCGCTCAACATCAACAACGCCGCCGGCAACGACGGCGCCAACCAGCGCTACACCCTGGCCAACATCTTCATGCTGGCCCAGGGCTACGGCGAGGCGCAGCTCTACTCGGGCTTCAAGTTCAGCAACCCCGACGGTGACCGCCCGAGCACCAGCCCCTACAGCGGCGGCGTGCCGCAGATCAACGTGGTGTGGGACTTCGCCCACCGCTGGACGCCGCTCGCGAACATGGTGGGCTTCCGCAATGCCACCATCGGTCAGGCACAGCAGAACTGGATCGTGGGCAACAACGGCAACCAGGTCGCCTTCAGCCGCGGCAACGTGGGCTTCGTGGCGCTCAACAACAGCGGCAGCGCCTGGACGCGCACCTTCGCCACCGGCCTGCCCGCGGGCACCTACTGCAACGTCATCAACGGCACCAAGAACGCCGCCGGCACCGCCTGCACGGCCGACTCGGTGAGCGTGGATGGCAGCGGCAACGCCAGCTTCACGGTGCCCGCCAACAACAGCGGCGGCAACCCGGCCGTGGCCCTCTACACCGGCCAGCGCACCAGCACCGGTGGCGGCACGGGCACCTGCTCGGTCACCTTCACCGTCGCCAATGCCAACACCACGTTGGGCCAGAACCTGCGCGTCGTCGGCAACGTGACGGGCCTGGGCGCCTGGGCGCCGGGCTCGGGCTTTGCGCTGACCATCCAGGGCTCGGGCGCCAACGTGCCGTGGACGGGCACCGTCGCGCTGCCGGCGGGCACGGCCATCCAGTACAAGTACGTGAAGTGGAACGGCTCCACCGCGGTGTGGGAGAGCAACCAGGCCACCGGCAGCGGCAACCGTGAGTTCACGAGCTGCGCCAGCGGCGCTCAGGCCCGCAACGACGGCAACTTCAAACCTTGATGCCCGAGGTCGACGCGGGCGCGGCCCGGGTGATCATCACCTGGTCCACCCGGTAGGCGTCCACGTCGACCACCTCGAAGCGCCAGCCTTCCCATTCGACGACGTCGGTGCGCCGCGGGATGCGGCGCAGCATCACCATCAGGAAGCCTGCCAGCGTGTCGTAGGTGCCGGCGTTGGGCCAGCCGTCGATGCCAAGCGACCGCTCGACGTCCGGGATGGGCGTGATGCCGTCGGCCAGGAAACTGCCGTCCTCGCGGCGCACGATCTGTTCCTCGTCGTGCGGCGCGACCAGGGCGCCCATCACCGTGCTCATCACGTCGTTGAGCGTCACCACGCCGACGACGAGGCTGTACTCGTTGACGATGACGGCGAAGTCTTCATGGGCCTCGCGGAACTGCGTGAGCATTTCCGACAGCGTGAGGCGGTCCGGCACGATGAGCACCTTCTTGACCACTTCGCCGGCCAGCGTGAGTGGCTCACCCCGCAGCACGCGCTGGAACAGGTCGGTCGCATCCACATAGCCCACGATCTGGTCGATCTCGCCGCCGTCGCACACCAGGTAGGTGGAGTGCGGTGATTCGGCGATGCGCGTGCGGATGAGCGCGTCGTCATCGCTGCGCGAGAAGAACACGATGCGCTCGCGGTTGGTCATGACCGTCTCGACGGTGCGCGTGTCCAGCTCGAACACGTTCTCGATGACCTGCTGCTCCTCGTCGGCCACCACGCCGGCCTGGTAGCCGGCCTCGGTCAGCGCGAGGATGTCGCGGTAGCTGATGGTCTCGTCGCGCTTGGCGGGCAGGCCGAGCACGCGGATCAGGCCCTCGGTCAGCGTGCTGAAGGTCCAGGCCAACGGCTTGAGCACGCGGCACAGCAGCAGCATGGGACCGACCAGCGCCATCGCCACGCGCTCGGGCTCGTTCATGGACAGGCGCTTGGGCACCAGGTCGGCCATCACGATGAAGAGCGAGGTGATCGTGATGAAGGACGCCGCAAAACCGAGCGTCGCGGCGGCCTCGGGCGCCATCACCAGCAGGAAGGCGGCCTCGAAATGAGGCGTGAAGGCGCCCTCGCCCACGATGCCGGCCAGGATGGCGACCGTGTTGACGCCGATCTGCACGACGGTGAAGTAGTCGCCGGGGTGCTCCTGCACGGCCAGCACCCGGGCGGCGCGGGCGTCGCCCCGCTCGGCGCGCTGTTGCAGGTTGAGCCGGCGTGATGCGGCGAGCGACAGCTCGGCCATCGAGAAGAAGGCACTGCCGGCAATGAGGAGGGCAATCAGCAGCAGGCTGGAGGTCAAACGCCGGAACCGGGAGCTGGGATGCGTGCCAGTTTAGCCCTCGTGCACGGCCTCGCTCACGTCCAGCTCCAGCAGGCGCTGCGCATCGGCGATGGGCAGCGGGCGTGCGTACAGGAAGCCCTGGATCACGTCGCAGCGCCAGTCGCGCAGGCACTCCACCTGGTCGGCCTCCTCCACACCTTCCGCCACCACGGTGAGGCCCAGGCTGTGGGCCAGCTGGATCAGGGCCTTGACGATGGCCGCACCGTCGCCCTCGCGGCCCAGGTCGCGCACGAAGCTGCGGTCGATCTTGAGCCGGTCCAGCGGGAAGCGCTTGAGGTAGGCCAGGCTCGAGTAGCCGGTGCCGAAATCATCGATCGCCAGGTGCAGGCCGAGTTCGCGAAGCTCGGCCATCTTGGCGATGGTCGACTCGGCGTCATCCATCATCGCGCCCTCGGTGATCTCCAGCTCGATGCAGTGCGGGTCCACGCCACTGGCCTGCAGCGCCTCGCGCACCGTGCTCATGAACTCCGGATGCTGGAACTGCCGCGGCGAGATGTTCACGGCCACGACGGGCCGGCCCAGGCCCGCGTCATGCCAGGCACGCGCCTGGCGGCAGGCCTGCATCAGCACCCAGCGACCGATGGGCACGATCAGGCCGGACTCCTCGGCCACGGGGATGAAGCGGTCCGGCCCGATCAGGCCGTCGGCGCTGCGCCAGCGCAGCAGCGCCTCGAAGCCCGCCAGCCGCCGGCTGCCCAGGTCGCACTGCGCCTGGTAGAACAGTTCGAACTCCCCCCGGTCCAGGGCCTGCGACAGCCGGGCCTCCAGTTGAAGCCGGTCCTGCTGGTCGGCCATCAGGCCTGCCGTGAAGACCACGGCGCTGTTGCCCGACATCCGCTGCGCCGCACGCATGGCGAGCTGGATGGCCTTGGCGACGTCTTCGGTGCGTGCACCGTCCCGCGGGTACTCGGCCGTGCCGATGCTCAGCGTGACCGCGATCTGCTGGCGCTGCACCTCGAACACCAGCTGCACGGCCTGCATCAGCCGGCCAAGCAGCCGCCGCAGGGCCTGCTCGTCGCCAAGGGCCGGCAGGATGGCCCCGAAGGTCAGGCCGTCGAGCCGGTACAGCTCGCCACCTGCGCCTTCGATGACGGGCAGCAGGCGCGCGGCGACCTGGCGCACCAGCTCGTCACCCGCCGTGTGACCGAGGCTGGCCATGATGCGCCCGAGGCGGTTGATGGCGACGCTCAGCCCGATGAAACCGTCGTTCTGCAGGGCCTGGGCCCGCTGCTCGATGGCGCGGCGGTTGGGCAGGCCCGTCACGCGGTCATGCAGGCTCACATGGGCCAGCTCCTCGTTGTGGACCCGCAGCGTATGGTTGGCCTTGCGCACGCGGTGGTAGAGGGCCGCCGTCAGCAGCACCACCACGAGCAGGGTCAGCGCGAGGCCCAGCGTCAGGCGCCGCTCGCTCTCGTGGCGCGCCAGCTCGGCGGCCTGCAGTTCGTTGTCGTGCCGCAGGGCTTCCAGCGCACGCTGGTTCTGCTCGAAGCTGGAGCGCCGCTGAAGGTCCAGGACGGTGCTGACGCGGTCACTGCGCACCAGCTCGGCCTCCACGCCGAGCGCCTTGCGCGACTGGCGCAGCGCGCCTGCGGTGTCGCCCAGGGCCTCCAGCAACTCGGCATGGCGGTTGAGCTGCTCCAGCAGGCGCACCTTGCGCCCCTGGCGCTCCAGCGTCGCCAGCCCCTGGCTCACGAGCTGCTCACCGGCCTGGCCCTGGCGCAGGCCCAGCCGCGCCAGGCCCAGCGTGATGGTCGCGAGTTCCTCGGCATCCTCCCCGCCATCGCGCTTGGACAGGTGAAGTGCCCGCTCGGCGTAGGACTGCGCCAGGTCAAAGTGCCGGGCGCTCAGGTGCAGGTCGGCCAGCTCCTGGACGACCTCCGCCTGGGTGTTGAACCATGCGGGGCCGCCAGCCGCCGGGCTGATGGCCGGCCCCGCGGCCGGGGGCTCGATGCGGTCTGCCAGCTGTCGGGCTTGCGCCTGCAGCGCATCACGCTCACGCAGGTTGCCGGCCTCTTCTTCGGCGAGCGACTCGATGATCTTGGCCGCCAGTTGCAGCGGCAGGCTGCCCGCCTGCCCCGCGAGCTGGTGCGCCGAGCGGGCATCGGTGCGAGCCCCGGGAGCGTCACGCAGGGCCAGCCGGATGGGCGCGAGCGCCAGCAGGGCCTGCGCCGTGCGGCGGGGGTTGTTCTGGCGCCTGGCCGACTCGGCGGCGGCGACATACGCCCGCAGGCCTTCCTGCAAGCGGCCGGTGGACAGGCTCAGGTTGCCTGCCGTCATGAAGACCCAGTAGCGCAGCGGCTCGTCCTGCGTCTTCTCGGCCCAGGGCAGCGCGGCGGCAATCCAGTCATGCGCGGCACCGAGCCGCCCGGAGAGCTCCAGCATCGTGGCGCGCAGGGCGAAGGCCGAGGCCATGGCGGCCGCATTGCCTTCGCGCTCACCCAGGTCGATCAGCTCGGCAGTGGCCGTGTCCGCCACCGTGAACTGGTCCATCATGCCGTGGGCATAACCCCACGCTGCTACGAACACGCGGAGGTTGTCGCCACCCAGGGCGCGGGCCTGCGCTTCCAGGGGCCGCAGCCGGGCCACGACCTCGGCCGGCTGGCTGCCATAGCTCGCCTCGATGGCCTCGATCTGCTGCGCCAGCGTGGGCGCTGCGCTGGCGGCCGCCCCGCACAGCAGCATTGCCGCGGCGCACAGCCACAACCGCGCGGTCGTCGGGAGCCGGGGAACGGGGACAGAAAAACGCCAGCCGATACGCATCGGGCCTGCCAAGCCAAAGTACCCCTTCAATGTAGGGGTATGGGCCGGCAGTGACCGGAGCGTTGCCTCGCGTGCCGCGTGCGTTTGCGCGGCCTATGTCACGCCGGGTGCGATCAGCTGAACAGGCGACGGGCCGCGGGCGAGCCGGCGGCGAGGTCCCGCTCGGCCAGGGCCTGGTAGAGCTTCTTGAGCTCGACGTCGATGGCCGCAAAGGCGTGCAGGCCCAGCACCTGGCCGCGGTCGTCGCAGACCTCGGCTTCCAGGTCCCGGGCCAGGGCGCGGGCAGCCTCCTGCCAGGCAGCGAAGGGTTCGGCTTCGGCCGGCGTCTGGGGCACATCCAATGCCAGCGTCAGCTCGCGCAGAGACAGGGCTTCCGGGTCCTCGGCAAGGGCGGCCTGTGCGTCGAACTGGAGCGTCAGCACGGGCGGCGCACCCTCCTCGTCGGACGGCAGCACGAGCCGGCCGGGGAGCGCACCCGCCACGAAACCATGGCGCGCGGCGGCCTGCTGCACGAAGCCGGGCGTCCAGGCGGCGGCCTTGGCCCGCAGCAGCAGCGCGAGCTGCGCGTCGTGGCTGGCGGCGAACTGGTCGAGTTCGCGGGCGCGTGCGACGACGTCCAGCATGTCGGGGAACTGCACGAAGCCACCCACGCCATCGGCAAAGGCCTGGATCTTCTGCACGAACTCCGAGTACTCGATCTCGTTGAGCGGGCCGCTGCGGTTGGCCATCTTCAGGCCCGCCTGGAATTCGCTGTAGCGCTGGCCCGGCGCGGGCAGCTCCCAGTCCCCGGTCTCCGTGTTCAGGCCTTCGATCTGCAGCGGCTTGGTGCCGGCGCGCCGGCTGCCGGGCTGGTGCTGCAAGGCCAGCTCACCCGCCACGGGCGACTCGATGGTGATGGCCGCGATGGCGTCGATGAGAGCGTCGATGCGGGCCGAGGGCCGGCGCAGCGGGCGCGCCGCCGCGGGCAGCGTGACTTCCAGCGGGTCGGCTTCTGCCGATGCTGCACCGTCGGCCTGCGGCTCGCCCGGCGTGGGGCCGAAATGGGGCTCTTCCTGCGGCGGCGCGGCGCGCTTGGGGCCCGCCTTGCGCGCCGCCCAGGCGCCGTGCGCGACGACGCCGGCCAGCACGACGCCGCCGGCAATGGCCAGGAGTTGGGTCAGGGTGGTGCTCATGCTTCGGCCATGGCCAGGGCCTTGTCCATGTCGACGGCGACGATGCGGGAGACGCCCTGCTCCTGCATCGTCACGCCGATCAGTTGTTCAGCCATTTCCATCGCGATCTTGTTGTGCGAGATGAAGAGGAATTGCGTGCCGCTGCTCATCTTGGTGACGAGGCGGGCATAACGCTCGGTGTTGGCGTCGTCCAGCGGGGCGTCCACCTCGTCCAGCAGGCAGAACGGCGCCGGGTTGAGCTGGAAGATGGCAAACACCAGCGCGATGGCGGTCAGCGCCTTTTCGCCGCCCGACAGCAGGTGGATGGTGCTGTTCTTCTTGCCCGGCGGCTGGGCCATGACCTGCACGCCGGCGTCCAGGATCTCGTCGCCCGTCATGACGAGCTTGGCCTGGCCGCCGCCGAACAGCTCGGGGAACATGCGGCCGAAGTGGTCGTTGACCTGGTTGAACGTGGAGCCGAGCAGGTCGCGCGTCTCGAGGTCGATCTTGTGGATCGCGTCTTCCAGCGTCTTGATGGCCGAGTTCAGGTCGCTGCACTGCGAGTCGAGGAAGGTCTTGCGCTCGCGCGCGGCCGTCAGCTCATCGAGCGCGGCCAGGTTGACCGCGCCGAGGGCCGCGATCTCGCGGTTGATGCGGTCGATCTCGCCCTGCAGGCCGTAGAGCTTGACCCCGCCCTCTTCGATGGACTTCGCCAAGGCATCGAGGTCCACCGCGGCGGCTTCGAGCTGCTCGCGGTACTGCGCCCCGCCGAGCTGCGCGGCCTGCTCCTCGAGCTGCAGCTTGGTGATGGCCTCGCGCAGCGGCTCCAGGCTGCGCTCGAAGCCCATGCGCTGCTCGTCGGCCTTGCGCAGGCGCAGCGACAGGTCGTCGTAGCTGGAGCGCACGGCCGCCAGCGCCTGCTCGCGTTCGAGCTTGAGGGCGAGCGCGTCCTGCAAGCCGGCCTGTGCGGCGGCGTCGTTGAAGCCGTCGAGCTCGGTCTGCAGGCTGGCGGCCGATGCGGCCACGGTCTGGATTTGTGCCTGGGCCGTCTCGATGCCGCGCTGCAGCTCGCCGCGGCGGGCGGCCAGCGTCTGCGTCGCGAAGCGGGCTTCCTGCGCGCGGCGCTCCAGAGTGCGCAGCTGCTCGCGGGCGTCGGCCAGCTTGCGCTCGGCGGCGATGGTGCTGTCCTCCAGCTCGGCATGGCGCTGCTGAGCGTCGCCGAGCTGGATGTCGAGTTCCTCGAAACGCGCTTCGCCCACCGCGCGGCGCTCCTGCAGGCCCTCCTGCTGGGCCGCGATCTCGGCCAGCTCGGCGTCCAGCGCGCTGCGACGTTGCTGGCTGGCCTCGGCCTGCTGCGTCAGGCGCAGCAGCTCGACCTGCAGCTGGTGGGCGCGGGTCTGCGCCTCGCTGGCCTCTCGGCGCAGCGCGGCCAGGCGGCCATTGGCGTCGTTGAACTGGTGCTCGACGCGGGTGAGCGCAATCCGGGCCTCGTCGGCGATCAGGTTCTGCGCGCGCTGAGCGGTGGTGAGCTGCTCGATCTCCTGCGCGCGGGCCAGCAGGCCGGCCTGCTCGGAGTCCGGCGCATAGAAGGTGACCGAGAACTGGCCGACGGCGTGGCCGTGTGGCGTGAGGATGAGTTCCCCGTGCGTGAGCCGGCCGCGCGCGGCCAGCGCCGCGTCGAGGTCGGGGGCGGTGTAGACGCCTTCGAGCCAGTCGTTGAGCAGGGCGACCAGGCCGGCGTCGTCGAGCTTGAGCAGCGACGTGAGCGTGGGCAGCGTCTCGTGCGTGTTGGCGATGGCGCCGGCCGGCGTCGAGTAGAAGGCCAGGCGCGCGGGCGGCGCGTCCTGCTCGAAGGCGCGCACGGTGTCGAGCCGGCCCACGCTGAGCGCGCCCATGCGCTCGCGCAGCGCGGCTTCCAGCGCGTTCTCCCAGCCCGGGGTGATGTGCAGGCGCGTCCACAGGCCCTGCAGCCCGTCCAGGCCGTGCTTGGCGAGCCAGGGCTTGAGCTTGCCTTCGGTCTGCACCTTCTCCTGCAGCGCCTTGAGGGCTTCGAGGCGGGCGGTCAGTTCGGACTGCCGGGCCAGTTGCGCGTTGGCGTCCTGCTGGGCGGCGCGGCGCTGTTCTTCCAGCACGGGCAGTTGCTCGGCAAGTTCGTGCAGGCGCGCGTCGGCCAGGTCACGCGCCTCGTCGGCGCCGGCGCTGCGCTCGCGCAGGGCCTGCAGCGCGTCGTGGTCCGGGGCGCCAAGCGCGCGCGACTCGGCCGTGAGGCGGTCCTCGCGCTGGCGCAGCGCCCTCGCCTGCTCGTCCACGCTGCGGCTCTCGGCGGCCAGCACTTGGATCTGCTGCTGCACCTGCGACACCAGCGCGCGCTGCTCGTTGGCACGGGCCTGGGCGGCGCGCAGGGCGTCTTCGGCCACCGGGAGCTGGCCCTGCTGCTCTTCGGCCTGGGCGGCGAGGATCTCGCTTTGTTCGTCGGCCCCCGCGATCTGCTCGGCAATGCCTTCGAGCTCGGCCGTGGCCTGCTCGATGCGCTCGCGCCATTGCACGTCCTGCGCCTGCAACTCGGCCAGGCGCTGCTGGGCGCGGTTGCGGCTTTCCACGACGAAGCGGATGCGCTCCTCCAGCCGGCTCACTTCGAGCTGGGCCTCGGCATAACGGCCTTGTGACGCGTGCAGCTCATCGCCGGCGGCGTAGTGCTGCTGGCGGATCTCCTCGAGCTCTGCCTCCACCGCGCGCAGCTCGGCGGTGCGCGATTCCAGCGCATTGAGCGCTTCGGCATGGGCGGCCTTGACGCGCGTGGCCTCGGTGCCGGCATCGCGCAGCTTCAGGAACCACAGCTGGTGCAGCTTGAGCGTGCCGCTGTCCTGGAGCTGGCGGTAGCTCGCGGCGACCTCGGCCTGGCGTTCGAGCTTCTCGAGGTTGCTGTTGAGCTCGCGCAGGATGTCGTCGACGCGGGTGAGGTTCTCGCGCGTGTCCTTGAGGCGGTTCTCCGTCTCGCGGCGGCGCTCCTTGTACTTGGAGACGCCCGCGGCCTCTTCCAGGAACAGGCGCAGCTCCTCGGGCTTGCTCTCGATGATGCGCGAGATGGTGCCCTGGCCGATGATGGCGTAGGCCCGCGGGCCCAGGCCCGTGCCGAGGAAGACGTCCTGCACGTCACGGCGACGCACCGGCTGGTTGTTGATGAAGTAGGAGCTGGTGCCGTCGCGCGTGAGCACGCGCTTGACGGCGATCTCGGTGAACTGGTTCCAGGGGCCGCCGGCCCGCGCGGATTGGTTGTCGAACACCAGCTCCACGCTGGAGCGCCCCGCAGGCTTGCGGTTGCCGGACCCGTTGAAGATGACGTCCTGCATGGACTCGCCACGCAGCTCGCTGGCCTTGCTCTCGCCGAGCACCCAGCGCACGGCGTCCATGATGTTGGACTTGCCGCAGCCGTTCGGCCCCACGACGCCCACCAGTTGACCGGGCAACTGGAAGGTCGTGGGTTCAGCGAAGGATTTGAAGCCGGCCAGCTTGATCGAATTCAGCCGCATGAAGCTTGGACGTAAGCCCTTGATTTGGCTAAAGAAAAGCGCCTTTGAGGGGCGCTTCAACGGGGCCGGATGATAGCATTCGCCCCCTGGGGGTTGTCGGGCTTCGGGGCGGGTGCGCGCCGGGGCGATTTGGCATGCCAGGCAAGGCGCAACCGACGCCGTGGGGTGATCCCCACAAGTTGGTTGCAACGCTGAATGGCATGGCAAATCACCCCGGCCCTCCGGGTTGGCCCGCGGCGGGGCCGAATGCAGCGTTTCAAATGCTCGCCGGGTACCCAACCCGGCTGCGCTTTGTGCCTTGCTTTCGGCCCCGCTGCGGGCCAACGCGCACCCGCCCCGAAGCCCGACAACCCCCTGAACGCCTCTGGATCATGGCCACCAAGAAGTCCCCCGCCTCCGCCCCCAAGAAGAACAACAAGCCGAAGATGCGCGAGGTGCCCAAGAACCCGCCGTCCAAGCCCAGCAAGGACATCCTGGTCTTTCCGAACCCCAACCCCGAGCGCGACTACGTCATCCAGTTCCAGGTGCCCGAGTTCACCTGCCACTGCCCGCTCACGGGCCAGCCCGACTTTGCGCACTTCACCATCGACATGATCGCGGACGAGCTCTGCGTGGAGCTCAAGAGCCTGAAGATGTACTTCTGGAGCTACCGCAACGAGGGCGCCTTCCACGAGAAGGTCACCAACAAGATCCTGGACGACATCGTCGCCGTGACCGACCCGCGCTTCATCCGCATCACGGCCAAGTGGTACGTGCGCGGCGGCATCTACACCAACGTGGTGGCCGAGCACCGCAAGCCCGGCTGGACGCCCGCGCCGCGCGTGGACCTGCCGGCCCACGGCTTCGAATCGGGCATGCTGGGCTGAAGCCCCTCTGAAGCCCTCTGCGGCCCGTCAACCGCCGAAATACGGGTCGCCCGCGGGCCGCTTCTTGCGGGCCGGCGAGATCTGGGTCGTGATCGACACCGCGCTGCCATTGGCGGCGACCTGCACCGTGGTGGGTGCGCCGTCCACGAGCTGGTCGGCGTGCCAGATGCGCACCCGCGCCGGGCCTTCGGGCAGCCCCTGCAGCACGGCCTTGCCATCTTCCCCGCCGAGCTTGGCCCAGGGCGTGTCCGCGACCACGATGTGCCCCCGCATGGAGCCGTGGATGTGGCAGCCAAGCAGGTAGGCACCGGGTTGGTTCAGCACCTTGCTGTCGGTCGCCGCCGGCTTGCCCGACACGCGGCCCGCGAGGCGGAACTGCGTGTTCTGGCCGGGGTCGACATAGACACCGCCGGCACCCATCACGCCGAGGATGACGTGGTGGTCCCAGCTGTCGAGGTTGCTGAAGCTGACCTTGGCGCCCAGCCCCACCACCGTCACGGCGGGCACGAAGCGCAGCTTCTCCTGGGCGATGCTGGCCTCCAGCACGGGGGCGGGCCGTGCACCCTGCACGCTGCTGTCCACCAGCACCACGGCATCCGGCAGCGGCTTGCCGTTGCGGTCGAGGACGGTGACGGTGAGGTCGGCGGCCTGCGCTGCGGCCGCAGCCATCAGCACGGCGGAGAAAAACGTGGCACGCATGGCGGTTGGACTTCCCAGATCTGCGACCGGGGCAGTGTCTCACCGCTGCCTACACTGGCGAGATGAGTGCGAACCCCTGCCTGAGCTGCGGCGCCTGCTGCGCGAGCTTCCGCGTCGATTTCGACTGCAGTGAACTGCAAAGCCAGGGTGGCGATGTCCCCGACGGCCTGGCCGTGGAACTCACCGGCCGCCTGGTGCGCATGCGCGGCACCGACCACGCCCAGCCGCGCTGCGCGGCATTCAGCGGCCAGGTGGGCGTGAAGGCGAGCTGCGGCATCCACGAGTGGCGCCCCTCACCCTGCCGGGAGTTCGGCGAGCGCGCACCCATGGGCATCGGGGACGACGCCTGCGCCCGGGCCCGCGCGCGGCACGGCCTGCCGCCGATCTAGGGCGCACGGCGGCCGCGCGCCGCGAGGGCTCAGCTGGGGTTGCGCAGCAGCAGCGTGCGCTGCTGTCGCTGCTGCTGGTGCTGCTGGTGCTCTCGCATCTCGTTGAGCCAGGCGAGCTTGGCGCCATACATCTCGCGGTCCCTGACCGTGGCACTGTTCTCGAGCGCCTTGGCAATCTCGCCCCGCGCGCCCGACACGTCGCCCAGGCCATAGTTGGCCAGCCCCAGCCAGAAGTGGAACTCAGGCACATAGGCGGCGCGCGCCACCTCCTTGCGGAAGAGCTGGCGGGCCGCGGCGTACTCGCCGGCACGCATGGCCGCCAAACCTTCGTCGAAGAACTTGTAGGGCGGCGCAGGCTGGATCTGCGCCAGCTGGTTGGCATAGACCTGCGCCTCCTCACGCCGCCCGGCGTCCGCCAGCACCAGCACGAGGTTGGACATGGCCTGCGTGTTGAGCGGCTCGCGCTCGAGCACGAGGCGCAGCGTGGCCTCGGCGCGGTCGTACAGGCCCTTGCGGCGGTAGAGCACGGCCAGCGTGTTGTAGGCCGACAGCCAGCGCGAGTCGGTGCGGATCGCTTCACGCGCCCACCAGTAGGCCTCGTCGACCTTCCCGACCGTCAGCGCCTCGGCTGCCCGGTTGTTGAGGAACATCGCGAGGATGGTGGATTCGTCGATCACGCGGCTGCGATTGCGACGCATCTGCTCGGCCGGCAGGAAGTCGATCGTGACCATTTCCGGGTCACCGTAGACCAGCCACGACTGCGTACCGAGCGGGCGCGCCAGGCTGATGTTCACGTGGCCCGCCACGAAGAAGATGCCATTGCTGCGCGACCAGTTCTCCTCCACAAAGACGCTGTTGAAGCGCACCGGGATGCCGAGATGGCGCGCAAAAGCCGCCGTCATGAGCACCAGCGACATGCAGTTGCCACGGCGCGCCTGGAAAGCCTCGGTGGCCGTGCGGGTGGTCTCGGCGTCGTAGTCGAGCTGCAGGCGCCCGCGCGTGTAGAGGGCGTCGATCAGGCCGTCTCGCAGCCCCTTCATGCGGATCTCGCTGGCCATCTCGGTCTCGGCGAACTGCCGCATGGCCGGGCTGAGCGCGAGGGCGTCCTGCGGGTTGATCGGCACGCTGGGCGGGCGGAAGGCGCTGTCCAGGAAGACGTCAGCCTGGGGCGCCTCCTTGGGCTCCACGGCGCAGCCGGCCAGGCCGGCGCCAACACCGCCGATCACGAGGGCGGTCATCAGGGCGCGGATGTTTTTCATGACGGTCTCCTGCTTTGAGCTTAGTCGGCGCGCACGCGCCTGTCTTGAGTCATCCCGCCAGGGTTTGCCCCCTCAGCCGCGAGCAAGGCGCCTTGCTTCAAAGTCTTTGGTCTAGAAGCAAAACTACAACGCCGGCCAAATTTGACGCATGGCCAGGCTCAAGCCGCGGGCTATTTCACGATTCCTGGTCGCCGCGCCTCGGGATTCCACCAACTAACGCATGTAGTTTTATTTCACTAGCATGCGCAAAATTCCAAAGGAGACCCGGACATGCAGGCATGGGCAGAAGGTTTCGCGCGCCAGGCGCGACGAGCATTGGGGGCCTTGGCTCTCGGCATGTGCGGCTGGCTTGCCGGCTGCGGCGGTGGCGCCGAGCCGGCACAGCCCGCTGCCCTGGCCAGCGCGAGCGCGGCCCAGGCCGAGGGCGTGGAGCTGCTCGCGGGCGTACCCACATCGGCCGCACCACGCGCCCGCATCGCGGCCGTGGCCACGCCTGCGGCACCCGCCACGTCTTTGCGCGTTCATTACCGCCGGGCCGGCGGCGACTACGCCGGCTGGCAGATCCACACCTGGGGCGCCGCGCAGAGCCCGAACTGGAACGGCGGATGGAATGCCGCGGGCAGCGACGACTTCGGCGTGTACTACGACGTGCCGCTGGCCGCCGGCAGCGGCAGCGTGGGCTTCCTCTTCCACCTGGACAACACCAAGGACAACGGCGGCGCTGACCAAAGCTACGTGCTGCAGTCCGGCGCCAACGAGATCTGGCGGCTGGAGGGCGACAGCACCAACTACGCCACGAACCCGCTGCTGCTGCCGGTGCCGGACATCAAGACCGTGCGCGTGCACTACAAGCGCTTTGACGGCAACTACAGCGCCTGGGGCCTGCACCTGTGGGGCAGCAGCGGCCTGGACACCAGCCGCATTCCCGCCGGCGTGAACATCGACATCTGGGGCCAGCCGGTCGCCTTCAGCGCCATGCCCGGCTACGTGGCCGGTGACGGCGAGGTGGCGTTCGACATCCCGGTCCTGAACCCGCAAGGCGACGTCAACCGCAAGGGCCTGGAGTTCATCATCCACGGCATGCCGCCCAACGAGAACGACAAGGACGGCCGCGACAACAACATCCGCGTGGAGTACGCCGCGCTGACGGTGCAGGGCCAGGTGGGCCACATCTGGCTCGTCGAGCGCGACGCCACCGTCTACACCGCCACACCCGACCTGCGCCAGGTCTCCAGCACCGACGCCCGCGCGGTGTGGCTGAACAAGAGCCTCGTGAAGTGGCCCCGCATCGCCACCAGCGGCCCGGTGCGTCTCTACCACTCCGCCACCGGCCAGATCAGCGTCGGGCTGGACGCCGCCGTGCAGGGTGCCGACGGCTTCATCACGCTGGACGCCTTCACCGGCACCGTGCCCGCGGCCGATGCGCTGCGCTTCAAGTACGTGGCCAGCGGCACCGTCTTCAGCGTGCGCGCCGCCGACCTCCCCCGCCTGCCCGCCCTGCACCAGCAGCAACTGGTGCTCGTGCAGGAAGACGCGAACGGCAAGGTGCAAAACGCCACCACCGCCCAGGTGGCCGGCGCGTTGGACGACCTCTACGCCGCCGCGAACGACGTGCCCGACCTCGGCGCCGTCGTGAAGAACGGCAGCACCAGCTTCAAGCTGTGGGCCCCGACGGCCCAGGCCGTCTCGGCCGTCCTCACGACACCGCTCGGCAATTCCGGCCTCACGCGCACCACCACCGAGGCCATGACGCGCGACGCCGCCACCGGCGTGTGGAGCCTCACCAAGCCCGGCAACCTGCAGGGCACGCAGTACCGCTACCAGGTGCAGGTGTTCGTGAAGGGCGTGGGCCTGGTGCGCAACCTCGTCGCCGACCCCTACTCGCTCGGCCTCACGCTGGGCAGCCAGCAGAGCGTGGTCGTGGACCTGCAGTCGCCCCAGACCAAGCCCGCCGGCTGGGACCTCGGCGCGCCGCCCGCCACCGTGGCCGCGCCGTCGGACCTGAGCATCTACGAGTTGCATGTCCGCGACTTCTCCATCAACGACTCGACCGTGCCCGCCGCCCGGCGCGGCAAGTACCTGGCCTTCACCGAAAGCCAGTCCAACGGCATGAAGCATCTCGCCGCCCTGGCCCAGGCCGGCCTGACCGACGTGCACCTGCTGCCGGTGTTCGACATCGCCAGCGTCAACGAGAAGAGCTGCACGACGCCCTCGCCCAGCGGCGCCGCGGACAGCGAGTCGCAGCAGGCCGCCGTGGCCGCCACGGCCGGGACCGACTGCTTCAACTGGGGCTACGACCCGCTGCAGTTCACGACGCCGGAGGGCAGCTACTCGAGCAACGCGGCCGACCCGCTGGCGCGCGTGGTGGAGTTCCGCCGCATGGTGCAGGCGCTCAACGCCGCCGGCCTGCGCGTGGGCATGGACGTGGTGTTCAACCACACCACGTCCTCGGGCCAGAACGCCAACTCCGTGCTGGACCGCATCGTCCCCGGCTACTACTACCGCCTCAACGGCACCGGCGGCATCGAGCGCTCGACCTGCTGCGAGAACACCGCGGCCGAGAACCTGATGATGGCCAAGCTCATGATCGACTCGGCCGTGACCTGGACGCGCGACTACCGCATCAGCTCGCTGCGCTTTGACATCATGGGCCACCACCCGCGCTCGGTGATGGAAGCGCTGAAGGCCCGCGTCAAGCTCGCCGCCGGCCGCGAGGTGCAGATCGTCGGCGAAGGCTGGAACTTCGGTGAAGTCGCCAACGGCGCCCGCTTCGTGCAGGCCGAGATGATGTCCCTCAATGGCTCAGGCATCGGCAGCTTCAACCCCATCATCCGCGACGCCGTGCGCGGCGGCGGGTGCTGCGATTCCGGCAACGCCGTGGTCGCCAACCAGGGCTACGTCAACGGCTTCTTCTACGACCCCAACAGCAGCGCGAGTGGCCAGAGCCGCGGCGAGCTGATGTGGCAGGCCGACCGCATCAAGGCGTCGCTGGCGGGCTCCATCCGCAGCTTCCAGATGCAGACGAGCTGGGACGCCACCCTGCGCCTGGAGCAGATCGACGTCGGCGGCATCCCGGCCGGCTGGGTGCTGGAGCCCGGCGAGGTGGTGAACTACGTCGAAAACCACGACAACCTCACCCTCTTCGACACCAACGCCTTCCGCCTGCCCACCGGCACCTCCAAGGAAGACCGCGCCCGGGTGCAGATCCTGGCCAGCGCCATCAACACCTTCAGCCAGGGCGTGGCCTACTTCCATGCCGGCGTGGACACCCTGCGCAGCAAGAGCCTGGACCGCAACAGCTACGACAGCGGCGACTGGTTCAACCGCCTGGACTGGAGCTACCAGGACAACAACTTCGGCGTGGGCCTGCCGCCGTCGCGCGACAACGGCGACAACTGGAACTACGCCCGCCCGCTGCTCACGAATGCGCTGATCAAGCCGCACCCGAACGACATCGCCTGGACGCGCGATGCCTTCCGCGACCTGCTGCGCATCCGCAAGAGCACGACGCTGCTGCGCCTGCGCACCGCTGCCGACATCAAGGCACGGCTGAGCTTCCTGAACACCGGCTCCGCCCAGGAACCGACGGTCCTCGTGGGCCGCGTGGATGGCGTGGGCTACCCCGGCGCCAACTTCGACGAGCTCGTCTACCTCATCAACGTGGACAAGACCGCCAAGCAGCTCACGCTGCCCACCCTGGCCGGCCACGCCCTGCAGCTGCACCCCGTGCACACCGCCGCCGGTGCGGTGGACGCCCGCGCCCGCCAGGCCAGCTTCGACAGCAGCACGGGCAGCTTCAGCGTGCCCGCCCGCACGGCCGTCGTGTTCGTCGCCCGCCCTGCCGCTCCCAACTGAAAGTCGCCGTCATGAAGAACTTCTCCCATCTGGCCGCCGCAGCCACCCTCGCGGCCCTCGCCCTGGCCGGCGCGGCCGCCCAGGCCACGCCGGTCGTCGTCGACGTCAGCGGTGCGCAGAGCGTCAACCTGCAGGGCGAGGCGGGCAACACCGTCTGGCTGGTCAACGTGGGCGCCAATGCGCTCGTGAACGCGCTGGACTGGAGCGTCACGCTCAACGCCTTCTCGCCGAGCAGCCTGTCGGAGATGCAGGTGAGCTTCGGCAACTCCGGCGGCCTGGACCTGCTCACCATCGCACCGGGCTTGCTGGACACCATGAGCGGCAGCGGCAGCTACAGCGGCACGCTGGACCTGTCGGGCTACGGCATCGCCGCCGGCGCCGACGGTCTGCTGCGCATCGAGTTCAGCGAGGCCTACAAGGACCTGGCCGTCGGCACTGCTGAAGGCCAGTGGACGGCCGGCACGCTCACGTTCGATGTGAGCGCCGTGCCCGAGCCCGCCAGCGTCACCCTGGCGCTCGTCGGCCTGGGCCTCGTCGGCACGCAACTGCGCCGCCGCCAAGCACGCTGAGCGGCCCGGCTAGGCGCTGACGTAGCGCTGCGCGGCTGCGGCCGCGTCCGGCGCGAGGTCAATGAAGGACAGGCCGATCTTGAAGCCCTGCTCGCTGGCCGAGTAGACGCTGTGCGCCACCTTGGCCTTGGCCTCGAAGGGCACGTAGCCACTCGGCTTGAGCGGCAGCATGAAGCGGATGGCCATCAGCGTGCCCGGCCTCGGGTTGGCCTGGGCCACGATGCCCATGCCGCCCAGGCTCATGTCGAGCGTGCGGACTTCGAAGGCCTGCGTCTGGCCGAGGGTGATGGTGGCGCGTGTGCGCAGTCCCTTGCGCTCCGTGACTCGTCGCTCTGCTTCTGACGCCGACATCCGTACCGGGCCTCGATCTGTAGGGAGCCGCTGGCCCGCCGTTGGGTCAGCCCTCGTCTCCGATGGGGGTGCAGTGCCCGCTGGGCGGTGGCACGCACCGACGCAGGGCAAGCTATCCCCATGCTAAGGGATGGGTCGCGCCTGCCGACCCACCTCAGTTGAGAACAAATACCGCCGCGCTGCGTGCAGGTACGTCAAAGCGGCCTTCTGCGAACCTCGCCTCGCGCCGCACGCGGGCGTCGGCGCCCTGCCGTTGCACGGGATGCGGCACCCACTTCGCGCCCGCCTCCTGCGGCAGGCTCAGCGACTGGGCCGTCGGCGCGACGTTGATGAGCGCCAGCACGGCGCGCTGCCCCGCCAGGCCTTGGCCGTCCAGTCGCAGTGCCAGCAGCGTCGGGTTCTGGCCAGGGCCGCTGGCCGGGAAGCTCAGCCGTGCCTTGATGTCGGCGGCGGTGCGCAGGCGCAGCAGCGGTGTCGTCGCGCGGATGCGCAGCAGGTCACGGAAGACGTCGCGCGCCCAGGCGATCTCGGCCGGCCCAGGCGCGATGGCGGGGTCGGCCAGGCGCTCCTTGGCCAAGGCCCAGTCCCGGCCATCCGCTCCGAAGTTGTCCTGGCGTGGCGGCAGGCCGGTGCCGAAATGGTTGGTCTGGTAGCGCCAGTCCAGGCGGTTGAACCAGTCGCCGCTGTCGTAGCTGTTGCGGTCCAGGCTCTTGCTGCGCAGGATGTCCTGCCCCGCATGGAAGTAGGCCACCCCCTGGCTGAAGGCCACCAGCGCCGCGCCCAGCATCTGCACCCGGGCGCGGTCCTCGCGCGAGGTCGCCAGGGGCAGCTTCAGCGCGTTCACGTCGAACAAAGTCTGGTTGTCGTGGTTCTCCACGTAGTTGACGACTTCGCCGGGCTCGCTGGCAAAGCCGGCGGGCTGGTCGCCGTAGGCGATGGCGTCCAGCCGCCGCCGCTCGCCGCGCCAGGTGGTCAGCTCCACGCTGCGCACCGAGCCGGCCAGGCCCACACGGATCATGTCGGCGGCATGGAGCAGGTCCTCGGGCGGGCGGCCGCCGCCCAGCGCGTTGGGCGCGTAGACGAGGCCGTTGAGCCAGCCCTGGTTGCGCACGCTGGCGTCGCCGCCCTCCCCCGCGCCACCGCCCCGGGCGGCGTCGCGCGCGCGGTCGCTGAAAGCGCCGATGCCGCTGCCGTTCAGGCTCAGCTGCGAGGCCTGCACGAAGCGCGCGCCGTTGGCCACCTCGCCGAAGTTCCAGCCCTCGCCCAGCAGCTGCACGGGCCGGCCCGCTTGCGCGTCCACGCGCCGCTGCAGCCGCTCCATGGCCTCGCGGGGCTGGTGGCCCATGAGGTCAAAGCGCATGGAGTCGATCTTGTACTCGCGCACCCACAGCGCCGCCGAGTCGATCATGAGCTTGGCCATCATGCGGTGCTCGGTGGCGGTGTTGTCGCAGCAGGTGGAGCGTTCGATCTGGCCCTTGGCGTCCAGACGGTGGTAGTAGCCGGGCACGAGGCGGTCGAGCACCGACTTCGGATGCTGGCCGGCCGCGGCCATGTGGTTGTAGACCATGTCCATGCCCACGCGCAGGCCGGCGCGGTGCAGGGCCAGGACCATCTGCCGGAACTCCACGACCCGTCGCAGCGGGTCGGTCGCGTAGCTGCCCTCGGGCGCATTGAAGTGCCAGGGGTCGTAGCCCCAGTTGAAGCAGTCATCGGCGGCCACGGCCATCACGGCCGCTTGCTGGGCCTCGCTGTCGGGGGCTGCCTGCGGCACGACGGGTGTCTTGCAGCCGCGCTCGGGCACGCTGGCAAGGTCGAACACGGGCAACAAGTGCACGTCCGTGAGGCCGGCGTGGGCCAGGGCGGTGAGGTGCTTCATGCCATCCGAGCGCGCCTCCGTGAAGGCGAGGTACTTGCCGCGCCAGGCCGGCCGCACGCTGGCATCGCTCACCGAGAAATCGCGCACGTGCAGCTCGTAGATGATCTGGTCGGTAGCGGCCTTCACGCGGCTCGGGCGCGGCGCGCGGTCCCAGCCGGCAGGCTTCAGCGCGGGCGACGCGAGGTCGGCCACAACGCTCAGGCGCGAGTCCGCCGTCAGCGCCACCGAGTACGGGTCCGTCACGACGTTGCGCACGAGACCGTGCGTGGGCGTGACGACATCCACGAGGTAGCGGTAGGCGCGCCCGCTGAGATCGCCCGGCACCGTGGCGCGCCAGACGCCAGTCGCCCGGTCGAACTGCATCGGCTCGACCGACACCGCCGGCCCCTGTGCCGTGGCATGCCGACACAGCTGCACGCGCTGCGCGGTGGGCGCCCAGACGGCGAAGCCCGTCTGCGTGCGGGTCGGGTGCGCGCCCAGGTCGGCCACCTGCTCGGCCGCGGCGTACAGCGCGTCCAGCGCACCGGGCAGCTGCAGCCCCGTGGCGGCAATGACGCGGCCGTCCGCCGCTTCGTGCACGAGCAGGAGCTGCTCGCGCAGGAGTTCTTTCAGATCGACATCCGCCGGCACCGCCAGGCGCAGGCCCTGGCCGATGAAGCGAAACCGCTCGGGCAGCGCCGCCGAGCTCGGCGACAGCAGCAGGCCGCCGTCGCTTCCCGCCACGGCTTCGCCCGCCGGCGCCCGCAGGGTGGCCGCCCGGGCATGGTGGAGCACGACCCGCTCACCCGCCTTCAACACCAGCCCCGGCCACTGCAGCACGCGGGCGTCCAGGAAATACGCCTCGGCCAACGCGCGCGCGCCAGCAGCAGGCGTCGGCACCTCGGCGTTGCAGTCGTCCAGGTTGGCGGCCCGGGCTGCCGAACCCACCAGCGTCAAACCCAGCAGCGCGGCCGTCAAGGCACGTGTCGTCATGCGTGTCTCCGTGTTGTGCGTAGATGGTAGCAAAACTACATTCAGCAAAACCCCGCTATGACTTCACCGGGCAGGTCGTTATCCTTGCCCACAAAAGCACCGTAGTTTCATTACAAGATGCGGTTTGGAGACAGCGTTTGCAGTGCCACGGCCACGCCCGTGGCCGGCGCGGGTCGCCCACCGCAAGCCCTCCCTGTGCGCACCCGCCGCACGCTCACACCTTCGCCCGATGAACGCCCCCATCCTCCAACGCCTGATGCCGGTCCTGCTGTCACTGGGGCTGTTGCCACAAGTGCAGGCCCAGCCCCAGATCCAGCCAGTCATCGACACCCGCCCCGTACCCGCCCAGCCGCGCGCCAGCACCCTGCCGGCGAACTGGCAGCACGGCGTGTTCATGGAAGTCTTCGTGCGCGGCTACCAGGACAGCAACGGCGACGGCATCGGTGACCTGCGCGGCCTCACGCGCCGGCTCGACTACCTCCAGAAACTCGGCGTCAGCGGCCTGTGGCTGATGCCCATCACCGCCAGCTCCGACCACGACCACGGCTACGCAACGGTCGACTTCCGCGGCATCGAGCCGCAGTACGGCACGCTGGCGGACTTCGACGAACTCATCCGCGAGGGCCACAAGCGCGGCATCGGCATCGTGATGGACTACGTCATCAACCACGCGTCCTGGTCCTTCCCGCCCTTCCAGCAGGCCGTGGCCGACCGGGCCAGCCCCTGGCGCAGCTGGTTCGTCTGGAACCCCGACCCCGGCCCGGGCTGGGACATCTGGGGCAAGTACCCCTGGTACGACGCCGCCACCCAGCCCTGGACCTGGACGGGCGAGTGGAAGGACATGCCGGCGCTCAAGGTCGGCTCGCCGGACATCTACTTCGGCACCTTCGGGCCGCACATGCCGGACTTCAACATGCGCAACCCCGCCGTGGTGCAGTACCACGAGGACTCCCTGCGTTTCTGGCTCAACCGCGGCCTGGATGGCTACCGCCTCGACGCAGTGCCCCACCTGATCGAGAACAACGCCAAGGACTGGAACGACCAGCCCGAGAGCCGCGCGCTCACCAAGCGCTTCCAGGACCTGATCAAGAGCTACCCGGGTCGCTACGTCGTCTGCGAGGCCACGGCGGAGCCGATCGCCTACGGCGACCCGGCGCTGTGCGGCGGCGCGTTCGCCTTCAACCTCAACTACGAGATGATCAAGGCGGCCAAGGGCGAGGCAGCCGCTGTGCAGAAGGTGGCCGACTACTACCGCAGCATGCGCCCGACGATGGCGACCTTCCTGCACAACCACGACATCTTCACGGGCCAGCGCGTGTGGGACCAGCTCCACGGCGACGAGGCCCGTTACCGGCTGGCCGCAGCCAGCTACCTGCTGCTGCCGGGCACGCCCTTCGTCTACTACGGCGAGGAGATCGGCCTGGCGGGCATCGACGGCCCGGGCGACGACCCGCTGCGCGCGCCGATGAGCTGGAGCGCCGGCAACCGCGGCGCCGACGGGTTCACGACCGGCGACCGCTCCTTCCGCCCCTTCCGCCCCTTCGCCCTGAACCGCAGCCGGCACAACGCCGAAGCCCAGCAGCGCGACCCCGGCTCGCTCTTCAACTTCTACCGCAGCCTGATCGCGCTGCGGCGCGCGCAGCCGGCCCTGACGATCGGCCGCTACGAGGCCGACCGCGTCGACGGCGCGGTGTGGAGCTTCCAGCGCGTGAACGGCGCCGACCGGGTGTTCGTCGCCATCAACTACGGCGATACCGCCGCCACGGTCGATCTCCCCTCGCGCGCCCGGCCGCTCTACCCCCAGGCTGGCGCCACCGTGCGCGGCCGCGCCACACTCCCGCCGCTGTCCCTGCGCGTCTACCAACTGGAAGCGTCATGAAGGCCCTGATCACCCTTGCCACCGCCCTGCTGATGACCCTGCCCACGCTGGCCGCCGAGGCCATTTCCCACGTCGAACCGCCGAACTGGTGGGTCGGCATGCGCGCCCCCGCGCTGCAGCTGATGCTGCACGCGCCCGGCATTGCCGAGGCCAAGCCCACGCTCGCGCCCTACCCGGGTGTGACGCTCAAGGGCAGCCACCGCGCCGCGAGCCCCAACTACCTGTTCGTCGACCTCCACGTGACGCCCGCGGCCAAGCCGGGCGACATCACGCTCACCGTGGGCGGCCGCACGCTGCGCTACACCTTGCGGGCCCGCGCCCCGGGCTCGGCCCAGCGCCAGGGCTTCGGGCCGAAGGACGCCATCTACCTCGTCGTGCCCGACCGCTTCGCCCAGGGTGGCAGCGGCCGTCAAGGCGGCATGAAGGAAGGCATCACGCGCACCGACCCGGGCGGCCGCCACGGCGGCGACCTCGCCGGCATGCGCCAACACCTGGGCTACATCGCCGGCCTGGGCTTCACGCAGGTCTGGCCCACGCCGCTGGTGGAGAACAACAGCGAGAAGTACAGCTACCACGGCTATGGGGCCACCGACTTCTACAAGGTCGACCCGCGCTTCGGCACCAACGACGACTTCCGCGCCTACGTGGCCGAGGCGCGCGCCCAGGGCGTGGGCATCATCCAGGACATCGTGCTCAACCACATCGGCGTCGATCACTGGTGGATGGCCGACCTGCCCGCGCCGGACTGGGTGAACGCCTGGCCGCAGTACACCGAGACGCACCACGCGCGCATGACGCTGCAGGACCCGTACGCGTCACCGAGCGACCGCAAGCGCTTCACCGACGGCTGGTTCGTGCCCGGGATGCCCGACCTGAACCAGCGCCGCCCCGAACTGGCCACCTACCTCACGCAGATGACGCTGTGGTGGATTGAAAGTGCGGGGCTGTCGGGCATCCGCACCGACACCTACTCCTACTCGGACCGCGACTTCCTCAGCCGCTGGTCCGCCCGCGTGATGCAGGAGTACCCGAAGCTGAACATCGTTGGCGAGGAATGGAGCCCGCACCCCGCCGTGGTGTCCTACTGGCAGCGCGGCAAGAAGAACCACGACGGCTATGTGTCCCACGCACCGAGCCTGATGGACTTCCCCATGCAGACCAACCTGCTGGCCGCCCTGCTGGAGGAGGATGGCCCGCACACCGGCCTGACCAAGCTCTACGAGGGCCTGGCGCACGACTTCGTCTACCCGGACCCGGCCAATCTCGTGCTGTTCGATGGCAACCACGACACGCCGCGCTTGTTCTCGGTGCTCAAGCACGACGTCGGCCTCACGAAGATCGCGCTGGCCTACCTGGCCACCACGAGGCGCATCCCGCAGATGTTCTACGGCACCGAGCTGCTGATGCGCAGCCCGACCGAGCGCGACGACGGCCTCGTGCGCGCCGACATGCCCGGCGGCTGGGCGGGCGACGCGGTCAACGCCTTCACCGGCGCGGGCCTCTCCGCCGAGCAGCGCGACATGCAGGACTGGGTGCGCCGGCTCTTCACCTGGCGCAAGGCCAATGCCACCGTCCACGACGGCGCGCTGATGCAGTACGCGCCGCTCAAGGGCGTGTACGTCTTCTTCCGCTACGACGCGCAGCGCACGGTGATGGTCGTGCTCAACAAGAACGCGCAGGCGGTGGATTTGGCGCTGGACCG
>JAEUPJ010000053.1 GCA_016790285.1 Roseateles sp. | reverse complement strand
GCCACGGCAGCAGGGAAACCGGCACCGCAAAAGCCTTCAAAATCCACCCCAGCGTAACCCCTCGGGACGCCCGTTCCACCCACCTGTTCCTGGCTCCATTACGGCGAACATCGGTGGCTCTATTACGGCGGTCGGTGACACCCCTTGATCTTCTCCACCTTCAAAGGGCTCGGGGCGAGTGAAACGATGGAACTGGTCAACGATCACGATCCCAAGCCGCTCCATTACCAGTTCCAGGCCGAGCTTCCCGGCAAATTCAGCTGGGAGTACCTGGAAAGCGGACCCGACGTGTGGCGCGTGCGTATCCAGCGTCTGGCCACGGGGCACGGCAACGGGCAGTGCTGCGGCTCCTGCGGCGGCATCTGAACACCTCATTCACAACCTGCGAGAAACACCATGAAGACCACGCGCAGGCTCTGGCGATGGCTGGGCCTCATCTTCGTCCTGTCGTTCGGCGCCTTGGGCTACCTCGGCTGGCAGATCTATCTCTCTGCGCCGCCGATTCCCAAGCAAGTCGTCTCCCAAGACGGCGAAGTGCTTTACACCGCTGACCAAATCCAACTTGGGCAGCAAGCCTGGATGTCCGCGGGCGGACAACAGTTGGGCACGGTCTGGGGTCACGGCGCCTATGTGGCGCCGGATTGGTCGGCCGATTGGCTGCACCGCGAGGCGGTCACCCTGGGTGAACTGCGGACGGCGGAGCAGACGCAGGGCGGACGCACGCTGACTGAAGCGGAGCTGGCTGCCATCGCGCAAGGCGTGCGCGACGAGATGCGCCGCAACACCTACGACGACAGCAATGGCGTCGTGAGGGTGACAGCCGCGCGCGCCAAGGCGATCCGCGAAGTTGCCGCGCACTACGAAGGCCTCTTCGGGACCGATCCCAAGCTTGAAAAGCTGCGCGACCAGTATGCGATGACCGCGGGTGCGCTGCGCGAGAAGGAACACCGCCAGGCGCTGACCGCGTTCTTCTTCTGGTCGGCCTGGGCGGCGACGACGGATCGTCCCGGCGAGACCGGCTTGTCCTACACGAGCAACTGGCCGCACGAGCCGCTGGTCGGAAACACCATGAGTGCGTCGGCCGCCATGTGGTCGATGGTCAGCGTCATCCTTCTGCTGGCCGGCATCGCCGCCATGCTGTGGCTGCACAAGGGCGACTCGCACGAAGACGAGGCCGCCGTGCCCAAGGCCGACCCGCTGCTGGTTGCCAAGGCCACCCCGTCGATGAAGGCCACGCGCAAGTACTTCTTCATCGTCATCGCGCTGATGCTGCTGCAGATCGCCATGGGCGCCATCACGGCCCACTACGCCGTGGAAGGGCAGTCCTTCTTCGGCCTGCCGCTGGCGGAGATCCTGCCCTACACCATCAGCCGCACGGTCCATACGCAGATCGGCGTGTTCTGGATCGCCACCGCCTGGCTGGCCACGGGCCTGTACGTCGCGCCGCTGCTGTCGGGGCGTGAACCCAAGCTGCAAAAGCTCGGGGTCGACGCGCTGTTCTGGGCGCTGATCATCGTCGTGCTCGGCTCGACCATCACCGGCTGGCTGGGCACGCTGCAACATCGCGGCGTCGACTTCAGCTTCTGGTTCGGCAACCAGGGCCTTGAGTTCACAAGCATGGGCCGCTTCTGGCAGATCCTGCTGTTCGTGGGCCTGCTGTTCTGGGTCTTCCTGCTCGGCCGCGCGCTGTGGCCTGCCCTGAAGAAGCCTTCGGAAACCCGCGGCCTCATCGCCATGGTCTTCCTGTCGGCCACCTGCATCGGCGGCTTCTATGCCACCTCGCTGACCTGGGGCCAGCACACCCACTACTCGATGATCGAGTACTGGCGCTGGTGGCTGGTGCACCTGTGGGTCGAGGGCTTCTTCGAGGTCTTCGCCACGGCGGTCGTCGCGCTGATCTTCACCAACCTGGGCCTGATCCGCGCCGCGTCGGCCAACCGGGCCATCGTCGCCGAGACCATCGTCTTCCTGTTCGGCGGCATCCTGGGCACCCTGCACCACCTCTACTGGACGGGCACGCCCACTTCCGTGATTGCCGTCGGCTCGGTCTTCTCGGCCCTTGAAGTGGTGCCGCTGACGCTGATTGGCCTGGAAGCCCTGCAGACCTATCGCCGCTCGAAGAACGTCGCCTGGCTGGGTGCCTACAAGTGGGTCATCCTGTCCTTCGTCGCCGTCGGCTTCTGGAACACGGTGGGCGCCGGCCTGCTGGGCTTCGCCATCAACCCGCCGGCCTCGCTGTACTACGTGCAAGGCCTGAACATGACGGCCGCCCACGGCCACGCGGCCCTGTTCGGTGTCTACGGCATGCTGGGCATCGGCCTGATGCTGTTCTGCCTGCGCGGCCTGTACGACCGCGCGCTGCACGCCGACCGCTTCCTGAAGCCCGCCTTCTGGAGCCTGAACATCGGCCTGGCGATGATGGTCTTCATGTCGCTGCTGCCGGCGGGTATCTACCAGGCCTACGAGAGCATCACCAAGGGCCTGTGGTACGCCCGCTCGCCGGAGGTGATCCACTCCAAGCTGATGGAGACCCTGGTGTGGCTGCGCGTGCCTGGCGATATCGTGTTCGCCGCCGGCAGCGTCTTCCTCGCCGTCTACGCCCTGTACCTGCTGCGTCGCCCGGTGGCGCAGCAGCTGCCGGCCGGCGCCGTCGCCGCGACGAAGCGCTGATCAGAAATTGCGGAGGGCCATCAGGTCCTCCGCATGTCGAGGACGTCCTCGTGACCGATCCGCCTCAACCCGACAAAACGCCATCCTCACGAGCAGCCCATGAAGCTCACTTCCTTTACCGACTACAGCCTCAGGGTGCTCATCTACCTGGCGGCGGCGCCAGAACGCCGCGCCACGGTCGCGGAAATCTGCACCGCCTTTGATGTCAAGCTGAACCATCTGACCAAGGTAGTCCACCACCTGGGCAAGGCGGGCTGGCTCGAAACCAGCCGCGGCAAGGGTGGCGGCCTGCAACTGGCCAAGCTCCCCAAGGACATCTGCGTTGGCGACGTGGTTCGCGATACCGAAGGGCAGGCCATGCCCGCCGAGTGCTTTGGCGATGACGATGGCGACTGCGCGATCGTCAAGTGTTGCCGCCTCAAGGGCGTGCTGGCTGAAGCGGTGAGGGCGTTCTACGGCGTCCTTGACCGCTACACGCTGGCCGACATCACCCGCAACCCGGCCGAGCTCGCGGCCGTCCTCCAGTTCCATCGTCCGGTGGCACGCGCCGCAGCGACCTGAGAGCCGACATGAAGCCGCTCGAAGTCAGTCCCTATCCCTACGCGGGTCCCGAAGACCTGCGCGCGCCCATCCTCGCCGCATTGCACCGGGTCGTGGATCCGGAAGTAGCCATGACCATCGTGGACGTCGGCTTGGTCTACGGCGTGACGGTGACGGCCGAGCGGCTGCATGTGCGCCTGACGATGACCTCGGCCGCCTGCCCGGTCGTGGACGTCATCCTGGATGATGTCGGGTCCGAACTGGACAAGGTGGCGCCCGCCGACATGGCCGTCGAAGTCGAACTCGTCTGGGAGCCGCCCTGGACGACGGAGCGCATGAGTGACCGTGCAAAGGCCTTCATGGGCTGGTAAGCAGGCAGTGTCATGTACGGCGTCGCTACCTACTCCGCCAGCCGGACCGTGTTGATGCGCATGGCGTTCATGCTCAGCGTGATGTTGTCCCTGATTGCCAGCCTGAGTGGTGGTCTGGTCCGCGCAGGCGTCTCACTGCCTGCCGGCAACTGGCTGACGGCGGCGGTGAACGGGCACGCTTTCCTGATGATCTGCGCCTTCATGGGAACGGTGATCGGTATCGAGCGTGCGGTGGCTGTCAAGCGGCCGTTGTCGTTCGCCGCACCGATCGCGTCTGCGTCGGGCGGCATCGCTTGGCTGGCTGGTGCCGCTGACCTGGCCGTGTGGCTGGTCGCCGCCGCTTCGCTGGCGTTTGTGGCGGTCAACATCGTCATTGTCAGGCGCCAACCCGCCCCGCACACGGGCTTGCTGCTGGTCGCAGCGCTGGCCTGGGCCACGGGCAGCCTCCTTCACGCGATTGCATCGGGTTGGGCTGCAGTCGTTCCCTTGTGGTTCAGCTTCCTGGTGTTGACCATCGCCGCCGAGCGGCTGGAGATGACGCGGTTGATGCGCCGCCGACCAGGGGCTTCCGGCGCCCTGTATATCGTGCTGGCGGCGATGCTGCTCGGCGCGGCGCTGAGCGCTCTCTCGGTGGCGTGGGGTGGCTTGGTCTATGGGCTGTCGCTCTCATCGTTGGCTTGTTGGCTACTCCAGTTCGACATCGCGTGGCGCACCGTGCGCGCGAGAGGCTTGAGCCGCTACATGGCGCTGTGCCTGCTGCTGGGGTATGCGTGGCTCTTTGTCGCTGGCGCCGCCTGGGTCGCCACGTCACTGGGTCTTCCCCATCGCGACACCGCGTTGCACGGATTGGCCCTGGGCTTCGTCTTCAGCATGATGCTCGGCCACGCGCCAGTCATCCTGCCGGCGATTGCGCGGATCAAGGTGCAGTTCGGCTGGCCCTATTACCTTCCACTGGCGCTGCTGCACGGATCGCTGGTCCTGCGGCTCGGCGTCGGCCATTTCGACTGGCGTGCGCTGAGCGCCGGTGCCATCGGTAATGCGGTCGCCATTGCTGCCTTCGCGGCCACCGTCGCGGGCTCGGCGATTGCCTGGCGCAGGCGCCACGGCCAACCTCGGAAATCAGACCATCATGGCATCCCTGCTGAACATTGAGGAACCGCCCCGTCCGGCTCCGAAGGGCTTCGCGCTGTTCGCGCTCGGCTTTCGGCCCTTCTATCTGCTGGCGAGCATCTTCGCGGCCTTGTCGATCCCGTTGTGGGCGTTGCAATTCGGCGGCCATCTGGCACACCCTTATCTGACTGGTCCCGTCTGGCATGCCCACGAGATGCTGTTCGGCTTCACCCTCGCCGTCATCGTGGGCTTCCTCTTCACGGCGGGCCGCAACTGGACCAACCTGCCAACACCAGCCGGCGGGCCGCTGGTCGCTCTCGCGGCCCTGTGGATCGCCGCTCGCGTGCTCGTCCTGACCCCCTATGCGTGGGCCGCGGCGGCGGCCAATGTGGCCTTCCCGCTCGCCGCCGCCGCCGCACTGGCGGTCCCGTTCTTCAAGGCCAGGAACAAGCGCAACTACTTCTTCGTCGGGCTCCTCATCCTGATGGCGTGCGCGGCCGGCTTTGTTCACCTCTCGCAGCTCGGCATCGTGCCGATGCCTGCATGGCCCGCCCTTCAAGCGGCGTTGGACGTGGTGCTGTTCATTCTTGTGGTGATGGGCGGTCGCGTGATCCCGATGTTCACGAACAACGGCGTGCCGGGGACGAATGCCACCAAGCAGCCCGTCGTCGAGAAGGCCGCCTTGGGAAGCGTGATCGCGGTGCTTGTCGCGGACGTCCTGGGACTGACGGGCGTGCCTCTGGCGATCCTTGCATGGCTTGCCGCAGTAGCGCATGCCAGGCGCCTGTCGCTGTGGCGGCCGTGGAAGACCGTGCGGGTGCCGCTGGTCTGGGTGCTGCATGCCGCCTATGCCTGGGTCCCCATGCATCTGCTGCTGCGCGGCCTGGCCGAGCTGGGACTCGTTGTGCCTTCGCTGGCGACGCATGCACTGACGGTCGGTGCCGCGGGCGGCCTCATCATCGGGATGATGACCCGCACCGCGCGAGGCCACACCGGGCGTCCGCTGCTTGCGGACCGCTATGAGACGGCGTGCTACCTGCTGGTCCTGATGGCAGCACTCGTGCGCGTCGGCGTGCCGCTTTTGATGCCGGCCCTGACCGTTGCCGCTGTGCTGGGTTCGGCGGCCTTGTGGTCGGCCGCCTTCGGGCTCTATGCCATCCGCTACTGGCCCGTCCTGTCGCGGCCGCGAATCGATGGCCGGCCGGGTTGACGCCATGGACTACGCCACCATCAAGCTGATTCACCAGACGGCCGTCGCGCTGTCGGTCACGGGCTTCTTCGTCCGGGGTGCCGCGTCTCTGGTGGATGCCCCCTGGGTCCTTGGGCGCCTCGCCAAGACAGTGCCCCATCTGGTCGACTCGGTGCTGCTGCTCTCTGGCTTGACGCTGGCCTGGACGCTCAGGCTGACGCCTGATCGAGCGCCCTGGCTGCTCGCCAAGCTGGCCGGTCTGGTGGTGTATGTCGGACTCGGCGTCCTTGCATTGCGCCCCGGTCGACCACGTGCCGTCCGTGCCGCCGCCTGGCTCGGCGCACTCGCCGTCGTCGGCTGGATGGTCTCGGTGGCCATCACCAAGCACCCGCTCGGGATCTTCAGCCTCCTGGCAATGCGATGACGCCCTCTTGACTGGAGTCGACATGTCCACCCTGATCACTGATTCGACCGACGTTCGAGCCCTGCTCACGGAAGAGTTCCTGCGCAAGTTCGACACCCCTGGGCCGCGCTATACCTCCTATCCGACGGCGGACCGCTTTGGGGAGGGATTTGGGCCTGCGGATGCGGTGCGCGTACTCACGGAACTGCGTGCGCGCGGGACGTGGACGCCTTTGTCGCTCTATGTGCATATCCCCTTCTGCGAGCAGCTTTGTTACTACTGTGGCTGCAACAAGATCATCACCAAGCACCACGAGCGTGCGGCCCAGTATCTCGACATGCTCGAGGCCGAACTGGCGCTGGTTGTGGAGTCGCTCGGCAACGGCCGCCCCGTGTCGCAGTTGCATTTCGGGGGCGGCTCGCCGACGTTCCTGTCGGACGAGGAACTGACGCGGGTGATGGCTTTCCTTGGCGCGGCCTTCCGACTGACGCCGGACTCGGAAGTCTCCATCGAGGTGGATCCCCGAACGGTGACGCCGCAGCGGCTCGCCCATTTCCGCGCGCTGGGTTTCAACCGCTTGAGCTTCGGGGTGCAGGACTTCGATCCAGACGTGCAGAAGGCCGTCCACCGGGAGCAGTCGTTCGAGATGGTGCGCGGCTTGATGGTCAGCGCCAGAGAGCTGGGCTATGTCTCCGTCAATGCCGACCTCATCTACGGGCTGCCGATTCAGACACCCGAGAGCTTCGCACGGACGATCCAGCAAATCGGTGAATTGCGTCCGGACCGCATTGCGCTCTATGCCTACGCCCACCTGCCGGAGCGGTTCAAGCCGCAGCGCCGCATCAACGAGGCAGACCTGCCCGAGCCGTCCCAGCGCGTCGCGATGCTCGGCGATGCGATCACAGGCTTCCTGGCGCGAGGGTATGAGTACATCGGCATGGATCACTTCGCCCTGCCGCAGGACTCGTTGGCGGTCGCCAAGCGCGAGGGCCGGCTGCACAGGAACTTCCAGGGCTACAGCACGCAACCCGACTGCGATTTGATCGCGCTGGGCGTGTCGTCCATCGGGCGCATTGGATCAGCCTACTACCAAAACGCCAAGACGCTGCCCGAGTACTACGAGAGCCTCGACCAGGGACGATTGCCCGTCGTGCGCGGCTATGCCCTGGACAGGGATGACGACATCCGGCGCGACGTCATCATGGCCTTGATGTGCCAGGGGCGCCTCGACTTCGATGCGGTCGGGCGTGCGCACGGCATCGAGGTCACGCGGTATTTCGATACCGAGCTGGCCGCCCTGGCCGCCATGGCCGATTCCGGGTTGGTCGAGCTTTCGGATCGTGCTCTTCAGGTGACGCCAGCCGGATGGTTCCTCATCCGCGCCGTGGCGATGGTGTTCGACCGGCACCTTCAGGCCGCCAAGGACAGGCGGCGGTTTTCCAAGATTGTCTAGGGAAGGTCTGCAAAACCCCGTCCACGCGGGCGGCTGAGGTCGCGCGTGGCTCGTGAAGTGGAATCTGCGCTGCGGCAAGGCCCCAGCGGCGCATCGCAGGCAGTGAATTTGGGGCCCCCGAGGGCCTGCGGCCGCATCGCAGGCGCACTCATCCCCGCGCTCCCAGCAGTTGTCGCCGCACCATCCACAGATTGCTCAGCGCAAACAGCATCGTCAGCCGCGCGGTGTTCTTCGCCAGGCCGCGGTAGCGCACCTTCGCGTAGCCGAACTGCTGCTTGACCACACGGAACGGGTGCTCAACCTTGGCCCGCGCGCTCGCCTTGAGCTGTTCCACCTTATCCAGCAGCCGATCCACTGCGCGCGTCAGGTCGAGCGCGCGGCGCTGGCCTGGGCGCATCGCGATGTGCCAGGCCACCTTCAAGTCCCTGGTCTCTTCGCGCTTTCCCACGCCCCGGTAACCCGCATCGGCAAACACGACGTCCTCTTGCCCGTGCAGCAACGCTGCCGCCTGCGTCACATCGTTGACGTTGGCCGCCGTGCCGATGACCGTATGCACCAGCCCTGACTCGGCATCCACGCCGATGTGCGCCTTCATCCCGAAGTGCCACTGTTGGCCCTTCTTGGTCTGATGCATCTCGGGGTCACGCTCGCCGTCCTGGTTCTTCGTGGAACTTGGCGCGGCAATGATGGTGGCGTCCACCACCGTGCCGGTCTTGAGCATCAGACCCTGCTGAGCCAGCCCGGCGTTGATGGCGGCCAGCAACTGCGGCGTCAGCTGGTGCCGCTCCAGCAGGTGGCGAAAGCGCAGGATGGTGGTCTCGTCAGGCATGCGCGCAGCACCATCTAGGCCGGCGAAGCGCCGGTACAGCGGGCGTTCGTGCAGTTCCTCTTCCATGGCCGGATCGCTCAGGTTCCACCACAACTGCAGGCAGTGGATGCGCAGCATGGTCTCGATGGGAAACGGCGGCCGGCCACCCAACGCCTGATGGGCGCCACGGGCATGCGGCTGGATCAGCGACACCAGCGTGGCCCACGGCACCACCTGATTCATCTCGTCGAGGAAGACCTCCTTGCGGGTCTTCTTGGGCAGCGGGTCAAGGCCGAGCGTGATCTGGTCCATGCCCGCATCCTCCTCGACGCTCACGTCTCATGCCAGTCGGATTGACGCGAGGTTTTGCAGATCTTCCCTAGAAGAGTACGTCCATGAAGTTTCCCGACTACTTTGACCAGATCCCCCGTCTTCGCGTGCAGGACCCGCTCGCGCGCATTTTTGGCTGTGCGGAGGACGGCATCCTTGAATACGGCTTTGCCGACGCGGTCCGGATCACGGGCCATGCCTGCCCGACGGTGGCTTCCGCCTACTGGTTGACGCTGCTGGCGCTCGAACACCTCTATCCAGGGGAACTGCCACAGCGTGGCGGCGTCAAGGTCGAGTTCCGTGACGACGCTCGGTCGGGCAGCAGCGGTGTCATGGCCACCGTCATCCAGATGTTGACCGGCGCAGCCGGAGGGTCCGGCTTCAAGGGACTGGGCGGCCGGTTCAGCCGAGCGGGCCTGATCCGCAGCAAGCCGGACCTGCTGATGCAGTTGCGGTTCACGCGGCTGGACAAGCAAGCGGCGGTGGACGTCGGCGCCAATCTTGGCGCGATGCCCGAAGGCCCTTCCGTCGAAGGCCTCATGGCTCGGGTCGCCTCAGGCCGGGCAAGCGTCGAGGACGAGGAGCAACTGGGGTCGATCTGGCGTCAGCGTGTGCGCGAAATGCTGCTGGAGTATGGACGGGACCGGACGGTCTTCATGGTTTGCCCCGTCGAATGGAAGAAGCGCTCGGACGGCGTGCTGCAGGCCGCATGAACCGCCCGGCAGGAGCCAATCAACATGGCCAAGAAATTCCCGATCAAGCCCGCCAATCCCAAACGCATCTGCTGGGGCTGCGACAAGTATTGCCCCGCTGATTCCCTCCAGTGCGGCAACGGGAGCGTGGCGACTCAGCACCCCTCGGTGCTCTTTGGCGACGACTGGATGTCGTGGGGGCTCGATGCAAAGCAGGATGAGGTACAACCGGCGCCGCCAAGCCCGGCGAGCGCTCAAGAGTCCCCTTTATCTGCTGCTGCCAGCGAGCAGCGCGATGGTGAGCAGCGCGCTTGACGCCTGTACCGCCGCGACCTTGTGCGGCTCTCCGCCAACGAGGTAGAGCAGTTGGCCGGCCTTGAGCCGCCGCACCTGTCCTTGCGCCTCGACGACAAGTTCCCCTTCCAGGCATTGAAGCGTGATCTCGCCCGGTACGCTGTGCGGCGCAAGCACGTGGCCGGCCGGCAGGATGAGGCGAATGACTTCGAGGTTCTCGGCCTTGAACAGCGCCGACGTCCGGGCTGCGGCCAGGGCATCACCCAGGGGCTTCACGTCCCAAGGCTCGCCGGATCCGGCATGTGGAAGTGCCATTCGAGAACTCCATCGCAACCGCTCAATCGCCCTCCACGGCGCGCCATGGCGACGTTTGGGGGTAGGTGTTGCACGCTGTCGAGCGGGCCGTTAGGATTTTCGCGACAAGTTCACGTTTGGCAAGCCACCTGCCTTCTTCCCTGATTTCGGTGAGCCAATGAAGGACGCGTGAACGTCTTGGTGCTTGAGGACCGCAGCCGCGTGTTTTCATGGCGCATTTGCCCCGTCGGCGGAATGCGTCTTGCCGTGGGTCCTTGAGGCGAAGTGGCGCACCGTCGCGCCCGCATCTCATGGAGACTCTATGCACGGAATGCGCCGATACCCGCATCGGGCAGGCCTGTTGGCCTGTTTCGTCCTCGCGGCATGCAACCAGACGAAGCATGAGGAGGATCCCTACGACATCAGTCGTATGGATCTGAAGCCCAAGCCGGCCGTGATTTCGAACGAGCGCCGCACCGGCCCGTTTGCCGCGGGCAGTTCACTCAGCATGGACGCCGCACTCAAGCCGCTGGCACCCGAGCCCGTCAAAGAGGTGCGGCTGGACACCACGCACAAGGTCATCGACCTGGCGCCGGGCGTGAAGTTCAGCGCCTGGACCTTTGGCGACACGGTGCCCGGTCCCGTCGTTCGAGCCCGGGTCGGCGACCGCATCAAGTTCACGATGACCAACCGGTCCGACGAGCCGGTGCCGGGCGTGCGTGTCACGGCGGCGCCCATGATGCATTCGATGGACTTCCATTCGGCGATGGTGTCTCCCCAGGACAAGTACCGCTCCGTCGCGCCGGGCCAGACCATCTCGTTCGAGTTCACGCTCAACTATCCCGGCGTCTACATGTACCACTGCGGCACGCCCATGGTGCTGGAGCACATTGCCTCGGGCATGTACGGCATGATGATCGTCGAGCCGAAGGCGGGCTATCCCACCAAGGCCGACCGCGAGTACGCGGTCATCCAGAGCGAGTTCTATACCAAGCCCGATCCCGACAAGCGCCAGGTCGACGGTGTGCCGCTCTACGTCCTCGATGGTGACCGCGTCCGCTCCAAGGCACCGACCTACACGGTCTTCAACGGCAAGTACAACGGCTTCGTCGATCACCCCCTGCAGGCCAAGCCGGGCGAGCGGGTGCGGCTCTTCGTGCTGAACGTCGGACCGTCCAACACGTCGAGTTTCCATGTGGTCGGCACGATCTTCGACCGCGTCTGGATGGAAGGAAACCCCGACAACCAGTGGCGAGGAGCGCAGACGGTGCTGCTCGGATCCTCCAACTCGGCCATCGTCGAGTTCATGATCCCCGAGGCCGGCAGCTACGTGATGGTGGATCACCACTTTGCGAACGCCTCGCAAGGCGCCATCGGCTTGATCAACGCGGGTGGCGGGGCGGGCGATCACGCTCCGGCGAGCGACCCTGAGCACCACAACATCCCGGCGACGTCAGCGCCAACGGATGCCGTCGCCCAGCACGGCAAGCTCGATTTCGAGACCAAGTGCCTGGCCTGCCATTCCATCGCAGGCGGGGACAAGCTCGGGCCCGACTTGTACGGTGTGACGCAGCGTCGCGACGCTGCGTGGCTCACGCGCTGGCTCAAGGATCCACAGAAGATGCTGGAGTCCGACGCGAGTGCCAAGCAGATGCTCGACAAGTACAAAGTCCCCATGCCCAACCAGGGGTTGTCCGACACCGAAATTCAGCAGTACATCGCCTACTTCAAGTGGGCGGACGAGCACCTGCAGCCACAGGGCAGGAAGCAGCCGCAGCCGAGCGCGCCGGGAGCGGCCCTGCCCCCGTCAGAGACGAAGTCGGCGACGCCAGTGAAGGAGTAGCGGTATGAAGTTTTGGGTTGTTCCTGCCGTGCTCGCGGTCCCGGCGCTCGCCCTCGCTTGCGGAGCCTGCGACGAAGACAAGGTCGCCGCCACGTATGACCATGCCGTGGTGCAAGCCGCGGCGGCGCAGAAGAAGCAGATGGTCTTCTGCGAGGTTCAGGGGCTTGTGACTCCGGCGCGGATGCGTGCGGCTGCCGCTCGCGTGGCCGGCATCGACGCCTCCAGCGTGCGCGTGTCGACTGATCCGGCGGCGGTGTCCTTCGCGCTGGATCCCAAGGTGCAGAGCGCCGATGCGGCGGCCTCCAAGGTCGCAAGCCGCTTGGGCGGAGGGGTGAAAATCCTCGTGCTCAAGGTGCCAGTGCCTGCCAGCCCCGCGGGGTAGACCGCCACGGGCACCTCGCTTGCCCACTGTACGGATTGCCGTCACAGGCTGTACAACGATGCTGCTGAGCGCCTGCTTCAAGAAGTCGACTGCTTTTCAATTGTGTGCCGCAGCTCTGGCATTCGCGACGGTGCCCGCGATGGCCCAGCATGACGCGGCGGTCCCGGCGTTCAAGCAGCTCGACTCGATCGAGGCGCGCGTCCAGGGCTGCGTGACCTGCCATGGCCAAAGCGGTCAGGGGACCAACAACGGCTACTTCCCGCGCATCGCAGGAAAGCCGGCTGGATATCTGTACAACCAACTGGTGGCGTTTCGGGACGGCACGCGGCGCTACCCGCCGATGAACTACCTGGTGGCCTACCTTCCGGACGACTACCTGCGCGAAATTGCAGAACATTTTTCAAGGCAGAGCCCTCCGTTGGCTGTCCGGGACCAAGCCCCGGTGGTCGAAGCCCAACTTCAGCGCGGGCAGCAATTGGTCACTGCCGGAGACGCCAATCGCGGTGTTCCCGCGTGCGCGGCCTGCCATGGGGCGCGCCTCACGGGGATGAATCCGGGCATCCCGGGGCTGATCGGCTTGCGTCCTACCTATATCGCAGCCCAGTTGACACGGTGGCGGGTGGGGGAGCGGCATGCCTCGGAGCCGGACTGCATGAAACGCATTGCCGGGCGCTTGAGCGAGGACGACGTCTTCGCAGTGTCGGCGTGGCTGGCACGCCAGGACGCTCCGAAGGATGCCTCCCCAGAGCCGGCCAACCTCAACCGCATGCCTTTCGCGTGCGGCAGCCAGCGCTGACGCCATGGGACGCGTTGCTAAGGTCTTCGGCATCCTGATCGCACTGGCGGTCGCGGCGGCGGGCGCCCTCTACATGATGCTCCCCGGTGAGCTACCCAAGCCAGCGCATCCCGCCGAGGTCAACAAGACCACGCAGGTCATCGCCCGCGGCGAATACCTGGCCCGCGCCGGTGACTGCGTGGCCTGCCACACCATGCCGGGCGGACGGGAGTTCGCTGGCGGTCGCGCCATGCCGACGCCGTTTGGTGCCATGTACGTCCCGAACATCACACCCGACGAGGAGACCGGCATCGGCGCGTGGACGCCCGAGGAGTTCTACCGGATGCTGCACACCGGCGTGTCGCGCGACGGCACGTTGCTGTACCCGGTCATGCCCTTCGCGTCCTACACCAAGGTCACGCGCGAGGACTCCGACGCCATGTACAGCTACCTGATGTCCGTCCCGCCGGTGAAGCAGAAGAACCGGCCGCACGAGTTGCGCTTCCCTTTCAACAACCGCGAGCTGCTCGTCGGCTGGCGCACGCTCTACTTCCGCGAAGGCGAGTACGTGCCGGACGCGAAGCAATCCGCGCAATGGAACCGCGGCGCCTACCTCGTGCAGGGCCTGGGCCACTGCGCGATGTGCCACACGCAGGTGAACGCCCTGGGCGGCTCCAGCGAGGCCAAGGCGTTTGAAGGCGGCATGATCCCCAACCAGAACTGGTATGCGCCCTCCCTCACGTCCAACCGCGAGGCCGGCCTCGGCGACTGGAACATCCAGGACATCAAGGATTTGCTGCAAACCGGTGTCTCTCACCGCAGCACGGTCTACGGCCCGATGGCCGAAGTGACCTACAACAGCCTGCAGTACCTCAGCGACGAGGACGTCGAAGCGATGGCGATCTACCTGAAGTCGCTGCCACAGCGCGACTCCGAGGCGCCTCCCACGAGCCAGGCCCGCCTGGTCGCCCCTCAGGTGATGGAGCTGGGCCGCAAGATCTACGAGAAGCAGTGCTCGACTTGCCATGGTGCCGAAGGCAAAGGAAATCCCCCCGGCTTCCCCCCACTGGCTGGCAACCAGTCCATCACCATGGCCTCGCCAGTGAACTCCATCCGCATGGTGCTCAACGGCGGCTATGCGCCCGGCACGCGCAAGAACCCCCGGCCCTACGGCATGCCCCCGTTCAACCACATCCTGAACGATGAGGAAGCCGCCGCCGTCGTCACCTACATCCGCGTGGCCTGGGACAACAGCGGCACCCCAGTGGCGCCCGCTCAGGTCAACGACCTGCGCCGGCTGATTCCCGAGTGAGGAGCGAAGCATGAGCACCGCTGACACCGACGACGAGACCGCCTGGGCCGACGAGGACCGGCGTGTCGACGAGATCGTGGCCCAGGGCCCTCGCGGCGCGTTCGCCGTGGCCGGTGCAGCCACGGCCATCGTCGTCGCCCTCTATTTCATCTTCTACTTCGTCGTCTACCTGCCACGAGGAGCCGTCCAGTGAGCGCTGCCCTGCACGGATCCCACGCGAGCGAAGCCGTCGCCAACGCGGCTGAGCGCCGTTGGGCAATCATCGTCGTCAGCATCATCGCGTTGCTGGTGCTCATGATGGTGGTCACCGGCCTGCATTGGGCGGCGATGCCGCCGTCGCGCGTCGAGACGGTCGATGTGAAGACCGTGCACCTGCGCGGCGAATTCGTCGAAAGCAACCTCGGCACGGCGCTGGAGCCCGACGGTCGAGTGATGGTGCGTCTCATCGCCCAGCAGTACGCCTTCGTGCCCAACTGCCTCGTCGTGCCGGAGGGCGTGCCCGTCACCTTCCGCGGCACGGCGACCGACGCCATCCATGGCTTCGTCGTGGGCCGCACCAACGCCAACGCCATGCTGGTCCCGGGTTTCGTCGCCACCTTCACGACGACCTTCCCCAAGGCGGGCGAGCAGCTGATGCCCTGCCACGAATACTGCGGCACCGGCCACGAGGCGATGTGGGCGCGCGTCCAGATCTTGCCGCGCGAGGAGTTCATGGCCAAGGCCAAGAGGTTCGCTTCGAGCGGAGAAAGGCTGAGTTGTGTTCCAGGCTAGGAAGCTCGTTCTCGCGCACTTCTGGGTGGCCTTCGTCGCCTTCCTGGGCGCCCTCGTTCTGGGTGCGTGGCAGATGTACATCCGCAGTCCGCTGGCGACCTGGGTCAACAACCCCGAGCATTACTACCGCTCGGTCACGGCCCACGGCACGGTGATGGCCTACGTGCTGCCGACGCTGGTGGCCATGGGCTTCGGCTACGCCATCACCGAGCTCAGCCTCAAGCGCCCCCTGATCGGCGTGCGCTGGGCCTGGGGCGGTTTCTGGCTGGTCATCGCGGGCACCGCCATGGCGGCCGTGACGATGGCCGCCGGCAAGGCCTCGGTGCTCTACACCTTCTACCCGCCGATGCTGGCCAGCCCCTTCTACTATTTCGGTGTCGTCCTCGTCGTCGTCGGCTCGTGGATCTGGGTGGCGCTCATGTCCGTCAACCTGCGCCGCTGGAAGCGGGACCATCCCGGCGAGACCGTGCCGCTGGCCATGTTCGGCAACGTCGCCGGCGCCTACCTTTGGG
Source organism: Roseateles sp. (assembly GCA_016790285.1). Classification (GTDB taxonomy): domain Bacteria; phylum Pseudomonadota; class Gammaproteobacteria; order Burkholderiales; family Burkholderiaceae_C; genus Pelomonas. The sequence goes on along the minus strand of JAEUPJ010000053.1, from coordinate 7,635 downwards.
CGTGGACATCCCTGGGGGCGGCCATCGAAGTGCTGGTGCTGATCCTGCCCGCGTCCCTCGGTTTCACGGACACCATCAACGCCGGCCTGGCGCGGGTCTTCTTCTCATGGACGCTGCACGCCATCGTCTACTTCTGGCTGATGCCTTCCTACATCGTCTTCTACACGCTGGTGCCGCGGGCCATCGGCGGGCGGCTCTACAGCGACACGATGGCGCGCGTGTCCTTCGCGCTCTTCCTCGTGTTCTCCATGCCCATCGGCATCCACCACCTGTTCGCCGACCCGCAGGTGGGCGCCGGCTTCAAGTTCGTCCACGCCGCGATGACGGCCATGGTGTCGGTGCCGACGCTGCTGACCGTGTTCACCATCGTCGCCTCCGTCGAGATCGCCGGGCGGCTGCGCGGCGGGCAGGGCCTGTTCGGCTGGGTGAAGGCCCTGCCCTGGGACAACCCCATGATGCTGGCCGTGACCTTCTCCTTCGTGATGCTGGGCTTCGGCGGCGCGGGCGGCATCATCAACATGAGCTACCAGCTCAACGAGACCATCCACAACACGCAGTGGGTCACCGGCCACTTTCACCTGATCTTCGCCGGTGCCATCGTGCTGATGTACTTCATGGCCGCCTACGAGTTGTGGCCCCAGCTTACCGGCTGCGCGCCCATTTCGCCGCGGCTCGTCAAGGCGCAGATCTGGAGCTGGTTCATCGGCATGATGGTGCTGTCCATGCCCTGGCATCTCGTCGGCCTGCTGGGCATGCCGCGGCGCATGGCCTACTACGACTACAGCCACCCCGACATCCAGCCGCAGGCCTGGACGGTGACTGCCTCGGCCCTGGGGGGCTTCGTGCTGCTGGCCTCGGGCGTGCTGCTGGTCTATACGCTGGCCAACGCGACGCGGCGCAAGGCCGACGCGGTTGCGCCTTTTACCTTCAGCAGGACGGCCCATCCAGGCACCCGCGTGCCGTTGGCACTGAACAGCCTTGGTCTTTGGGTGGCCATGATGATCGCGCTGACCGTCGTGAACTATGGCTACCCGATCGCGCAGCTTGCGTCGCTGAAGGAAGCCTCGGTGCCGGTCATTCCCATCGGGAGTCGCTGATGCGTGGTCGAGGCGCCTGTTCATGGAGCAACCCATGGTTCCGCTGGAGCGTGTTGGCGCTCGCGGCGCTGACCGTCGTGTCGTTCTCAATCGGGTTCCTGGTGCTTCCATCAAGCCAGGCTGACTTCAGCGCCCGCGGCCTGTGGGACAGCATCTGCCGAGCAGCGGGCGTGCCATCGAGCTGGTCTGCGAACGTCCCGCGCAGGGAGGCGCCCACCGCTACCGACGTTGTGCTGGAGCGTTCGATGACGCGCGTCAGCAGCAGCGATGCCATCGGCCGCGGCGCGACGCTGGCGTTGAACTGCACGATGTGCCACGGGGCCCAGGGCATGAGTGCCTCGGACGCTCCTAATCTCGCCGGGCAGTACCCGGAGGTCGTGATCAAGCAGCTGCTCGACTACCGCGGTGGCAAGCGGTCCAGTACTGTCATGGCCGCGCTCAGCCGAAGCTTGACCGACCGCGACATCAGCGACCTTGCGGCCTATTACGCTTACCTGCCCAAGGCCCGCACGGCGCCAACGACCTACGACGAGTCGTTGCCCGCCCTGGTTCGCGTAGGCGCGCCGCTGCGCAACATCGCGCCCTGCGTGTCCTGCCACGGCGGCATCGACCAGAAGCTCGGTGCGCCCTGGATCGAGGGTATGCCCAAGGACTATCTCGTGCAGCAGCTCCGGGCCTTCCGCTCCGGCGAGCGCCGCAACGATGCCGAGGCCCAAATGCGCGTCGTGGCGCGAGCGATGACGGACCGGGAAATCGAAGATGTGGCGGCCTTCTACGCCAACAAGGCAAGCCCGGGCGAGGTGCGCCAGTAGCCGAGCCCATCTGGGCAAGGAGATCGATGTCGAGCGTCTCGGCAAGCTGCACGCGGTGCTTGCTGCCGTTTGCCGTTACTGGAAACACCTCGCATCCTAGATGTAGGTGCCAGCGCGCTGCGATGTTCTGATAGGAAACGACTGCTCCGCACGAACAGCACAGATCCTTATCGGCCGTCCTGGACGCGTCTACGGTCCTTCCTTAGACCACACGGCAGCGAAGGCACAGGGGTGTCAGAGTCAACATTCAACCCTCCACGACGTCGTTCGTTCCGCCCACGGCCGCGGTATCCAAAGGAGTCGCAGCCTCTGGCGGGCCTTTCATTCGCCTCTCCGAGCAGCCCGACGTCGCCATTTTTCCGCGTACTTTGCGATTAACAGCGCAGTTGTTCCATCGGCTTCGTAGCCGCGCAGTCTCGACGAGACGGGATCCGCAAATTTCATACAGGGCGAACGGCGGACAAAGCCGTGATGCACCGCACCCGTGTTGACCATGGGACGAAGTGCGACGATAGCGGCGTCGAGGCCCTTGGACGCAACATAGGCACTGCCTGCCAAGTAGCTTGTCACCACGTAGTCACCGCGGCCTCGCAGCAGGTTGGCGAAGCTGTCCTCCATGTCGTTGCTGGCGAGGATCCGAAGCTTCTCGTGCATGTATTCATCGAAACCTTCACCAAACCGGTCGCCGCGCGCGATCAGACCGGTGTGCCCGGCCAGGTCGGACCAGCCGCTATAGGCAATGCGGTGATCTGACAGCACAAATACCGCCATCGGATTGACGTAAAAGCGCGCGGTCGTGAAAAGCAGGTACGTCTCGCGTTGCGGCGTGGGCTTCAGCGCCGCGACCATGTCGATCTGCCCCTGCTCTGCGGCGCGCAGCACGCGATTCCACGGGCCCAGATACTGTGCCTCGCTATGAATGCCCAGTTCGCCAAAGATGCGCTCCGTCAGCTCGATACTGGCTCCAACGAGTTTGCCGTCCTCGACCCAGTGGAACGGTGGGTAGTTCGGATTGGCCGAGAAGACGACCTTTGAGCAATCTGCACCGTCGGCTGCGCTGACCCACAGCACAGCGCAAAGCAGCAGAGCTCTCATCTCGTGCCTACTGGGGAAGCTTCGGCCTTGCGGCATCAGCGGCGAGGCTCGGCAACTGCAAGAGCAGATCAGCGCGATTGCTTGCCCAGGTAGAACGCCAGGCCCAACCGATGAATGCTTCTTCAACGGCCCTTTGGGCAAACTGGAACGGCGCTATTGCGCCGACACGCCGCTCGCCAAGATGTTGTTGACCATCGTCGCCGGATTCACGCATAGGCAGCCCGCCGCTCTTCGCGCCGGCCTCGGCGGTATGGGAAAGCGCCACGACAACCCCCTTTCCGCCTTGGTGCGCTGGCAGGTCGGCCCAGCTCGAGGCGCGCAATTCCTCAGTGATCTCGTGAAGCGCGACATCGGCAGCTTGGTATGCAGCATCGTCATTGATGCTATTTAAGCGTCTCCGGTCCACTATGACTGTTGCGATCACCAAGCGTTCAGCTGATAAACACGGGCTTGGATTCAACGGCTGGAAAAGACCGCAACCGCTTCGGCCAGCCTTACGGCTTGTTGACGCAAGCTCTCCGCCGCCGCGGCAGACTCTTCGACCAGGGCTGCATTCTGTTGGGTGGTCTGATCCAGTGACGACACAGACTCGTTGACTTGCTGAACACCGGACGTCTGCTCACGCGCCGCGCGACTGATTTCGCCGAGGAGTTTGTCCACGCGGTCGACTTGGTCCACGATTTCCCCCATCACAGTGCCGGCCTGACCGACCAGTTGGCTGCCGCTGTCAACCCGATCCACGCTGTTTCCAATGAGCGTCTTGATTTCTCGCGCGGCTTCGGCGCTACGCTGCGCCAATGCACGAACCTCGCTCGCCACTACGGCGAATCCGCGACCAGCTTCACCTGCACGCGCTGCTTCGACGGCCGCGTTAAGCGCCAGGATATTGGTCTGGAAGGCAATGCCGTCGATCGTGCCGATGATGTCGCTGATGCGCCGAGAGCTCGCGGCGATGTCGTCCATCGTCGCGACCACTTTGCCAACGATTTCGCCTCCTGACGCAGCAGCCTTACTGGCCTCACTTGCCTGGCTCGCAGCCTCAGTGGCAGCGTCCGCAGTGCTGCGTACTGTGCCGTGGAGCTCTTCCATTGCCGATGCGGTCTGTTCCAGGTTGGACGCCGCGATCTCTGTACGCTGGGAGAGATCGTTGTTGCCGCTGGCAATCTGACTGGAGGCGGAACTAACTCCGCCGACCTGCACGTCCACGTCATCGACAAGTGCGCGCAAATTGAGGCCACTCTGATTGATTGCGCGCAGAAGCATGCCGACCTCATCAATGCGCCCCATTTCCGGCGCGGGTGACGTGTTCCCCGAAGCGACATTCAGAGCCTGCTGTAGAACCTGCCGCAATGGCGAGACGCACTGCCACTCCAACAGCAACGAATACAGCGAGATGACCACCAACGCAGCAGCGGCGAACGCTACCAGGTGAGCGCCTGAAAGGCCCACCAGCGTGGCCATCAGGCACATGGTGAGCCAGCAGATTGCGGACATCGCGCGCACCCGCGAGGCCATGCTCGCGGTTTTGGGCCAGGAGAGGAAGGAGGCCCAGCCCGTCCTGACCACCAACCCCTTGTAGAACTTGAATCCTCGGGCTCGGCCCTCCCGGACTTGCTTATAAAAGTTCTCGGCCGAGGCGACCTCTTCACTGGACGGCTTGGTCCTGACGCTCAAGTAGCCTGTGACGCGACCGCCACGCCGCATGGGCGCTGCATTCGCACGGACCCAGTAGTGGTCGCCGTTCTTGCGCCGGTTCTTCACCAGGGCTGTCCAGCTTTCACCGCCCTTTAGCGTAGCCCACATGTCCGCAAATGCCTCCGGCGGCATGTCGGGGTGCCGCACCACGTTGTGCGGCTGGCCCATCAGCTCCCGTTGCTCATATCCGCTGACGGCGATGAACGCGGCATTGCAATACTGAATGTGGCTCTGCACATCCGTCGTCGACATCAAGGTCGCGTCAGCGGGGAAGTCAAACTCGTGCTGAGTGACGGGCTGGTTGTTTCGCATTGGGCGCAGGGCGTGCTGAAGGCCATAAGTCTGAGGCAGCAACACTCTACATGCGTCATCTTTGGTGTTGCGCGAAATAAATACTCGGTGGCCGCAGATGTGCGCACCATTTGGCGAGGATCAAGAGCTTGTGAGATCCAGCAATCCGCGCTGGACGCTTTCGATGTACGAACGCGGTCGGCTGCGGCCCCGGCACTAGACGGTCGAAGGCCGCGTCCCAGTGAGGCATATTCGAGCAGGCCCGACGAGGTCGTCCAGCCGCCGTTCGCCGTGGTGCTGGTGTCGCTGAAGTGGGACGCGTCGCGCCTGGTGGTGGCCAACTTCAGCTCTGGCCTCTTTCGCCAGGCACGCGAACGTCGCCCGTGTGGATGAAGGTCGCGAAATCCCGGTTAATGCGGAAGTTCCGCAAAGAGCGGGAACGTGCGGATTCATGGGATTCGAGATAGCTAACCGAAGCTCGGCCACATCGTCGCGGCTCTGGTCCGCGTTCTCGTCGGGTTCGCATGCCATACCGGCTCGAGCGCCACTCTCAGGTGATCGTCAGCAGGCGCAGGACGCGTTCGACGGGGCGGTATTCCAGTGCAACGACCACGCGTTCGGGGTGGCCGCCGTCGCGCGGGAATTCCAGCATTACATTGAACTTGCTCAGGCGATGCGTGGGTTCATCCACCCACTCCATGTTGTACAGGTAGTTCATCCGCAGCTTGGCGCGAATCGCCTTCTCCAGTTCGGCCTTCGTCAGCGATGCCAGACCGGCCTTCTCGAGCTTCCCCAGCTTGACGGTCTGCAGGTATTTCTCGAACTTGGCGTCTTCGATCAACACGGTGAATTCAGCCAGAGGGGCCACGACCGGCGACATTGCCCGCAGCGAGATTTCGAGGTCGTCGTCGGAGTCCTCCAGCAGCATCTGCTCGGGCTTGTAGGCGAGGAAGGTGCTGAAGTACATGGACTGCAAGCTCTTGAGCTCGAATCCCTGCGCCTCGTAATCGTGCAGATGCAGGTTGCGGTTCTCCGTGTTGGGAACATCGTCCTCATGTTCAAGAATCACCGTCCGCCCGTGCTTGATGACGAAGTTCATCAGCGACAGCGAGACGAAGGTCTTCGCCAGGCTGGCGTAGGTGCACGGCAGGTAGCCCAGGTAGGCCGGGTGGGCGCGCAGTTGCGCATCAACCTTGGCGATCGCGCCTTCGGACAGGTTGTTGACGTAGAGGACGAAGCAGTAACAGGGATGCTTGAAGTTCAGGTCGGTCGCGACGACGGCGGAACCCGCCAGGAGGCGCCGAGCGATTTCGTCGCGGTAGTCGATGAGCTCCCCGCCCAGAATGCTGTGGGTGGTCTTGGGATCGAGGGCGTTGAACAACGCCTCGGCGCACTCTACGCCCGCTTTGAACCCGTCGATGCACCGCTTCTCATCGAAGAGGAAGGCCGCCTCATGCTTGGCGGGCTGCGGAGTCAGTGCACTCCGCAGGGCCGCATAGTCGATGCCCTTGAGGCGCAGGATGTCCAAAAGGTTCGAGTGCAGGTGCTGGATCTCCTTGAACGTGCGCTCGTCGGACCAGCCATAGTACTTGCGAAGGCCGGGAAACATCAGGTACGAGCGGGCGTTCAATGTGTGGATGGCAGTCATGCAATGCGTGGGCAAGGGGCCGCCAGGGTCGGCGGCTGGGTAAAGCGGAGCTGTGGACGAACGGCGAGAGGGGAGCCAGTCGCATGATGGCGGATCCCTGCGGTTCACCGGCTGGGGGTGGCGGTGGGGCGAAGGCGCCGTGTGGTTCCCCATTCTGGACCTGGCCGGTTTGACGTATCGTGGTACTCCCGTCAGGGAGTGGGTGATGCCTCGCCAGGAACCGCTGGTGGACGGCCAGAATGCAACCTCTCGAATCGAGGCGTGCTGCCACAGCGCAAAAAACTTCGCGCCTTCTCAGCCGGCGCTTTTCTGCACATGGAATTCTTGCAGTTGATCCGCCCGTGGGCCTTCGCACTGCTGACATGCGCGCCGCTCTGCGCTGCCCCCTGAGATTCGCAGCAGGTAGTTCTAGAGTCCGATCAACCCGAGACGGAGATCGGACCGATGAAGAAGCGATACACCGAGGAACAGATCATTGGATTCCTGCGTGAGGCCGATGCTGGCCTGCCGGTCAAGGAGTGAACCGCCCCGCGTTCCGCGGAGGCCGTTTGGTTTAAGTCAGACGGTCGCGGCCTGACCAGCGCGTTGACGATGGTAGTTGGCCTCGAACTCGGCCGGCGGGATGTAGCCCAGCGGCTCCATCAATCGATGGTGGTTGAACCAAGCCACCCATTCCAGCGTTGCCAGCTCCACCGCCTGCTTGGTCTTCCACGGCCCGCGTCGGTGGATCACCTCGGCCTTGTAGAGCCCGTTGATGGTCTCGGCCAAGGCGTTGTCGTAGCTGTCGCCCTTGGACCCCACTGATGGCTCGATGCCGGCTTCGGCCAGCCGCTCGCTGTAGCGAATGGACAGGTATTGGGCGGATTCAACCGGTCATCGCAACACCTTCATACCAGGGAGTTGAGATGGGAAAAGCGAGACATGGGCGTTGCAGGCGTGGGGTGCGTTCCGCGCTGGGCTCGATAGGCAGGCCTAGTGCCGGTACCAAGGAGGTTCG
>JAEUPJ010000052.1 GCA_016790285.1 Roseateles sp. | reverse complement strand
GATCCGGGCCTTCAACTCACGGCTGTAGCGACTGCGCTTGCGACTCTGTTCGGCTTCCATCGTGTCCAGCTATTTGCTTAACTGGACAGCATCGTTATCGCTGCGACGACCGTTCTCAAGATGGGATTGCCGGACGCTTACGAAGCTGTATTGACGATTGACGCTCCTCCGGCGGACGCAAGAAAAGCGTGTAGCGCGCCGCTCCATCGAACCAGTGCTCGACGTTGCTGCCTCGTCCTCTGCTGTGAAGCGTCGTGACCTCCGCCCCAACAGGCTCGATCCGTACGGTCACGCGATACCAAGTCTGCATCTCTGGTCCTTATTGCCGTCATGCGAGGCAGACAAAGTCCAAACTTTGAGACGGCTGGCGCTGCAATGTCGTATCCAAGTACTTGCTCAACCCAGTTGCAGATCATCGCCCAGACACGGACACTGGCAGTCCAACTTCTGGGGGTCAGTTCATTGCGTTGGTGGACACCGTGCTCGCTGCCTCAGCCCAATGGTTCAAGGTGAGTTGGCCGGACGCATACCCCTTTTGCCAGCCAGCCGCGATGCACCTGCCACTTCCGGCAGCCACCGCCTCCCCTCCCCTCACAACCCCGCCCTCTCCGGCCCCTGCCACTCCTTCACAAACGCCCCCGGCGCCTTCCCCGTGAACGCCTGGCAGTCGCGCACCAGGTGCGCGTGGTCGAAGTAGTGGGCGAGCTGGGCGAGGTGGGCGATGGGGAGGTTCGGGTGCGCCTGGTGGGCTTTGAGCATGGCCTGGAAGCGGGCGATGCGGGCGTAGAGGCGGGGCGCGGCGCCCAGGCGTTGGCCGAGGGTGCGGGTCAGGTGGCGTTCGCTGCAGCCGGCTTGTGCGGCGAGGTCGCGCAGGCGTGCGGGCTGGGTGGGGTCGGCGAGCACCAGGGCGGCGGCGTCGAGGGCGTCTGCCGGGCGCACGCGGGCCAGGCGGTCGAGCAACCAGCCTTGGGCCGCCTCCACACGGGCGAGCCAGTCGCCGTGCACGGCCAGCGCGTCGCGCAGCGCGCGCAGGGGTGAGCCGAGGACGTCGAACGCCGGCACGCCCTGGTCGTGCAGGGGCTGCAGGTCGCAGCCGAACAGGCGGTGGCAGCCGGTGGGCGTGAAGTGGATGGTGAAGGTGTCGATGCGACCGCGGATGTAGAGCTCGGTGCCGGGGCGGGTGTGGGGCGCCACCAGCGTGGTCTCGGGCACGCGCGCGGCCGCCGGCGCGTTGGACATCCGCACGTGGTAGGTCTCGGCCAGGTAGAACTCGATGAAGGTGTCGGTGCGGGCCGGCAGCGCGATGCCTGGCGCCTGCGCGTTGTCGAAGGACCGCTGGGAGAAGCCGCTCACAACGGCTTGCAGCGCCGGGTGCGCGCGGAAGTAGGCATAAGGCCGCATCGCCGCATGATGGCGCAGCGGGCGGCGCCGGGCCATGCCGATCGCCCCGAACCGTCCCCCCGTCATGGGAGGGCATGCCCTCTGGCCGAGTGGCGTTGGCCCTCCGCCAGCGTTCGCCGCGCCGGATGGGGCGGGCCCGATCGCCCAGCTCCCCTACCCCACGAGGCCGCCGTTTCGCCGCCTGCCGGTGCCGGCCACCGGCCCGCCTGTGGCATCCATCACGGCCGCCACCGAAATGACCCCACGGAACTGAATGGGCATTCATTCTTTTCTTGCCGCAGCTCCGCCAATCAATAGAATGAACGCTCATTCAGCCAACAGCTTCTCGACGTTGCCCTCCGCCTGACCCGGCCCGGGCGCCCGCCGAACCCTCATTCAAGTCGCCTCAGGAGCGCGCCATGCCGACCACGACAACACCCACCCCCCTGCCCTCCGCCGCCCAGCGCTGGCCCTTGCTGGTCACGCTGGCGCTCTCCGTCACAGCGGCGGCGGTGCTCACCGCCTGCAGCCCGGCCGACGCCCAGGGTGGGCCGCCCGCGCAAGGGCCGGCGCCCGTGGGCGTCATCACGCTGCAAGCCCAGCGCGTGGCGCTGAACACCGAGCTGGCCGGCCGCACGGTGGCCACGCAGGTGGCCGAGGTGCGGCCGCAGGTGACGGGGCTCGTCAAGACCCGCAGCTTTGCCGAGGGCAGCGACGTGAAGGCCGGCCAGCTGCTCTACCAGATCGACCCGGCCAGCTACCAGGCCGCGCTGGACAGCGCCAAGGCCGCCCTCGCCAAGGCCGAGGCCAATGCCACCACCGCCCGGCTCAAGGCCGGCCGGTACGACCAGCTCGCCGCCGTCGACGCCGTGAGCCAGCAGCTGCGCGACGACGCCCGCGCGGCGCTGCAACAGGCCCAGGCCGACGTGGAGGCCGCCAAGGCCGCCGTGCGCACCGCGCAGATCGACCTCGACCGCACCCGCGTGACGGCGCCCGTGGCCGGCCGCATCGGCCGCTCGGCCGTCACGCCGGGCGCGCTGGTGACCGCCAACCAGGCCACCGCCCTGGCCACCGTGCAGCAGCTCGACCCCATCTACGTGGACGTCACGCAGACCAGCGCCGAGCTGCTGCGCCTGCAGCGCCAGCTGGCCGACGGCACGCTGCAGCGCGACGCCGCCGGCCAGGCCCGCGTCACGCTGGTGCTGGAAGACGGCAGCACCTACCCGCTGGAAGGCAAGCTGCAGTTCTCGGAGCTGCAGGTGGACCCGGCCAGCGGCAGCGTCACGCTGCGCGCCCAGTTCCCCAACCCCAAGCGCCAGCTGCTGCCGGGCATGTACGTGCGCGCCCAGGTGCAGACGGGCACCCAGGCCCAGGCCCTGCTCGCCCCGCAAGCCGCCGTCTCGCGCGACGCGCGCGGCAACGCCACTGCCATGGTCATCAAGGACGGCAAGGCCGAGGCCCGCGTGCTGCAGACCGCCGGCGTCGTGCAAGGCCAATGGCTGGTGACCAGTGGACTGGCCGCCGGTGAGCAGCTCATCGTGGACGGCCTGCAGCGCCTGCGCCCGGGCGCGCCGGTGCAGGGCGTGGCCCCGGCGGCTGCCGCCTCGGCGCCGGCTGCGGCCCACTGATCGAGAAGGAGCCACGACATGTCCCGCTTCTTCATCGACCGCCCCATCTTCGCGTGGGTGCTGGCCATCGTCATCATGCTGGCCGGTGCGCTGTCCATCCGGTCGCTGCCGGTGTCGCAGTACCCGAGCATCGCGCCGCCGCAGGTCAGCATCAACGCCCGCTACCCCGGCGCATCTGCCAAGACGCTGGAAGACACCGTCACCCAGGTCATCGAGCAAAAGCTCAAGGGGCTGGACGGCATGACCTACATGTCGTCCACGTCCGACTCCCAGGGCAACGCCACCATCACCGTCACCTTCAATGCCGGCACCAACCCCGACATCGCCCAGGTGCAGGTGCAGAACAAGCTGCAGGCCGCCACGCCACTGCTGCCGCAGGAGGTGCAGCGCCAGGGCGTGACGGTGACCAAGTCCACCATCAACTTCCTGCTCGTGCTGGGCTTCGTGTCCGAAGACGGCAAGCTCTCGCAGGTGGACCTGGCCGACTACGTGTCCAGCAACGTGCTGGACTCGCTCAGCCGCGTGGACGGCGTGGGCGAGGTGCAGCTGTTCGGTGCGCAGTACGCCATGCGCATCTGGCTGAACCCGACACAACTCGCGCAGTACGGCCTGACACCCGACGACGTCTCCGCCGCCATCCAGGCGCAGAACGCCCAGGTCTCGGCCGGCCAGCTCGGCGCAGCGCCTGCCAACGTGGGCCAGCAGCTCAACGCCACCATCACGGCGCAGACGCGCCTGCAGACGCCCGAGCAGTTCCGCAACATCGTGCTCAAGACCCAGGCCAGCGGCGCCACCGTGCACCTGCGTGACGTGGCCCGCGTGGAGCTGGGCGCCGAGAGCTACGCCACCGTCTCCCGCTACAACGGCAAGCCCGCCGCAGGCGTGGCCGTGAAGCTGGCCACCGGCGCCAACGCGCTGGCCACCGCCAAGGCCGTGGAGGCCGAGGTCAAGCGCCTGGAAGGCTTCATGCCCGCGGGCATGAAGGCCGTGGTGCCCTACGACAGCACGCCGTTCGTGCAGGTCTCCATCGAGGAAGTGGTGAAGACGCTGGCCGAGGCCGTGGTGCTGGTGTTCCTGGTCATGTACCTCTTCCTGCAGAACTTCCGCGCCACGCTGATCCCGACCATCGCCGTGCCGGTGGTGCTGCTGGGCACGTTTGGCGTCATGGGCGCAGCGGGCTTCTCCATCAATACGCTGACGATGTTCGGCCTGGTGCTGGCCATCGGCCTGCTGGTGGACGACGCGATCGTCGTCGTGGAGAACGTCGAGCGCGTGATGACCGAGGAGGGCCTGTCGCCCAAGGAGGCCACGCGCAAGTCCATGGGCCAGATCAGCGGCGCGCTGGTGGGCATCGCCATGGTGCTGTCGGCGGTGTTCGTGCCCATGGCCTTCTTCGGCGGGTCCACGGGCGTCATCTACCGGCAGTTCTCCATCACGATCGTGTCGGCCATGGTGCTGTCGGTGCTGGTGGCCATGGTGCTGACGCCGGCCCTGTGCGCCACGCTGCTCAAGCCGGTTGGCGCCGGGCACGGGGGCCCCGCCACGCGCGGCTTCTTCGGCGCCTTCAACCGCGGCTTTGACGCCACCACGGCGCGCTACGAGGGCCTCGTCGCCCGCATGCTGCGCCGCTGGGGCCGCCAGCTGGTCGTCTACGGCCTCATCGTGGTGGGCATGGCGGTGCTGTTCCTGCGCCTGCCCACGGCCTTCCTGCCGGAAGAAGACCAGGGCATCCTGTTCTCGCAGATCCAGCTGCCGGCCGGTGCCACGCAGAGCCGCACGCTGGAGGTGGTCAAGCGCGTGGAAGACCACTTCCTGCAGAACGAGAAGCAGGACGTGGAGTCGGTCTTCGCCGTCACCGGTTTCAGCTTCGCGGGCCAGGGCGAGAACATGGCCATCGCCTTCGTGAAGATGAAGGACTGGTCCGAGCGCAAGGGCGCCGCGCACTCGGTGCAGGCCATCGCCGGCCGCGCCATGGGCCAGTTCATGCAGTTCCGCGACGCCATGGCCTTCGCCTTCGCGCCGCCTGCGGTGCTGGAGCTGGGCAACGCCAACGGCTTCGACGCCTACCTGCAAGACCAGGCGGGCCTGGGCCGCGAGACGCTGATGGCCGCCCGCAACCAGTTCCTGGGCATGGCCGCGCAAGACAAGCGCCTGGTGGCCGTGCGCCCCAACGGCCTGGAAGACGCGCCGCAGCTGCGCCTGGACATCGACACCGCCAAGGCCGGCGCGCTGGGCCTGTCGGTCACCGACATCAACAGCATGCTCGCCACCGCCTGGGGCGGCAGTTACGTGAATGACTTCATCGACCGGGGCCGCGTGAAGAAGGTCTACATGCAGGCCGACGCGCCCTACCGCATGCAGCCCGAGGACCTGGACAGCTGGCGCGTGCGCAACGCCTCGGGCCAGATGGTGCCGTTCTCGGCCTTCGGCACCGCGCGCTGGGAGCTGGGCTCGCCGCGCCTGGAGCGCTACAACGGCCTGCCCGCCGTGGAAGTGCTGGGCCAGCCTGCACCGGGCCTGAGCTCGGGCGCCGCCATGCAGGCGGTGCAGGAGATGGCCGCCAAGCTGCCCCAGGGCGTGGGCCTGAGCTGGACGGGCCTGTCCTACCAGGAGCGGCTCACCGGCGGCCAGGCGCCGATGCTGTACGCGCTGTCGCTGCTGGTGGTGTTCCTGTGCCTGGCGGCGCTGTACGAGAGCTGGTCGGTGCCGTTCGCGGTGATGCTGGTGGTGCCGCTGGGCGTCATCGGCGCGCTGCTGGCGGCCATGGGCCGGGGGCTGTCCAACGACGTGTACTTCCAGGTGGGCCTGCTCACCACCATCGGCCTCTCGGCCAAGAACGCCATCCTGATCGTGGAGTTCGCCAAGGCGCAGATGGAAGCCGGCAAGGACGCCGTCTCCGCCACGCTGGAAGCGGTGCGCCTGCGGCTGCGGCCCATCCTGATGACGTCGCTGGCCTTCGGCCTGGGCGTGCTGCCGCTGGCCCTGGCCACCGGCGCCGGCTCCGGCAGCCAGAACGCCATCGGCACCGGCGTGCTGGGCGGCGTGATCTCGGCGACCGTGCTCGGCCTGCTGTTCGTGCCGGTGTTCTTCGTCGTCGTGCGGCGCTTCTTCCCCGGCCGCACGGCTGCGGCCCCTGTTGCAACCCCGTCGCCGGCCTCGCTGCCTGCGGCTTCCACGGAGGGCCTCTGACATGCGCCCCACGCTGAACTTCTTCCTGCCCACGCTGCTGACCGTGAGCCTCGCGCTCGTCGGCTGCGTCTCCCTGGCCCCGGCGCACGAGCGCCCGGCCGCCCCCGTCGCGGCGGACTGGCACGCGCCGGCCACCGGTAGTGCCGACGCCCGCGCCGCCGCGGACCTCGGCTGGCGCGAGTTCGTCACCGATGCGCGGCTGCGCGAGGTGATCGAGCTGGCCCTGGCCCAGAACCGCGACCTGCGCGTGGCCGTGCTCAACGTGCAACGCGCCCAGGCCCAGTACGGCGTGCAGCGGGCCGACCAGCTGCCCACCGTGGCTGCAGGCGGCAGCCAGCAGGCCCAGCGCCTGCCCGGCGGCCTCACCGGCACGGGCGAGGCTGCCATCAGCCGCCAGTACACCGCCACGCTCGGCGTGAGCGCCTTCGAGCTGGACCTCTTCGGCCGCGTGAAGAGCCTCACCGACGCCGCGCTGCAGCAGTACCTCGCCACCGAAGACGGCCGGCGCAACGCGCAGATCAGCCTCGTCGCCCAGGTGGCCGGCAGCTGGCTGACGCTGGCCGCCGACCAGGAGCGCCTGCAGCTCACCGAGCAGACCCTGAAGGCCCGCGAGGACAGCCTGCGCCTGGCGCAGCGCCTGCAGGCCGGGGGCGTGTCCAGCACGCTGGACCTGCGCCAGGCCGAGGCCACCGTCGAGCAGGCCCGCGCCGACCTGGCCAGCCTCACACGCCAGGTCGCCAGCGACCGCAATGCGCTGGAGCTGCTGGTCGGCTCGCCGCTGCAAGCGGGCCATTGGCCGGTGGCGGGCAGCGCCAGACCCGCCACGCTCACGGCCGAACTCCCGGCCGGCCTGCCGTCGGAGGTGCTGCTGCAGCGCCCCGACGTGCAGCAGGCCGAGCGCAGCCTGCAGGCCGCCGAAGCGCAGATCGGCGCCGCCCGCGCGGCCTTCTTCCCGCGCATCAGCCTCACGGCCAGTGCGGGCACGGCCAGCAGCGCGCTGGATGGGCTCTTCCGCGCGGGCACGGGCTTCTGGAGCTTCGCGCCGCAGGTCAGCCTGCCGATCTTCGACGCCGGGCGCAACCGTGCACAGCTCAAGACCGCGCAGGTCGACCGCGACATCGCCGTGGCGCAGTACGAGAAGGCCATCCAGTCGGCCTTCCGCGAGGTGGCCGACGGCCTGGCCGAACGCGCCACGCTGGGCCAGCAGGCGCAGGCCCAGCAGCGCCTCGTCGCCCAGACGGCCGATGCGCTGCGCCTGGCCGAGGCGCGCTTCAAGGCCGGCGTGGACGACCGCCTGGCCACGCTGGACGCCCAGCGCTCGCTCTACGCCGCCCAGCAGGGCCTGGTGCAGGTGCAGCTCGCACAGCAGCTCAACCGCGTCACGCTCTACAAGGCGCTCGGCGGCGGCGCGCTGGCCGACACGACGGCGGCCACGGCAACGCGACAATCGGGCGCTTGACCCGCCCGCCCACCATGACCACCGCCGCCCCCACCGAACGCGCCCTCGCCCGCCGCCAGCAGGTGCTGGACGCCGCCTCCGACGCCTTCCGCCGCCGGGGCTTCCACGCCGCCAGCATGGCCGAGATCGCCAAGCTGGCGGGCATGAGCCCCGGCCACATCTACAACCTGTTCGAGAACAAGGACGAGATCATCGCGGCCATCGTCGAGCGGGACTGCGAAGACGTCGTGCAGCGCATCGGCGAGCTGCAGCAGGAGGTCGACGTGCTGCAGGCCATGCTGCGCGAGACGGACAAGGCCATCGACGAGCACAGCCAGGTGGCCGACGCGGCGCTGGAGCTGGAGGTGCTGGCCGAAGCCAGCCGCAACCCGCGACTGGCCGCCGTCATGCACGCCAGCCAGGCCCTGGTGCATGCCAAGGCGCTCGGGCTGATCCGCCAGACCCTGGGCCCGGCGGCGGCCGAACTGCCGGACGGGGAGATCGAGGGGCGGGCGCTGCTGCTGGCCGCGCTTTTCAACGGCCTCACCGCACTGAGCGTGCGCCTGCCCGACCAGCACAAGCGCATCCCGGTCATGGCGCCCGTCATGCGCCGTCTGCTGCAGGTGCTGCTGGCCCCCTGACAGCCTGGGGAGGCGGGCCACCCCGCCGGACGACGGAGAATGCGCCCCCATGAGCACGCCCCCCCGTCAATACGAAGACTTCATGCGCCATGTCTACGAGCATGGCGTCCAAAAAAGCGACCGCACCGGCACCGGCACCCGCAGCGTGTTCGGGCACCAGATGCGCTTCGACCTGAGCCAGGGCTTCCCGCTGGTGACCACCAAGAAGGTGCACCTGAAGTCCATCATCCTGGAGCTGCTGTGGTTCCTGCGCGGCGACGGCAATGCCAAGTGGCTGCAGGAGCGCGGCGTCACGATCTGGGACGAATGGGCGGCGCCCGATGGCGACCTCGGCCCGGTCTATGGCGTGCAGTGGCGCAGCTGGCCCACGCCGGACGGCGGCCACATCGACCAGATCGCCGAGGTGGTGAAGCAGCTCAAGACCAACCCCGACAGCCGCCGCATCATCGTCAGCGCCTGGAACGTGGCCGAGCTGCCCAAGATGGCGCTGATGCCGTGCCACGCTTTTTTCCAGTTCTACGTGGCCCCAGCGGAGACGCCCGGCGGTCGGGGCAAGCTCAGCTGCCAGCTCTACCAGCGCAGCGCCGACATCTTCCTGGGGGTGCCCTTCAACATCGCGTCCTACGCGCTGCTGACGATGATGCTTGCCCAGCAGTGCGACCTGGCGCTCGGCGACTTCATCTGGACGGGTGGCGACTGCCACATCTACGACAACCACGTCGAGCAGGTGCAGACACAGCTCGCCCGCGAGCCGCGGCCCTACCCGACGATGACGATCAAGCGCCGGCCGGCGTCGATCTTCGACTACGCGTACGAGGATTTCGAGCTGACCGGCTACGACCCTCACCCCGCCATCAAAGCGCCGGTGGCCGTATGAGCCGCATCACGCTGGTCGCTGCGGTCGCCCGGGACGGCGCCATCGGGCGCGACAACGCGCTGCTGTGGCACCTGCCCGAAGACCTGGCGCGGTTCAAGGCGGTCACCCTCGGCAAGCCCGTCATCATGGGCCGCAAGACCTGGGACTCGATCCCGGCGCGCTTTCGCCCCCTGCCGGGCCGGCGCAACCTCGTCGTCAGCCGCAGCACGCGGGAACTTCCCGGGGCCGACGTGTTCCTCACGCTGGAAGCGGCCCTGGCGGCCTGCAACGGCGAGCCCGAGGTGTGCGTCATCGGTGGCGGCGAGATCTACGCCCTCGCCCTGCCGCTGGCCGACCGCCTGGTGCTGACCGAGGTGGACGCCGCGTTCCCCGACGCCGACCGCCACTTCCCGGCCTGGCCGCGCGAGCGCTTCACCGAGGTCGCGCGCGAGGCGCACACCGGCGCCAGCGGCCTCCGTTTTGATTTTGTCGACTACCTTCGCAAGGAGTAACTTTCCATGTCCGGACACGGCTTCCACGTCCACGGCCCGCACGACCACGAACTGGAGCATGCCGCCCAACACGAGCCCCAGGGCTTCGCGGGTCAACTCGCGGTCATCACGGCCATCCTGGCCACGGTCGGGGCCTTCTTCTCCTACATGGGCGGCGCCACGCAGGCCAATGCCGGCATCCTGAAGAACGACGCGGCCATCAAGAAGACCGAGGCCAGCAACCAGTGGAACTACTACCAGTCCAAGAGCAGCAAGCAGAACCTCGCTGAACTGGCCCTGGAACTGACACCCAGCGAAGAGCAGAAGGGCAAGTACCGCGACAAGATCGCGCGCTACGAGAAGGAAAAGGCCGACATCAAGGCCAACGCCGAGAAGCTGGAAGAGGAATCGAAGCACTTCGACGAGAAGAGCGAACAGCAGCTGCACATGCACCACCGCTGGGCCCAGGCGACGACCGCGCTGCAGGTCTCCATCGCGCTGGCCGCCATCGCGCTGCTCACCAAGCGCCGCTGGATGGAGTGGGCGACCATCGTCGTAGGCGGCGTGGGCTGCGTGCTGGGTGGCCTGGCGGCGGCCCACATCTGACGCCGCCCGGTGCCGGCGCTAGGATGCCGGCCCATGCTCGACCGCATCGACGAAGAGATCACGTTCCGCAAGCTCGAGATCCTGCTGGCCTTCATGGAGGCCGGCAGCCTCGCGCGTGCGGCCGAGCGTCTGGGCGTCAGCACGGTCAGCGTGCACCGCGCCCTGCATTCGCTGGAGACTGGCACCCGCTGCAGCCTCTTCCGCCTGGAAGGCCGCAACCTGCAGCCCAATGACGCCGCCCACGCGCTCGCCGACGTGGCCCGCGAGGTGCTGCAGAGCATGGCGCACGGCATCCGCGCCACGCGCGAGATCGCCGGCTACGCCGCCGACCGCATCCGCATCGGCTCGCTGTACTCCCTGACCAGCGGCACGGTGCCCGCCCTCATCATGGCGCTGCGCCTGCGCAAGCCTGACATCCAGACGGAGCTGGTACTCGGCTCCAACAGCGAGCTTTTGCGCAAGCTGCGCGAGGGCGCGCTGGACGCCACGGTCATGGGTGCCCCGGAAGGCGCCGCCGACGTCGAGACCCAGTTGCTGTTCGAGGACGAGATCTTCTTCGCCGCCCCGGCGGGCTCGCCCTATGCGCAGCTGAAAGAGGTCGACCTGAGCCGCTGCGCCGACGAGCGCTTCGTGTCGCTCAACGAGGGCTACGTCACGCACGACCGTTTCCTGGACGCCTTCCGCGTGGCCGGTTTCGAGCCCAACGTGGCCATGACCACCAACGACATCTTCTCGCTCATGAACCTGGTGGGCGGGGGCATCGGCTGCACGCTGCTGCCTGGGCGCATCCGCGGCGTGCTGCCGCGCAATGTGTGCCTCGTGCCGCTGCTGCCGCAGTTCCAGATGCGCCAGAAGATCAGCGTCGTCTTCCTGCGCACCCGCGAGCGCGACCCCAACCTGCTATCGCTGCTGGCCGCCTGCCGCAGCCACTCGGCGGAACTGCTGGCAGCCCAGGGTTAACCCACGACCGTTGCGGCCAGCGTAATGGTCGGCACCGGAGGTTGATTGATCGTCCCGGGCGGCGCTTTGACACTGCGCCGCATACCGCCACGAACAGGCGGAGTCCGGAGACAAGCCATGAACTTCACCCGTCGCCAGTGGATGGCCGCCGCCGCCGCCACCGCCACCACGTCCGGCCTGCCCAGCGCCTTCGCGCAGGCTGGCAGCCTCAAGATCTCGCACCAGTTCCCGAGCGGATCGCTCACCGAGGGCGACTTCCGCGACCGCCTGTGCCGCAAGTTCGCCGCCGAGGTGGAAAAGCGCACCAGCGGCGCCCTCAAGGCCTCGGTCTACCCGGGCTCGTCGCTCATGAAGACCAACGCGCAGTTCTCGGCGCTGCGCAAGGGCGCGCTGGACATGAGCCTCGTGCCGCTGTCCTACGCCGGGGGTGAGGTCGCCGAGACGAACGCCGGCCTGATGCCCGCTCTGGTGCCCAGTTATGAGCAGGGTGCCGCCTGGAAGACGGCCGAGGTCGGCAAGCTGCTGTCCAAGGTGCTGGACGACAAGGGCGTGATCATCGTCAGCTGGGTCTGGCAGGCCGGTGGCGTCGCCAGCCGTGCGCGCCCGCTCGTCACGCCCGACGACGCCAAGGGCCTGAAGGTGCGTGGCGGCAGCCGCGAGATGGACATGATGCTCAAGACCGCGGGGGCCTCCGTCATCACGCTGCCCTCCAACGAGATCTACGCCGCCATGCAGACGGGCGCGATGGACGCGGCCATGACCTCGTCCACCAGCTTCATCTCCTTCAAGCTCGAGGAGATCGCCAAGCACCTGACCTCGGGCCGCCAGCGCACCTACTGGTTCATGTTCGAGCCGCTGATGATCTCCAAGGAGGTCTTCAACAAGCTGCCCAAGGCCCAGCAGGACATCGTCATGGCCGTGGGCGCCGAGATGGAAGTCTTCGCCCGCGACGCGGCCAAGGCCGATGACAAGACCGCCGCCGACATCTACGCCAAGGCCGGCGCCAAGGTCTACGACATGGACGAGCCCACGCTCAAGAAGTGGCAGGCCATCGCTCGTGACACCGCCTGGAAGGACTTCGGCGACAAGAACGAGTCCTGCGCCGCCATCCTCAAGGCCGCGCAGAAGCTGCTCTGAGGCCGCCATGAGCCACGGCTTCGAACTCAAGCCGGCCGTCGCCGGCATCGACCCCGACACGCCCGCGCTGCTGCAGCCCGTGGCCCGGCTGCTGCACGCGCTCAACCACGGCATGGTGGTGCTGGGCATGCTGGCCCTGCTGGTGGCCTCCTGCGTGCTCACCTACAGCGTCGTCTCGCGCTACGTCATGCAGGCGTCCACCGACTGGCAGGACGAGGCCGCGGTGTTCTGCCTCGTGGGCGCCACCTTCCTGTGCGGCGCCTTCGTGCAGCAGCTGCGCGGCCACGTCGGCATCGAGGCGGTGGCGAGCCTGCTGCCGCGCGCCGTCAACCGGCTGCGCCTGGCGCTGGTGGACCTGCTGTGCACGGCCTTCTGCACCTTCTTCGCGTGGAAGTCCTGGACGCTCTTCCACGAGGCCTGGGCCGAGGGGCAGACGACCTCGTCGTCCTGGGCGCCGCCGCTGTGGATCCCCTACGGCCTGATGGCCCTGGGCATGACGCTGCTGAGCCTGCAGCTGCTCGTGCAGCTGACCGCCCGCCTGAACGGTCTCTTCAAACCCCAAGGAGGCGCCCGATGAGCATGCTCGCCCTCGGTTCGCTGTTCGGCATCGTCACGCTGCTGTTCATGTTCTCCGGTGCGCCGATCGCGTTTGCGCTCGGCAGCGTCGCCACCCTCTTCATGGCCTTCTTCATGCCCGCCTCGGCGCTGGACACGGTCACGCAGAACGTCTACGAGGAAATGGCCAGCATCACGCTGCTGTCCATCCCGCTCTTCATCCTGAAGGGCGCGGCCATCGGCAAGTCCCGCGCGGGCCAGGACCTGTACGCCGCCATGCACGTCTGGATGGGGCGCATCCCCGGCGGCCTGGGCATCGCCAATGTCTTCGCCTGCGCGCTGTTCGCCGCCATGGCCGGCTCCAGCCCCGCCACCTGCTCGGCCATCGGCAGCGCCGGCATCCCGGAGATGCGCAAGCGCGGCTACTCGCCCGGTTTCGCGGCCGGCATCATCGCCGCGGGCGGCACGCTGGGCATCCTGCTGCCGCCGTCGATCACGATGATCCTGTACGCCGTCGCGGCCGAGCAGTCGCTCGGGCGGCTGTTCCTGGCCGGCATCATGCCAGGCGTGCTGCTGGTGGCGCTGTTCGCGGTGTATGCGGCGCTGCGCTACCGCAAGGAGCACGCGCTGGCCGAGGCCGAGTTCAAGCGCAGCGGCGCCGCCTCCGCGCTGCTCGCCAACGAGACCTTCACCAACCGCCAGAAGTTCGAGATGCTGCCGCGCGTGGTGCCCTTCGTGCTGCTGCTCATCGGCGTGATGGTGGCGCTGTACGGCGGCTTCGCCACGCCCTCCGAGACGGCAGGCCTGGGCGCCCTGCTCGCGCTGCTCTTGATCGCCACCATCTACGGCGTCTGGCGCCCGCGCGACGTGGCGCCCATCCTCAGCGCCACGCTGAAGGAGTCGACGATGCTGATGTTCATCATCGGCATGTCGCTGCTCTTCTCTTACGTGATGAGCTACCTGCACATCAGCCAGGCCGCGGCGGAGTGGATCGTCGGCATGCAGCTGTCCAAGTGGGTGCTGCTCGCGGCGGTGCTGCTGATGGTGATCCTGCTGGGCTTCTTCCTGCCGCCGGTCAGCATCATCCTGATGACGGCGCCCATCATCCTGCCGCCGCTCAAGGCCGCGGGGTTCGACCTGATCTGGTTCGGCATCCTGATGACCATCGTCATGGAGACCGGCCTCATCCACCCGCCGGTGGGCCTGAACATCTTCGTCATCAAGAACATCGCGCCCGACATCGAGCTGCGCGACATCATCTGGGGTGTGCTGCCCTTCGTCGTGCTGATGCTGCTGGCGGTGCTGATGATCTGCATCTTCCCGGGCATCGCGACGGGCCTGCCCAACGCCGTCATGGGCGCCGTGGCCGCGCCGCACTGAGGAGGCCACGATGAACGCTCCCGCCTGGAACCTGCGCGACCGCCAGCGGCGCGAGCGCCTTGCGCGCGCCGCTGCCGCCCTGGGCCCGCAACTGCGCGGCCGCCATGTGGCGACGGATGCCGCAGTCGCGCTGCTGGAGGCCGTGCTGCAGCCGGGCGACCGCGTCTGCCTGGAAGGCAACAACCAGAAGCAGGCCGACTTCCTGGCCGAGGCACTCACGCAGGTGGACGTGCAGTGGGTGCACGACCTGCACATGGTGCAGTCCGTGCTGGCCCTGCCCGCGCACCTGGACGTGTTCGAGAGCGGCGTCGCCCGTCGGCTCGACTTCTCCTTCTCCGGCCCCCAGGGCGCGCGCCTGGCGCGGCTCGTGGGCAGTGGCGGCATCGAGATCGGTGCCATCCACACCTACCTGGAGCTCTTTGCCCGCTACTTCGTCGACCTCACGCCCAAGGTCGCCCTCGTGGCTGCACAGGCGGCCGACCGGCAGGGCAACCTCTACACCGGCCCCAACACCGAGGACACGCCGGCCATCGTCGAGGCCACCGCGTTCTCCGGCGGCATCGTCATCGCCCAGGTCAACGAGGTGCTCGACACCCTGCCCCGCATCGACATCCCCGCCGACTGGGTGGACTTCGTCATTCCCGCGCCCCGCCCCAACCTCGTCGAGCCGCTCTTCACGCGCGACCCGGCGCAGATCAGCGAGATCCAGGTGCTGATGGCGATGATGGCCATCAAGGGCATCTACGCCGAGTACGGCGTGCAGCGGCTGAACCACGGCATCGGCTTCGACACCGCCGCCATCGAGCTGCTGCTGCCCACCTACGGCGAGCAGCTGGGCCTGAAGGGCAAGATCTGCCGGCACTGGGCGCTGAACCCGCACCCGGCGCTCATCCCGGCCATCGAGGCGGGCTGGGTGGAGTCCATCCACTCCTTCGGCTCCGAGCTGGGCATGGAGGACTACATCCGCGCCCGCTCCGACGTGTTCTTCACGGGCGCCGACGGCAGCCTGCGCAGCAACCGCGCCTTCTGCCAGGCGGCGGGCCACTACGCCTGTGACCTGTTCATCGGCTCCACGCTGCAGATGGACCTGCAGGGCAACAGCTCCACTGCCACGCTCGGCCGCATCACGGGCTTCGGTGGCGCACCCAACATGGGGGCCGACGCCCGCGGGCGCCGCCACGCCAGCCCGGCGTGGCTCAAGGCCGGCGGCGAGGCCCGCGCGGGTCGCCAAGGAGCCGCCGGCACACCGCGTGGCCAGAAGCTCGTCGTGCAGATGGTGGAGACCTTCCGCGAGCACATGCAGCCCGCCTTTGTGGAGCGGCTCGACGCCTGGACGCTGCAGGAACAGGCCGGCATGGCCCTGCCCCCCATCATGATCTACGGCGAGGACGTGAGCCACGTGCTGACCGAGGAAGGCATCGCCAACCTGCTGCTGTGCCGCACCGACGAAGAGCGCGAGCAGGCCATCCGCGGCGTGGCGGGCTACACGGCGGTGGGCCTGGCCCGCGACGCTCGCATGGTGGAGAACCTGCGCGACCGCGGCGTCATCCGCCGCCCGGCCGACCTCGGCATCGACCCGCGCGAGGCCACGCGCAACCTGCTGGCCGCGCGCAGCATGCGCGACCTCGTGCGCGCCTCCGGCGGCCTGTACGCGCCCCCGAAGCGCTTTCGCAACTGGTGAGGGAGCCGCCATGCAACCCGGACTCGAAAACCTGGACTACCGATTCACCGGCACGCGCCCGGCCGGCAGCTTCATGCCGGTGCTCGTCGGCGTGGTGGGCTCGGGCAACCTGGAGGTGCTGATGGAGCCCGCGCCCGGCAGCGACTGCTGCTTTCACATCGAGACCTCGGCGCGCGGCTTCGGCGCGATCTGGGTCGCCGTCGTGCGCGACTTCCATGCCCGCCACCCACTCGCCGGTGTGCAGGTCAGCATCCACGACATGGGCGCGACACCCGCGGTCGTGAGCCTGCGCCTGGACCAGGCCGCCCAGGAGCTGCAACCATGATCTCCTTTGCCGAATGCTCCGCGCGCGAGCGCCTGGCGCTGCTGCTGGACGAAGGCAGCTTCCACGAGTGGCTGCCGCCCTCGCGCAAGCTCACCAGCCCCCACCTCGCCGCCCTGGGCGTGCCCTCGGCCTTCGACGACGGCGTGGCCATCGGCCGCGCGACGCTGGCGGGCAGCCCCGTGTTCGTGGCGGCGCAGGAGGGCCAGTTCATGGGCGGCGGCGTGGGCGAGGTGCACGGCGCCAAGCTCGTGGGCCTGCTGCAGCGTGCGCTGCGCGACCGGCCCACCGCGGTGCTGCTGCTGGCCGAATCCGGCGGCGTGCGCCTGCATGAAGCCAACGCGGGGCTGATCGCCGTCTCGGAGGTCATGCGCGCGCTGCTGGACGTGCGCGCGGCGGGCATCCCGGTCATCGTGCTGATCGGCGGCACGGGCGGCTGCTTCGGCGGCATGGGCATCGTGGCCCGCTGCGCTGATCACGTCGTCATGAGCGACATCGGCCGGCTGGCCATGTCGGGCCCCGAGGTCATCGAGGCCTCGCACGGCGTGGAGGAGTTCGACTCGCGCGACCGCGCCCTCGTGTGGCGCACCACCGGCGGCAAGCACCGCTGGCTCACGGGCGACTGCGACGCGCTCGTGGAGGACGACGTCGCGGCCTTCCGCGCCGCCGCCATCGCCGCGCTGCAGGCCAGCCACCCCGTCACGCTGGCGCTGCTCGAGGCCGAGCACGCCCGGCTCACCGCGCGCCTGGCGTTCACGGGTGCCGAGGCCGTCGAGCTGTGGGCCGCGATCGGCGTGCCCGATGCGGCGCGCGTGCCCGACCTGGACGTGGCGGCCGTCACCGCCCTGGGAGTGCACTGATGGACTGGCAAACCCTGGCAACGCAGCTCTTCGGCGCCGACCACGGCATCACGCGCGAGGGCGACTTCCTGCACGGCGAGGTCACGTTCGACGGCGCGCCGCTGAGCGTCATCGGCACCACCGCCCACGCCGCCATCGGCGTGCAGCTCGCGCTGCAGCAGGCCCGCGCCGTGCTCGACCTGATGGCGCACCACCCGGGCCGCCCGCTGCTGCTGCTCATCGACACCCAGGGCCAGCAGCTGCGCCGCCGTGACGAGCTGCTCGGCATCAACCGCGCCATGGCCCACCTGGGCCAGTGCCTCGACCTCGCGCGCCGCCGCGGCCACCGCGTGCTCGGGCTCGTCTACGACCAGGCGCTGTCCGGCGGCTTCATCACCTCCGGCCTCATCGCCGACGCCTGCGATGCCCTGCCCGAGGCGGAGATCCGCGTCATGCGCCTGCCGGCCATGGCCCGCGTCACGAAGCTGCCGGAGTCGCTGCTGGCCGAGCTGTCCGAGTCCAACCCCGTGTTCGCCCCGGGCGTGCGCAACTACGTGGCCATGGGCGGCGTGCGCCAGCTCTGGCAGGGCGACCTCGCGCAGGCGCTGCGCAATGCACTGGCCACCGCCCCCACCGACGACCGGCGCGCGGCCGAAGGTGCTGCCCGCGGCGGCCGGCGGCTGGCCGCCTCCGTGACCCGCCTGGTGCTGGACGCCGCCTGACTGCCATGACGCCCCTGCACCGCCACCAGATCGCCTGGCTGTCGCGCGAGGGCTGGCAGCACGTGCTGGCACGCCCCTGGGACGACGACGCCCGCCAGTGCCTCAAGCACTGGGCCGGCCACCGGCTGCCGCTGGTGGTCACGCGCCAGTCGGCGTCCCTGGGCGAGGGCCAGGTGGCGCTGGGCCTGTGCGCACCGGCGCGCTGGGCGTACCGGCGGCTCGCGCTGCAGCTGCCGCAGGCGGATGTGGCGTACTTCGACGAGTTCCCGCTGCTGGAGCGCGTTGTGGCGCAGCTGCCCGCCTCGGCCCGGGCCGGCGCCAGGTCGTTGGCCCAGGCCCTGCACCGCGAGGGCCTCGCCGCGCGGGCCTACGGCAGCCACGGCTGGCAGGCGCTCACCGGCCTGGAGCACCTGCGCGCCGGGTCCGACCTGGACCTGTGGCTGGGCGTGGCGGGCACGGCCGAGGCCGACGCCGCCGTGGCATTGCTGGCCCGCTGGAGCGGCCCGGTGCGGCTGGACGGCGAGCTCGTCTTCCCCGGCGACACCGCCGTGGCCTGGCGCGAGTGGCAGGCGTGGCGCGAGGGGCGCACGCGCGGCCTGCTCGTCAAGCGGCTGCAGGGCGCCAGCACGGTGCAGGCGCTGGCCGCCTTCGAGCCCCTGCCGGTGGCCGCATGAACGCCCAGGCCGCCCATGCACCACTGGCGCTGACGGCGCAGGACATCGGCCGCGCCGCCACGCTGTCGCTCTACGACGAGCTGGCACTGTCGCCCAAGCCCGGCCTCGTCACCCTCACCTGCCGCGGCAGCCATGACGACATGGATGCGCAGACCTTCATGCGCAGCCTGCTGGCGCTGCGCGGCTACTTCGTGCGCATTGCCGAGCTGGGCGCGGCGGGCGCGCCGTTCGAGGCGCTGGAGCGCTGCGGCATCGCGGCCGAAGCACGCATGCTGGCAGCCACGCGCGGCGTGAACACGCACCGCGGCGCCATCTTCATGCTCGGCCTGCTGTGTGCGGCAGCGGGCGCCGTGGGGCGCCGTGCCACGCCCGGCGAGCTGCGCGAGGTGCTGCGCGAGCGCTGGGGCCAGGCGCTGGCGGCGCGCGCCGAGCGGCCGTCCACGTTGCCCGGCGGTATCGCCGCCCGGCGCTACCAGCTGCGCAGTGCGTCCGCGGAGGCGGCACTCGGCTTTCCGACGCTGTTCGAGACCGCCGAGCCCGCGCTGCGTGGAGCCCTCGCGCGGGGCCTGGCCCGCACGCCGGCCCACCTGGACACGCTCTTCGCCACCATGGCCGTGCTGGACGACAGCAACCTCGCGCACCGCGGCGGGCTCACGGGCCTGCGCCACGCCCAGACGACGGCGCAGCGCTTTCTCGCATCCGGTGGCTCTGGCCGCCACGGCGGCCTGGTGGCGGCCGCCGACATCGGCCGCGACTTCATGCGCCTGCGCCTCTCCCCCGGCGGCTCGGCCGACACGCTCGCCGCGGCCTGCTGGCTGCAGCGCATGGGCTGAATGGGCCTGGCCCTGCTCTTCCCCGGCCAGGGCGCGCAGCACGCCCAGATGCTGCCCTGGCTGGACGGTTGCCCCGCTGCAGCCCCCGCACTGGCCGCGCTCGCCCAGCCTCTCGGCGCGGACTGGCGCACGCGCTCGCAGGACACGGCCTGGCTGCACACCAACGCGGTCGCACAGCCACTGCTGACCGGCGTGAGCCTGGCGGCGTGGCAGGCCGTTGCCGGGGCGTTGCCCGCGCCCGTCGCCATCGCGGGCTACAGCGTGGGCGAACTGGCCGCGTTCGCGGCGGCAGGTGTGTACGACGTGCCCACGGCCCTGGACCTGGCCGCCCACCGCGCCCGCGCGATGGACGCTGCCGCGGCCGGCCACGCGGGCGGGTTGCTGTCGGTCCAGGGGCCGCGCGCCGCAGCGCTGGCCGAGCTGGCGCCGGGCCTGGCCGTGGCCATCCGCATCGGACCGGAGCGCGCCCTCGTCGGCGGCCCCGCGCTGCTGCTGGACAGCGCCGCGGCGGCCTGGACGGCGGCCGGCCTGCGCTGCACGCGGCTGCCGATCGCGGTCGCCTCGCACACGCCCTGGATGGCCGCCGCCGCCGAGGCCTTCGCGCAGCACCTGGCCACGGTGGCGCTGCGGCCACCGCGCACGGCCGTGGTCTGCAATTTCACGGGCACCGCCAGCCGGCAGCTCGCGTCACTCGCGCAGGCCTTGTCGGCCCAGATCGCCGCCACCGTGCGCTGGGACGAATGCATGGACAACCTGGCCGAGCGCGGCGCACGTTGCGTGCTGGAGGTGGGCCCGGGGGCCACGCTGGCGGCCATGTGGCGCGAGCGCCACCCGGGCATCCCGGCCCGCTCGGCCGACGAGTTCCGCAGTGCGCAGGGGCTTGTCGACTGGGTCAGGCAGCAGCTGGCATAGGCAGCAGCACCTCGAAGCAGGCGCCCTCGCCCGGCGCGCTGCACAGCCGGATGTCGCCACCATGCGCGCGCACGAAGTGGCGGCTGATGAAGAGCCCCAGGCCCATGCCGGGGGCGCTGCCGGCGGTGGGGCCTCGCTCGAACTGCTCGAAGATGCGCTCCTGGTCCTCCGGCGAGATGCCCACGCCCTGGTCCGACACGGCCAGCCGCGCCATGCCGTCGGCCGTGCGGCCGACCTCCACCTTGACCGGCTGCCCTTCGCCGTAGCGCAGGGCGTTGTTGAGCAGGTTCACGAGCACCTGGCCGATGCGGCTGTCGTCCCACTCGCCGACGACGCCCGGCTCGGCGTCGAGAGACAGCGGCACGCTGCCGAAGTGCACGCCGAAGTCCTCGACGATGTGGCTGGCCAGCTCGCCCAGGTCGGTCTCGCGCGGCCGGATGCTGAGCTTGCCGTGCTGGATGCGGGAGACGTCCAGCATGTCGTCGATGAGCCGGGTCATGCTGCGCAGCTGGCGCGAGTCGCGCGCCACCATCGTGCGCAGCCGCTCGGCGCTGAAATAGGCCAGGTCGCCGCGCTCCAGGCGGTCGCGGCGAACGCTCTGGTCCAGCGTCATCACGCCCAGAGGCGTGCGCAGCTCGTGCGAGACCATGGACATGAACTCGTCGCGCATGCGCAGAGCCCGCTGCAGCTCGCCCTGGGTCTGCTGCAGCTCGGCGAGCAGCTGCTCCTGCCGGGCATGCGCCGTCTCGACCTGGATGAGCTGGCGGCGAAGCTCGCGCCGCTTGCGGTAAAGCTCGGTGAACACACGCACCTTGCTCTTCACGGCCAGCGCGTCGAGCGGTTTGAAGAGAAAGTCCACCGCGCCGTTCTCGTAGCCTCGGAAGGTGTAGGACGGCTCGTGGTCGGCCGCGCTCACGAAGACGATGGGCAGGTGCGCGGTGCGCGAGCTGCCGCGGATGAGCTCGGCCAGCTCGAACCCCGTCATCTCGGGCATCTGCACGTCCAGCAGCGCCAGGGCGAAGTCGTGTTCCAGCAGCAGCGAGAGCGCGTCCTCGCCCGAGCCGGCGGCGTGGATCTCCAGCCCGTCCTCGCGCAACAGCGCCTCCAGCGCGAGCAGGTTCTCAGGCAGGTCGTCGACGATGAGCAGCTTGACGACGTCGTCGGTCGGGGAGCCGGTCATGGAGGGGCTCCCGCGCGGGCGAGTCGAAGCAGCAGTTGGGGCATGTCTTGGAGGGGCAGGATGTGGTCGGGCGTGCAGCGGTCGATGGCGGACTGGGGCATGGTGGGCACTTCAGCGTCGGCCGGGTCCTGCACCAGCGTCAGCCCGCCGCGCGCCTTGATCGCGGCCATGCCTTCGGCGCCGTCCATGTTGGCCCCCGTCAGCAGCATGCCGACCAGCCCCGGCCCGTAGGCATCGGCCGCGGACGTCATCAGCACGTCAATGGAGGGGCGCGCAAAGCTCACGGGGGGCTCGCCGCTGAAGGAGAAGCTGCGGTCCAGCTCGATGAGGAGATGGTAGTCGGGGCTTGCGACGTACACGTGGCCGGGCTCGATAGCCTCCTTGTCGCGCGGCTCCCGCACCGGCAGGGCCAGCAGGCCGCCGAGCACGTGGCACAGGCGGCTCTCGCGGCGCGGCAGCAGGTGCAGGATGGCCACGACGGGCACGGGAAAGTTCGGCGGCAGCGGCGCGAGCAGCGCCATCAAGGCCGAAACGCCACCTGCGGAGGCGCCCACGACGACGAGCTCCGCGCGGGGTCGCGCGATGCGTGCGGGGGGCGTGCGGCGGGCGGCCATCGTCAACGCTTGCGGTAGAGGCGCTCACGGGCGGCCACCGGCTCGAAGTCCTTGCCGTGCGAGGAGAAGTCCAGCGTCTCCTTGCTGCCCAGGCCCAGGAAGCCGCGGTGGCAAAGCGACTCGGCGAACAGCCCGAAGGCCCGGTCCTGCAGCTTGCGGTTGAAGTAGATGAGCACGTTGCGGCAGCAGATCAGGTGCATCTCCGAGAACACGTGGTCGGTGGCCAGGCTGTGGTCGGCAAAGGTCACGTGGCGGCACAGCTCGCGGTCGAAGCGCGCGGCGTTGTAGGCCGCCGTGTAGTAGTCGGAGAAGGCCCGCGTGCCGCCGGCGGCCTGGTAGTTGCGCGTGTACTGCTGCAGCTCCGCAATCGGAAAAATGCCCTGGCGGGCACGCTCCAGGGCCGCCGGGTTGATGTCGGTGGCGTAGATGATGCTGCGCTCCAGCAGCCCTTCCTCGCGCAACAGGATGGCCAGCGAGTAGACCTCCTCGCCGCTGGCGCAGCCCGCCACCCAGATCTTGAGCGACGGGTAGGTGTGCAGCACGGGCACGACGTGCCGGCGCAGCGCCAGGAAGAAGTCCGGCTCCCGGAACATCTCCGTGAACGGGATGGTCAGCATCTCCAGCAGCCGCGCGAAGGCGTGCTCGTCGCGCAGCACGAGGCCCTGCAGGGCCGACACCGAGTCGCAGCCGAGCTGCTCCATCGCGTACTGCACGCGGCGCTTCTGCGACGCGCCGGAGTATTCGCGGAAGTCGTGGTTGTAGCGGTTGTAGATGGCCTCCATCAGGAGGCGCAGCTCCAGATCGAAGAGCGCTTGGGGCATGGCGGGGTTCAGAGTCGGCCCAGCTCGGGCAGCCACACGCGCAGCAGCGAGACGAGGCGGTCGGCTTCGATGGGTTTGGCGAGGTAGTCGTTGGCGCCGGCGCGGCGGCACTGCTCCTGGTCGTCGCGCATGGCCTTGGCGGTGATGGCGATGATGGGGAGCTTGTGCCAGCGCGGCTCGGCACGGATGCGGCGCGTGGCCTCCAGGCCGTCCATCACCGGCATCATGACGTCCATCAGCACGATGTCGATGTCGTCGTGCGCCTGAAGCTTCTCCAGCGCCTCCACCCCGTTGCGGGCGGGCTCCACGGTCAGGCCGCGCTGCTCGAGCACGCTGGTGAGCGCGAAGATGTTGCGGGCGTCGTCGTCCACCAGCAGCACCTTGCGCCCCTCGAACACCTGCTCGCGGTTGCGGGCCGTGCGCAGCAGCGCCTGGCGCTCGCCGGACAGGCGCGACTCGACCTTGTGCAGGAAGAGCGTGACCTCGTCGAGCAGCCGCTCGGGCGAGCGGGCGCCCTTGATGATGATGGAGCGCGAGTAGCGGTTGAGCTCGGCCTCCTCTTCGCGGCTGAGGTTGCGGCCGGTGTACACGATGACGGGCGGGGGCGTCTTCTCGACCGAGCGCGCGGCCATGCGGGCGAGCAGCTCGGTGCCGTCCATGTCGGGCAGCTTGAGGTCAATGATCATGCAGTCGAAGTGCTGCTCGTCCAGCAGCGCCAGCGCCTGCTCGCCGTGCGAGACGGCCACCACCTCGATGTCGTCGTCGCCGATCAGATGGGCAATGCTTTCACGCTGGCGCTGGTCGTCCTCGACGAGCAGCAGCCGGCGGATCTCGTCGGCCCCGTGGCGCTCGAGCTTGCGGAAAATCTCCACCAGGTCCTCGCGCGTGGTGGGCTTGATGGCCGTGCCCACGGCGCCCATGGGCAGCGCGATGTCGCGGAAGTCCTCGCCCGCGATGATGTGCACGGGGATGTGGCGGGTGCGCGGGTCCTCCTTGAGCCGCTGCAGCACGGCCAGGCCCGAGCCGTCCGGCAGCCGCACGTCCAGCAGGATGGCCTGCGGCAGGTGGGCCGAAGCAAGCTCCAGCGCCTCGCGGGCCTCGGTGGCCACCAGGCAGCGGTACTGCATCTCGTGGGCCAGGTCGAAGAGGATGGCAGCGAAGTTCGGGTCATCCTCCACCACCAGCGCCAGGCGCTGCGGGGTGGCGTCGGGCGTGAGTTCGGCGCGGTCGTCAGCGAACGCGGTTGCCTTGCGGCGGGCTGGCGCCTGGCTGCCGTCCTGCGGGCTCGGGGGCAACTGCGCCAACGCCGGGGCGGGCTCCTGGCGCTCGCGCCGGGCTTCAGGCGCGGGCATGGGCAGGGGCATCTCCAGCGGCAGCGTCAGCGTGAACACGCTGCCCTGGCCTTCGACGCTCGTCAGGCCCAGGTCGCCGCCCAGCAGCCCCGCCAGCTGGCGCGAGATGGACAGGCCCAGGCCGGTGCCGCCATAACGACGGTTCAAGGCGCCATCGCCCTGGTGGAAGGCTTCGAACACGCGCTGCTGGTGGGCCGCCGGGATGCCGATGCCGGTGTCCGCCGCGACGAAGGCGACGCGATCGCCACGCGGCTCGATGCTCAGCGTGACCGAGCCCTTCTCGGTGAACTTGATGGCGTTGGACAGCAGGTTGCGCAGCACCTGCTCGATGCGCTGGCTGTCCGTCACGATGGACGCGGGCAGCCCCGGCGCGAGCTTGACCTCGAACTTCAGCTGCTTGTCCTGCGCCAGCGGCTGGAAGAGGCGGCGCATGCTGTCGGCCAGCGCGCGCAGCTCCAGCGGCCGCGGCGCGATGTCGAGCTTGCCGGCCTCGACCTTGGACAGGTCCAGGATGTCGTTGATGAGGTTGAGCAGGTCCTGACCCGCCGAATGGATGGTGCCGGCGAACTTGAGCTGCTCGCCCGTCAGGTTGCCCGGCTTGTTCTCCATGAGCAGCTTGGACAGGATCAGCGCGCTGTTCAGCGGCGTGCGCAGCTCGTGCGACATGTTGGCCAGGAACTCGGACTTGTAGCGGCTCGCGCGCTGCAGGTCGATGGCGCGCTCCTTCAGCTCACTCTGGGCCTGGCTGAGGGCGGCGTTGCGCGCGGTGAGCGCCTCGGCCTGCTCGGCCAGCTGCACGTTGGTCTGCTCGAGCTCGGCGCGCTGCTCCTCCAGGTTGAGTTGCGACTCGCTGAGCACGCGCGACTGCTCGCCGAGTTCCTCGTTGGCGGTGCGCAGCTCCTCCTGCTGCACCTGCAGCTCTTCGTTGAGCTGGCGCGCCTCTTCGATGGAGATCTGCAGGCGTTGCCGCGCGTAGGCCGCTTCCACCACGGCGCCGAGCAGCTCCTGCAGCATCTCAAGCAGTGCGCCGGCACGGTCGTCTGGCGGGCTGGTGAACCCCAACTCGAAGACTGCATTGACCTGGCCCTCGTGGACCGCCGGCACCAGCATGATGGTTTGCGGGCGCGTGTCACCGAGCGAGGTGCTCACCTTCAGGAAATCATCCGCCAATCCGGGGAGCTGGCGGGGGTGGCCGTCCCGCCAGACCTGCGCGATCAGGCCGGACTCCGGGTCGCGAAACTGCGCCTGCTCAGGAGAGAAACCGTGCGCGGCTACGCAGCGCAGGCGACCGTCGTCCCCACGCACGAAGGCGGCGGAGATGACCGCCCCGATGCGCTCGGAGAGGAAGGCCAGCGTTCGGTTCGCAATACCGGCGAGAGCACGCTCGCCCATCAACTGCGCATTCAATTCCGCCTGGGCGCCGCGCAGCCAGGCGCGGGACTCGCTTTCGCGTGCGGTGGCTTCCAGCCCGGCGAGCGCGCGGCCGTAGTCGTCCGACAGGGCCTTGATGTCGCGCCGCCCTGCCCATGCGATGAGCCCGCTGACGACGAGCAGCAGCGCGATGTAGCTGCCCACGCTGATCCAAGTCCCAACCTGTGCGTCCTCATTGCGATCTCGCAGCAGCCGAAGCTCGGCTTCGCTGAAGCTGCGCATTTCCCGGCGCATCTCGTCCATCAGCTGCTTGCCCGCCTGCGTCCGGATGAGCTCCTCCACAGGCTCGTTGCGGCGTCGCATGCCAATGGCCGTTTCAGCGAACACCGTCCAACGCTGCTCGAGCGATCCGATGCGCCGCAAACGCTCCACCTGGGCCAGGTTGTCATTGACAAGCTCTTCGGCGCCGCGCAACTCCGCCACGAACTTGGCTTGGCCGACGGAATACGGCTGCAGAAAACTGTCCTGACCACTGAGCAGGTAACCGCGCAGACCGCTTTCCTGGTCCGCGCTGAGCGTGGCGAGCTCGTGCCCCTTGGCCACGACGCGGTGGCTGTGGTCGACCCAATTCAAGAGCATCAGGAGGTGCCACAGCAAGCCAACGAACACAACGATGCTGCCCAGGCCCATGGCCAGGGGGATGACGAGGTTGCGGGTGAGGATGCGACGGAACTGCGCAGAGTCGCCAGACCGGGGATCAACCATGGAGGATCCTGTGAAGTGACGCGTACCGGTGTGCCGCGAAGCTCAGGCGCGGGCCACCATCGGTAAAACTTGCCGACAAATCAGCCGCGGGGCGGGAAAAACGACCTCAGCCGCTCCAGGGAAAGCGGCTTGCTGAGCACGTGGTCGATGCCGCAGGCCATGGCCTTGTCGTGCTCCTGCGCACCCGCGCGGCCGGTGACCGCGATCAGGACGAGGTCGGGGCCGTAGCGCTCGCGCAGCTGGCGCGAGAGCTCACATCCATCCAGGTCAGGCAGACCCAGGTCAACCAGTGCGCAAATGGGTTGGTACTCCTCCACGGCCTTGATGGCCTCCTGTGCGGTCATGGCGAACCGCACGCTGTAGCCATCGAACTGCAGCACCTCGCTCAGGCTCTCGCAGGCGTCACGGTCGTCGTCGACCAGGACGATGCGGATGTCTTCTTTTGTGGTCATGTCGCTTTGCAGCCTAGGGTTGAGCGCTTCCATCGAAACGCTTTGACAGGCCTACAAAGCAAATGGGGTGCCAACCTCGCGCCCGCGCGGGCCAACGGCGCTCCACCACCGGGAAAACGACCCGCACACGGGGGTGACATGCGGGAAATGCCGTGGCTCGGTGACCCTCTCGGCGGCTGCGGGCAGCCAGCGGTCGATGTGCGCATTGGCCTGCGTGCGCACCCGCGGCACGCCTTGCAAGGCGCCGGCCACCTCGGCAGCGGTTCCCACCCACAGGCGCCCGGAGATCTGCGCCAGGCGCGCGAGCACCCAGTCCCAGCGCCGCGCGCTCCAGGGCCGGTCGGCATGCGCATCGGTGATGACGACGCCCACGACCTCGGCGCCCGGTGGTGCGTCACCCAGGGCCCAGGGATGGGCCAGCCAGACGTCGTGCGCCGCCAGCGCAGCCGGCGCGGTGCCGCAGGCCGGCCGATGCAGCAGCGGTGGCTCGTCCACACCCCTGCCCATGCCGGCAGGCAGCCGCCCCGACCCGCGTGCAAGGGCTTCCCAGCCGTCATACCCCAGGTCGATGGCGCTGCCCTCGCTGTGCCACGCGGCGGGCGCAAACCGCGCGACGTTGGCGGCATCGAACAGGTAGGGCTTGTGGCTGCCGGTGCCGGCCACCCATTGCCAGCTCAGGTGGTTGCTGGCGAGGTCGCCGTCGAGCAGGTGGGCGTAGAGCCAGTCGGCCCCTGCGCGCCAGTGCACCTTGCGCCCGTGCACCACGTAGCTCGCGAGCCACATGCGCGCGTGGTTGTGCAGCGTCCCGCTGGCGTAGAGCGTTCGCACGGCCTCGTCGATGACGGGCACGCCCGTCGCGCCGCGGCGGATGTCCTCGGGCAACTCGGGCGCGTAGGCGCTGTCGGGCAAGGGGCCTTCATGCAGGCTGTGCAGGATGGCGTCCCCGCGGTGGCCCCAGACGTGGTGGAAGAACTCGCGCCAGCCGAACTCCTGGACGAGCTTGTGCTGCGGCGGCAGTGCCAGGGCCCGCAGGCATTCGGGCACGGTCAGCAGGCCGTGGGTGAGGTAAGGCGACAGCCCCGTGACGGCGCCTTGCAGGTGGTTGCGCGTGCGCGCATAGGCGGCTGCGTCGACGGCAGCCAGCCGGGCCAGGGCGGCCTCGCGCGTCGGGGCCAGGTCTTGCGCCATCAGCGACCGGCCCGGATGGCCACCGCCTGCGTGCGGATGCGTTCGCGCTCGGCGTCGCCCACGCGTGCCACGCCGCGCACCTGCAGGGCCAGCCGCGGGTGGTCGGCAAAGCGCTGCTCGTGACGCAGCAGGAAGTCCCAGTACAGCGTCGTGAACGGGCAGGCCCGCTCGCCCACGCGTTCCTCAGGCCGGTAGCGGCAGCTCCCGCACAGCGGGCTCTGGCGCGAGATGTACTTGCCGCTGGCGATGTAGGGCTTGCTGGCCATGAGGCCGCCGTCAGCGTACTGGCTCATGCCCAGGGTGTTGGGCAGCTCCACCCACTCCACCGCGTCCACGTACACGCTCAGGTACCACGCATGCACCTGGGCCGGCTCCACGCCGTAGAGCAGCGCGAACAGGCCGGTCACCATCAGGCGCTGGATGTGGTGGGCGTAGCCATGGTCCAGGGTCTGGGTGATGGCGTCGCGCAGGCAGGCCATGTCGGTGTCGCCCGTCCAGTACCAGCCGGGCAGGTCGTGGCGGGCGTCGAGGGCGTTGCCTTCGGCGTAGGCCGGCATGCGCGTCCAGTAGATGCCGCGCACGTACTCCCGCCAGCCGAGGATCTGGCGGATGAATCCCTCCCCGCTGGCGATCGGCACCCGGCCGGCGCGCACCTCGGCTTCGGCGGCGGCCACCACTTCGTGCGGCGTGAGCAGCTTGAGGTTGAGTGCCGCAGAGAGCTGCGCGTGATAAAGCCAGGGCTCACCGGGCCAGATGGCGTCCTGGTAGGGGCCGAAGAGCGGCAGCCGCTCGCGGACGAAGGCGTCCAGCGCTTGCAGCGCCTGCGCACGTGTGAGCGGCCAGGCAAAGCTGTCGAGGCGGCCCGGGTGGCTGCCGAAGCGCTCGCGCACGAGCGAGATGGCCTCCCGAGTGAGCGCATCCGGCTCGAAGCGCGGCGGCTGAGGCAGGTCGAAACCGGGCCCGGCCGGGCCGAAGGCCTCGCGGTTCTCGGCGTCGTAGTTCCAGTCGCCACCCAGCGGCTGGCCGGCGTCCATCAGCACGCCGAAGCGCTTGCGCAGCTCGCGGTAGAAATACTCCATGCGCAGGCCTTTGCGGCCGCGGGCATGGGCCGCGAAGTCGGCCGGGGTGGTGAAGAAGTGGCGGTCCTCGCGCAGCACCAGCGGCAGGCCCGCCTTGGTGGCGACCGCCTGCAACGCCTGCAGGACGCGCCAGTCGCCCGGGCGCGTCAGCACGAGGGCCTGGGGCTGCAGGGTCGCAATGTCGGCCTGAAGCTGCGCCGCCAGGCTCTCTCGCGTGGTGGCCTCGTCCAGGCGGCGGTAGTGCAGCGGCCGCCCCGACTGCCGCAGCGCGACCGCAAAGTGCCGCATGGCTGCCAGGAACACGGCGATGCGCGGCTGGCTGCTCCAGACGTGGGTGGACTCCTCGGCCACTTCGGCCATCCAGACGGCGTCCTGCGTCGGGTCGAAGCCGTCGAAGGCGGCGGCGTCAAGGTCGAGCTGGTCCCCCAGCACGAGCACGAGTTGGCGCAGCGGCTCAGCCACCGCGGGCTCCCTTGGCGGCGCCGTCGCGGCGGCAGCGTTCGCTGCAGTACTTCACCTCGTCCCAGTTTCGAGCCCACGCCTTGCGCCAGCTCATGGGCCGCCCACAGGCCTGGCAGGGCTTGCTGGGCAGGTGGGACTTGTTGCCCTTGAAGGCGGTGTCGTGCGAGGGCATGCGGTGGCGAGGATCACGAGGCGGGCGCGATCATCCGGGGCTTGGCCTGCCGCCGCAGCCGGGCAGCAAAAAGCCCCTGCGGGTCGCTGACCTGCAGGGGCTCTTGACTGGTGGGCGGTGCAGGGTTCGAACCTGCGACCCCTGCCGTGTGAAGGCAGTGCTCTACCGCTGAGCTAACCGCCCGAATTCTTGGGCGCTGGTTTTCAGGTCACCAACGAGGTGTTGGTGGGCGGTGCAGGGTTCGAACCTGCGACCCCTGCCGTGTGAAGGCAGTGCTCTACCGCTGAGCTAACCGCCCTGAAAACCGCCGAAATTGCTTCCGACTTGCGGCCCCGTCTCCGGGAAGCCCGCGATTATGCCACGGGTTCTGCGGGTTGGAGAGAACGCCATTTGCACGCGCCGCCAGCCGCCTTGTCCAGGTCCACCAGCAGCTTGGCGTGCGCCTGGGCTTCAGCGTCAGAAGCCCGCAGGACCGGCAGCGCAAAACGGCTCAGGTCCACGGCTTGCACGGACGCATGGCCATCGCTGCCGCTGCTGTCGCCGTGGTCGTCCATCAGCAGCGCATCCTGGCCACGGGTCAGGCGGATGTAGACATCGGCCAGCAGTTCCGCGTCCAGCAGCGCGCCGTGCAGCACGCGCTTGGTGTTGTCCACCTCCAGCCGCCGGCACAGGGCGTCCAGCGAGTTGGCCTTGCCCGGGTAGAGGTCGCGCGCCATCAGCAGCGTGTCGCGCACGCCGGCCACGTGGTCGGTGAGCACGCCACGCTTGAGTCGCTTGAGCTCGGCATTGACGAAGCCGATG
The DNA here is from genome assembly GCA_016790285.1 of Roseateles sp. GTDB lineage: Bacteria > Pseudomonadota > Gammaproteobacteria > Burkholderiales > Burkholderiaceae_C > Pelomonas. Next base: position 32,040 of record JAEUPJ010000052.1, on the reverse strand, counting down.
TCGAACGGCGCGTTGTGGATGACGAGCTCCGCACCGGCCAGGAAGGCCAGCAGCTGGTCGACGATCTCGGCGAACTTGGGCTTGTCCGACAGGAAGGCCTCGGTCAGGCCGTGGACCTTCAGCGCGTCTTCGTGGCTGGCGCGCTCGGGGTTGATGTAGAGGTGCAGGTTGTTGCCGGTGAGCTGCCGGTTGAGCATCTCCACGCAGCCGATTTCGATGATGCGGTCGCCCTTGTCGGCTTCCAGGCCGGTGGTTTCGGTGTCGAAGAAGATCTGTCGCATGGCCGTGCTCAGGCAGGACGTTGGTTGCGGCGCGTGGCCCAGACAAAGATGGCCGCGCCAGCGAGGATCATCGGCAGGCTCAGCCACTGGCCCTGGCTCCAGTTCAGGGCGCGCAGGCCGAGGAAGTCATCGGGCTCGCGGAAGTATTCGGCCGCGAAGCGCAGCGCGCCATAGCCCATCATGAACACGCCCGAGATCTGCCCGGTGGCGCGCGGCTTGCGCGCATACAGCCACAGGATGATGAACAGCAGCAGGCCCTCGCCCGCCGCCTGGTAGAGCTGCGACGGGTGGCGCGCGATGCCGCCGTCCTGCGCCTGCGGAAAGATCATGGCCCAAGGCAAGTCTGCTGGCGCCGGGCGGCCCCAGAGCTCGCCGTTGATGAAATTCCCGAGCCGCACGGCCGCAATGCCCGTGGGCACGCAGGGCGCGATCAGGTCGGCCACCTCGAAGAAGCTGCGCGAACGCCGCCGCCCGAAGAACCACAGCCCGAGCAGCACGCCCAGCAACCCGCCGTGGAAGGACATGCCACCCTTCCAGACGGCGAAGACCTCCGCCAGGTGGTGGATGTAGTAGTCCGGCTTGTAGAAGAGGCAGTAGCCCAGCCGCCCGCCCAGCACGACGCCGAGCACGCCGTAGAAGAGCACGTCGTCGACGTCCTGGCGCGTCCAGCCCACGGCCATGTGCTGGGGCATGCGCGCCCGCCGGCTGGCCAGCCACAGGAAGAGCCCGAAGGCGATCAGGTAGGTGATGCCGTACCAGTGCACGGCCAGCGGGCCGACTTGGAGGGCGATGGGGTCGAACTGCGGGTGGACGAGCATGGTCCGGGGGAGTAGGGGAAGCGGCGCGCATCATAGCCAGCGCCCTCCCCCGCCCTGCACCGGCGTTCAGGCCAGGCCGGCGAGCAGCTTCTTGGCGTCCTCGATGTTCCGCGGGTTGGCGCGCTTGTTCTGCACGAAGCGCTCCAGCGCCGCCTTGGCCGCGGCCTTGTCACCCTTGGCGATGAGGGCCTGGCCCAGGCGGTGGTCGATGGGCATGCGCTCGGCGCCCTCGAGCGTGCGGGCGCGCTCCAGCGCCTTCACCGCCTCGTCGGGCTGGCCCAACTCCACCAGCACGCGGCCCAGGCCGTAGGGGCCGGCGGCGTGGCCGGGGTAGTCGCGCTGCAGGGCCTCGAAGATGCCGCGGGCCTTGGGCAGGTTCTTCTGCTCCATGAACTCGAAGCCCAGGCGCGACCAGTTGCCGCGCAGCTCGCGCGTGACGGTGCGGTCATCTCCCGCCTTCACGCTGTTGAGTTCACGCTCGGCCGAGCTCCAGTCCTTCTCGTTCATCGCCAGCAGCGCGCGCAGCAGCTTGGCCTGCTCGGGCTGGCGAGGCTGCACTTCGGCCGCCAGCTCCCTGGCCTTGGGCACGCTGCCGCCCGCAAAGCCGGGCGCCATCAGGTAGAACTGGGTGAGGCCGACGCGGGCTTCGTACAGGCCCGGGTCGAGCTCCACAGCCTTGACGAACTGCTCCTTGGTCTTGCTGGCCAGGCCCGGCATCTTGAAGACGCTGGCCGTCATCGCCTGCTGGCCGTAGACGCGGCCGAGCGCGTAGCTGCAGATGGCCTGGGGGCGCTTGTCGGCGCAGGCCTGCAGCGCGGGCAGCGACGCCTCCAGGCGGCCGGCATCGTTCTCGTCCACGGCCGCCAGGGCCAGGGCGACGGCGGCCTGGTCGTCCTCCGGCTGGACCTTGGTGCGCGCCTGGGCCGCGCGGGCGAGATCGGCGGTCTTGCCGGCATCCAGCCAGGCCTGCCACTGCGGGTCCTTCAGCAGTTCGGCCTGGGCGGCGCCCGCCACCAGGGCCAGGGCAAGGGGAAGAAGGCGAAGCGTCATGCGGGGGTCTCCAAGTGGGTGCGCATTGAACGCGACACCTGCACGCGCGGACGCCCGGGTTTGCCCGATGTGACTTCAGTCACGGCCGGCAGGCCGTCGGCCAGCGTCAGCGCTTCTTGCGACCACCCGGCTTGGACTGCCCGAGCGCCACCATGTGCTGCTCGCGCCGTGCGGCCTTGCGGGCATCCATGGCCTGCATGGCCTTGCGCTGCGTGCGCCCGGAGGCGTCCGCCCACATCCACCACAACGCCGCGCCCAGGAACGGCGAGAGCACGATGACCCAGGCCCAGAAATCGTCCTTGTGGAACTGCACCCAGCCGCCCAGACGCAACACCACGAACAGCGCACCCAGCAATACGAAACCCATGCGGGCTCTCCTTCAGGTATCTTTGCAGGCACTGTAGTTCAACGCCCTAGAAAGGTAAGCATGAAGTCTGTCGTGATCCTCAGCCTCGCCCTGGTCGCAGCGCCTGCGGCATTTGCCAGCCCGGAACTGGCGCAGAAGAAGAATTGCATGGCCTGCCACGCCATGGACAAGAAGCTGGTTGGCCCCGCGTACAAGGACGTGGCCGCGAAGTACGCCAAGGACAAGGACGCCTACAAGAAGCTGGCCGAGAAGATTGTCAAGGGCGGCTCCGGCGTCTGGGGCCCCGTGCCGATGCCCGCCAACACCCAGGTCAGCCCGGCCGAAGCCGAGACGCTGGCCAAGTGGGTGCTGACGGTCAAGTAAGCCGTTCGGAACTCACCACCCACAGGCCTTGCGGGGCTTGTTTTTGTCACAGGCCCTGCGGGGCTCGTTTTGATCACAGGCCCTGCGGGGCCTGTTTTCTTTTGCGCCCCGCCTCCCCCTAGAACGTCAACAGGGCGGGAGCCGGGCTTCACGCGCGGGTCATGGCGTCTTCCAAGAATCGGCTGCGCAGGCTGTTCTGCAACACCGTTCCAGGCCATCACCATGAATCCGCCCCGTTTGATGTTGACCGCCGCAGCCCTGGCCGCCGCCCTGTGTGCCGCCGCCCAGGCCGCACCCACCCTCGAAGGCTGGGCCCAGATGCCCGCCGCGACCTATGCCGACGGCCCCACCTCGGGCCAGTTCGGCTTCACCAACGCCGCGAGCCCGGCCAACAACCCGCCTTACCTGGGCCTGCAGCCTGTGCAAGGCTTCTCCGGCGTGCTCGCTGGCGCGGGCGGCAGCTACCGCTTCCTCGTGGACAACGGTTTCGGCACCCAGGCCAGCTCGGCGGACGCCCTGCTGCGCATGTACGCCGTCCTGCCGGACTTCCGCACCGCCCAAGGCGGCAGCGGCACGGTGTCCGCAGCCGACTGGAACACGGGCGCCGCGCGCACCGGCTTCGATGCGTCCACCCGCATCACGCTGAGCGACCCCAACCGCCAGCTCGGTTTTTCCATCCAGGCCGACTTCGCGCAGTACTACAACGGCAACGCCACCCGCAACCCCGGCGGCATCGCGGTGGATGCCAGCATCCGCAGCGGCAAGCTGCTCACCGGTGCCGACCTCGACACCGAGAGCGTGCGCCAGGACAAGAACGGCCACCTCTGGTTCGGGGACGAGTTCGGGCCTTATCTCGTCAGGACCGACGCAAGCGGCAAGGTGCTCGCGCGCGACGTGAGCCTGCCGGGCGTCTTCGCCCCGGAGAACGCCTACCGCGGCAGCACGCCCGCCAACCTGGGCGGCTCACGCGGCTTCGAGGGCCTGGCCATCAACCGCGCCGGCGACCGGCTCTACACGCTGCTCGAAGGCACCGTCACGGGCGACGCCGCCAAGACCCTGCGCATCAACGAGTTCAACATCGACAGCAACCTCTACACGACGCAGAGCTGGGTCTACAAGCTCGATGTCAATGGCACCAACATCGGTGACATGACGGCGATCAACGATCACGAGTTCATCGTGATCGAGCGCAATGGCGCCACGGCCACCGGCGGCGGCACGCCGTTCAAGAAGCTCTACAAGATCGACCTGAACAAGGTCGGCGCCGACGGCACCGTCGAGAAGACCGAGCTCGTCGACCTGATGGCGATTGCCGACCCCAACGACCTCAATGGCGACGGCAGCACGACCTTCACCTTCCCCTACGTCACGATCGAGAACGTGCACGTCATCGACGCGCACACGCTGCTCGTCGTCAACGACAACAACTTCCCCGGCGGCGGCGGGCGTGCGCTGACCTCGGACAACACGGAGTTCCTGAAGATCCACCTGGACCAGGCGCTGGACGTCTCGCCGGTGCCCGAGCCGGCCACGGTGGCCATGCTGCTGGCCGGCCTGGCCGTGCTCGGCCGCCGGGTCCGCGCCCGACAGGCATGCTGACATTGGCAACCTGAGCAGAAGAGAAAAAAGGCCGCCCGAGGGCGGCCTTTTCGCTGAGGCGCGAGGGGGCTCAGTAAGCCTGGCCGAGCTGCTCCAGGATGGCCGGGTTCTCCAGCGTGCTGGTGTCCTGCGTCACCGTCTCGCCCTTGGCGACCGAGCGCAGCAGTCGGCGCATGATCTTGCCGGAGCGCGTCTTGGGCAGGTTGTCGCCGAAGCGGATGTCCTTGGGCTTGGCGATCGGGCCGATCTCCTTGGCGACATGGTCGCGCAGCTGCTTGGCGATGGCCTTGGCCTCGTCCCCGCTCGGGCGCGGGCGCTTGAGCACGACGAAGGCGCAGATGGCCTCGCCGGTGGTGTCGTCCGGGCGGCCGACGACCGCGGCCTCGGCCACGAGTTCGGTGCAGCTGACCAGCGCCGACTCGATCTCCATCGTGCCCATGCGGTGGCCAGAGACGTTGAGCACGTCGTCGATGCGGCCGGTGATGGTGAAGTAGCCGGTCTCGGCGTCGCGGATGGCACCGTCCCCCGCCAGGTAGTAGCCCTTGAGCTCGGACGGGTAGTAGCTCTTCTTGAAACGCTCGGGGTCGCCCCAGATCGTGCGGATCATGCTGGGCCACGGCTTCTTCACGACCAGGATGCCGCCCTGCCCGTTCGGGACGTCGTTGCCGGTCTCGTCGACGATGGCCGCGGTGATGCCCGGGAAAGGCAGCGTGCAGGAGCCCGGCACGAGCGTCGTGACGCCGGGCAGGGGCGTGATCATGTGGCCGCCGGTTTCGGTCTGCCAGAAGGTGTCGACGATGGGGCACACGCCGCCGCCCACATGCTCGTGGTACCACTCCCACGCGGCCGGGTTGATGGGTTCACCCACCGAACCCAGCAGGCGCAGCGAACTCAGGTCGTAGTTCTTCGGGTGGACCGACTCGTTGGTCTCGGCGGCCTTGATCAGCGAGCGGATGGCGGTGGGCGCCGTGTAGAAGATGGTGACCTTGTGCTTGGCGATCATCTGCCAGAAGCGGCCGGCGTCCGGGTAGGTGGGCACGCCTTCGAAAACGATCTCGGTGCCGCCCAAGGCCAGCGGCCCGTACGTGATGTAGCTGTGGCCGGTCACCCAGCCGATGTCGGCGGTGCACCAGAAGACGTCGTCGTCCTTCAGGTCGAAGGTCCACTTGGTGGTGAGGGCCGCATGCAGCAGGTAGCCTCCGCTGCTGTGCTGCACGCCCTTGGGCTTGCCGGTGGAGCCGGACGTGTAGAGCAGGAAGAGGGGATGCTCGGCCTCCACCCACTCGGGGGCGCAGGTGCTCGGTTGGGCGGCCATCAGGTCGTGCAGCCAGAGGTCACGCCCCTCGACCCAGGCGACGTTGCCGCCGGTGCGCTTGTAGACGATGACGTCCTTCAGCGTGGGGCAGGCGTTGTCGGCCAGGGCTTCGTCGACGATGGCCTTCAGCGGCAGCGCCTTGCCGCCGCGCTGCTGCTCGTCCGCGCAGATCAGGGCCACGGCGCCAGCGTCCTGGATGCGGTCGCGCAGGCTCTGCGCCGAGAAGCCGCCGAACACGACCGAGTGCGTGGCACCGATGCGCGCGCAGGCCTGCATGGCCACCACGCCCTCCACCGACATGGGCATGTAGATGACGACGCGGTCGCCCTTGCTGATGCCGCGCGCCTTCAGCGCGTTGGCAAGCTGGCTGACCTTGGCCAGCAGCTCGGCATAGGTCACGCGCGTGACGGCGCCATCGTCCGCCTCGAAGATCAGGGCTGTCTTGCCGCCCTTGCCGGCCTCCACGTGACGGTCCAGGCAGTTGTAGGAGACGTTGAGCTTGCCGTCCTCGAACCACTTGAAGAACGGTGCCTCGCTGTCGTTGAGCGTCTTGGTGAACGGGGTCTGCCACGTGACCAGCTCGCGGGCCAGGCGCGCCCAGTAGCCGGCGTAGTCGCGCTCGGCCTCGGCCACCAGCGCGGCGTAGCCCGCTTCGCCCTTGACGTGGGCGTTGGCGACCCACTCGGCGGTGGGGGCGTAGGTTTTCAGCGTGCTCACGGGTGTCTCCTGAAGTTGCTTGGGCGCACTGTGCGGCGGGCGACTGACGATGCCCTGACGCCGTGAGATCGGTCACAATCCGGCGCCCCTTCAGCCCGCCAGCCTTGCTGCCGTCCATGAGAAACGATCCCCAGCTGCGCCCCCTGCCCCGCCTGATCTTTGCCAGCCGCTGGCTGCAGCTGCCGCTGTACCTGGGTCTCATCCTGGCGCAGGCGGTCTACGTGTTCCAGTTCTGGACAGAGCTGGTGCACTTGATCGAGGCGGCGTTCGGCAGCCAGCATGCGCTGGAGCTGTTGGTGAAGAGCATTGGCTACAAGAGCGCGCCAATCAGGGACGTGGCCACTCAGGTCATCATCGGTTACGAGCCCATCGCGAAACTCAACGAAACCATCCTGATGCTGGTGGTGCTGGGCCTGATCGACGTGGTGATGATCTCCAACCTGCTGATCATGGTGATCGTCGGCGGCTACGAGACCTTCGTGTCGCGCATGGACCTGGACGGCCACCCCGATCAGCCGGAATGGCTCAGCCACGTGAACGCCTCGGTGCTCAAGGTCAAGCTGGCCACGGCCATCATCGGGATCAGCTCCATCCACCTGTTGAAGACCTTCATCAACGCCGACAACTACAAGGAGCAGACCTTGATGTGGCAGACGCTCATCCACGTCGCCTTCCTGCTGTCGGCCATGGCGATCGCCTACACCGACCGGCTGCTGTCGCACCAGGAATCCAAGTCGCACTGAACGGCGCGGCGGCGCGTCACCCCCTCACCGCCCCACCATCTCCCCCGGCACCACCCACGCATCGAACTGCTCGGCCGTCACATGGCCGAGGGCCAGCGCCGCCTCGCGCAGGCTGGTGCCTTCCTTGTGCGCCTTCTTGGCGATCTGCGCGGCCTTGTCGTAGCCGATGTGGGTGTTGAGTGCCGTCACGAGCATCAACGACCGCGCGACCAGCTCGGCGATGCGCGCCTCGTTGGGCTCGATGCCCACGGCGCAGTGGCGGTTGAAGCTGGCCATCCCGTCGGCCAGCAGCCGCACAGTTTGCAGGAAGTTGTGGATCACCATCGGGCGGAACACGTTGAGCTCGAAGTTGCCCGACGCGCCCCCGATGTTGATGGCCACGTCGTTGCCCATCACCTGCGCGGCCAGCATCGTCACCGCCTCGCTCTGCGTGGGGTTGACCTTGCCCGGCATGATGGACGAGCCCGGCTCGTTCTCCGGGATGCTGATCTCGCCAATGCCGCTGCGCGGGCCGCTGGCGAGCCAACGCACATCGTTGGCGATCTTGTTCATGCTGGCGGCGAGCGTCTTGAGCGCGCCGTGGGCGTGCACGAGGGCGTCGCACGAGGCCATGGCCTCGAACTTGTTGGGTGCGGTCACGAAGGGGTAGCCGGTCAGCCGGGCCAGCTCGGCCGCCACCTGCTCCGCGTAGCCGCGCGGCGCGTTCAGGCCCGTGCCCACGGCCGTGCCGCCCAGCGCAAGCTCGTACAGGTGCGGCAGCGCGGCGAGCACGTGGCGCTCGCCGTGCGCCAGCTGCGCCACCCAGCCTGAAATCTCCTGGCCGAGCGTCAGCGGCGTCGCATCCTGCAGATGGGTGCGGCCGATCTTCACGATGCCGTCAAACGCCTCGGCCTTCTGCTGCAACGTCGTGCGCAGGGCGCGCAGCGGGGGCAGCAGCCGTTCCTGCAGCGCCTGCACGGCCGCCACGTGCATGGCGGTCGGGAAGACGTCGTTGCTGCTCTGGCTGCGGTTGACGTCGTCGTTGGGGTGCACGAGCCGCCCCTCCCCGCGCGCGCCGCCCAGCAGCTCACTCGCGCGGTTGGCGAGCACCTCGTTGACATTCATGTTGGTCTGGGTGCCAGACCCCGTCTGCCAGACCACCAGCGGGAACTCATCGGCATGCAGGCCCGCGATCACCTCGTCCGCCGCGGCGACGATGGCCTCCGTCCGGCGCGCGTCCTGCAGCCCCAGCGCGTGGTTGACGACCGCAGACGCCCGCTTCACGCGGGCCAACGCCCGGATCAGCTCCGGCGCCTGGCGTTCGCCGGAGATGTCGAAGTTCTGCAGCGAGCGCTGCGTCTGCGCCCCCCACAGGCGGTCTTCGGGGACTTCGATCGGGCCGAAGGTGTCACGTTCGATGCGGGTGGCCATGCTGAGCTCTCGTCGGGGTTGCACGGGCAAGCATAGCGATCGGCGCACCGAGCCGCGCCGTTGCGGATATCGCGCCGCAATACCGCTTCCTGGAAAAGTTCTACCCCAAATATTGGGGGTGCTTGAACCTCATTTATGGGGTGTCGAAGCGATTTACAGCACCTCACCAAAACTCTGAGGTGAATTTTACAAGTTATTGATATTAAAAGACTTTTTTGCGATGGCACAAACTCTGCTTAGAGCTCATCGGCTTTAAACCCGCCTACCTACCAAGTGGAGATCTAACAATGCGCTTCCAGAAGTTTGCTGCTGCCGTCGCCGTCGCCTTCGCGGCCGTGACCTCGGCCACCGCCGCCCCGGTCGTCTACAACCTGGCCCTCCCGAACATCTCGACGTTCGACAACGTCATCACCGGCACGGGCGCTTCCGTCGTCACCGCTCAAGTGACCAGCGGCGCGAGCTCGTTCAACTACGTCGACCTGAACGGCAACGCCGCCACCGTCACCGTCACCCGCACCTCCAACGGCTCCGCTGCCGCTGCCAATGCCGGCGTGTACAACGACGGCGTGCGCAGCCTGTCGGGCGACGCCTGGGACATCAGCCCCCAGCACGGCCTGGGCGGCGGCGCCAATGGCAAGCCCGACATCGACGGCTTCACCAGCGGCCTGACCTTCACGTTCTCGTCGCCGGTCAACGCCTTCGGCTTCGAAATCGGTGACTGGGCCACCTGCTGCACCGGCAACACCCGCTCTGCCGCCGTGCAGTCCGCCTATGGCGTTGCCGCCCAAGGCTCGGGCCTGTGGATCGCCTTCGACGGTGGCGCCGCCACCCTGCCCGCCAACGCCCTGAGCGCCAACGACAACCCGGGCGTCGCCCTGGAAGGCAGCTTCACCAACTTCATCGGCGCCATCGACGCGTCGGGCACCTTCAGCAAGATCACCTTCTTCGGTGACGGCTTCGGTGAATTCCTGGTTGCCGGCGGCACGCTGCGCTTCGCCTCGGTCGCCATCGGCTCGGTCGGCGGCACGGTGCCGGAACCTGCCTCCATCGCCCTGGTCGGCCTGGCCCTGGCCGGCGTGGCTGCTGCCCGTCGTCGCAAGAGCGCCTGATCACGCACGACCTGTCGCCGCTGCGGCGGTGACGGTCGGCTGACACGCTGACACCCACGCCCCTGGCAACGCGAGTTGCCAGGGGCGTTCTCTTTTGGGGTGGGCCCGCCGCAGCCAAGCTTGGCGTCAGGCACCCTCCCCGATAATTCCGAGGATTCCACATCGAGCCCCTCGGGACACCATGAGCACCACGATCAAGTACGACGACCTGGTGGACAGCGTCGCCGCCGCCCTGCAGTACATCAGCTACTACCACCCGGCCGACTACATCGCCCACCTGGCCCGCGCCTACGAGGCCGAAGCCTCGCCCGCCGCCAAGGACGCCATCGCGCAGATCTTGACCAACAGCCGCATGTGCGCCGAAGGCAAGCGGCCCATCTGCCAGGACACCGGCATCGTCAACGTGTTCCTGAAGATCGGCATGGACGTGCGCTGGGAGGGCTTCGCCGGCAGCATCGAGGACGCCGTCAACGAGGGCGTGCGCCGCGGCTACCTGAACCCCGACAACAAGCTGCGCGCCAGCGTCCTGGACGACCCCATCTTTGCGCGCAAGAACACCAAGGACAACACGCCCGCCGTGGTGCAGATGGACGTGGTGCCCGGCAACACGGTGGACGTCATCGTCGCAGCCAAGGGCGGCGGCTCCGAGAACAAGAGCAAGGTCTACATGCTCAACCCGAGCGACGACATCGTCGACTGGGTGCTCAAGACCGTGCCCACCATGGGTGCAGGCTGGTGCCCGCCGGGCATGCTGGGCATCGGCGTCGGCGGCACGGCCGAGAAGGCCGCCCTGCTGGCCAAGCAGGCGCTGATGGAAGACATCGACATGTACGAGCTGCTGCAACGCGGCCCGCAGAACAAGCTCGAGGAGCTGCGCATCGAGCTCTACCAGAAGGTCAACGCGCTGGGCATCGGCGCCCAGGGCCTGGGCGGCCTGACCACCGTGCTGGACGTGAAGATCAAGACCTTCCCGACGCACGCCGCCAGCAAGCCCATCGCGATGATCCCGAACTGCGCGGCCACGCGTCATGCGCACTTCGTGCTGGACGGCAGCGGCCCGAGCTACATCGAGCCGCCGAGCCTGGACCTGTGGCCCGACGTGAACTGGGCGCCGGACTACAACAAGAGCAAGCGCGTGGACCTCAACACGCTGACGCCGGCCGAAGTGGCCAGCTGGAAGCCGGGCGACACGCTGCTGCTCAACGGCAAGATGCTCACCGGCCGCGACGCCGCCCACAAGCGCATCCAGGACATGCTCGCCAAGGGTGAGCCGCTGCCGGTGGACTTCACCAACCGCGTCATCTACTACGTCGGCCCCGTGGACCCGGTGCGCGACGAGGTCGTCGGCCCCGCCGGCCCGACCACCGCCACCCGCATGGACAAGTTCACCGACATGATGTTGGCCAAGACCGGCCTCATCGCCATGGTGGGCAAGGCCGAGCGCGGCCCGGTCGCCATCGAGTCCATCAAGAACCACAAGAGCGCCTACCTGATGGCCGTGGGCGGCGCGGCCTACCTCGTCAGCAAGGCGATCAAGGGCGCCAAGGTCGTGGGCTTTGCCGACCTGGGCATGGAAGCCATCTACGAGTTCGACGTCGTCGACATGCCGGTGACCGTGGCGGTGGACGCCAGCGGCACCAGCGCCCACATCACCGGCCCGGCCGACTGGAAGGAGCGCATCGCTTCCGGCAAGGGCATCGGGATCCCGGTCACGGCCGGCTGATCCCGCGCGGGTCAGCGCTTGGGCGGCGGCGCCGACGCCCCGCCCGGCGGTGGGGGCGGCATGTCCTTGGGCCGGCAGGCCATCGGCTTGCCTTCAGGCGCCCAGCAGCTGCCCTTCACGGTGCGCTCGCCCTGCGTGAAGCTGCAGTCCGCCCCGGCCTTGGCGGTCTTGCAGGCGGCCAGCGCCTCAGGAGGCGGGCCGCGATGCTCGCCGCCGGGTGGCGGGCCACCCTGGGGTTGGGCAAATGCAGCGGCCGATGCGAGCAGCACCGTGGCGTAGAAGGCATTCTTCATGGCGATCCTTTGTGGAGATGACAGGACCCACACTCTGCGCGCCCATGGTGAATGCAATGTATGGATCGCCTCCACAATGCTTCACGATGAACACCCCGACCATCCGCGCTATCCAGCGCAATGACCGCGCCGCCTGGCAACCCCTCTGGGACGGCTACAACGCCTTCTACGGCCGCGCCGGCGAAACCGCCCTGCCCGCCGCCATCACCGACATGACGTGGGCGCGCTTCTTCGACGCCTACGAGCCCGTGCACGCCCTGGTCGCCGTCGCTGAAGACGGCTCGCTGCTGGGCCTCGTGCACTACCTGTTTCACCGCAGCACCACGCGGATCGAGCCGACCTGCTACCTGCAGGACCTGTTCACGACGCCCGAAGCCCGTGGCCGCGGCATCGGCCGGGCGCTCATCGAGGGCGTGTATGCCGCTGTTCGCGCAGCGGGGGGCCGCCGCGTCTATTGGCAGACCCACACCACCAACACCGCCGGCCGGGCGCTGTACGACCGCGTCGCTCGCCACGACGGCTTCATCGTCTACGGCACCGAGGTGTGAGGGTTGCGCTGGCTGACGTCGGAGGACGTCGTCAGCGCGTCCTGGCTCAATCCAGGCGCAGGTTCAGGCGCAGCCAGGCGAGCTGGCCCTGCGGGCGGTTGCGCACGCCGAACTCCTGCATCACCTTGAAGTCCAGCGCCCAGATGCCGCTCTCGGACTGGTAGGCCACCATCGGGCCGATGGAGTAGACACGCGCCTTGTTGCCGTGGCTGGCCACGCCCGGGCCGTCGTCGCCGGTGAATTGACGCACCACGTAGCCCTGCAGGCCGGCGCGCCAGCTGTCGTCGACACGGTACATGGCGGCCCAGTCGGCGTGCAGGTACTGGCCCGAGCGGACCTGGGTGTCGGAGTTGCGAGTGTTGACCGAGTAGGTGGCACGCACGCCCAGCTCCAGGCCGCTCTCCCACACGCGCGAGGCGATCAGCAGCGGGCGGACCGTCCAGTACTTGCCGGCACCGGGGTTGACCGCACGACCGGCGACGTAGCTGCCCGTCGGGGCCACCACGCTGACGCCGAGCGCCGTGCGGCCGTCGTCGCCCTGCCAGTCCACGAAGGCGGTGACGTCCAGGTCGCCCTGGCCGCTCTTGCTGCCGCTGCGCTGGGCCGAGCCCTGCGCCAGCAGGCCGTTCACCGCGGCCACCGTGCCCGCGGGCAGGCCGGCCGGCAGCGTGGTGCTCAGCGTGACGTCGTTGCGCTGGTGGATCAGCGGCAGCGTGGCCGAGAAGCCCAGGCGCCCTTCCTGCACCAGCGTCTCGGTGATGTAGGTGAAGCGCGGCACCAGCACGGTGGCCTCGATGTCGCCGTCGGCCCGCACCGGCAGCGTGCCCAGCGGGGTGGCGGTGTCGGTCACGGGCGACTTGCCGTCATTGCCGCGCAGCTTGCTGGCGCTGTAGTGCTGCAGCCAGATCTGGCCGTAGGCGCCCGGGAACTGGGGCGTCGTCAGTTCGTAGCTCGGCGCACCCAGCAGGGCACGGAGCTGGCCGTTTTCGGTGGCGGATGCAGCGCCTGCATACAGGCAGGCCACGGCGGCCAGGGTCGCGGAAATGCGCATGGTCATGGGTACTTTCTTGGTTGAGGCAGGCGTCGGCGCAACCCGCAAGGGCGCCGCGTGACAGTGGCCGGCATGTTGCCAGCGCAAGCGCAAACGGCCCGCTCGCGACGGCCGAAGAAGTCGGGTAAACCCTGCATTACTTCCGGTTTCAGCCCGCCGCGCAGGCGCGATGGCCAGCCAGTCGCGAGACACTGCCGGCCCGAGACGACACGGTGAGCTGCCCCTGTGCGGGCTGGCCCCGAACCCCCAATCAAGAAGGACGGTCATGCCGAACTCCCTCCCCCGCATCTCCCGCCGCCCGCTGCTGGCCGGCCTGGCCCTCTCTGCCCTGGCACTGCACGCTGCCACGGCGCTCGCGTCCGACGTGCAGGTGGACGGCTACGCCTTCCCGGAAACCGCGACCGTCGGCGGCCAGAACCTGGTGCTCAACGGCGTGGCGTCGTCCAGCATCCTGTCCACGCGCTCCTCGGTCGTGGGCTTTTACCTGCCGAGCAAGCAGAAGACCACCGAGACGGCGACCACCGTCAAGGGCCCCAAGCGCATCCAGTTCTACATGGTGCGCACGGTCAGTGCGCGTGACCTCTCCAACGCGCTGCTGGACCGCATCCGCCAGAACGTCAGCACCGAGGAGTTCCGCGCCAACATCATCTCCACGGCGCAGCTCGGCACGGTGTTCAGCACGATCCCGCGCATCAACAAGGGCGACAAGGTCGTCATCGACTACCTCCCCGCCACCGCCAGCACCGAATTCACGCTCAACGGCCAGAAGATCGGCGAAACCATCCAGGGCGAAGCCTTCTTCCCGATGATGATGAAGGTGTGGATCGGCCCCAAGGTGCGCGACACCACGCGTGACGGCCTGCTGGGCCTCACCGCGGCGGAAGCCCGCTGACCCTTTCCGGCACGGGGCAGGCGCGCGCTCCACAATAAGGCCAAGGTCGCCCGAGACCGGCCTTCCCGAGGAGCCCCCATGACCCCGTTCCGTGCCTACGCCGCCCACACCGCTGGCGGCCCGCTTCAGGCGTTCAGCTTCGACCCCGGCCCACTGGGCGACGAGGACGTCGAGATCAGCATCGAGCACTGCGGCATCTGCCACTCCGACCTGGCGATGATCGACAGCGAGTGGTTCCCCGCCGCCTACCCCGTCGTGCCAGGGCATGAGGTCGTCGGGCGCATCACGGCGCTCGGCGCCCATGCCAAGGGCCGGCAGATCGGCCAGCGCGTCGGCGTCGGCTGGCACACCGGCAGCTGCACGCACTGCAATTTCTGCCTCGGCGGCGAGCAGCACCTGTGCGCCAAGCGCCAGCCCACGCTCATCGGCCGCCACGGCGGTTTCGCCGATCGGCTGCGCTCCCACTGGAGCTGGGCCATCCCCATCCCCGACGCCCTCGACCCGGCCGCTGTCGGCCCGCTGATGTGCGGCGGCGGCACCGTCTTCCTGCCTTTCGTGCTGCACGCCATCAAGCCGACCGACCGCGTCGGCGTCGTCGGCATCGGCGGCCTGGGGCACCTGGCGGTGAAGTTCGCGCGGGCCTGGGGCTGCGAGGTCACGGCCTTCACGTCCAGCGCCTCCAAGCGCGACGAAGCCCTGGCGCTCGGCGCACACAAGACGCTGTCCAGCGTCGACAAGGCCGAGCTCAAGGCCGCAGCAGGCAGCCTGGATTTCCTGCTCATCACCGTGGGAGCGGCGCTGAACTGGGACGCCCTCATCGCCACCCTGGCACCCAAGGGTCGCATGCACCTCGTGGGCGTGGTCACCGAAGCCATGGCCCTGCGCAGCGGCGGCCTGCTGAGCTGGCAGAAGGGCCTCTCTGCCTCGCCCACGCCGCCGCCCTCGGTGCTCGCGACGATGCTGGACTTCGCCGCCCGGCACCAGGTGCTGCCGCAGGTGGAGCGCTTCCCGATGAGCCGCGTGAACGACGCGATCGAGCACCTGCGCAGCGGCAAGGCCCGCTACCGCGTGGTGCTGGACGCCGACTTCTAGCCGCCCGCCGCCGGCTGCGCCGAGGGCTCAACCGGCGCGCCCTTGGGGTGGCGCTGCACCTGCTGCGGGTAGGGGATGTCCACGCCCAGGCGTTGCAGGGTGCGCAGGATGGCGAGGTTGACGTCCGAGCGGACGCCACCGCTGCCGTTCTCGGGGTCGGCGATCCAGAAGAAGACGCTCAGCTCCAGGCCGCTGTCGGCAAAGCGGCTGAGCTGCACCGACGGCCCCGGGTCGCTGAGCACCCGGGGCACCTTCACCACGGCTTCGGACAGCGCCGCCATGACGGCGTCGACGTCGCAGTCGTAGTCCACCTGCACGACGGTCGACAGCAGCACGCGCGGGTCGGCGAGCGACGAGTTCTCCACGCGCTGCGTGATGAGCACCTCGTTGGGGACGATGGCTTCCTTGCCGCCCAGGCTGCGGATGACGGTGTAGCGGGTCTTGATGTCGGTCACGCGGCCCTCGAAGCCGTCGACCTTGACCATGTCACCGATGCGCAAACTGCGCTCGGCCAGGATGACGAAGCCGCTGACGTAGTTGGCCGCCAGCTTCTGCAGGCCAAAGCCCAGGCCCACGCCGAGCGCGCCGCCCAGCACGCCCAGCGCCGTGAGGTCGATGCCCGCGGCCGACAGCGCGAACAGCAGGCCCACGAACAGCAGCAGCGCGCGGATGGCGTTGGCGGCGATCTTGCGCATGGACAGGTCCATGGACTCCCGCAGCATCAAGCGCGACTCGATCGCCGCCGAGATCCACAAGGCCACCACCAGCACCAGCGCCGCCGTGAGCCCGCCCTCGATGAGGTTGCGCAGCGTGAGCTTGACGGTGCCGAACTTCCAGCCGATGTCGTCGAGCTCGTCCATGATGACCGGCAGCAGCCCGGTCACCCAGAGCACAGCCCCGATCCACACCGCCCAGGAGCCGATGCGCTCCACCAGCCGGATCGGCGACGAGTTGGGCCATGCCGCGGTCAGCACGCGCGCGATCACGCGGATGACGGCCAGCGAGACCAGCACGGGGAGCGCCAGCTTGAACAGGGCCGGCGCCAGGCCCCACAGCGGCAGCAGCCGTCGTGCGCCGAAGGCCAGCGCCAGGGCCAGCAGCGGGAACAGGGCGCCGTCGATGACGCGCTCGCCGAAAAAGACGCTGTTGGGGCGCTGGGTCACTGCGCGCGAGAGCGCCCAGGCGAACAGCCCCGCCACCGCGAGGCAAGACAGCAGGAGCGCCCATTCGCCCAGGGCGTCGGGGCTGAAGACACGGGTCAGCAAGGCCTGCAGTTCGGCCAGGCTCAGGGGTTGGTGCATGGAATTCATCGGCAGGCCACACCCGGCCAGGGGGCCGGGCGTGCATCAGGGAATGGGATTAGACGTCAGCCAGCACGCGCAGGTGCACGCCGACGCTGCGCGCCAGCGCATGCAGGTTGTAGCCGCCTTCCAGCACCGACACGATGCGCCCCTTGGCGTGGCGCGCGGCCACGTCCTTCAGGCGCAGGGTGATCCATTCGTAGTCGGCCTCGACGAGGCCCAGCTGGCCCAGGTCGTCGTCGCGGTGGGCGTCGAAGCCCGCCGACACGAAGATCATCTGCGGCTTGAAGCGCTCCAGCGCCGGCAGCCACATGGCCTCGACGATCTCCCGCACCTCGGCGCCGCGCGTGTAGGCGGGCAGCGGCACGTTGACCATGTTGGTGCCCTTGGGCACGGCGCCGCTGTAAGGGTAGAGCGGGTGCTGGAAGAGGCTCACCATCAGCACGCGGTCGTCGCCCGCGATGATGTCCTCGGTGCCGTTGCCGTGGTGCACGTCGAAGTCGACGATGGCCACGCGTTTGAGGCCGCGCCGGTCCAGCGCATGCCGCGCGGCGATCGCGACGTTGTTGAAGAAGCAAAAGCCCATGCTCTGGTCGCGCGTGGCGTGGTGGCCGGGCGGGCGCACCGAGCAGAAGGCGTTGTCGGCGCCGCCGTCGATGACGAGGTCGGTCGCCTGCACCGCAGCGCCCGCGGCGTGCAGGGCGGCCGCCCAGGTGTGGGCGTTGGCCGAGGTGTCGGGGTCCACCGCGAGGCGCTCGCCCTTCTCGGCACACTCGCGCAGCAGCGCGCCGATCTCGGCCACGTAGCCGTGGGTGTGGGCGAGTTCCACGTCCTTGAGGTCGGCCGGGCGGGCGTCCACGTACTGCAGCGCCTGGTTCAGGCCGGAGCCGATCAGCCAGTCGTCGATGGCAGCCAGGCGCTCCGGGCACTCGGGGTGGCCGTCGCCCATGTCGTGGCGGCGGCACTCGGGGGGATTGAAATACGCAGTCGGCATGGAATGCTTGTCTCTTGCTATGGTGCAGCCCATGACGCAAGCCTCATCACGAACCGCGGCGCAATTGCTGGCGCTGCAAAACCAGATTAGCACGGTCATCAAGGGCAAGCCGGCCCAGATCGCGGATTCCCTGGCCTGCCTCATCGCCGGCGGCCACCTGCTGATCGAGGACCTGCCCGGCGTCGGCAAGACGACGCTGGCGCACGCGCTGGCCATTTCACTGGGCCTGAAGTTCTCGCGCCTGCAGTTCACCGCCGACCTGCTGCCCAGCGACCTGCTCGGCGTGTCGGTCTACGAGCGTGAGAAGGGCGGCTTCGTCTTCCACGCCGGCCCCGTCTTCGCCCAGGTGCTGCTGGCCGACGAGATCAACCGGGCCGGCCCCAAGACGCAGAGCGCGCTGCTGGAGGCCATGGAAGAGCACCAGGTCAGCATCGAGGGCATCAGCCACCCGCTGCCGCAGCCCTTTTTCGTCATCGCCACGCAGAACCCGAGCGAGCAGCTCGGCACCTTCCCGCTGCCCGAGTCGCAGCTGGACCGCTTCCTGATGTGCATCTCCCTCGGCTACCCCGACGCCGCCGCCGAGCGCGAGCTGCTGATGGGTGGCGACAGCCGCGAGCAGCTCAAGCGCCTGCAACCGGTCATGACGCCGGACGAGCTCCTCGAGGTGCAGGCCGCCGTGAAGGCCGTGCACGCCGCGCCGCCGCTGCTGGACTACCTGCAGGCCCTCATCGGCGCGACGCGTTCGGGCCAGTGGTTCGTGGAAGGCCTGTCGCCCCGCGCCGGGCTGGCGGTGCTGCGCGCGGCCCGGGCACGCGCCCTGCTTCAGGGGCGCGACTACGTCTCGCCCGACGACGTGCAGGCCATCCTGCCGCAGACCATCGCCCACCGCCTGCAACCCCGCGCGGGTGCCGGGCGCGGCGCCCGGGAACAGGTGCGCGCCATGATCGAGGCCATCCCTCTGCCATGAGCGGGCACGCGCAACGGCCGGCGGGCGCCCGCCCGGAGCGGCTGCGATGAACCTCGGCAGCGCCGCCGTGCGCCGCCGCTGGCAGGCCTGGTGGCAGGCCCGCCAGCCCGTGGCCGACGTGCACCTCACCACCCAGCGCAACGTCTACATCGTGCCGACCTGGGCGGGCATCGCGTTCTGCTGCACGCTCGGGGTGCTGCTGCTGGCCAGCATCAACGAGCAGATCAGCCTGGGCTACGCCCTCACCTTCGCGCTGACGGGCGCGGGCCTGGCGTCCATGCACACGACGCACGCCAACCTGCGGGGCCTGCAGATGGACCTCAAGGCACCGGACGGCGTGCACGCGGGCGACGAATACGCGCTGGAGCTGCGCCTGCACAACCCTGGCAGCGCGCGGTTCGGCATCGCGGTGAGCGCCCAGCTGGACACCGGCGCCACCGAACCCGCCTGGGTGGACGTGCCAGCCCTGGGGCATGCCACGCTCAAGCTGCGGCTGCCCGCGGCGCGGCGCGGCCTGCACGCCCTGCCCCGGCTCATCGTGACGACGCGCTTCCCGCTGGGGTTCTTCCGCGCCTGGAGTTACTGGCGCCCGGCCAGCCAGGTCTGGGTCTACCCGCAGGCCGAAGCCGCGCCGCCGCCCTTCCCCACGCAGGCCGAAGCCGGCGCGGGCGAGGCCGCGTCCACGCGCCAGAGCGCGACCGGCACCGACTTTTCCGGCGTGCGCAACTACCGCCGGGGCGACTCGCTCAAGCAGATCCTGTGGCGCAAGTCCGCCCTGGCGCTGGAGCAGGGCCTGTCGCCCTGGGTGCGCGAGACCGAGTCGCCGCTGGCGCGGGACCTGTGGCTGGACTGGCGTGACACGCAGGGCCGCGACGTCGAGGCCCGGCTGTCGCGGCTGACGGCCTGGGTGCTGGCCGCCGAGCGGCTTGGCCAGCCCTATGGCCTGCGGCTGGCGGGCCAGGAGCTGCCCCCCTCGCTCGGCGGGCCGCACCGCCAGGCCTGCCTGCAGGCGCTTGCGGGGTTCGCGGCATGACGGCGCTCGCCCGCTGGTGGGCCCGGCTGCCCCGCGACGCGCGCGACAGCTATTTCCTGCTGGCCGTCATCACCGCCGTCATCGCGCCCCACGCCGACCACCTGCCGATCTGGAGTTCAGGCCTGACCGCGCTGATGCTGGTGTGGCGCGCCCAGATCGCCGCGCGCCAGGCCGCCCTGCCCAGCCGCTGGTGGCTGGGCGCCGTGATCGCCCTCTACGCGGGCCTGACCTGGCTGACCTACCGCACCCTCATTGGCCGCGAGGCCGGCATCACGCTGCTCGTCATGCTCATGGCGCTCAAGACGCTGGAGCTGCGCGCGCGGCGCGACGCCTTCGTCGTGTTCTTCCTCGGCTTCTTCCTGGTGCTGACGCAGTTCCTGTACTCGCAGTCGCTGCTGATGGCGGTGTGGTCGCTGCTGTCGCTGTGGGGGCTGCTGGCCGCGGTGGTGCTGGCCCAGATGCCGTCCACCGACGCCAGCGGCGTACCCAGCATCGGCATCGCGGCGCGGCGCGCGGCCAGCACCACCGCGCTGGGTTTGCCGGTGATGGTGCTGCTGTTCGTGCTCTTCCCGCGCATCGCGCCGCTGTGGGGCGTGCCGACCGAGGCCATCGGCAAGACGGGCCTGTCCAACCAGCTCGAGTTCGGCGCGATGAACGAGATCGCCAACGACGACAGCATCGCGATGCGCCTGCGCTTCGAGGGCGCCGTGCCGCCGCCCGACCAGCGCTACTTCCGCGGCCCGGTGCTGACGCGCTTCGACGGCAAGACCTGGCGCGCCCCGGACGGCCGCGCGAGCCAGGGCTGGCTGCGCGGTCGCGACGACCTGGCCACGGTCGGCACGCCGCTGCGTTACGAGATGACGCTGGAGCCCCTGCGCATCCCCGTGCTGCCGCTGCTGGAGATGAGCCCGGGGCCCGTGGGCACCGAGCTGGCCCTGCCCGACCTGACGCTGGTGCGCGGCCCGGAGCTGCAGTGGCTCTCGCCCCGCCCGATCACCGAGCGGCTGCGCTTGAACGCCACCGCGCATGTCAGCTGGCAGGCCGGCGAGCGGCGCAACCGCCTGCAGCGCGCCACCGGCGTCGACCTCCCCGCCAGCCGCAACCCGCGCACCCTGGCCTGGGCCGCGGCGCTGGCGGCCGAGCCGCGGTTCGCAGGCCTGCCGCCGGGTGCGCGTGCGCAGGCGCTGGCCACGGCCCTGCTGGAACACATCCGCACCCAGGACTTCACCTACACGCTGACGCCGGGCCGCTACGGCGTGGAATCGCCCCACGTGATCGACGAGTTCTGGCTCGACCGCCGGCTGGGCTTCTGCGAGCACTTCGCCTCGGCCTTCGTCGTGCTGATGCGCGCCATGGACGTGCCGGCGCGCATCGTCACGGGCTTCCAGGGCTGGGACGCCGAACCCCAGGACGGCTACCTCGTCGTGCGCAATGCCAACGCGCACGCCTGGGCCGAGTACTGGGTCGACGGCCGCGGCTGGGTGCGCAGCGACCCCACGGCCGCCGTGGCGCCCAACCGCGTCACGCAAGGCCTGGCGCTGCGCCCGGAGCCGGGCGTGCTGGGGCAGATCAACCCGACGCTCTGGCGCGCGGTGCGCAACGGCTGGGAGACCGTCAACAACCGCTGGCAGCAGCTGGTGCTGAACTACTCGCGCCAGAACCAGTTCGACCTCCTCAAGCGCCTGGGTTTCAGCCAGCCCGACTGGACCGCGCTCGGCCAGGCGATGGCCGGGGTCATCCTGGTGCTGTCCGTCGCGGGTGCGGGCTGGATCCGCTGGAGCAGCCGCCCCCACGACGCCTGGAGCCGCCAGCGCGCGCGCATCGCGGCCCTGCTGCGGCGCGCGGGAGTGGAGCTGCCCGCCCACGAGAGCCCGGCCGCCTGGGCGCGCAGCCTGCGCCGCCAGCACGGCCAGAAGGCCGAGCCCGCCGCCCAGTGGCTCGAAAAGCTGGAGCGCGCACGCTACGCGCCCGACTCGCCCGCCCCCGGCTGGGCGGAGCTGCGTGCGGCAGCCCGTATGCTGCGCGCGTGAAGTTCCGACCCGCCCTCCTCGTCGCCAGCCTGCTGCTGGCCACCGCCGCCCACGCCAAACCCCACCGCGCCAAGCCACTGCCCGCGCCCGAGCCCCTCGGCCCGCGGCCGGCATTGGTTGCGTTCGCCGACGAACTCGCCTCGGCCCAGCAGTGGGACGCCGCCGCGCTGCGCGAGCAGCTGAGCCAGGCCCTGGACCTGCCCCGCGTCAAGCAGCTCATCCTGCCCGCGGCCGTGGGCACGGCCAAGAACTGGACGGCCTACCGCGACCGCTTCATCGAGCCCAAGCGGCTGGAGGCGGGCGCGGCCTTCTGGGCCGAGCACGAGGCGGCGCTCGCGCGCGCCGAGAGCCGCTACGGCGTGCCGGCCGAGGTCATCGTGGGCATCATCGGCGTGGAGACCTTCTACGGCCGCATCACCGGCGGCTTCAAGGTGCTGGACGCCCTGGCCACGCTGGCGTTCGACTTCCCCACCGAGCACCCCCGCGCGGCCGACCGGCAGGCCTTCTTCCGCAGCGAGCTGGCCGAGTTCCTCAAGCTTTGCCGCGAGAACGGCCTGGACCCGGCCGAAGTGCGCGGCAGCTATGCCGGCGCGCTGGGCTGGCCGCAGTTCATGCCCGGCAGCTGGCGCCAGCATGCAGTGGATTTCGACGGCGACGGCCACATCGACCTCATGGCCAGCCCCGTGGACGCCATCGGCAGCGTGGCGCACTACCTGGCCGCCTATGGCTGGAAGCCCGGGGAGACGACCCACTACACCGTGCAGCTCCCGGCTGACCGGCGCGAGCGCGCACGGCTGCTGGCACCCGACATCAAGCCCAGCTTCACGGCGGCCGAGCTCGCCGCCGCCGGCGCCCGCCCGTCAGACGCCGCCCGTGAGCATGACGGCCTGATGGCAGTCATCGAACTGCAGAACGGGCCGAAAAAGCCTCCCACGGTGCTGCTGGGCACGCAGAACTTCTGGGTTGTCACGCGCTACAACTGGTCGGCCTACTACGCACTGGCCGTGATCGAACTCGGGCGCGCGGTCAAGGCAAAGCGGCCTCCGGCCATGCCGGCAGCGGCGGCCCCATCGGCACCGGGTTGACGGCCGGCGCGACACGGTCCTGCCAGTAGCGGCGCACGGCGTCGCGCTGGCAGCGCCCCTGGCCCGTGGCGCTCTGCCACTGCCACGCACCGCAGGCCGGCGTGGCCACCACCGGGATGCCCGCGGCCTGGTAACGCGCCAGCACGGGCGGCGCCGGGTGGCCGAAGCGGCTGCGGTAGCCCGCCTGCACCAGGCCCACCGCAGGCCGCACCGCCGCCAGCAACTCGGGGCTGGACGAGGTCTTGCTGCCGTGGTGCGGCACCAGCAGCACGTCGGCGTGGAGGTCAGCCTCACGGCGCACGAGCGCGCGTTCCTGCTCCGCTTCGAGATCGCCCGCCAGCAGCGCGCGCAGGCCCCCTGCAGACGTGACGCGCAGCACGCAAGAGAGGTCGTTGGGCTTGAGCCCGGCGCGGTAGTCCGCCGCCGTGGGGTGCAGCACCTCGAACCGCACGCCGTCCCACTGCCAGGCCTGGCCGGCCTCGCAGCGCCGCACCGGCGGCCCGGCGCGCAGCAAGGGGTGCTCGGCCTCCAGGGAACTGCGCAGTTCGGCCACGGGCAGGGCCTGCATCAGCGCCGCGGCGCCGCCGACGTGGTCGGTGTCGCGGTGGCTGAGCAGCAGCATGTCCAGCTGCTGCACGCCCTGTGAGCGCAGCAGGGGCAGCAGCACGCGCTCGCCGGCGTCGGCGCCGGGCGCGTACACCGGCCCGGTGTCGAAGAGCAGTGCATGGCCCTGGGTGCGCACGAGCACGGCATTGCCCTGGCCCACGTCAGGCGCCAGCAGCTCGAACTCGCCCGGCGCCGGCACGTCGACCGCCGGCCACAGCAAGGGCAGTGTCATCAGCAACCCTGCCGCGCGCAGCCGCCACGGCAGGCGCATGACCATCAAGCCCGCGCCGAGCAGCCCCAGGCCCTGGGCCCAGACGGGTGCCTGCGGCAGCCACCACACCGCCGCCGGCCAGCGCGCCAGCCACCCGAGCCACGCCATCAGGGCCTGCGTGAGCAGTGCGGCCAGCGCCCACAACGGCGGCGCCAGCCCGCCCAGCAGCGCCAACGGCATCAGCACGAAGCTCACGACCGGGATGGCCACGAGGTTGGCCAGCAGGCCCACGAGCGACAGCTGGGAAAAGCAGATCAGGCTCAGCGGCGCCAGGCCCACGGTGGCGACGGCCTGGGTGCGCAGCGCGGCCACGAAGCGCGCCCGCCAGCTGCGCGCGAGCCCGCCACCGGTGGCCATCAGCAAGCCCACCGCGCCGAAGGACAGCCAGAAGCCCGGCTGGAGAACGGCCCAGGGGTCCATCGCCGTCACGACCACCCCGGCCGTGAGCAGCACGAGCGGCCACGGCCAGCGCAGCTGCAGGCTCCGCAGCCCGGCCACCGCGGCCAGCATCAGCACCGTGCGCTGCGCCGGCACGCCCCAGCCCGAGAACAGCGCATAGGCGAAGGCAGCCACGACACCCACCCAGCGCGCCGCCGTGGGCGCGGGCAGCCGCAGGCACAGCCACGGGCTGCGTCGCCACAGCGGCGCCACCACCGCCGCCGCGAGCCACGCGAACAGCGTGACATGCAGGCCCGACACGCTGAGCAGGTGCGCCACGCCGGTGTCGCGGAACACCGCCCAGTCGGCCACCGAGATGAGTTTTTACATTAAGGCCCTACCCTCGCCCAAACGGTTCTACTTTGGCGTTTCTGAACATTAGGTTCTGCGCTGGCGGGGCTTGCTGGCTCCAGAAACCCTGCCAAAGGGTTCTACTGCACGAGGAAGGCCCTCTGAAGCGCCAGCAAGACATTCCAGGGCGCCCACCCTACAGAAAGCCGGCCAAAGAATCGGTCATAAGCACACTGCGCAAGTTCCTGAGCAGTGCGCTCCAGATTGACAATAGGTGCTACTGCACTTTGGCGGTCTGACAATGTGTTCTACGGCGGAGGCATCCAGGCTCTCTCGACCCAGTTAGCCACCTCGCTTGGTATATCCACCGAAAGAGAGCCGACCCTTACGAGGCGGCCCGCACAGGGGAGCATCGCGCGTCCATGGTCAGCATCGAGCGCATTACCAAAATCGTTCGCCTCATCCGGAAGCGTCGGGCAGCACCGATGGCCTACCTGATGAACGAACTGAATTGCCAAGCGCCCCGACACGCATACTCAAGCGTCACAACCAGCGAGTTTCGAGAACTCACGTTGCGTCTGTGCTCGCGGGTGACTGCGAAGGGGCGGCGCCAGCGCCAGCCCCAGCACCTGCTTGGCCTCTATCGGCGAGCGGACACTCTTCGCAATGATAGCCAGCTTGGTCAGGCGCCCCACTTGAGAAGTGCTCACTGTGCAGTAGCGACTTCCAAACAAACGTCCGTCCGTCAGCGCCAGTCACCTTCTTCCCGCCTAGGGCGAAAAGAGGAAGCATTGCACCCGGAAGACTATGCGAAAACCCGATACAAGAGGCGATGTCATTGGTACCGAGGGCTTTATCTTTGGCCAGTTGTTCGCCAATCCGTTTGCAAAGGCGTTTCAGCAAGTATGGGTCTTCCCCGACATACTCAAGTAACCGTACGTCCTGAAAGGCCAATCCCTTTTGCCCCGTGTAAACACCAGCCACCGTCAAAGGATTTCCAGGTGGAAAGGTGACCTTGACCTTACCTTTCGTAATTCGGCCGCTTGACGCCAAATCTGCCAGCTTGGCGTCTATAGTTGCTTTGGCCGCATCCGTTATCACAGCCACGTGAACGTCGAGGCTATTCGATACCGTTAGCGAACTAGCCTTCTTCACACACGATGTGAAGAGGCAAGATATTCGGCGATGGGTCTCTCCACCACTCCAGGAGCCATCGCAGTACAAGCGAACTTTCGCGGCCGGCTTCAGCTTAGGAAGTTTCGTGCACTCACCAAGCTTTGCGTTATTTACTCTGGCGGACAAAACATGAACCAGAGCCAAATCGCCACTGTGCGGGTCTGCACCGTAGAAGGTGGCGTGCAGGTCAACGTCGGGGAGGTTGGAAAAGCACTCGGCCAACTCCGGAGCAGCCAGGATTCGAAACTGCGCCAAGAGAGCCGCCCCTGCTCTACGCCCATTAGCAGGGTCAACCAGTTCAAACTGCCGCACCCATTCCTCGGCAGAAATGCACTTGAATGGAGTTTTTGCGCACTCTCTAGCAGCCCGGCTTCGCCAGTCTAGACCGTCAGCCTCGAAACTCCGCAACACCTCCTCCGACAATCGGTGGGCTTGGAGCCGTTGAACGTTACGATATAGGCGCGAGCAGGCCACCGACGTCAGGTGATGCGAGGCTAGGACCCTGTTGCCATGGCCCTTCGCCAAGTCGCCCACAATCCCGTCGTTGGCCTCCTTGTCCGCAGTCAAGTACTCAACACGAACGCGACTGCGCCACCCCCCGGCGGTTCGCTCGTCCCACTGCTTGAAAAGCCTCTCCGCCCCCTCGTGCGGAATGGCAACGCAAAGCCCGGGCATCTTGAATTCGTTACTGCTTTCGCTGCCCGACGATTGCCGCTACTAGGTCAAGCGGGACGAGAATTCGCGCCAGCTGCTCGTCGGTGAGCGAGGCGATGGCTCTCATGAGCAAGTCGCGATGCCCACTATCTGTGCTCCGGCCAGCTGGTGACGAGCCGACCGCCTGAGGGGAAATGGGCTGCGCGAGCGCACGGGAAGGCTTACGCTGACTCAGATAGTCGGCCTCGAATTCTTGGAGCAGCCGAGTGCGCGCCGGCTCATCCAGGGCCAAGTCGCTCAAGCGCTCAGCGAACTTGGCTTTTATCGACTCGACTCGGAAAATGCCCCATTCCCGAAATAACCCCGGCTCCGCCTTAAGAGCGCCAACCCAGTTTGTATAGGCACCCTCGCCGTGATTGCTGGCGATGACCTGCAGCTGCTCGACTGCACGGTGGCCATTTCCCAGCTTAGCGATGAATCCCTCGCGGATAACTTGGTGCTCGACTTGGCTTAATGACGCAATGAGATGGCCTTCGGTTGCATCTGAACTGAGGGGCAGAAGAGACAGAGTACTTGTTGCGCCGTCGTATGCGATTTTTTGAACGGGCCTTGTCGAGCAGAAGGCCTTCCAGAGGTCGCCGTTGAAGGTCTGCAGAATGGGCTTAGCCTTGCCTTCAATCGCGTAGACGTAGTCCAAGCCCTTGCGCCGGCCCGTCGACGATACGAGGCCGACTAGGTAAGACTCAGCAAACGAACGCAGGTTCTGCCCAGCGCTCAGCCATGACTTGTACGAGGCCGGCGACAAGAGCCTGTTCAAGTGGGTGCCTAGCTGCGCACCAACAATCTCATCATCAGCCAGACCCAGCAGCCGTTCATTCAGTTCGGCACGGAGCCGCTCGATGGCCTCTTTAGTTGGGGCGCTCGTCGGAAGGGTCATGCGGGCTCCAGAAAAACAAAAGCCCACATAGCGTGGGCCCGTTTGCTTAGACTTAAGTTGATGACGGGCAGCACTCCGCTCAACTAGGGCAATTATCGCCGATGGCCCCTCGGATGACTCCCGCCCGACCTTGCAGCCGGAGGGTGGCGCACTTCGCTTATGTGCTGTGTACCAAAAGTACCTGCATCTCAAGCGAGCATCCGTCTACGCAGTATAGCACGTAGCGCAGGGAGCCTCCCGGCCGCCGCCGCCAAGCATTGGATGGGGACACCTGCGCCTTCGAGCGCCAAATCCAGCTAGGTCCGCCCCCCAGGACTTGCCGCTTTGCCTGGAGATTGGACCACCCTCACGCTGATGCCCGAAGGCCGTCGACATCAGGCCCTTCGGACCGCAGCGGCAGTGCACCGGAAAGAGAGAAGCCGCTACGCTTCCGGGTGCCGCCCTCCCCCTCGCCACTCGCCGTCCACTAACCACAATTCGAAGAACCGTAGCCAGTCGATGGTCCAGGCGACGAGGGTCTCCGCCAGCAGCATGTTCGGCAGCCACTCGTTGTCGGCAGGGAAGTACAGGCAGAGGCGTGAGCTCTTACCGTCATGCTGGTACACGTGCGGCAGCTTCTTCCCCTCGGCCAACTCGTGCAGGTTGGGAGACAGAACGAAAGCCTTGGGCGAGCTGCCATCCTTCTTGAGCATGATTCGGCACCTGTAGGTGCGCGCGCCCGGGAAGGGGGCGACATCGAACTCGTACTCGAGCTGGCGGCCGCCCGGTATCGAGGTACGCGCTCCTGGTAGCCCAAGCGCTTGCAGGTGCATCGCCTGCAGCGCAAGTGACTTGTCCGCGGATGCGCCCCCGTACCTCATCAGTCGCCGTAGAAGGTGTGCGCGCGCGAAGCAATCGGCAAGACCGCAGCCGCACCAGCTGCTGTCGGAACGTAGATGCGGGTCATACCGTTGGCGCGCTCGCGTGCCGCTCCGGCCGCGTACGAGTCCGTCAAGGCCTTGCTAGCTCGGGTCCCAAAGCTGTTCTGGACTGAGGTGGCTAGGACCTTTACTCCTGCGCCGTGCGGCAAGTACATCTCAGACAAGCTGGCGACGTCGTGGGCGAATCGCGCCCGCCACTGACGGTAGGCGTCCTGGCGGTCACCCGAGTTCATACGGTCGGCAAGGTTTTCCCTACGGTGCGTCGGGTTGCAGAGCACCCAGTGCTCGCGGCCATCACGGTATCCCACACTGACGTACTCCGGCATCTTCGCGAAGATGGCGAGCAGCAGGTGAACGGGGGATTGGAAGGTCGCGCCCGGCCGCACCAAGTCAGCGTAGGCCAACGCCACCTGCGTCGTGATGAACGTGCTGGTCGGCGCGAGCTCCGGGTGAGCGGCGAACAGGATGTTCCTGTGAATCTTGAAGAGCTGGACATAGCGAGCCAGCGGTCTTGCCCATGCCGAGGGCCCCGGCAGGGGCAGCACGTCAGCCTTGGCAAGCGCTTGGCGTGACTCCATCAAGGAGAACTTCGGCAGGAGCGCCGCCGCGTCGTTGAAGAAGCGGACGTATCCACGAGGGTTGGTCCCCAGATGTTCCCCGCGCTCGCGGTCCGGAACCAGACCCGCCACATCGCCGTAAGCCTCGAGATGGCTCGGCCAGTCGATGACCGGGGTCACGTCGGTATGCATGGCGTTCGCGTACTGCACTTGGGTGCACCGACGCTTGGGCTCGACCTTGAGGTCGTGCCGCTCGGCGTACTCACCCATCGCCTCGTCCAGCTGTTGGAGCAGGTACACCGCGTCTTGCCGCTGTGCCGACGAGGTCAGCCGGGCCACCAGGTCAACGTCAAACTCCGCCTTGCCCTCCGGCTTGGTCGTCGTGCCGATTGCCATCGAGCCCTGGGGATGAACCTCGACGGTGAGCCCGCCAAAGAACGGGTGCTCGCTCAGGAACTCGCCGATGGACTCGTAGCTGCTCTTCAACCGCTCGCGTTCGGTGTCGCTCAGTGAGTGCGCCTGGGTGATGGCGGCCAGCGCGCCGGATGCGCCGACGAGCGCATCTTCATTGCTGGGCAGGGTCATGGGAAAGTCGCGATGCACGTTAACCTCTTCTTCTAGCTGGGGTTGGGCGTCACGCTCGACTTCCGGGCGCCCTGGGCAGTAAGACTCTCGAGCGGTCGAAGTTGGACACCGTCGTGGCGGCGCCGGGCTACTTCAGGCGAAGGGCATGGACCCAGGTCGGTGCTTGCCGGTCCCAGACGTGGACCTCTTCGAGCGTCTTTGGCAAGAGCAGCCTTCCCAGCTCAACGCTTGCGCACAAGGGCGTAGCGGGGAAGATGTGCACGACGCGAGCGCCGGCCGCGGTCAGCGCCACGAAGAACGCATTGCAGCGGGCTCGAAACTCCTGCAGGTGGGCCTCGGTCCGGATGATTCCCCGATTGGGCGCCGCAGCCTCGAACCTCAGAACTGGCGCGCCTTCCGGCGGCAGTGCACCCGTCACCCGGCTCGACACGCCCACCTCGACTGCAACGACACGCGGAAGTTGCGCCGGTACGTCAAACTGCCAGTTGGGCGCCGCGACATCTGTGCGCGTATCCCAAAGCCAGCGCTCAACCGGCAGGTCCAGCACGCTGGCGTCCATCTTGTCGCCCAGCAGCGCCCCGAGCTTCATGAGCAGGGGAATGGGCGCGAACGCGGCGATGGTCAGGTGGGATGGAGCGTGCCGGGCAGTCAGTTCTGGTCGAAGCCGCGTCTCGAAGATGCTCGTGAGCGTCGCCTCCGCCCGCGCCCAGAAGTCAGGTGACCCGTCCGTGATGTCGAAGTCGCTCCGGTCGATGTGAACGTGCCTCCCAGACGGGAATCGCTTGTACTTCGAGTTTTCGATGATGGCGTGGTTGATGTCGCGGATGTCGATGACTGGCGTGTGGCTCGCAATCGGAAACGTCATCAGCACCGGCAGTGTCTGCTTGACGCCCGTGGACGAATAAATGAGCTCCACGCGAGCCTCGTGTTCCCGTTTCATCGCCAGCAGGTCAGCCTCGCTGTACCCATTGGCCTTGCCGTGACGGTCAATGCGCTTGTGGCACCCGTAGCACATGAGCATCAGGTTTCGCTCGTCTTGCGCGAGCTGCTTCGAGCGAACGAGGTCGCCGCGGGGGGCGTCGGGGCTGTCGCCCACGATGTGTGCGAGCTCGCCAACGTACGCGGTGCGCTTCGTCAGGAAGTCCCGCGACACCGGTTCGTTGCAGCCGCGGAACTCGCATCGCCCAGCGGCGGCAATCCAGAGGCTGTGCCGAACCGGCAGCGGGATGGGCAGTCGTTTGTGGTTCGTGGCCATTGGGGTCGTGGGCCGCTTTCGAGGTGTAGTTTGGCGCTGGTCAAGCGAGCCACCGGGCCACTGACGAACCGGTGGCCGGGCGGTACAGTCGGTAAGACTCTCAGGAACGGGCGTCTGGACGCGCACAAAAGAAATAAATTTCCAGCGTCCGACTGACTACACGTCGAGAGTCCTACGGGAGAGAGGCAAGCGATGCGGACAAGGTCCGAAAAACACGAGTACCTAAGCGGCGCAGAGGTGGAGGCAGCGTTGAACGCTATGCCCCCCGCCGACTGGGAGCGGGCGAGGAGCTTGGCTCGCGAGCGCGCGGTCGGCCTGACGGAGATGTCGAGTGACGACCTACTGCACAAGGTCGTGGAGAAACTGCTTGGGGAAGACCGAGGGTGGCGACGTGGCGTACCGGCGCTCGTCACGCTGGCCACCGCTATGGATGGCGTGGCCTTCAACGAGCGGAAGAAGGTCAAGAACGCACCTATCGACAGTCGACGGCAGACCACGACGCTGGACGAGGCACCGGAAGACGACGAACCGCATCTCGACTACGCTGTCGAACTGAACACTCCCGAGGACTACGCCGCGGCGCAAGAACTCTTCGATGCCCTCGAGGAGCTCGTGACCAGTGACCAAGAGCTCGAGGACCTGCTCACAGTACGCATGGAGGGTCTCAGCGGACCTGAAGCTGCTGCGGCTTTGGGCCTTGACCAGAAGCAGTTCGACGCGCTCCGCAAGAAGCTGGAACGCAAGCTTGCTTCCCTTCAACAAAAGGGGCAATGACCATGGGACAAAGTTCAAACAAGCATCCGACCGCAGCCTTCCTAGAGGCGCAGTTCCGTGACCTGGTGGCGACGCCTGATTCGGAAGTCCTGGCCGGAACAACGGAAGAGGAGGCGCGTGCATTCGGCCTCGCGTTGGTGCGCTCAGCGAAGACGGCTGTCGCAAAGCGCAAGTTTGCTGCTGCCAAAGCCGCGCTCGCCCGCGGCGCTGAAGCTGAGGAAGCCGCCATGCCAGCACCCGTTTCGGTCGCCGAAGCGCGTGCGTTCATTGCTGCAGCTGCGAACGACACCAGGTTCACGCTTGCTGCTCGGGAGCTTAACGAGATGTCCGACGAGGACATCCTGCGGCTGTACGCAACCATGCAGCAGGTTCTGGCGGACGCGAAAGCCGAGAACGGCAAGTGACCGAACCCGGGGAACGGGCTGAGGCCTTGGTCGAGGAGTGCGGCATTTCTGCGCCAGGGGAGCTGGACGTGGAAGCGCTCGCGCTCATGCACGGTATGCGCGTTCAGCGGGCGGACTTGGACGGATGCGCGGCTACGCTGGTGGGGTACGGCGACCGCGCCATCGCCACGATTCGGCCTGCGCCGGCCGCGGGTCGAGACCGCTTCTCAATCGGCCACGAGTTTGGGCACTGGATGCTGCACCGCGGGCAGTGTCACCGACCGCCGTAATAGAGCCACCGATGTTCGCCGTAATGGAGCCAGGAACAGGTGGGTGGAACGGGCGTCCCGAGGGGTTACGCTGGGGTGGATTTTGAAGGCTTTTGCGGTGCCGGTTTCCCTGCTGCCGTGGC
>JAEUPJ010000043.1 GCA_016790285.1 Roseateles sp. | reverse complement strand
GATCCGGGCCTTCAACTCACGGCTGTAGCGACTGCGCTTGCGACTCTGTTCGGCTTCCATCGTGTCCAGCTATTTGCTTAACTGGACAGCATCGTTATCGCTGCGACGACCGTTCTCAAGATGGGATTGCCGGACGCTTACTTCGCTGCTCCCATCCTCCCCACCAAATCGGCAGATGCGGCCCTAGCGGCTTGCTCAGATGTACATCCAGCAGTCCCAGCCAGACCGCTACGTCGAAGAGCCTGCGCTGCTCATCCAATGCGTGTATTCCAGCGAACGCCCCAGCTGCTCGCCACACCTCGCCGAGCTTGCCGCCGCGACTGTCGTTGAATCGCTCAGCAAATCGCTGTAGTGTCTCGGTAGTCTTGAGCCGCTCCAGATCTTCCGAGAACGGCTTATGCGCTCGAAGGTTGAAGAGGAATTCGCTAGAGACTGTCTCGTCCGTCATCAGTTCGAACGCAGCGCCAGATAGCGCGGCGTGACGCCTTTCAAGCTCCAGCCGTTCTCGCCGACGGACTCCACCAGGCCCCCACAGATCTGCGCTTGGCTTGACGGGCCAATAGACCAGCTTGTGCTGGACGCCATCCTTGACCAACAGCACCAGATCAGTCGTCATGACGAACGTCAATGCCGTGCCTGGGTATCGGCCCGGATCAATGCCTGCGTCCTTGGCGATGTCGTGAAGGCCAGGCAAGATGGCATCGCTGCCACGGATCGGATATCGCCCCTGGCTGTCGAATCCAGGATGGCGAGCCGGTTCCGGATGGACGGGCACTTGCTCGCGAACCTCGATTGCTCCGAGATAGCCCGCAAGCAGGGCAAAGCTGTGCTCAAGTCCGGACAGCAAGTGCGCGTGCCGTCCTTGGCCGGGAATCTGGAAGACATGCTGCTTCGAGACAGGAGAGGAGAAGCTGCGACGTACGCGGAGCCATGGCTGGTACTGTTGAAATCGGCCCTGGCCGAACCCCAGACGTATCAGCTTGCGCAGCTTCTCTGCGGTCATGGGAGTCCGCGGGGACGGCCCGAGATAAGGCGAACGAACGCTCAGTGAGCGAGGCACTGGTCCAAGTGGCATTCGGATACGGGCATCGCCCGAAAAATTGTTGGCAAAGCTGCGCCAACTGTCCCGGTTGTGCTACCCTTGGCTTGCTACAGCGGTAGAGTGGCAACATTCGACCAGGCAGGGGCGCGTTACTCGAAGGGGTGATGCGCTTTTTGTCTTTCTGGCTCTCTAGATCCTTTGCTGCGAATGCGCGCAAATCTCCATGCGCGACTCCGCAAATAACGCGACGAGCGGCATTGCGGCGAGGCGCATGATAGTAGGAGAACCAGGCAACAAGGGAGCGAACTTGCGCCCCGCCCGGGATGTCACACTATTGGTAGAAGCTGCCTGAAACTATCCAATAGCAGCGGGGAAAGCGGCCATTTGTTCCAATGGCGTGCAGATTAAGAATCAAGTTTGGCGCTTCCTGCCATTCGTTCCGCAGCCCTAGCTTGGCCGCAGCATGTCATTGGCAGCTGATCGCAAAACCCACTTCAGATAGGCAAAACCCGCGATGTAGGCGGTGGGGCGCGGGCCGACATATTGGCCGGAATGCAGGGCCTCTACCTCAGCTGGCGTCAATTTGCCACAGCCCAACGCATTCCGAAGGGCAATAGATTTGTCCCCGCGCATCTGAAAAAAGTCGTAGATCGTCGGCCTGGAAGCGCCCAGCCGCAGGCGTGCAACCTTGAGTCGCAGACGGTTCAGCGCATCCCGCGATAGAGCTTCGGGCTTCCACCGAGCCTGCTGGAAGATGCGAACGTACTCTGCATAGCCGTCCGACTGCGGCACTTCTAGGGCAATCTTGTCCCTGGAACCGCAGACTGAACATGGACTTTCTGGACGTTCGCTCCAGCCAGTCCTCACCAGCTTCCACCTGCCGCAACGGCCGCAGCCATGCTGCAGAGCCTTTTTGTGCATGATGCAGTGGCGAAGGACCGACCATTGGTGGCTCGCCCGCCAGTATCCGAAACCGTAGTTTTTGAGATCTTCTGCAACACAGCTAGGACAGCTGCGCATAGTCGTCGCCCCCCTGCTGATAGGAAGCATTT
The DNA here is from genome assembly GCA_016790285.1 of Roseateles sp. Classification (GTDB taxonomy): domain Bacteria; phylum Pseudomonadota; class Gammaproteobacteria; order Burkholderiales; family Burkholderiaceae_C; genus Pelomonas. The sequence continues at coordinate 33,964 of JAEUPJ010000043.1, read as the reverse complement.
CAGCAAACTTCAGGGAATTAATGTAGGACGGCTTTTCTGCATCTTCGTGACAGAGAGCCAACACGTTGGCCAAGCTGTGATTCGCAATAATATCGCTGGCTGACAATCTTCCACGAAAGACTTGTTCAGCGATATGCGCAGGTTCGTAAGGAAGGGGCTGAAAAAGCGTTCGCGATCGACCACCCAGAAACTTACGAAGTGCTTGGGACCGCTTTAGCAGAACACACTCGTGAGCGGCGAATACTTGAAAGAGCGCGAGGACGGATGCGTCGTTTGGGGGGCGAGGGACCAAGGTTAGCTTTTAAATAGAGATTTGGAGGCAAGTTCCTGGGTTGGCAGCTCAGACAGCGCAATTCATCGAGCGCAGTTGTTTTCCCAATAGATACTTCAAATTGCGGGGCCGCTGACTCAACGGCGAATGGTTTTCCCGTTTCGTTGAACGCTCGTGGCTGCAGTCACTGCCTTGCGCTCTATGGCCAATGGATCAGATCGGTTCTCCCAAGTGTTGCGCCGACCCAGATGGGAGCTTGATAACAAAGTTTCGAACTGTCGGTCAAAGTATCGAAACTGAGCTTCGCTCCAAGACCACGCTGGATGTCAAAGTTTCGATCTGGCGTTCCAACAGCGCTGCCGCATTGCAGACGGGGTGGCTACCGTCCTGCGGCCTTGGCAGCAGCCTCAATCCAAGCCGGCATGTTGCGATAACCGTCGTCGCCCACCCAGCTATAGGTCTTGTAGAGCTGCGTGAACGGAACATCGTTGGCCTTCCAGTGCAGAAGCGGATTGCGACCCTGAACGTCGACACCCTTCTGCGGGTCTTTGACGCCCTGGATGTCGATGGCAAGGATCCCCTTGCCGAGTTGATAGCTGCGCTTGATCTCGTGTTTGACCCATTCGCGCTCGTAGGTCTCCGCGCCGAAGAGAACCACCGTGACGGAGCACCCTTTCAACTGCTCTTCGATCCACTGCTCGATGCCGCCGGCGCGTCTCTTCGCCTCCTCAAACTCTGCCTTGTCGTAGAAGGGCTGCGCATCGCCCCCTGGCCTGACCACCCAAGAGTTTCGGATCTGCACGATGCGCCGCACATCACGCTCGTAATGAAAACTAAAGAAGACTCTCCGTGCCATGTCACTTCCTCCCCTTTGCATGCGGGCGGGCGCCCGCAGTTGTTGATTTCGCGAACTCCTCAATCATCGACACAACAGCCTGCACGATCTGGTCGGGCTTGCTCTTCGCGTCGTTGGCGGCCAGAAACGCCTTCCTGTAGTTCTCCGTGGCGCCCGGCGGCGGCGACAGCGTCGCCGCGATCTCCTTCGCTACCCAACCAGTAGCGCCGACAGCAATCACGTGCAGCCCCATTGCCTGCGCGATCTCCAGCTCGGCAAGCAGGCCATCTGCCGGCACCAGCGCACCTGAGTTATCCCGCTTGTTGCCGAAGACAAGGACGATGACGCCCGCGGCGCCGATCATCCGCTCGCGGTGCTGCTGGTAGAGCGAGAGCCGGGCAGGGGTGGTGCTGGTGTCCACTGGAAATGGATGCGCCTGCAGCTGTGACAGGCTGCGCGCGCTAGGGTGAAGCAGGATCTCGCTGTAGGCGCCAGCGATGATCGGAGGACCGACGCCGAGGCCAAAGCCGGTGACGATGTCCATGCCCTTACCAATGAGCGCCTTGGCAAGCGATTCGAGAAAGCGATTCGCCGTGTCCGTGTCCCACGGATCGAATTCGGCAGCGCTGCCCGCGATGAAAACGCTCCGGCTGCGGTAGCGCTCCTCGATTGCCCGCAGGATGCGCTTCACATCACCATATTCATCGACCAGCAGCGCGTGAATGCCCACACGCGCGAGATCCTTCACGAAGTAGTCCTGCTGGCGCTGACGGTACTGAAAGTTCTCCACCTTCTCGCCCGAGCGGCGCTGCTCACGCCTCAGGATGCAGTAATGCTGCTTCGGAGCGCTGCGCAGCACGACCCTAACGCGGCTCAGGACGTAGTCGATGTTGGGATCGGTGAAGCTGAAGCCGAGGAACAGCATCGTCTTTGCGACGAGGTCGCCCGACAGCGCGGCCACGAACGGTTCTCGGTCGCGAAAGTACCCTTCATAGTCGTCCTTCGTCAGCACCGCGTTGTCCGGGTCCGAAGCGTCGCCGTGCATCTTGTAGAGGATGACCGAGCGCCCGCGCTTGACGGTCTTCAATTGCGGCACGGAATGTTTGACGTCGACGACCTTGCCGGCTGCCGTGAGCGCCGTCTCTAGCATCGCGTCGTAGTTGGTGGTCCAGTACGTCGCGATCGGCAGCCTAGCCAGAATCTGGTGGTTTTCGTTGATGGAGTGGCCGGCGCTGAACTCGTCGACGATCTTCTGGTTGATCCGGCTGCGGTTGCGACGCTCATTGAGGTGGTACTGAGCCACCGCGACTAGGTTGGTTTCGCGATCAACGTCGAGCCCAAGCTCGTGGGCAATGTCGCGCAGCAACGCTGCCCAGTTCACAAAGCCGCTTTCAACCGATAGCCCGGCCCCCGCGAAGATTGCCGCCGCGCCGTCGCGAATGTCCGCCGCAAAGCTGCCAATGAACGCCTGGATATCGGGTGTGAACCCCTTTGGACCCTTGCTACTTGCCATGTGTTGCCCCCTAACTGGCCAGTGTCGGCGATCCGGGCAAAGCCCTGCAACCATCCTCTGTAGCTGGCGTCCATGGCGGGCTTCGTCGCCAAGTCCCTCGGGCGCCGGCATTTCCCGTGGGAAACGCTGTTCATAACTTTGACCATCCGACGCGGTCGTAGCAAACCAGTCTCAAGGTCCAAAGTTAGAAACCTTGGCGTGCCGGCTGACCTGAATCAGGTCATGGCGTCACTCTGAGTTCAGTTCGAAACTTTGTTCGGCGGCGCCTGAGATTTGCGCGCTGAAAACAAAGCTTCTAACTGAAGGTCACTGTATCGAACCGACCCCACGAGCTTTGGCGAACGCGCATGTCAACGCATTGGGTGCTTCAACGGACGGTGAGCGTCGTGCCCGCGCGGAAGGCGCCCAGCGTGGCGTCCCAGGCCTGGGCCTTCGCGCTGTTGTCGGCGTTGGCGGGGCGCACGCTGTAGCGCACGTCGCCGGCCAGCGAGGCGGCACCGTCGGGCAGCGCGAGCAAGACGTCGTAGGCCCCGGTGGGCGTGCCCGCCGGCACGGTGAAGCCGGCTGACACGGTGGTCGTCGTGTTGGGCAGCCAGGTGCGCGGGTCCGCCGTCGGCAGCGCGATGCGCACGACGGCGCCGCTGGTCTTGTGCTTCAGCAGCAGCTGCACGGCACGCGGGTTGAAGGCGCGCGCCCAACCGCGGTTGTGCACGGTCAGCAGCAGCGTGCCCGATTGACCCGCCGTCACGGCGTCGCTGTGGCGCAGCGTCGTGTACTCGAAGCGGTAGCCCATGCTGCGCTTGACCTCGGCCATGCAGCCTTGCTGCTCCCAGCGCACGTGGAAGATGTCGCGGTAGTAGCTGTCGTTCAGATAGGTCAGGTTGAACTGCCGCCCCTCGTTCAGGATGTCGGCACAGGTGGTGCGCGGGCTCGGGTTCTCCTCGTCGGCCGGGTTGCAGGTCTCGCCGCCGAAAGGCGCCACGCGCGACAACGACGCGATGTAGTTGCGCTCGTTGGTGCGGTCGCTGGTGTTCTCGCTGTAGGTTCCCACGTCGGTGGCCGAGGCCAGGAAGCAATCGTTGTGCGCGCCGACGCGCGACGCGGCGGAGCCGTCGCGCCAGCCGGGCACGCTCGGCGCCCAGGCCATCAGATAGGCCGGGTAGCGCAGCTGCAGGAAGCGGTCGGCCGGCAGCGCGGCCAGCAGCGCATCGCGGATCTGCGTGCGCGGGCCGCTGGCGGTGAGGTTGTTGGACGACGTGTGCCACTCGCCCCAGGCGCCGATGAAACCGGCCTGCAGGAAGGCGATGACGTCGGCATTGGCCGTCAGCACCGGCTTGAGCTGCTCGATGTGGCCCAGCACGCGCGCCAGCGGCGCGTCCTTCACGTTCTGATATTCGGTCTCGTTCTCGGGGTAGTTGTAGAGGAAGCGCGGCACCAGCTTCAACCCCGCGCGGCGTGCGATCGTGAAGCCGTTGGTCAGCTGGGTCAGCACGCTGGCCGGCAGCGTCGTGTTGGCATAGGCATCCAGCCGAACGGGGGCGTAGACCACGCGGTAGCCCTGCTGGAACTGCGAGTCGGCGTTGGCCTGCGTCCATTGCAGCAGGTTGTCGGCCGCCCAGACGTACATGCCGCGCTCGGGATTGGCAATCTCGGCGGTGCTGACGGTGAAGCTGGTCTCCACCGGCGCGGGGCCAGGCGCCGGGCCGGGCGTGGGCGCCGGCGCGGTGGCCGCGAACCGCCAGGCCTGGCTGGTGCTGCTGGTGCTGCAGGTCGTCACCGAGAAGCCCACCTGCCCCACCTGGGCCGGCGCGGTCAGGCACAGGTTGTGAGCGGCGAGCTTGAGCTGCGACGTCGTGCCACCGGCCAGCGCGACCGTCTGGAAGCGCTGACTCGCCTGCGTGGGCTGGCAGGTGCCCAGTTCGACGAAGGCACCGTTGCTGGCGCCGGTGGCGGCCACGCACAGGTTGGCCTGCGCATTGCGGATCGTGAAGATGCTGCTGCCGCTCCCGACGGGCGTCAGCGCGAAGTCCTGCAGCGCGACGGCATTGCATGTGGCCAGGCGGATGTCCCAGGTGTCGATCTTGACTTCCAGGCAGGCGTTCAGCGGGTTCGACACCACAGGCACGGCAGTCGCAGTGGCAGGCACCGCAGCCAGCAGCATCGCGCCGAGCGGGGCCGAGAGCTTGACCACGCTGCGGGTGCGCGGCAGGGGGCAGGGACGCATGGGGTGCATCAGGTTCTCCTCAGGAGGGTCGGGCGTCAGGCCCGAAGTTGTGGACACGCAGTGCGCTGGACTGGGTGATTCAGGTCGCGTCAGCGCGAACGCGGCCTGGGCACTGGCGCAACCGGTGCCAAAGGGAGATGCAGGAGGCGAGCGCGTGGTGGGTCGCTACTCGATGCGAGCCTCGCCCCAAGTCACGACGACGGGGCCTGCGGTGTCGGCCCCGTGCTGGCGCGCGATCAGCTCGATCAGCTTCACGCCGCGCAGGTCAGCGCTGAGTTCGCGCGCCGGTTGGTTGAACTTGAGAGGCGCGGTGCTGGCGAGCTTGCGGCCGTCGCCCCAGACCTCGAAGCTGACGCCGGCGGTCTTGCCGCGCGTCGAGTCGTCCACGCCGACCTTGGCCGTGAAACGCTGCGAACCGGGCGCCACCTGCACCTGCAGGCGTGAGTCGGCCAGGACGCCGACGCCATGGCGGAAGACCTGGCGCTGCACGCTGAGCGCCTGGTCATACGGCGTCGAGTCGGCACGCGGGCCACCCCAGCCGGCATAGGCCGGGCGGGTGCCGCCGTTGTCGGTGGTGGACCACGACGGCAGCGCGCGGTAGACGACGGGGTCCTGCTCCAGCGCGCGGATGCCGTCACGTGCCACGTAGACGCTGCCAGGCCGCTCCGAAACGAAGTAGCCGCGGGGCAGCACATGCTTGCCGGTGGCGGCGAACAACAGTGCCTCGCGGGCCTGGAGCTCGAACTCGCGCTTGCCGGTGAAGCTGCCGGCTTCGGCGCGCGCCCACGCATCACGCAGCGCGATGGGCGCCACAGCGTCCATCTTCAGATGCTCGGCGGTCAGCGTGAACTTTGCCGGCGCACCCGTGCGATTGAACAGCAGCACCGCCTTGCGGCCGTCGGCCAGCGTCTTCACGAGGATCTGGCGGTCGCTGTCGGCATAGGCCAGCACGCCCTGGTGGCCGGCCGGGTCCTGGTTGATGGCGACCACCTCGGGCGCCTTCAGGATGTCGATGATGGCGGGGACGGCCTTGGACAAGTCGGTGCCAATCATCAGCGGCGCCGCGACGATGGCCCACAGGCCCATGTGCGTGCGCGCCTGCAGCAACTGGTCGGCGCCGAAATCGCCGTTGCCGATCTCCAGCATGTCGGGGTCGTTCCAGCGGCCGGGGCCAGCGTAGAACTCGCGTGTCGCGACGGTGTCGAAGTTGTGCACCATCTGGGCAAAGCCCTTCCAGATGTCGCGGCTGCTGCGCCACATGGAGCCGTAGTCCTGGCCCCAACTGCGCACGTTGACCGTGCCCCACAGGCAGACCGACAACGTGTAGTCGCCAAGCGGGCGCACTTCGTGCAGTGCCTGCTTCAAGCCGGCGTACAGCTTCTTGGTGCCCTCGACGTCGGACTGGTTGATGCTGCCTTCAACGATCGTCGGCTTGTACTCGCGGTACTGGCCGGAAGCCACGTGCGGGCGGTCCTTGCCGTAAGACGACAGGCCGCAGCCGTCCACCTTCAGGAAGTCGAAGTTCCACTCGCCGAAGAACAGCGCGACATCCTGCTTCACGAAGCCCATCAACCCCACCTCACGCTCAGCATGCGTGCCTTCGGGCAGGTTGGGGCTGTCGGCGTCATAGGCCTGCGAGCAGGCGTTGCGGCCGATGTCGGTGTACAGGCCCGCCTTCAGGCCCATCGCATGGATGCGATCGGTGAAGGGCCGCAGCGACGAGTCCTTGCCGGCGCCCAGTTTCGCGCTGGGGAATAGCCCCGTGCGAACCAACAGCCGGCCGTCGGACGTGCGGCGCTTCAACCACCAGCCGTCGTCGATGTTGATGCTGCGATAGCCCACGGCGGCCAGGCCGGAGTCGACAATGACCTGGGCCGAATCCATCACCTTCTGCTCGGTGATATCGACACGGAACGCGTTCCAGCTCGACCAGCCCATGGGCGGCGTGACGGCGTTGCCGACCGGACTGTGCTGCCAGCGGCCGGTGGCTTCCAGAGAATGCTGGGCTTGCGCCGAGAACGCGGCGAGCAGGGAGGCAAGGGCGAGCAGCTTCATGCGGAGGTCATCAGGCGGCCGAAAACGGCGGGAACGTGGAAGTCGGGCGTGGCGGTGTTCGTCGGGCTCCACGCGGAGTACACGCGGCCCTGGCCCTGCCCTTCCACGCGGAACAGGTTCAGGCGCCAGCCGTCCTGCGCGCCACGCATGGGCACGGCCAGCTCCGCCGTCCACACCTTGCCCTTGGCATCGATGCGCGCCTTCGCGCGGCTCTCGCCGGCGATGCGCTTCTTGCCCGAGGCCTCAACGGCGATCTCCAGCAGCAGACCGTTGGGCGACACCTCCACCTCGCGATAGCTCTTCAGGCCGGCGCGGCCCGGAGCCTGCAGGAAGACTTCGACGACGTCGCGCTCCCACAGCGGCCAGATGTCGGTGGCCGAGCCTGCGTGGTCATACGTGCTCAACGCCTCGTACTTGCAAATGAAGCGCAGGTAAAGCTCGCTCGCGCCGCGCAGCAGCTGCACGCGGGTGGACTGCGGACCGACGAGTGCCCTGCCTTGCCAATCGTGGCGGAAGAAGGCGGTCGGCGCATCGGCCCACTGCGAGGCCAGCGGGAAACCATCGGCCCCGACCTGCTTCACCGGGCCGGCGAACGCGACGGGCAGCGAGTCGGGCACCTCGGGCTGGGCTTCGATCAGCAGGCTGTGCGTGAAGCGCACCGACAGCGTGGGCTTGTCAGCCGTCACCTTGCCGAGTTCCTTGCCGCTCAGCGAGTCGCGCACCGTCCAGCGACCGCTGCCCAGGCCGCGCAGCGTGACCGGCCCTTCCCAGCGTTCGGCGTAGAACGCGTAATGCAGCACCCCGCCCTGCTCCACCACGTGGGTCTCGGGCTTGTCAAATCCCAGGTCGTACAGCTCGCCGCGGTAGCGGCCTTCGGCCAGGCGCTGCTTGTTGTAGAGATTCACCCACTGCTTCCAGTGCGCCTCGCGCTCAGGCGTCAGCAGGAAGCTGTCCTTGGGCTTGGGGTCCACCGGCCAGGTGAACTTGGTGGCCACCACGGCGCCGATGCCCACGCTGGACGCGAAGTCCTGCCCGCCGGTGCTCAGCTCCACGTGGTCGCCCGCGTAGGCCGACCACGGGCCCATCAGCGCCTTGAGTGTCTTGCCCTTGTGGCGCACCTGCCAGCTGGACAACGGGTCGGACGACGGCGCCTGGTCCATGAACGGCATGTTGTGGAAGGCGTAGCTGGTGCCGCAGGGGCAGACCTCCACGACCGCCTCCGGGTTGGCCGCGTGGGCCGTGGCGTGCATGACCTTGTAGAAGGCCGAGACCGCTTCGACCGACTCTTGCGGCCGCGCGTGCTTGTGCGCCGGGTTGTAGCAGGGCGCCACGCCATTCAGGTGCTGGCCGTCCACCTTGAGGCCGTCGAAGCCCCAGTCGCCAATGATCATCCTGATCGTGGCGGCCAGCCGGGCCTGCGTCTTCTCGTAGGCGGGGCACAGGTAGAAGCTGTTCCACCAGGTCACATCCTGCACCGCGCCGTCCTTGTCCAGCAACAGCAGGTCGGTGTGGTCATGCAGCTCGTCGCTGCCGGGCGCGACCGCCAGCGGCGCAATCCACAGCCGCGCCTTCATGCCGCGGGCATGGACGTCGGCCACCAGCGCCTTCATGTCGGCGGCGCCCCGGGGGAACTTGGCGCGGTCGGGCGTCCAGTCGCCGGTCCTGACCTGCCAGCCGTCGTCCAGCACGGCCCACTTGAAGCCCAGTTCCTGCACCTTGGGCAGCGTGGCGCGGACGAACTCCAGCGAGAAGTCGCGCTCGTAACCCCAGGCGCACCACTGCGGCTCGTAGGCGCTGACCGGCGGCTCGGGCGCGGCCAGGCCCTGCGCGGCCATCAGGCGGCGGTAGCGGTCCAGTGGCACGTAGAAGTCGCCGCGGTGCACGGCGATGAAGCTGAGCGGGGTCGTCAGCGTGGCTCCGGGCTCAAAAGTCTGCGGCGTGTCGCCACGCAGGGAGATGTCGACCTGATCGCCGATGGCCTTCACGGGCAGCGCGACAAGCTGCGGTTGAAGGGCCAGGTGCCCGACGGCCAGGCCGACCTCGCGGCGCCAGACGTTCACGACCGGCGTGCCGCCGCCGTAGTCCGACGCATTCATGCCCATGAAGTTGCGCTGCTCGAAGCCGCGCTTGACGGGCTGCACCCAGTCGCGGCGGTCGGCGTGGCTGGCGCCGGAGTAGGTCCACCAGCCGCCAGCGTGTCGCGGCGCGGCGGCGAGCCGGTGGGCGGCGGTGACCCACGCATCCACGGTGACCGGCCGGGCGCTGGTGTTGACGTAGCTGACATCCAGCAGCGCGACACCGGGATGCTCGTCCAGCAAGGTGACGGTGATGCGCTTCTCGATGCCGTCCGCCGACCGGCCGACCAGGCGCAGCGCCTGGCCGGCGCCGAAGGGCGTGGCGGCCCTGGCGGGCTCGGCCTGCTGCAACGCGAAGCGGCTGAGCGGCTTGCCGTTGACGATCAGGTGTTCGCTGGCGTCGAAGGCCGTCAGCGCGACGGGCTGTCTGCCGAGCAGGCTGACGATGCGGCACCGCAGCTGGTCGTCGAACTGCAGCGACACGCACGCGTCCTGCACGCGCACATGGCCCTTGCCCTCGGCGGCCTGCGCGAGCGGCAGCTGCGTAACCAGCGGCGTGGCACCCAGCCACTGCAGGAAGGCGCGGCGGGCGGTCATCGCTTGCCACCCCAGGCGCCCGGGAAGGTGCGTTCGGCATTGCTGCGGTAGAGCTTGTCCACCACGCCGCGCGGCAGGGCCAGGCCCTTCACCGGCTTGTCCAGGTCGGACACCTTGAAGCTGTCGGCGGTGTTGAAGTAGCGCCAGTGCATGCGCCACACGCCCTCGGCCTCCTTGCCGAGCGCGGCGCCGTCCTGACCGGGGGCCTGCGCCATGTCGCTGCCGTACATCACGCGGTCCTGGTACTTGATGAAGAAGCGACGCACGCGCTCGCGGTCCAGTTGGCTCTGGTACTGCAACTGGCCGATGCGCGCGGCCACGTCCACGACGGCACCCGGGAACTTGTCGAGGAAGGCAGCGAGTTCGTCCACGTCGCGCTCCAGCGAGGCAAGGTGCACGCCGACGAAGCGCAGCTTCGGGTGGGCCGCCACCATGCGGTCGCGTGCGGCCATCTGCGCTTCCCAACTGGGCATCTCGGGATGCAGATGCATGTGGTACTGCGGGTGGGCCTTGAAGTACTCGCGGTCGTTGTTGACCGTCATCTTCTCCAGCGGCAGCCAGCAGTTGTGCGGCTCGCCCTGGTGGCCCAGCAGCGGGATGCCTTGCCGGGCGAAGTCGTCGAACAGCGGCGCGAAGCGGGCGTCGTCGATCATGACCAGCTGCTTGTCGGCGCCCCTCAGGTTCATGCCGATGTTCTTCCAGACCTTCACGCCGACGGCGCCGGCCTTCAGCGCCGCATCGATGCGCTGGCGGGTGGCGGGCAGCCAGGCGGGCTGGTCGGAGCCATCCACCGTGAAGCTGGCCGCCCAGGCGAGCTGCTGCGGAAACTGCTGGCGCAGCGCGATGGCCACGCGCTGCTGTTCGTCCAGCGGGGGGAAGTCGGGGTAGTCGACGTTGATGGTCAACACCCTGAAGTTCTGGCGCCGGGCGGCCTCCATGAAGGCCGGGGCGGCGTCGTGCAGGTGCAGGTGGACGTCGATCTTCTGGACGCGACCGTAGTCGGCCATCGAGTAGCGCGTCTCGGCGGCCTGCGCGCAGGAAAAAGCCGCCCCGACAAGCAGGGCGGCAACGGAGGAGACAAGAGGTCGCATATCAGTCAGTCATTCAGGTCTTGCGGGCCGGGCGCCGTCCCCTCGGGGCGTCGCCCAGCCGCACCTCATGCAGAGCGACACGCCTGGGCGAGGGGCTCCATCCACGTCATCAGAACTTGATGGAGGCGCCGAGGGTGAAGGCGCGACCGTAGCGGTAGTAGCCATTGGGCAGGCTGATGCTGCCGTTGCCCAGCTTGGGTGCCTGCACCGCGTCCGTCAGGTTGTTGCCTTCGAGGCTGATGCGCAGCCACTGGTTCACCTCGTAGGCCACCTGCGCCGTCACCCAGGTCGTGGCGTTGGCCGTCTCGTTGAAGTTGGCGCCCAGCACGTTGGTGGCGGTGACGAAGGCGTCGGTGCGGTCGGCGGTGGCGCTCATGCTCCACGGGCCCTTCTCGTAGATCACGCCGAACGATGCGGTGGCCGGTGCGATGCCCTCCAGCGCCCGTTCCTCGCCGCCCACCCAGGCGCGCGACTTGTTGCGGGTGTACTGCGCCCGCACGCCGAAGCCGTTGTCGAACAGGTGCTGGAAGCCGACCTCGAAGCCGCGCGCCGTGGCCTTGTCACCGTTGATCGGCCGCTGCACATTGAACAGCCGGCCACCCGGCGCGCCGATGTCCTGGCCTGTCAGCCAGAGGTTGGTGATCTGGTTCTTGATGTTTTTCTGGTAGACGGCGAAGGTCAGCGCCGAGTCCTTGCTGTAGTACCACTCCAGCGAGGCGTCGTACTGCCGGGCGCTGTAGGGCTTGAGTTCGGCATTGCCGCTGAAGATCTGCGTGAAGTCGCCCCAGGAGATGCTGGCCGTCGTGCTCGACGGCGCCAGCTTGTCCACCGAAGGCCGCGCCATGGTCTTGGCGGCACCCAGGCGCAGCTGCAGCGCGTCGGTGAACAGCCAGGTGAAGTTGACCGCGGGCAGTGCGAAGTTGTAGGTGGCCTCCTGATTGAGGATGGTCGGTGCCGCGTAGACGGCGGTGTAGTTGAACGCGCCGTTCTCGATGATGTCGGTGAGCTTGGCGTCCCAGGCCTGCGAGGAGGTCTTGGTCCGCACGAAGCGCACGCCGACGTCGGCATTCCAGCCATCACCCGCCAGGTCCGCCTGCACGAAGGCGGTCGTGGTCTTCTCCGTCACGCGGTAGCTTTCCAGCGGGTTCCAGGCCGGCGCGGAAGCGGTCGAGCTGTAGACGCCGCCGCCCGGGCGGGGCTTGCCGTCGTAGGCCTTCAGCGCCTCGGCGTAGTTGCCGACATCGAAGCCCAGGAAACTGCGCGGGAAGTTGCCGCTGACGCCGCTCAGGAAGCCATCGGGACTGAACGTCTGGTTGATGACGTTGCCGCCCAGCGTGCCGACGTTGATCGCGTTCTGTCCGGAGTAGTGGTCGGCGCCGGCGTTGAACGCGTTGTTGATCATGTCCCGCGACTTCTTGCGGTTGGTCTGGCTCAGGCCGAACTTCAGCTGGTCGATGGAGAAGCGGTCCAGCTTCCAGTCGAGGTTGGCCGTGGCGCCATTGATCTTGTCGTCGATGTTGTCGCCGGCACGGCTGTAGTAGTGGGTGTTGAAGTCGCTCGCCTTGAACAGGCCTTGTGCCAGGCCGGTCTGCAGGTCGCGACCGTCGGCGAAGGTGGTCTTCACGTCGGGCACGGCCGAACCGTTCAGCTGGATGCGCGTCACGTTGGGCTGGTTCATGCGCAGCACGACATAGCTGTCGTTGCCGCCGGAATGGCGCCTGGAGGTGGACTCGTAGATGTCGCCGGTCAGCGTCAGGGTGGGCGAGATCTTCCATTGCGCGTTGGCGCCGTACATCGCGGTGTCGACGACGCGGTATTCGGTCTTGTTGAGCAGCTCCGGGTTGAGCGCCATCTCGGGGTCGGGGTTGGCCAGCGTGAAGTCGGTGACCACGCCGTTGTTGATTTTCATGTTGGACCAGCGACCCGGCGCGTACAGCGGGTAGAACGAGAGCTGGTAGCCCACCTGCGGCGAGTCCAGCCGCGTCTTGAATCCGTCGACGACGACCTTGACGTCGCTGCGGGGCCGCCATTCCACCTTGCCCGACAGCGCCAGGCGCTCCTTCTTCTCCATGATGGACCCGAAGCGGAACTGGCCCGGGCCGATCAGGCCTTCCTCGTCCAGGTCCAGCTGGCCATTGCCGTTGGGGTCGATGGCGCCGCCCCAGGTGTTGCCCCAGGGCCAGAACAGCTCCGGCTTGTTCGGCGCGGGGTTGCGGCTCCAGCCGCCGTCGTTGCCGGCCGTGTCGGTGCGCACGTCGCGCTTGGCGTAAACCACCCCCAGCAGCACGCCCACCTCGTTGCCGAAGGTGTTGCTGTAGGTGCCCGAGAGTTTGGTGCCGTTGAGGCTGCTCATCTGGTTGCGGTCAGCCTCCAGGCGCAGCAGCCCGCGCTGGCCCTTCTGGTCGAAGGGGCTGGCGGAGCGCAGGTTCACCAGGCCGCCGATGGCGCCTTCCATGAGGGACGCCTGCGCGGACTTGATGACGTCGGCGCCATTGATGACGTCGGCCGGCAGCACGTCGTAGGCGAAGTAGCGGCCGGCGCTGTCGGTGCCCAGCAGGCGGTTGTTGAAGGTGGTGATCGTGTACTCCGGGCCCAGGCCGCGGATGCTGACCTTCTGGCCCTCGCCGCCGGCAGTGCGCGAGATCGACACGCCGGTGATGTGGCTCAGCGAATCGGCCACGTTGTTGTCGGGGAAGCGCCCCAGTTCGGTCGCGCTGATGCTGTCCTGCACGCCGGCGGCGTTGCGCTTCAGGGCGAGTGACTTCTGCAGGCTGGCGCGGGTGCCGGTGACTTCCACGCGGTCCAGCGTCTGGTCGGCTTCGGCCTTGGCGGCCGCCTCTTGGGCCGAAGCCGGGACGCTGAGTGCGGCCAGGGCCAGCAGGCCGGCCGCAGTCACCGGGTGCGGGGAAAAGCGGGGTTGCAGGCGAGGACTCATCGAGCGGTTCCTTTGTTGTCGTGGCTGCCGTCAGGGCAGCGGGAAGCAATCTGCGAAGGGGTGCCGGGGCAGGGTCCCCGGTGCGGGTTGCCGGCCCGCAAAAGTGCTCCGGGGCCGGCTTGGCGCAAGTCTACGAATTCTTTCGTTTAATTTCGTATAGAGTTTTCACCGATGAGAATTGCTTTCGATGAATCATGCCACGAAAGGCTTCCGTACCGCTGACAGTGCGCTAGCAGGGTGACCTATATGGATATTTGCCCCACACCCTCGGAATTTGGCATACGGCGGTGCTTTCGCCGTTGTGTTTTCGTTTTCGTTCGTTTATGCTTTCGCACGAAAGTCGACGCCGTTGGCTTGCTGCAACCGAAAGATGCCGCCCATGCAGAGCACCTGGCTCTTCCATGCCCTCGTCACGACCCTGCTCTGGGGTGTGTGGGGCGCGTTCGCCGGACTGCCGTCCGAGCACGGATTCCCCGACACGTTGATCTACGTCGTCTGGGCGCTGACGATGATCCCGCCGGCCGCCATCGTGCTGGCGCGCAGCGGCTGGCGCATCGAGCACGACCGCCGCTCCGTCGTGCTGGGCCTGACCGTGGGCCTGCTGGGCGCCGGTGGACAGATGCTGCTGTTCCGGGCGGTGCAGAGCGGCCCGGCCTACCTGATCTTCCCCATCGTGTCGCTGTCGCCGGCCATCACGATCGCGCTGTCCTTCGGTCTGCTGGGCGAACGCACCGGCAAGCTGGGGGTGGCGGGCATCGTGCTCGCGCTGTGCGCGCTGCCGCTGTTCGACCTGCAACTGGGCCAGGGTGGGCAGGGCCTGGGCCTGTGGTTCGTGCTGGCCCTCATCGTGCTGGCGGCCTGGGGCTTGCAGGCCTATTTCATCAAGCTGGCCAACGCGGGCAGCAGCGCCGAGAGCATCTTCTTCTACATGACCGTCGGCGGGCTGCTGTGCGTGCCGGTCGCGCTGGCGATGACGGACTTCTCCCAGCCCATCAACTGGGGCTGGCAGGGCCCGGGCCTGGCGGCCGTCACGCAAGTGCTGAATGCCGTCGGCGCGCTGACGCTGGTCTACGCCTTCCGCTACGGCAAGGCCATGGTCGTGTCCCCGCTGGTCAACGCCGGCGCGCCGCTGCTGACGGCCGTGCTGTCCATGGCGCTGAGCGGCGCCGCGCCCACCGGCAGCAAGCTGGCCGGCGTGGCCCTCGCGCTGCTGGCCGCGCTGCTGCTGGCGTTGCAGCCCGAAAAACCCTCTTCGTCCCAACCCACCGTTCAAGGAGACGCCGCATGAAGCTCATGCTCGACCTCGTGCGCCGCCACAAGCAAGCCGCCGCCGGCAGCACTGCCGTCGGCATTCCATCCGTCTGCTCAGCTCACCCTGTGGTCATCGCCGCGACGCTGCGCGAATGTGCGGCGCAGGGCCGGCCGGCGCTCATCGAGGCCACGTCAAACCAGGTCAACCAGGACGGCGGCTACACCGGCATGACGCCCCTGGACTTCCGCCGCTACGTGACGGACATGGCCGCCGCCGAGGGCCTGCCGCCCGAGCTGCTGGTGCTGGGTGGCGACCACCTAGGCCCCAACGCCTGGCGCAAGCAACCGGCCGAGGCCGCCATGGCCAAGGCCGAGGTCATGGTGGCGCAGTACGTGGCGGCGGGCTTTCGCAAGATCCACCTCGACTGCTCGATGAGCTGCGCCGGCGACCCCGTGCCGTTGCCCGAACCGGAGATCGCGGCACGCGCCGTGCGCCTGTGCCTGGCAGCAGAGCAGGCCTGGCGCGACGCGCCGGACCGCGGCGAGCCGCCCGTCTACGTCATCGGCACGGAGGTGCCCGTCCCCGGCGGCGCGCACGAGGACCTGGGCGAACTGGCCGTCACCTCGCCCGACGCGGCGGCATCCACGCTGGAACTGCATCGCCATGCCTTTGCCCGCGCCGGGCTGGAACTGGCCTGGGAGCGCGTCATCGCGATGGTCGTGCAGCCCGGCGTGGAGTTCGACCACCACAAGGTCATCGACTACCGCCCCGAGAAGGCCAAGGCGCTCAGCGCGTTCATCGAACGCCAGCCCGGTCTGGTGTTTGAGGCCCACTCGACCGACTACCAGACCCCGGATCACCTGGCCCAGCTGGCGCGCGACCATTTCGCGATCCTGAAGGTCGGCCCCGGCGTGACCTTCGCGCTGCGCGAGACGCTCTGGGCGCTGGCCGCGGTCGAACGCGAGTGGGTCGGCGAAGGCGACGGGCTGGTGGACACGGTGCTGGGCGTCATGCGCGCCGAGCCCGAGCACTGGCGCGGTTACTACCAGGACCCCGAGCGCCTGGACGTGGATCTGGCCTATTCCTTGAGCGACCGCATTCGCTACTACTGGGCCCACCCGGCCGTGCGCCAGGCCTGCCACACGATGCTCGCGCGCCTGGATGCCGCCCCGCCGCCACTGACGCTGCTGAGCCAGTACCTGCCGCGCCAGTACGAGGCGGTGCGCGATGGCCGCCTCCAGACCCACACCGACGCCCTGCTCCGCGACGGCACCGTCCGAGCCCTGCGGCCCTATCTCCATGCCTGCGCGGCCTGATTGATCTCCACATGACCCTGCTCCACCTCGCCCCCGCCGACCTCGCCCACCGAGGCGGCATGAACACTGCCCGCGAGATCGCGCACCAGCCGGACGTGTGGCTGTCCATCCACCAGCAGCTGCAGGCCGCGCGCCCCGCTCTGGACGCCTTCCTGCAGCCACTGCTGGCCCAGCCCGACCTGCGCATCGTGCTGACAGGGGCGGGCAGCTCTGCCTTCATCGGCCAATGCCTGGCGCCGGCGCTGCTGCAGCGGCTGGGCAAGCGGCCGGGCATCCGCATCGAGGCCGTGGCAACGACTGACATCGTCTCCAGCCCCGCGCAATGCCTGCAGCCCGACGTGCCGACGCTGCTGGTGTCGTTCGCCCGCAGCGGCAACAGCCCCGAGAGCCTGGCGGCCGTGGAACTGGCGGACCAACTCGTCGAGCACAGCCACCACCTGATCGTCACCTGCGCCGCAGAAGGCGCGCTGAATCGACGCCTGGCCGGCCAGCCGCATGCACATGTGCTGCTGCTGCCCGACGAGACGCACGATCGCGCGTTCGCGATGACGTCCAGCTTCACCGGCATGCTGCTGGCCGCCGCCTGGGCTTTCGGCCTGGCGGCGCATTCGGTGACAGCGCTGGCTGGAGCGGCCACGACGCTGATGGCCTCGGAAACCGACCGCCTCTACGCGCTGGCCGAAGGCCGCTTCGACCGCGTCGTCTACCTCGGCAGCAACGCGCTGCAAGGCCTGGCCCGCGAAGCCGCGCTGAAGCTGCTGGAACTGACCGACGGCCAGCTCGTCGCCCTGGCCGACTCGCCGCTGGGCTTCCGCCACGGCCCCAAGACCTTCCTGAACGACCGCACGCTCGTGGTCCTCTTCCTGTCCAACGACCCGTATACGCGCAAGTACGACCTGGACCTGCTGCATGAGCTACGCCGCGAAGGCCGAGCCCGCGTGCTGGCTCTCGGCGCATTCGACAGCATCGACACGCCCCACGCCGACGATGTGCCCCTGGCGCTGCCCGGCACCGCATCCGATCTCGTGCTGGCCCCGGTGGCACTGGTGTTCGCACAGTGCCTGGCGCTACTGGCGTCACTGCAGCGAGGTATCCGGCCCGACACGCCCAGCGCGTCCGGCACCGTGAACCGCGTCGTCCAGGGTGTCACCATCCATCCTCTGACCCCACGGTGAATTCCATGTTCCTCGGCATTGACGGCGGCGGCACCAAGACCGCCTTCGTCCTCCTGGATGCCAGCGGGCAGCTGCTGGCGCGCCACGAAGCCACGACGAGCTACTACCTCGAGATCGGCTTCGAGGCATTGCGCGCGTTGCTACGCGACGGCGTGCAAGCCACGCTGACTCAGGCTGGCGTGCGCGCGGCCGCCGTGGCTCACACCTTCGCCGGCCTGCCTGCGCACGGCGAGGACAGCACGCTGCTGGGCCGCTTCGACGCGCTGCTGGCCGATGTCGTGCCGCGCAGCTCTGTCGGCAACGACATGGTCTGCAGCTGGGCCGGATCGCTGGCGGGCGCCGACGGCATCAGCCTGGTCGCCGGCACCGGCTCCATCGCCTACGGCGGGTGGCAGGGGCGCAGCGCCCGCTGCGGCGGCTGGGGCGAGATTTTCGGCGACGAGGGCTCGGCCCACTGGCTGGCACGCGAGGTGCTGGCGCTGTTTTCGCGCATGGCGGACGGCCGCGCCGAGCCCGGCCCGCTGGTGGACCTCGTGCGCGAGCACTTCGAGCTGAAGCACGACCTGGACCTGTGCCGCGAGATCAACGGCGGCGCCGCTCGCAGCGGGTTGGCCCAGCTCGCCCGCCTGGCCACGGCCGCCGCCAGCGCGGGCGATGCGCAGGCTCTACAGCTGCTGGCGCGCGCCGGCGACGAGCTCGCGCTGCTGGCCGCCGGCACCGCGCGCAATCTCGGCTTGCCGGCTGACACTGCGGTGGACGTCTCCTACTCGGGCGGCGTCTTCGCGGCCGGAGAACTGGTGCTGGGTCCGCTGCAGAAGGGATTGACCCGGCGCCTGCCCGGCGCGGCGCTCAAGCGCCCGCGCTTCGGTCCTGAACTGGGGGCTGCGCTGCATGCCGCGCGGCTGGCCGGCCAGCCCCTGTCGGCGCAAGCGCTAGCCCGGCTTTCCTGAGCCCGTCGATATCATTCGAAAGTCGGCCCACCGCCTTTCGATCCCGCATGCCCGCCTCCGCCACCACCCCCGCGAAAACCGAAAGCCCGCTGCTCATCGACGAGCGGCGTCGGCTGATCCGCGAGCTCGTGCAAAGCCAGGGCCGCGTGACCGTGGACGAACTGGCCGGACGCTTCGGCACCTCCGTCGTCACGATTCGCAGCGACCTCAATGCGCTGGCCTCCACCGGCGCCGTGCTGCGCACGCACGGCGGCGCGCTGGCCCAGCGGGACACCGAGGAGGTCCCCATCGGCGTCAAGCAGAAGCTGCGCCATGAGCAGAAGGCCCGCATCGCCGCCGAGGCTGTGAAGCTGATCCGTGACGGCGAAACCATCCTGCTTGATTCCGGCTCCACGACGGAAGAGATCGCCAAGCAGATGCGCGGCCTGCGGCTCACGTCGCTGAACGTCATCACCAATGCGCTGAACATCGCCGCGCTGCTCGCCACCGTGCCGCACATCAACCTCATCATGCCCGGCGGCCAGTTGCGGCCCAACTCGTTCTCGCTGTCCGGCCCGCAAGCCGTCGCCGCGCTGCAAGGCCTGTACGCCGACCGCCTCTTCCTGGGCGTGGACAGCCTGGACCCCGAGATCGGCCTGATGACGCCCCACCTCCTGGAAGCGCAGCTCAACGCGCAGATGATGAAGATCAGCCGCCAGGTCGTCGCCGTCGCGGACGCATCCAAGTTGATGAAGCGCAACCTGTCGGTCATTGCGCCTGTCGAGCAGTTGGACATGCTCATCACCGACACCGGCGCTGACTCAGGAATCGTGGATCAATTGCGAGGGCGAGGCATTGAAGTTGTCTTGGCCTAGCGCATACCGTGCTCGGACGCGGCATCGAGCGCCAAGCCCGTTCCGACGCTGAGGCTGAGGCTGAGCCGGAAGGCATTGAATTTCGGTTCAAGCCTGGACTGGTCGGCGGGTCAACGCATGACAGGTCTTTGGCCGTGAACGATCGAGAGCCTTCCCACACTCAGCCGCTGCGTCGACAGCAGTGCCCCGAAGCTCTCGCTTGCCAGCACCTCGAACTCACGGGCACGTGCGGGGCCTATCGGGTCGCCCGCATGGGCAAGGCTTGCAGCGTGACAGATCAACAGGCCACCGCCCAGCAAATCTTCGCACCAGTGCAGCAGCCGATCGGCATAGCCTTGGGATGTGCCGGCGAAGCCGTAAACGCCCAGCATCCCACGGTTTTGTGCGAAGCCCATGCGCAGTGCAAGAGCCGACAGGCCCGCAGCGCCAAGGGCGCCCACCAGGCGGGGCTTGAAGGCCGCCCCGTCACGGCTGCCCGGTGGCGGGCGGGTGTCGCGCAGCCAGGGTCGACGCGCAGGGTAGCGCCACAGCAGCTCATCCAGCAATGCCTCGCGTACCTGGGGAAGTTGATGCACGTGCTGGTGTCCGTCAACGAAGTCGGGCGGCTTTCCGACATGCGTTTCAAAGGCATCGAGCTGCAGGGCGATCTCATCGCGCAGCCGCTTCACCGGCAGGCAACGGCCGCTGGCAGAAAGGATCAGCGCGCCCAGCCCGCACCGCCATTGCCCGGCCGCGAAGCGCTCGGTCAGGTTCAGGTGCAAGCCGACATCCACCAAAGCGGGACCGTGCGCGCGCAGGCGCGCCGCCGCCTCGGCCCATGCCGGCGCTGTGCTCATGCAAGCCAACGCGCTGACGCGCCCCATCTCCACCAACTGCCAGGCGCCATGGTTGATTCCGCTATGAAGGCCGAAGTCGTCGACGCAGATCGCTACCTGGCGTCCGGGATGTTTCACCGCTTGGCTGCCTCGTGACCGGCGGCCCTGCCGTTGGCGCGTGTCGCGGCAACGCACACCAAATTGACATCGCCGAACCGGCCCACGGTAAAAAGCCACTGCAGTCCGGCAGCCGCCAGTTCCCCGCGGCTCTCACCCTGCGCCAGCGCGAGGTAGCCTTGGCAGTCGCCCGGTGCGCCGAGGTGGCCCGCGGCCTCGCTGAGTCCCCCAAGCTGTATCACCTGGTTCTGGCTATAGAACGCGGCAGAGAACGGCCGGCGCCCGACATACATCAGCGGCTGGCCACCCTGCGATCGCACCTGGTAGGCCGCCACCAAGCCCCTGGCGCTGCGTTCATGCTGGCGCTGCGCGTCGCCGAGCCGACCGAAACCCACCGCTGCGCCCGCCAGCGACACGGCCAGCCCCGCGGCCACCCAGTGTTCCGCCCAGGCCGAGCGGCGCGCCATCCAGCGCGCCATCAACAGGGCGGCGGCGGGCAGCGACGGCAGCGCATAGGTCCAGATGATGTTGCGGGCCGCCGTGAAGAAGGCCAGCGGTAGCAACAGCCACAGCAGCAGGTACAGGCGCAGCGCCGGCTCGGGGTCGGGTCCGGCTGGCTCCCGGCGGCGCCAGCACCACGCCGCCAGCGGCAGCAGCAGCGACCACGGCAGCAGCGCGCCCCAGGCAAAGCCCCAGATCGTGCCCCGCGCGAACTCGTGTGCATGGCCGTAAAGGTCGCCTCGCCAGCCGGGCGTGACGAAGCGGTGCCAATGCTCGCCGACCAGGAAGTAGGTCAGGAAGCCGGGCGTGT
Source organism: Roseateles sp. (assembly GCA_016790285.1). Taxonomy (GTDB): domain Bacteria; phylum Pseudomonadota; class Gammaproteobacteria; order Burkholderiales; family Burkholderiaceae_C; genus Pelomonas. The sequence goes on along the minus strand of JAEUPJ010000043.1, from coordinate 13,078 downwards.
GCCGCTCGGCCAGCACATACCAGGGTGCGGCGATGGCCAGGGTCAGCAGGCTGCCGCGCAGCCACGGCAGGCCGCGCCAGGTCTGCCACCAACGCTTCTCGATGACGATCCAGAGGAGGAGGGGCAGCCCGCTGAGCACCACGGCCACCGGCCCCTTGGCCAGCAGGCCCAAGCCCTGCGCGATGAAGAACAGCCAGCCCATCCAGCGCCGCTCGGCGCCGTCCCGCGCATGAAGCGCGAACCAGAAGGCAAACATCGCCAACGTGGTACAGAACACTAGGGCCGCATCCGTCATCACGGCGCCGGCCGAGACGAAGAACAGCGTCGAGCCCAGCAGCATGCTGGTCGCCAGCAAGGCCTCGCGCTCGCCCGCACGACGCCGTGCGAACTGCCACACCAGCGCGGCGATGAGCAAGCCGCACAGCAGGTGCGGCAGGCGTGCTGCGAACTCGTTGACGCCCAGCAAACGCATGCTGGCCGCCGTGAGCCAGAACGACAACGGCGGCTTGCCCCAGAAGGGAACGCCGGTGTCGTGCCAGGGCGTGACCCAGTCGCCCAGCTCGGCCATCTTGCGGCCGACCTCGCCATAGCGGGCCTCGGTGGTGTCCATCAGCGGCAGCCCGCCCATGGCGGCCAGCCGCGCCAGCATCATCAGGGCCAGCAGGACCAGGATCCAGCGGCGCGCCCGGCCCTGGGCAGCGTGCGAGTCAGTCGACATCAACTCTCCGAACTTGTTGGAATCGGGTCGCATACGCAGTCGCCGGTTCGTAGGACTCGATCAGAAACAGCGGGCGGCGCTTGCTCTCCAGGCTCAGCCGAGCGATGTACTCCCCCAGCACGCCGATGGCCAGCATCTGCAGGCCGCCCAGCATCAGCACGACGACGATGACCGTCGGGAAGCCAGGCACCGGATCACCGAAGGCCAGCGCCCGCACGAAGAAGGAGAGCCCGAGAGCGATCGACAGCAAGGCACAGGCCAAGCCCACCTTCGTGGCCACCTTCAGCGGCGCAACCGAGAAGGCGGTGATGCCCTCGATGGCGAAGTGCCAGAGCTGGCGAAAGCGCCATTTGCTGTGGCCTGCGGCGCGCTCGCCGCAGTCGAAGTCGAGCGTCACCTGGCGGTAGCCGATCCAGGCGAACAGACCCTTCATGAAACGGTTGCGCTCATGCAGCTGGTTCAACGCATCAACAGCGCGCCGGCTGAACAAACGGAAGTCGCCGACGTCCTCCGGGATGGGCATGTCGCTGAGGCGGTTGATCGCGCGGTAGAAGCTGCGCGCCGCCTGGCGCTTCAACCAAGTCTCATCGGCGCGGCTGCGCCGGCGCATGTTCACCACGTCGGCGCCGTCGCGCCAGGCCTGCAACATGGCGGGGATCATCTCGGGCGGGTGCTGCAGGTCGGAGTCCATGACGATGACGGCCGCGCCGCTTGCGAACTGCAGGCCCGCCGTGATGGCCTGCTCCTTGCCGAAGTTGCGGCTGAAGCGGAGCACCGACACCATCGCGCAGCTGGCATGCAACTGCTTGAGCAACTCCGGCGAGCCATCGCTGCTGCCATCGTCAACATAAACGATCTCGACTCCGCCCGGGACATGCGCCACCGACGCGAGCAGTCGCCGGTGCAACATCGGCAGCACGGCCTCCTCATTGAACAGCGGCAGAACAATGCTGAGCAGGCAGCTTTGTTCCGTCACGGTTTGGCTGGCGCGCATGTTCACGAAAAGCTCCAGGTCCTGTTGAGCCGGTAACCGAGCACCAGCACGATGAGCGTCGCCGGCACCTGTGCCAGCAGGTAGTGCAGGCCCAGCGCCACCGATGCCAGCCACACGACGGCGCCGTTCAGCGCCGCGCCCAGCAATGCCACCGTCGCAAAACGAGGCAGTGCCCGGCGGTAGCTCGCCTGGGAGTCGGCGAACGTGAAATGCCGGTTGCCGGCGTAGGCCAACAGTGCGCCGCACAGCGCGCCTGCCATCGCGGCCGCCGGTGCCTCGGCGAGATGCCCCTCCACCAATGTGAGCAGCACAAGATAGTGCGCCACAGCGGCCAGGGCGCCTGTCAATGCATACCGCAGGATAGTCACGCTGCGGCCCCACAACTTCGGCTGCCCACGCCGATGCGCCCCAGGCCGACAAGGCCGCGTGAAGGCGGCGTGACGGCATCCAGCGTCAGCGACAGAGCGAAAGAGAACTCGCCCCCAGCAAACGGCGGGCTGGCCGCTGGCGACTGCATCCATACATGGTGAAGCTGCATGCAGTTCATGCGCCGATCCCACCACGCTGTGAAGCGGCACCCGGCGCATGCGCACGGCTGCTCAACCGTGCTGCCATTCGAATGCGCAGCCACTGCACCAGGTCGTCGACACAAATGACGACGACCGGAATCACCAGCAGACTCAGAAAGGTAGAAGTGATCAGCCCACCGATGACCACGATGGCCATCGGTGCCCTGAAGCTCGGGTCGGCTCCCCAGCCCAGCGCGGTCGGCAGCATCCCGGCGCCCATCGCGATGGTGGTCATGACAATCGGCCGAGCGCGCTTGCGGCAAGCATCAATGACCGCATCCGTACGGCTCAAGCCCAACTGCTCACGGGCGATGACGGCGTAGTCGACCAGCAGGATCGAGTTCTTTGTCGCAATCCCCATCAGCATGATCAGCCCGATCATGGCGGGCATCGACAGGGTCGATCCGGTCACGTACAGCGCGAAGAAGGCACCCGGCAAGGACAGCACCAGGGCCATGAGAATGGTGAGCGGTCGCACGAAGCCCTTGAACAGCAGCACCAGCACCGCGTAGATGCAGAGTCCCCCCATGAGCATCGCCATGCCAAAGCCCTGAGACAGGTCTTCCATGTCCTCGGCATCGCCACTGGCGCTGCGCGTCACGCCCTGAGGAAGTTGGCGCAGGCTGGGCAGTGCCAGCACGGCCTCTTCAACGTCACCCAGTGGCCTGCCGTTCAGCTCGACCGTGATGCTGACGTTGCGGGCCCGGTCTTGACGGGTGATCTCGCTGGGGCCGCTGCCGATCTCCAGCGATGCGACGTTGCTCAACGCAACGGGGCGGCGAGCGCCAGGCACGGGCAGTTGCGCCAGGGTGTCGATGTCGCGCCGGGCGGCGCCCGCGAGCTTCACGACCACGGGCACCTGGCGTTCACCCAGGTTGAGCTTGGCCAAGCCCTGGTCGTAGTCGCCGGCCGTGGCCACGCGCAGTGTCTCGGCGATGGCCGATGAGGTGACGCCCAGGTCGGCCGCACGGGCAAAGTCGGGGCGTACCACCAGATCCTGCTGCACCAAGCCAGCACTGGACGTGACCGCGCCGATTCCTGGGATCGTCCGCAGTTCCCGCTCCACCTGCGCGGCTGTTTGCAAGAGGACGCGGCCATCGTCAGCCGCCAGCACCAGCACGTAGTTCTCGCTGGAGCCATCGCCGCCGACGCTGACGCGTGCGCCCGGCAAGCCGGCCAGGGCCGCGCGGAACTGCCGTTCGATCTGCTGTTGGCTGAGGCCGCCGCGGTCTGCGCGGGGCGACAAGGTCACGGTCAGTGTGGCCTGGCGCACGTTGCTGCTCGACGGGCCTTCATCGCCGGGGTCCGAGCTGCTGGGGCTCGCGCCGACCGTGGTGTAGATGCTCCGAGCATGCCTGTTGCCGCGCACAATCTCTCTGGCCTGCTCGGCAAGCGCCAAGGTGTCGCCGAGCGTGCTGCCTGGGGGCAAGGTCAGCGACACCTGAGTCTGCGCCTGGTCGTCCGCAGGGATGAACTCATCAGGCAGCGTGGTGGCGAGAAACAGCCCGAGAACGCAGAAGAAGGCCGCGAGACCGATCGTGAGTGCCCGACGGCGCAGGCACCAGTGGGCCCAGCCCAGGTAGGTGCTGACCCAGCGCGGCTCCTGAGCAGTGCGCTGCTTGGGGTCCCTGAACAGGTAGGCCGCCATCATCGGCGTGAGCATGCGGGCGACCACCAGCGAGAAGAACACAGCGATCGCTGCTGTCCAGCCGAACTGGACGAAGACTTTGCCGACGGCACCGCTCATGAAGGCAGTAGGAAGGAACACGGCGATCAAGGTGAACGTGGTCGCGATCACCGCCAGGCCGATCTCGTCGGCCGCTTCCATTGCGGCCTGGTACGGACTCTTGCCCAGGCGCAAGTGACGCGCGATGTTCTCGATCTCGACGATGGCATCGTCCACGAGAACGCCGATCACCAATGACAGCGAAAGTAGCGTCACCGTGTTGATGGTGAAGCCCATCAGGTGCATGACAGCGAAGGTGGGGATTGCCGACAAAGGCAAGGCCACAGCCGCCACCAGGGTCGAGCGCCAGTCACGCAGAAAGAGGAACACCACCAGCACCGCCAGCGCCGCGCCCTCGTAGAGCAGGACCATCGAGCCTTCATAGTTCTCCTGCACGGCCCGCACGTGGTCAATGGCTTCGACCACCTCGATCCAGGGATGCGTGTCCTTCAATGCCGTGACGGCCGCACGCACGCCCTCGGCCACTTCCAGGTCACCTGCGCCGCGTGCGCGCCTGACCTCGAAGCCAACGACCGGCCGGCCGTCGAGCCGCGCAGCCGAGCGCGGGTCGGCGACGCCATCCACCACGGTGGCGACCTGGTCCAGCCGGATAGATCGACCATCGCTGAGCACCAGATCGATCGCGGCCAGCTCTTCGGCCGACTGCACCGTGGCAATGGAGCGGACGTGCTGTTCGGCGCCGCCCAGTTCGGCGCGGCCGCCTCCCGACTCTTGCTGCACCTGGCGCAACTGCCGTGAGATGTCAGCGGCCGAGGCGTTCAATGCCAGCAGCCGCGCCGGGTCCAGCTCGACACGTACCTCTCGCGTCACGCCGCCCACGCGACTGACGGCGCCGACGCCGGGCACAGCGAGCAGCATCTTGCCGACTTGATGGTCGACGAACCAGGACAGTGCCTCCTCGTCCATGCGTTGCGACGTCACGGTGTAGGTCAGGACGGGTGAGTCGGCGAGCACCGCCTTCTTGATGACCGGGTCGCGCATGTCGGCCGGAAGGTCACTGCGCACGCGCGCCACCGCATCGCGCACGTCGTCCACGGCCTCCTGCGGGGACTTCTCCAGTTGGAAACTCACCGAGATGTTGGCTGTACTCTCGCTGAGCGTGCTGCTGATGTGCTTGACCCCCTGTACCGTGCCAAGCGAACTTTCGATCTTGCGCGCAATCTCGCTCTCGAGTTGCGAGGGCGAGGCGCCCGGTAGTGAAGCCGTGATCGTCACTGCGGGCAGCGTCATGTCCGGAAAACTCTGCACCTTCATGGCGGCGAAGCCCATGAGGCCGGCGACCGTGAGCAGCACGAACAGCAGGATGCCAGGGGTCGGATTGCGGATCGACCAGGAAGAAAGGTTGAAGCTCATGCGCGCCCCTGCATCACTTCGCGCTGCTTGGCGTAGGTGATCGGCCCTGGACCACCTTCACCAGGTCACCATCTCCCAGGAACGCGCCAGCGGTGGCGACAACCTTGCTGCTGGCGTCGACGCCCGCAAGGATTTCTATGCGATCGCCAGCACGTTGACCGACTCTGACTTTCGTCTGTATTACCCGCGAGTCCCGCCCGACGTTCAGTACGTAGTGAAAGCCTTCACGCAACAGCACCGCAGTCTGCGGCAACGTCAGCGCCTGGCTGCCGATGCCGACCTCGATGTCGCCGCGCGCGAACATGCCAGCCCTAGCCGAACGTCCCGCAGGCAGGTCGACGTAGACGAGTCCATTGCGGGTTTGAATGTCCACGGCCGGCGACACCATGCGCAAGATGCCTCGGATGGGGTCGCCACCCACCGGAGTGACTGTCACCAGTTGCCCAGGCCTGAGCCTCGCCAACTGGGGCGCGGCAACTTCGGCACGCCATTCAAGGCGGCCGCGTCGTATGAGCCTGAATAGTTCTTGCCCCATGGGCAGCACCGCACCCACGGTAGCGCTGCGCGCGGAGATGACACCGTCGTCGGGCGCAAACACCTGGGTCTGCGCCAGGCGCAACTTCTGCGTCTCGACGAGCGCCTGGGCAGCCGCCAGGCGTGCCTGTGCCAAACGTTCGGCTGTCAGGTACTGATCGATCTGTTGTGTTGACGCTCGCCGAAAACTGACCCACAAAACGGGGTGATGCTCGCGCAAAACTGACCCACGCAAAACACACTGACCTGCTCAACGGATGAGCAGGGGAAGCAGGAGTGATCAGCGTGGGCATGTTGGCCAAGATCAGACGGATGCACCTGCGAGATGGACTGTCCATCCGCGAGGTGAGTCGACGCACCGGGTTGTCCCGGAACACTGTTCGTCAGTGGTTGCGCCAGGAGGGCGTGACCGAACCCAAGTACCCCAAGCGAGAGGCTGCCAGCGCGGTGGACGCCTGGGCTGAGCATCTGGCGTCGGCGCTCAAGGCCGACCAGCACCGGCCGGTGCGCGACCGGCGCACGGTGAAGATGCTGTTCGAGCAGATACGCGCGCTGGGCTACGCCGGCAGCTATGCCCGCGTGACCCGCTGGGTGCGGGCCTGGCGCGCCGAGCAGGACGCAGCGCCACGGCGCGCCGCCTTCGTGCCGATGAGCTTTGAGCTCGGCGACGCCTTCCAGTTCGACTGGAGCTGCGAGTACGTCTTCGTGGGCGGCCTGCGCCGACGGCTGGAGGTCGCGCACACCAAGCTCGCCAGCAGCCGCGCCTTCTGGCTCACGGCCTACCCGACGCAGAGCCACGAGATGCTGTTCGACGCTCACGCACGCGCCTTCCAGGCACTGGGCGGTGTGCCGCGTCGCGGCGTGTACGACAACATGAAGACGGCCGTCGACAAGGTGGGGGTCGGTAAGCAGCGCTCGGTCAACGCGCGCTTCCAGGCCATGTGCTCGCACTACCTGTTCGAGCCCGAGTTCTGCAACCCCGCCTCGGGCTGGGAGAAGGGCATCGTCGAGAAGAACGTGCAGGACCGCCGACGCCAGGTCTGGCGTGAAGCCAGCGAGCGACGCTGGCCGGACCTGGCCACGCTCAACACTTGGCTCGCCGAGCGATGCCGCGCCTGCTGGGCTGAGACCGCACACCCCGAGTGGCCCGCATTGACCGTGGCCGACGTGCTGCAAGACGAGCAAGCGCGCCTGATGCCGTGCCCGAAGCCCTTCGACGGCTACGTCGAGCAGCCCGTGCGCGTCTCCGCCACGGCGCTGGTGCACTTCCAGCGCAACCGCTACAGCGTGCCGACGCGGCACGTGAACGCCGTGCTCAGCCTGCGCGCCTACCCTGAGAGCCTGGTGCTGGTGGCCGACGGCGTCGAGGTGGCCCGGCACACCCGCAGCTTCGAGCGCGAGCTGACCTTCTACGACTGGCAGCACTACATCCCACTGGTGCAGATCAAGCCTGGGGCGCTGCGCAACGGCGCGCCCTTCAAGGTCATGCCTGAGGTCCTGCAGACCCTTCAGCGCCATCTGCTGCGCCACGCGGGCGGCGACCGCGTCATGGCGCAGGTGCTGGCGGCCGTGCCGGTGCATGGCCTCGAGGCGGTGCTGGTGGCCGCAGAGATTGCGCTGGAAGCAGGACGGCCCAGCGCCGAGCACGTGCTCAACGTGCTGGCGCGCTTGAAGGACGGCACCACGGCCATCCGTGAACTGGCCCAACCTGCACCGGCGCTGAAGGAGGAACCCCGCGCCGACGTGCAGCGCTATGACGCGCTACGCAACCCACAGGAGGCACGCTCATGAGCACCGAGATCGTCACGCGGCTGAAGGCGCTCAAGCTGCACGGCATGGCGTCCAACTGGCCCGAGCTGGTGGCGCATTGCCGCCACGCGGCGCTGGAACCCGAGCAGTTGATCGAACAACTGCTGGATGCCGAGGGCGCCGAGCGCAACGTGCGCTCCATCGCGTACCAGATGACGGCGGCGCGCTTCCCGGCGCACCGGGACCTGGCGAGCTTCGACTTCGAGGCCAGCGCAGTTGACGAGGCATTGGTGCGCAAGCTGCACACGACCCAGTTCACCGAGGCCGCGCACAACGTGGTGCTCATCGGTGGGCCAGGCACAGGCAAGACGCACCTGGCCACGGCGCTGGGCATCGAGGCCATCCAGCGGCATGGCAAACGGGTGCGCTTCCAGTCAACGGTGGAACTGGTCAACGCGCTGGAAGCGGAGAAGGCGGCCGGCAAGGCCGGGCAGATCGCGCACCGGCTGATGTACGTGGACCTGCTCATCCTGGACGAGCTCGGCTACCTGCCCTTCAGCCAGGCCGGCGGGGCGCTGCTGTTCCATCTGCTGAGCAAGCTCTACGAGCACACCAGCGTGGTCATCACCACCAACCTGAGCTTCGGTGAATGGGCCAGCGTCTTCGGCGACGCCAAGATGACCACGGCCTTGCTCGACCGGCTCACGCACCACTGCCACATCGTCGAGACCGGCAACGAGTCCTGGCGCTTCAAGCACAGCAGCACGACCGTCGCAGCAGCGCGTGCCCGACCCACTCAGCGCAAGAAAGGAGACCCCAAGACCTCAGAGATATCCACAGACTCAGGCTCCCTCGGGTAGCCTTCAGGGGTGGGTCAGTTCTGCACGAGCGCCCCGGGTCAGTTCGCTGCGAGCCTCAACAGTCCGGGCGCTTCGAGTTTGAGCATGGCGGCGTCGTTATGGTCGCGGCCACCGAGACGGTGGAACGCGACGGGCGACTCTGGCACGTGCAGTTCGCTGTGAGCAGGCGGTTCCTTCACCTCGTGTACGAGGCATTCGCGCTGCCGTTTATGGGAGCAGGTGTTGCCTTGTTCAGTCTGGTGCTGCTACTCGTCTTCGGTCCTTGTGTCTATTTCACGCTGCGGTACTCGCTCAAGCCGGTGCGAGGCATCTCGGACGCGGCTGCCGGAATCTCTCCGCGCTCTCTGCATGCGCGACTGCCGACGCAGAACGTACCCAAAGAGATTGCCCCTCTGGTGGACAGCTTCAATCGGGTTCTCGAACGGGTAGAGCAGGGGTATCGAGTCCAACAGGAATTTCTGGCGACCGCAGCGCATGAGCTCAAGACACCGATCGCACTGATCCGTGCCCAGGTCGAGCTCAGTCCCCCGTCTGCCCAGCGCGAGGCGCTGCTTGGCGATGTGGAACATATGAGTCGGCATGTCCAGCAACTGCTTCACTTGGCAGAGGCAAGTGAACTGCAGAACTATCGGCCCACTGCTGTTGCCATGCGTGAAGCGGTCTACCAGGCAGCTAGCTTCCTGCAGCGCATGGCGGACGCTGCGGATGTGCGTTTCGAACTGCCCGAGCAAGACGCAGAGGTCGCCTGGATGGCTGACCGTGGCGCGCTGTTCACGCTACTGAAGAATTTGCTGGAGAACGCCCTTCAGCACACGCCTCCTGGAACGCTCGTGCGAGTGGAGGTCGATGCGAACTCCGTGACCATTCGTGACTGGGGCCCGGGCATACCTCAAGATCAGATGGGGAACATCTTCGCCCGCTTTTGGCGGGGCCCCCATCGTCGTGATCAAGGTGCCGGGCTAGGCATGGCGATCTGCCAGGAGATCGCCCAGGCGCATGGATGGACTTTGACCGCAAGCGAGGCGCATCCCGGTCTCCGCGTCGTGCTAGCAAGATCAGCCGCACCTGTCGTGAAAGGGGCGATCTGAGGAGAGCCCAACCCGCACATTGCCCTGGCTCGCGCAAGATGAAGGCGACCGCCATGCACTGCGCCTCCGGCGCATCCTCTGAACCCGCCCGAGGTGCGCCATCCTTGCCGCCCGCAAGCGCACCTCCATGGCAAGGCTCAATGGCCCAGGGGCACGTGGTCGCGACTTGAACTGGCCGCCTCAAACCACGTCGTCATGCCTGAGATGGTTCTGGGCGTACGGAAAGTATCGGGAAAGCTGACTTGGCGAACGATTGGCATCGACCACACGCAAGGCGTATGGATTGTCACTTTCGCCAAGGAGCCACCATGTCCCCAGACACCTGTCCCACAAGCCAAGACGTCGTCTCCATGCTGCATCGGCCGGCAACTTCCAACGTCGGCGGGCTGCGGACACTCATCACCCCGACAGCCCTCGTCCTGTTGCTGACATTCGGCGCCACCGGTTGCGCGACGACCTCCAATCCCGACCCCATCGAACCGGTGAATCGCAAACTGTTCGCCTTCAATGAAGGCTTCGACAAGGTGGTGCTGAAGCCGGCAGCGCGGGTGTATGAGGCCGTGCTGCCACAGCCTGTCCGAAAGGGCGTCTCCAACTTCTTCTCGAACCTTGGCGACCCCTGGTCAGCGGTCAACCTGATGTTGCAAGGGCGGTTTACGGATGGCCTGTCGGACTTCGGTCGGTTCGGCACCAACACGATCGTGGGCCTGTTGGGGCTGATCGACGTCGCCAGCGACTGGGGCATGCCACGGCACGGCGAAAGCTTCTCCGGCACGTTGGGGGCATGGGGCGTGAGTCCCGGTGCCTACATCGTCGTGCCCCTGTTTGGCCCGTCAGACACGAGGGGCCTGGTCTCGCTGCCGATCAATGCTATCGGGAGCATCCAGGGACAAATTGCAGACGTAGGCGTACGCAACAGCCTGACCGCGTTGAACGCGGTCGACGCGCGTGCCAGCTTCCTGGAACTCAGCCAGCGCATCGATGACATGGCGCTCGACAAGTACCTATTCGTCCGGGATGCCTACATCCAGCGGCGCGACGGCAAGCGCGCAGAAGCGGAGCTCAAGAGCAAGGAGTAGACGGCCCTGTAATTCGCTTTAGAAGGTGCCGTGGGCAGGCCGAAGCCATGAACGGGTCACTTCGGCATGCCAAGCGCGATGCTTGTAGGACTCATCCTGCCCGTCCGTTCGCGATGGCCCTGCGACAGTGCTACGCCGCATTCCACACGAACTGCATGGATCTCTCAGCGAGCCGCGAACTCTCCTGGCCGCACAGAGACTCATTGAGGAGCGATGACGCTGGCCGTCCAGGTCACTCCGAATCGATCGGTGAGCATGCCGAAGCCTGCACTCCATGCGGACGCAGCCAACGGCTCTACGACCGTGGCGTCTGCGACCAGCGCGCTCCAGTAGGGCTGCAGCGCTTCGAGGCTGTCAGCGCTTATCGAGAGAAAGAGAGCCTGATCAGTCATCGTGATGCCGTTCTGACGGTGGGTCGAACCGCCCGAGGCGATCCCACCCTCGAACTGCCCTGGGATGTCATAGCCCATGACTCGGAAGCCGTTCTCGGCGGTGACCAGGCCGAAAACGATCTGGCTGGCGCCGGGCGCCTCGGCGGGCATGCCGAAGTCTGCGTAGGTCTTGACGACCAAGTGCCCCCCAAAAACAGACTGGTAGAACTCCAGTGCCTGGCGCGCGTCACCGCGAAAGTTGAGGTGGGTGGTGGTCTGGATGGACATCTCTGATCCTTGGATGAAGTCGGCCGGCTCGGCGCGATGACACCAGTGTTCCATCTATGTAGGTCAAGTAGCGTCCTAGACTTGACCTAGAGTAGACGACATGTCGTCCACGGAAAGGCAGCTGCACCTCTTATCATTGCTGCAGACTCGGCGCGAATTGCCGGGCGCGCTTCTCGCATCCCGCCTCAACATCAGCGACCGAACTGTTCGTAGAGACATCGACCGCCTCCGCGCCATGGGCTACAACATCAGGGCCACCATGGGCCCTGATGGCGGATATCAACTTGAAGCAGGCAACGTGTTGCCGCCGATCGTCCTCGATGACGACCAGGCCATGGCGGTGGCCATCGCACTCAGCGCGGCGACGACCCTGGGCGCGGGGATCGAAGAAGCTGCCATCCGGGCACTCGGCGCGATCCGCCAAGTGATGCCGTCGCCGCTGCGGCACCGCCTCGATGCCTTTGAGCTCACAGCTGTTGGCAGTCCTCGTGAGGCCGCTCCAGTCACTGCATCGCTAGACGTGCTCGTCGATCTTGCGACTGCCATCAGTGACAGGCAAACACTGCAATTCGACTACACGGGCCGTGGCGGCGTCAGCGGCGGAGAAGAGCCCACGGCGAGGCGCGCCGAACCCCACCATCTGGCCATTTCGCACGGCAGGTGGTATCTCGTTGCCTGGGACCTGGATCGTGACGACTGGCGTCTCTTCAGCGTTGATCGCGTGTGCCCGCGCATCAAGCGGGGAGCGCGGTTCATTGCGCGTTCGGTGCCCGGCGGCGCAGTCAGCGAATTTGTGTCGGCCAAGTTCAAAGGATCGCGCACCAACGAGTGGGCATGCCGCGGCACCGTCATCATCCACTTGCCTGCGCATGAGGTTCTACCCTTCGCCGGCGATGGAAAGGTAACTGCAGTCGACGAAGGATCCTGCACGTTCGAATCAGGTTCGTGGTCCTGGGGCGCACTGGCTGCCTCCTTCGGACAGTTCGAGGTGGCGATGGAAGTCGTCGGCCCCCCCGAGCTGGCCGCAGCGTTTGCAACCCTCGCAGAGCGCTACCGGCAGGCCAGCAATGCTAGACCGATTGCATGATCCGTCCGAAGAACAGTGTCGAGTCTTGATTCGACTGAACAGAGCGAGATGGCACCGTGACGCAAGTCCATCCCTGAAATACCCTGCCCCAACAAGGCGCTTCGCAACATTGCCATCCAGGCGAAGTGCTCGCCCCGGTATCGAGCGCCCGGTCTTCGAAACTTTGTCAGGCGCCAGACGCCTCGGTGGATCGTCGCGCCATAGGAAGCGAACTTCGAAGCTCTGTTATCAGCTTCCTATCGGTGGCTGACAACAATGCACCGAACCGGCTCTCAACTGCCAGCAGACTGAATCGTTGCAGACAGTGCGCCTGGCGATTGCGCTGAGGTGCATTGGCTCGCCAACCAGAACGCCTGGGTCTGCCGTCAGCGGCGTGGATCTGACTTGCAGGCCAACGAAGTCGTCAGACCTGCAACTCTGACGCCTTGCTCAGCGCGAACTCCAGAAAGGCCTTGATGCGCGGTGCTTGGCGCAGGTCCTCGTGATAGCCCAGCCACAAGGTAAGCGTCCGGCAATCCCATCTTGAGAACGGTCGTCGCAGCGATAACGATGCTGTCCAGTTAAGCAAATAGCTGGACACGATGGAAGCCGAACAGAGTCGCAAGCGCAGTCGCTACAGCCGTGAGTTGAAGGCCCGGATC
>JAEUPJ010000029.1 GCA_016790285.1 Roseateles sp. | reverse complement strand
CTACGCTCCGGTCAAACAGTTGCGCGGAGTCAGTTGTTGAAGCGCGCTGCGCGCGCGCCCTCAAGTCCTTGCGCTGCTCGGCGGACTCCAAGGGGGAGTGAAGGAACAGCCACGACCGCAGGGATGTGGCGTTTGGCTGTTGGCTGTTTCGGCTGTTCGGGGCCTCCCCTTCTAAACCGCCGAGAAGCGCAGAAGCCCGGGGCGCGCGCGCAGCGCGCTTCAACAACTGACTTCGCGCCCCTTTGTCTGAACGGAGCGTAGCGAAGTGAGTTGGGCGCGGCCCCGGGCTTCGAGCATCGCAGGGAACCCCGAAGGGGCGGTTTTGCAGGGGTCGTTTTTTGCCTACTTTTTGTCGACACAAAAAGTAGGTCGCCCGCCGGGGCGAACTCCCGGCTGGGCCTCGCCAAAAGGCAAGCGCAACGACAAGGCGACCAGCCATGATCAATCCGCAATCAAGACGCGCTCCGCGCCCTTGAAGTTGTCCGCCCCCGAGATCACCACCCGGTCCCCCACCACCAGCCCGGAGATCACCTCCACCCGCTCCAGCGAGCGCGCCCCGAGCTTCACGGCGACCTTCTCGGCCACGCCACCCCGCACCACGTAGGCGAAGCTGCCCCCGCCTTCGTCGACGAAGCTGCCGCGCGCCACACCCAGCACCTTGTCGCGCTTGTCCAGCAACACGCGCACCGACAGACGCTGGTTCTGGCGCAGCTGCTCGGGCTGCGTGCCCGCAAAGCGCAGCCGCGCGGCGACTTCGCCGTTGACGACTTCCGGCGACACCGAGCTGACCTGGCCGGCCCAGCGCTGGCCGTTGCCGGTGATCTCGCCCGGCATGCCGGGCTGCAGCTCACGGGCGAAGCTCTCGGCCACCTGCATCTGCACCTCCAGTGCCGACAAATCGATGACCGACAGCAGCCGCGCATCACGCGCGACGTTCGTGCGGTCGGCGATGAAGAGCTGGCCGACCTGGCCGTCCACCGGCGAGCGCACCTGCAACTCGGTGACCTGGCGCTCCAGGTCGGCCACGAGCAGCTGCTGGCGGGCCAGCGCGCTCTCCTTGGCCTTCACGTCGAGCTTGAGGCTGTCGGTCTTGAGGCCGCGCAGGTCGCGCGCCTGCTCCAGCGCCAGCCTGGCCTTGGCCAGCGCGTCCTGGGCGCGCTCGACCTGCATGCGCGCGGTGGCGCCCGCCTCGAAGGCCTGGGTCTGGCGGGCCAGGTCATTGGCCGCCGTCTGCTGGTCGATGCGGGCGTTCTCGTAGGCGCTCTGCAGCGCGGCGGTCTGCTGGCGGGCTTCGACCTCGGCGCGGGCGAGGTCGGCGCGCAGGGCGTCGACGTTGCTGCGCTCCTGCGCCAGGCGGTTGGTGAGTTCGGGCGAGTCCACGCGGGCCAGCACCTGGCCGCGCTTGACGGGGTCGCCGGCCTGCACGGTCAGCGTGGCGGTGCCGGCACCCGGTGCGAAGAGGGTGGGGCTTTGCGCCGCCACCACGCGGCCCTCGCCGGCGACGTCGCGCGTCAGCGGCCCCACCTCGACGGTGGCGATGGTCAGCCGCGCAGCGCTGACGGCGGAGTCCGCGGACAGCGCTTGGCGCAGGCGGCCGCCGCCGAGCAGCACGACCACGGCGATGACGACGGCGCCACCTGCCAGCAGCGGCCAGCGGCGGGCCAGCAGGGGCTGGCGGGTGAGAGGGCGATCCTGTTCGGAGGTGTCGCGGAAGCGGGTGTTCATGCCCTGGAGATCGCAAGCCGCGTGCCACGGGGCATCTCGTGACAAATCAACGACTTGCGCGCGCGGGCACTGTCCGCGGACAGGTGCCGGACAGTCCGTACATGCGCCGCAACGGACAGCATCGTTTGCTTACAAAGCGCCACAACTGGTGGCAAGACGCTGGGCCGGCCCGGCACCAACATCGCGGCGCCCACCGGAGACCGACCATGCGCCTGACCCGACTTGCCCTGCTGGCCGCAGTGGCCGCCAGCCTTGGCGGCACCGCCCGCGCCGCCGACGACCGGCCGCCCACCACCATGACCGAGCCCGAGGCCCGGCGCTTTCTCGGCCAGGCGAGCTTCGGGCCGACGGATGCGACCGTGGCCACCGTCATGGCCAGTGGCCGCGCCGCATGGCTCGCGAGTCAATTCACGCGCGCGGATTCCGACTTCACGGGCGTCGCCTGGGTCGACCCTGACAGCAGCAAGGGCTGCCCGGCCGGCTCGCCCACCACCTGCAACCGCGACAACTACACCCTCTTCCCGGTGCAGGTGCAGTTCTTCGCCAACGCCGTGAACCAGCCCGACCAGCTGCGCCAGCGCACGGCGCTCGCGCTGTCGGAGATCCTGGTGGTGTCGGGCAATGTGATCAAGCTGCCCAATGCCATGGCGCAGTACCAGCGCATCTTCCTGCGCAACGCCTTCGGCAACTTCCGCGACGTGTTGAAGGAAGTGACGCTGTCCCCGGCCATGGGGCGCTTCCTGAACATGGCCAACAACGACAAGCCCAACCCGGCCAAGGGCATCGAGCCCAACGAGAACTACGCGCGGGAGGTGCTGCAGCTGTTCTCCATCGGGCTGTGGCAGCTCAACCTGGACGGCACACCCAAGCTCGACGCCAAGGGCCAGCCCATTGCGAGCTACGACCAGGAGACGGTGGAGGGCTTCGCCCACGTCTTCACTGGCTGGACCTACGCGCCCCGCCCCGGCGCCACGCGCAACAAGTTCGGCAACCCGAGCTACTACGACAAGCCGATGATCGCCTTCGACGACCATCACGACAAAGGCCCGAAGACCCTCCTCAACGGCACCGTGCTGCCCGGCGGCCAGACCGCACAGGCCGACCTGGACGCGGCCATCGACAACATCTTCAACCACCCCAACGTCGGGCCCTTCATCGGCCGCCAGCTGATCCAGCTGCTCGTCACGGCCAACCCGAGCCCGGCCTACGTGCAGCGCGTGGCCCAGGCCTTCAACGGCACGACGGTGGCCAGCTTCACCAGCACCGGCACGGTCGAGCGCCGCCCTCGCGGGGACATGAAGGCCGTGCTGACGGCCATCCTCACCGACCCCGAGGCCCTGACCGCACAGGACGCCAACCGCTTCGGCAAGCTGCGCGAGCCGATCCTGCAGCTCACGCATTTGCTGCGCGCCATGGGCGGCACGAGCGACGGCGTGTGGCTGCGCTCGCAGGCCGCGGCCCTCGGGCAGACGGTGTACAGCCCGGCAAGCGTCTTCAACTTCTTCCCACCCGACTACGACCTGCCCGGCGACGCGACGCTGGACGGCCCGGCCTTCGGCGTCTTCAACGCCAGCGCCGCCTTCAAGCTCAGCGGCGTGCTGTCCACGCTTGTCAGCGGCAAGCCGGTGGCCCCTGACGCGACGGTGCCTGGCGCCATCGGCACGGGCATCGACCTGGCGCGCTGGCAGGCGCTGGCCACCACGCCCGCCAGCCTGGTGGCCGAGATCAACCGCGTGCTCTTCGCGGGACGCGCCAGCGCCGCGCTGCAAGCCGCCTTGCTGAAGGCGGCACAGATCGCGCCCGCCACCAAGCCGCTGGACCGCGCCAAGGCAGCGCTGTTCCTCGCGGTGATGTCGCCCGAATACCTCGTGGAGAACTGAAATGCTGACCCGACGCCATCTGCTCTCCCACGCCGCGGCCCTGGCCGGGGCCAGCGCCCTGCCCTCGCTCGCCGCGCCGCTGGCCGGCGGCGACTACCGCGCCCTCGTCTGCGTCTTCCTGTACGGCGGCAACGACGGCAACAACATGGTGGTGCCCACCGACGCCGCCGGCTACGCGGCCTACGCCAAGGCGCGCGGCACCGCGGGCGCCGGTGGCCTGACGCTCGCGCAGTCGGCACTCGCGCCGCTCAACGGCGGCGGCGTGGGCCTGCACCCGGCGCTCGCGCCGCTGGCCGACATCTGGAACCAGGGGCACCTGGCCGTGCAGGCCAACGTCGGCCCGCTCGTGCGGCCCATGACCAAGGCGGAGTTCAACGCCGCCGGGGCGCAGGTCCCGAGCAACCTCTTCTCGCACGACGACCAGCAGGACCAGTGGCAGCGCGGCCAGTCCTTCACGGGCAACAGCACCCCGTCGACCAGCGGCTGGGGCGGCCGCATGGCCGACCTGCAGCCTGCCGGCGGCGTCGTGCCCATGGCCTTGTCGGTCAGCGGCAACAACGTCTTCATGAACGGCGCGACGACGCAGGGCCTGGCGGTCGGCAGCGGCAACAGCTTCGCCATCCGCGGCTTCGGCAACAACCCCAGCGCCAGCCCGCTGTACGCCCTCTACCAGAGCCTGCTGCAGCAGCCCTATGCCAACGCCGAGGAGCGCGCGGCGGCGAGCGTGCTCAACCAGGCCATCAAGGCCAGCAACGCGCTGAACACGGCGCTGTCCAGCACCGGCAGCGTGGCGGGCCTCTTCAGCGGGCTCAACAGCAATGTCGCGCAGCAGCTGCTGACGGTGGCCAAGGTCATCGAGGGCCGCTCGGGCCTGGGCGTGAACCGCCAGCTCTTCTTCGTGAGCCTGGGGGGCTTCGACACCCACAACGACCAGCTCAACCAGCAGCAGGCCCTCTTCAACGACCTCGGGCTCGCGCTCAAGGCCTTCTACGACGCCATGCAGCAACTCGGCCTGGCCAATGCGGTGACGGCCTTCACCGCCAGCGACTTCGCGCGCACGCTGCAGCCCGCGTCCGGCGGCGGCACCGACCACGCCTGGGGCAACCACCAGTTCGTGCTCGGCGGTGCCGTCAAGGGCGGGCTGTACGGCCGCATGCCGCAGCTGGTGCTGGGCGGGCCGGACGACGTCTCCAGCGAAGGCCGCTGGCTGCCCACCACGTCGGTCGACCAGATGAGCGCCACGCTGGCGAGCTGGTTCGGCGTCGGCGCGGGCGACCTGCCGGGGCTCTTCCCGCACCTGGCCAACTTCCCGGTGCGCAACCTCGGCTACTTCGCCTGAGCCGGCGGCGCCTCGTCGCAGGGCGCGGTGAGCGCGCCGTAGTTGGCTTCCCGCGCGTAGATGAAGCGCCCGTTGCTCAGCTCGAACAGCAGGTCCGTGGCGACGATGCGGCCCCACCACGCGCGCACGAAGATCAGGTCCTCGTTGAGCCACTGCAGCTCCACCTCGCCGCTGGCATCCGTGAACGACAGCCGCCAGGCATGCACCGGGCCCTGCGTGGTGTAGAGGTCCACGGCCTGCACGCGCTCGCCGGCGGCGTTGCGCGCGGGGGCAGCCAGGCGGGCAAACGCCGCCGTCTGCTGGGGTGAACGCACGCCTGCGGCGTCGTCTGCAGCCGGCAGCACATGGCCGGGCCGCTCGGTCAGGCGCACCACCGCGACATGCCCGGCCAGCGGCACCAGGCGCGGCGCCGAGTAGTTCACGCTGACCGCATCACAGCGCGGCCCCGCCTGGGAGGCGCCAACGAGCACCGCCAAGCTCAGTGCGAACAGGTGGTTTGAGACAAGGCGCATGGTTTTTCCCTCCCGGATGCTGACGCCACAACGCGTGGCGCCTGGCCGTCGTTCGACACCCGAAACAGGGACGGGTCTCCCCGCGACTACGACGTTCGAGAAGAAATTCGCACGCAAGCCATATTGACGTCACCCGCCTTGACATGGCGCAAGGGTCGCGTCATTTCTGATTCATAGCATCACGCGTTCCCTCGGTTCTCCATCTGGCATGTCGAACGCTGCAGCCCACTCCCGCCCCTCCCAGGACAACGGATTCTTCGCCCATCATGGCTTCTGGGCTCCTGGCATCCGCCTGTTCCGCAACCTGCAGTTCGGCGCCAAGGCGCTGCTGATCTCCGCCACCTTCGTGCTTCCCATGGTGGCGTTGCTGGCCTGGCTGATCCGAGACGAGGCGGGCGCCCAACTCGCCGAACGCCAGAACGCCGTGCGCCAGCACGTCGAGATCGCCCATGGCCTGCTGACGTGGGCCCAGGGCCTGGAGGCAGCGGGCATGTCGCGCGAGGAGGCCCAGGCGCGTGCTCGCGAAGCCGTGTCACGCCTGCGCTACGACGGCAAGGAGTACTTCTGGATCAACGACATGCAAGCGCGCGTCGTGATGCATCCGGTCAAGCCTGAGCTGGAGGGCAAGGACGGCAGCGGCATCCTGGACCCCAACGGATTCCCGCTCTTCAAGGCGTTCGTCGAGGAGGTCCGGCGCCACGGCCAGGGTTTCGTCGCCTACCAATGGCCCAAGCCGGGGCAGGACAGGCCGGTCGACAAGATCTCGTACGTCAAGGGCTTCGAGCCCTGGGGCTGGGTGGTGGGCTCGGGCCTGTACGTGGACGACCTGCGCAAGGCCGAGATGGCCGCCATCGGTGAAGCGGCCATCGTGCTGGTCGCAGTACTCGCCTTGGCCGGCTACCTGTTCCTGAGCTTTTACAAAGTGATCAATGGTGGCCTGTCGGAGACGCGCCGCCATCTGCGCGCCATGACGGCCGGGGACCTCACCACGACCCCGTCGCCCTGGGGTCGCGACGAGGCGGCCGAGCTGATGCGCGAACTCGCCGCCATGCAGGACTCGCTGCGCCTCATGGTGCACCGCGTACGCCGCTCCAGCGACCAGATCATGCATTCCAGCGATGAGATCGCCAGCGGCGCCATGGACCTCTCGTCCCGCACGGAGCAGGCCGCGGCCAACCTCGAGGAGTCCGCGGCGTCGATGGAGGAGATCACCGCTACCGTCACGAGCAGCGCCGAGCACACGGCCGAGGCGTCACGCGTCGCGCAGGACAACGCACGCACTGCGGCCGAGGGCGGCCGTGTCATGCAGGAGGTGGTGCGCACGATGGAAGGCATCCGCGACTCGTCCACGCGCATCGCCGAGATCATCGCCACCATCGACGGCATCTCGTTCCAGACCAACATCCTGGCGCTCAACGCCGCAGTGGAAGCCGCACGCGCCGGCGAGCAGGGGCGTGGCTTTGCCGTGGTAGCCAGCGAGGTGCGCATGCTGGCCCAGCGCAGCGCCGATGCGGCCAAGGAGATCAAGACCCTCATCAGCCGCAGCGTGGAGCAAGTGGAATCCGGCGCCGTCATCGTCGGCCGGGCGGGAGACACCATCGCGCTGATCGTCGAGGGCTCACAGCGCGTGGATCAACTGCTCGGCGACGTGGCGCAGGCAGCCCGCGAGCAGAGCCAGGGCATCGCCCAGATCGGCCAGGCCGTGCAGGAGCTCGACCGCGCCACACAGCAGAACGCCGCGCTCGTCGAGGAGACCGCCGCTGCCGCTGCCTCGATGAAGTCGCAGGCCGACAGCCTCGTCGGCGAGGTGGCGCGATTCGCGCTACCCGCCGACATGCCCGACGACGACGACCCGCAGCCGATGCGCGCAGACTTCGATTTCGATGCAGCCATCGGCGCGCACCGCGACTGGAAGGTCAGGCTGCGCCAGGCCATTGCCGATCATGACCGCCTGGATGCCGAAACGATCTGCCGCGACGACCAATGCCCGCTGGGCCGCTGGCTGCACGGCGACGGCGAGCGGCGCTGGCGCGGCCGACCCACGTTCGTTGCCCTCGTGGACAAGCATGCGCAGTTCCACCAGGCCGCCGGCGACGTGGCGCGGCGCATCAACGGGGGTCAGTATGAACAGGCCGAACGACTGATCGGCTCGGGCTCCACCTTCGCCCGCATCAGCACAGAGGTGGCGACCCTGCTCACGCAGGCCAAGCGCGGGCTCTGAGCTAGTCCACCAGCCTGCCGCCAAAGGCGATGCGCCCCGCGCCCGGCGCGGCGTACTCGAGGTGAACCCGCTCGCGCGGCCGCCCGCTGGCCGCCGCGACGGCGGACGTGATGGCGGTGATCTCGGCCTTGAGCGCGTCGCCCGCCGGCGGGTGCGCATGCAGCACGGTCACGAACACCGGCTGGGCGCCCGCGAGCGGCCCGCCGTTCTCGGCGTGGTGCACGAGGTGCAGCCGCACCCAGACCCGACCGGGCGGCTGCTGCAAGGCGTCGCCGATGGCGTCGGCGAGCGCGGCGGCCATGTCGTCGGCCGAGGCCGGCGGCGCGCCGGCCCAGTGGATGTCAAGGATGGGCATGCCGCCTCAGGCTACGCCCGTGGCCACCAGGAAGCAATAGGCGAGCACCGCCACCAGCAGGCCGAAACCGAACCCCGGAAACGTCACTCGCATCATGTCGTTCTCCCATCCGTTTGAACGCTGCCGCCGCGGGCCTCAGGCCCTCAGCAGCTTGTCTGCATAACGCCAAGTTTGCGGGCCGCCGGGAAACACTGTCGCCAGTGCGGTTTCCGACAGGCCCAGGTGACGCTGCAGCAGCGGCGCGAGCACCTGGCGGAAGTCCGTGCGCACGGCGAGGTCGCGGCCGTCGGCCAGTGCGCTGCTGTCCAGGCCCGGCCACTCGCCCAGCACCTGGCCACCGGCCACCGGGCCGCCGAGCAGCCAGATGACGTTGCCGCGGCCGTGGTCGGTGCCGCCATTGCCGTTCTGGCGCAAGGTGCGGCCGAACTCGCTGGCCACGACGATGACGGTGTCCTTGAGCGTGTCGCCCAGCCCCTGGCTGAGCGCGTCCAGCCCCTGGCCCAGGCTCGTGAGTCGGCTGGCCAGCTGGCCACGCGCGGCGCCCTGGTTGACGTGGGTGTCCCAGCCGCCCACGGCAGTGAAGGCGAGCTGGGTGTGGGGGTCCTTGCGGATGAGCTGGCCCAGGCGCCGCGCGTCCGCGGCGAAGCTGCGGGCCGAGGGCGCGCCGCCGTCCGCGCTCGGGTCCATGGAGCGGGGCTCGGCGGCGGCCATGCTGCGCGCCATCTCGCCGCGGCCCTCGGTGGTGTCGCGCAGGGTGCTGCTGAGCTGGGCGTCGCCCGCGTACAGCCGCGCCAGGCCTGCCTGCATCCTGGGGTCGTCGATGGCGCGCCGCTGCAGGGCATTGGGGCCCAGGCCCAGGCTGGCCACGCTGGCCGTGCCCGCGAAGATGCGCGGCGGCGTGCTGCCCTGGCTGATGGCGCGCGTCGGTGCGGGCTCGCCGGGCAGTGCGGCCAGCAGCCGGTTCATCCAGCCGTCCGGCGTGGACTTGCGCCCGGGCGTGCCGGATTCGAAGTAGTCCTGCGCGTCGAAGTGCGAGCGCGTGGGGTCGGGCGAGCCGCTGGCATGCACGAAGGCGAGCTGGCCGCCGTCCCAGTGGCGCTTGAGCGGCGCCAGCGCCGGGTGCAGGCCGAACAGCGAGTCCAGCTTGAGCAGGCCGTCGTCCGCCCCGGGCGGCGCCAGCGCGATCTGCGGGCGGCTGGCCGCGTACTCGCGCTCGCCATAGGGCGCCACGACCGAGAGGCCGTCCACCGCGCCGCGCAGCATGACGACGACGAGCTTCTTCTGGGCCGCGCCCTGGGCCTTGACCAGGGACACCGGCAGCCCGCCGAGGGTGAAGGCACCGAAGTGCAGGAGTTGGCGACGTAACACGGTGGCTACCTCTTCATGAAATCGGGACTGGCCAGCAGCAGGGCGACTTGCTGGGCGGCGGGCTCGCTGGCCAGCGTGCGGCGCGTGGGCTCGCTGACCGACGCCCCGAGGGTCGTCGTCAGCCGCTCGGCGCTGACACCGCTGCGCTGGCCGAGCGTGGTGGCGAGCTGCACCCGCTGGGTCAGGGCCTCCGGGTTGCGCCAGGCGGCGGCCGTGTTCTTGTAGCCGTCGGGCGTCACGGCGCCGAACAGGGGCTGGCCGGCCTGGGCCAGCGCCGCCAGCAGGCTCTGCAGGTTGGTGGGCTGCAGGTCGAGGGCCCGCAGGCTGGACAGCAGGTATTGGTAGGGCGTCTTGAACTTGGCCTGGTAGGCCCCGCGCTGCCAGAACTCGTCGGCGCGGATCAGCGTGCGCGTGAACTCGCGCAGGTCGCCCCCGGTGGCGCGGAAGTTCTCGGCGAGCTTGGCGACGAGGCTCGCCGGCGGCTCGTCGGCCACGAAGGCCTGGGCGAACTTGTAGGCCAGGTGGCGGGCCGTGGCGGGGTGGCGGGCCAGCAGGTCCAGCGCCTGCTCGCCCTCGGCTTGGCCGGCACCCTGGATGGTCTGGCCCAACCAGGTCTTGGTGCCGCCGTCGTGCTTGCGCGGGTCGAATTCAAAGAGGTCGCCCGTGCCGCCGAGCAGGGCCTTGCGCGTGTCCAGGCCCCAACCCGTGAGCATGCGCGCGAGTTCGGTCACGTCGCGCTGGGTGTAGCCGCCGTCCACGCCGAGGGTGTGCAGCTCCATCAGCTCACGGGCGTAGTTCTCGTTGAGGCCGGCGGGCACGCGGGCCTTGAGCTCGGGGCGCGCATCCAGCAGGCGGCGCGCGCGCTGGGGTGGCTGGTAGCCGGCAACCACGCTCTGCGCGTTGTCGAGGTAGATGAGCATCGCCGGGTGGCGGGCCGTCGCGCCGAGCATGTCGCGAAAGCGCCCCAGCACGTGGGGGCGGATGGCGCGCTGCTCGTAGTCCGCCAGCAGCACGCCGACCGCGTTTTTGCCCGCGAAGACATTGAAGTGGTTGAACCAGAACTCGGTGAGGACCTCTTCGAGCTGCGCGGGGCTCTGCAGCGCGCGCGACAGCCGCGCCGTGGCGGCTTGCGCCACCAGGGGCCGGACCTTGTCGCGCACGGCGTTGAGCGCGTCGGCATCGGCGGCCATGCCCTGCGCCTTCTCGCGCCGCGCTTCGCGGGCGGCCTTGACGGCCTCGCGGTAGCGGCCGAAGAGCTCGGCCTGGCTGAGCTGCAGCGCGTCCAGCCCCGCCAGCCGCGTGGTGAGGCTGTCGGGCTGGGGCAGGCGACGGGGTTCGAGCTGCTCGGTGAGGAAGCGCTCCAGCCACGGGCCGGCGCCCTGGGCGGCGATGGCAGCGGCGTCGGCGGGGCGGGGGCCGTAGCCCAGGCGGTTGAGGGCGTGCAGGGCGCGCTCGTCGGCGGTGAGCGGCGCGCCGTCGGCCGGGTTGCCCAGCACGGCGGCGGGGACGCGGCGGGCCAGCATCGAGGCCGCCGCCAGCGCGGCGCAGCTGAGCACGAAGCGGCGGTGGGTCATGAGCGGTCTCCCGTGGCGTTGGCCGCAGGATCGCCCCATTCACGCAAGGCCTTGTGGCCGATGCGCAAAGTTTTGTGTCATGTCGCCGGGATCGGCGTCAGGACAGCCAGCGCTCCAGGCTGCGCAGCGTGGCGGCCACGTCCAGCGGCTTGGTCCAGTGGCCGTCGTAGCCGTGGTGGCGCGCCAACTGGGCGGCCACGTAGTCGGATTCGGCCGTGACCAGCAGCGCCGGCACGCCCGCAGGCAGGCCGGCCTCCCGCAGCTGCGCCAGCAGCTCGCCGCCGCCGACGTCGGGCAGGTGCAGGTCGCACAGCAGCAGGTCAACGGGCCCCTGGGCGGCCATGCGGCGCGCCTCGGCCCCGCTGCGTGCCACCTGCAGCACGTAGCCGGGGCGAAGCTCGAGGATGCCCTGCATCAGCATGGCATTGACCGGGTCGTCCTCCACGTAGAGGACGTGACTGGTTTTCATGACGCCTCCTTCAGGCTGCCGCAGGGCAAAGGAGGCAGGGGCGGGCGCGCAGGCGTCGTCGGCAGTCGGTCGGCATGGTGGGTGGGGACTCCAAAACTGGGGGCATTATCAAATCTGCTGATATTCATGGGCAAGGTCTCGCCCCCCAAACCGGTGGGGCATGGACCGAATCTGCCAAATGTGCTGGGTGTTGCAGCGACTCAGGCTGCAAAGCGGCCGGCGCGCAGGCCCTCCAGGCCGAAGGCCAGGGGCTCCCAGCCCGGCGGCGGGGGCTCGCCAGGGGCACAGGCGGCGGCGGCGTCTTCCAGCACGCGCGCCTGCGCCGAGAGGCCCGGCTCGCCGATCAGCGCCAGCACCGCCTTCAGGCCATGCGCCACACGGCGCAGCGCCTGGGCGTCTCCCGCCGCGACGGCCGCGTGGCCCTGGGCGAGGTCGTCCGCGAAGCGCTCCAGGCAACCGCTGCGAAAGCTCTCGAAAAGTGCACGGTCGCCGCCGAAATGCTGCTGCACGGGGTCGACGGCCGGCGGGGCCGCGGGCTCGGCGGGGGCGGTGGAGGCCTCGCGCAGCAGCCCGGCGATGGTGTCGAGCAGCTCGACCAGCGGCACCGGCTTGCGCAGCATGCAGGCCACGCCGCGCTCGGCCAGCGCAGCACGCCGCTCCTCCTGCACGCCGGCGCTGAAGACCACCCATTTCGGCGCCGCCGGCCCGAGCGCGAGGCCATCGGCCAGCAGGCTCTCGGCCGAGCCGTCGGGCAGCATCAGGTCGCTGATGACGAGCCGCCAGCCGCCGGCCGCGAGCGCCGCGCGGGCCTCGGCCAGCGTGCGCACCACCGTGAGCTCGATGGCCGGGGCGGCCGCATCGTGCTCGGGCAGACCGTCCAGCGCGATCTCGACGAATCG
Organism: Roseateles sp.; assembly: GCA_016790285.1. Lineage (GTDB taxonomy): Bacteria > Pseudomonadota > Gammaproteobacteria > Burkholderiales > Burkholderiaceae_C > Pelomonas. Next base: position 69,652 of record JAEUPJ010000029.1, on the reverse strand, counting down.
CGCAATGGACGGGTCGTCCTCGATCAACAGCAGGCGCGCGGGCATGGGCAGGAGGGGCGGGTTCGGCGAAGGGGCCCGCGTGGCAGTGGCGTCAGGCCGGCACTTCGGCCAGCGCGGCCGTGGCCTGGGCGAGCAGCGGCGGCAGCTCGGTGACGAGGGCCGTCTTGTGCACCAGCGGCACGCCGGCCAGCGCGAAGGCGTAAGGCGCGCGTTGGGCTTCGTCCAGCGCCGTGATGACGATGAGGCGGCTGCGTGCGAACTGCGGGTGTGAGCGCAGGCTCGTGATCAGCGCGGCGCCGTCGATGCCGGGCAGCAGGATGTCGATCAGCAGCACGTCGGGCTCCAGCCGGCCGGCCATGGCCAGCCCGGCGATGCCGTCAGAGGCGACGTGCAGTTCGGCCTCGGGCAGTTCGCGCTTGACGACCAGGCTGATGAGGTTCTGGAAATGGACCGAGTCTTCGATCAACAGCAGCGTCAGCGGCCGGCCGGCCGCCGCGGCCGCCGGGGCGGGTGCTGCGGCGAGCCCGGCGCCGCCCCGCCCGGCGAGCCAGGCGTCCAGCGAGCTGCGCAGGATGCGGCGGTGGCCGCCCGGTGTCTTCCAGGCCTGGAGCTCGCCTCGGTCGACCATCAGTTGCACGGAACGCACAGCCATGCCGAGGCGCTGGGCGGCCTCGGTGGTCGAGCAGGTGTCGGGAACGGTCGGGGTGGCATTCACAACGCGATATTTTGCCGAATTCGAGCGGCTTTGCGGGATCGTCTGTATTTGATAAAAACGGCCACATTGGACAATTCACCGTCCACCTGCTGTCCACCATGCCGCCGCCCGCCGTCCTTGCCCCTCCCGCGCCCGATGCCCGTCCCTCGGTCCTGCGGCTGCTCCCGCCCGCCCCGCAGCCCGCCGACGCCCCCGACCTGAGCGCGCACCGGCAACGCCTCGGCCGCCTGGCTGAAGGCCTGGCACTGCGCCTGGGCTGGGACGCCGACCGCGCCCGCCAGTTGCGCCTGGCCGCCCCCCTGCACGACGTGGGCGAGCAGGCCACCCCGGCCGTGGCCGACGACACCCACGGCACCCGCCGCCTGCATGCCCAGCCCCGGCGCGGCGCCGCGCTGCTGGGCGGCTCCAGCCTGCCGCTGTTTGCGCTGGCGGCCGAGATCGCCCTGCACCACCGCGAGCGCTGGGACGGCAACGGCTACCCCCACGGCCTGCGCGGCCAGGAGATTCCGCTGGCGGCGCGCATCGTCGCCGTGGTGGACTACTTCGACGCGCTCACCATGCCGCACAGCTACCGCCCGGCCCGCGCGGACGACCGCGCCCTGGCGATGCTGGCCGAGCAGTCCGGCTCGGCCTTCGACCCGGCCCTCGTGGCCGCCTTCCTGGCCCACGCACCCGACCTCATCGCGCTGCGCGACGGCGCCTAGGGCCTGTCAACAGGCCTTAGCCGCCCCATGCCCCACCGCAACCGCTGGCGCCCGAGCAGCATCACCGCTGCCGCCGGCGTGCTGCTGGCCGTGATGCTGCTGGCGGGCACCGGCTACAGCCTCTGGCGTGAGAAGGGCGAGCTCGTGTCCGAAGCCGCCGAGCAGCAGGCGCTGCTCGCCCGCGTGCTGGAGGACCACGCCAGCCGCAGCCTGGACGCCGCCCAGTTCGCACTGGCCGGCCTGGCCGACATGGCCGAACGCGGCGCGCCCCCCGAAGTGCTGCAGGCCCTGCTCGGGCAGACGCAGGCGAGCCTGGGCTTCCTGCGCGGCGTGGCGCTGGTGGACGAAGACGGCCACGTGCTGGCCACCGCCAACGACGCCGACCGCGACGCCCGCATCGCGACCACCGCGCTGGGACCCTGGCCCGCCGCCGGGCGCAACGCCGTGAACGGCTTCGTCCCGGCGCGCAGCCTGGCGGGCCTCGCGCCGCCCACAGGCGCCGCCGAGATGCCCGCCGCACCGCGCGGCGTGGGCTTCTTCCCGCTGCTGCGTGGCCTCAAGCTGCCCGGCAGCGGCCGGCCCGCCGTGATGGTGGCGCTGCTCAACCCCGACGCCATCGCCAACTTCCAGCAGCTCACGCTCAACGATGCCCGGGCTGCTGCAGCCCTGGTGCGCCTGGACGGCCAGTTGCTCGCCGTGACCGACAGCGCCGAGCACCTGCCCGGCGATCGGATCGCCTCGCTGAGCGCACCCGACTCGCCACTCGAGCGTGTGCGGGCCGGTACCGAGCACGGGCGCTGGATGGGGCCGGGGCTGCGCGCCAGCGACCAGCTCGGCAGTTTTCGCGCACTGCGCGGGCGGCCGCTGCTGGTGCTGGTGGAGCTGCCCCAGGCTGAGTTGCGCGACCGCTGGCTGACCACCGTCCTGGACCTGGGGCTGCCTGCACTTGGCATGGCGGCGGCGCTGTTGGGCCTGGCGGCGGTGGGCGCTGCGGGCCTGCGCGGGCGCGAGCGCTCGCTGGCCCAGCTCGACGAAGCGCAGGGCCAGGTGCTGGAGCGCGAGCGTGAGTTGAGCGCCATCTTCGGCAGCGTGCAGGACCTGCTCTTCCGCACCGATGCCACGGGGCGCGTGACCTTCATCAACGACAGCTACGCCCGCATCAGCGGCCAAACCGTCGAGTCGGTGCTCGGTCAGCCTTTGCAAGCGCTGTTCGGCGGCTCGCCCGAGGTGGCGGCGCTCTTCGCCCCGGGAGACGAACCCATGGAGGCCGCGCGCGGCCAGGTGCGCGCGGAGTGGGTCGGCCCCGACGGCGGCACGCGAAGCTTCGAGATCCACGTGGTGCCGCTGCGCCGCCCGCAGGGCGACCTGGCCTGGGTGGGCAGCGCCGCCGACGTGAGCGGCCTGGTGCGCGCACAGGCCGACCTGCGCGCGCAGCTGGGCCTGGCGCGCTCGCTGCTGGCCAGCAGCCCGCTGCCGATGTCGGTGCTCGACACCCACAACCGCTATCTGGACGTCAACCGCGCCTGGGAGCAGTTCACCGGCCGCAGCCGCGACGCGGTGCTGGGCACGCGCGCGGGCAGCTACCTGCCTGCGGACGAAGCGGCCGAGCACGACGCGCGCGACGCCGCCCTGCTGGCACACGGCGGGGAGATGAGCTACGAGACGGTGTGGCACGGCCGGGACGGCCGTCAGCGTGACCTGCTCGTCAGCAAGTCCACCTTCCCCGACGCGCAGGGCCGGCCCATGGGCATCGTCGTGTGCTTCATGGACATCAGCGATTTCCGCGAGGCCGACCGCGCGACTCGCGCGGCGCGCGACGCCGCCCTGGAGGCCTCGCGCGCCAAGTCGGAGTTCATCGCCAACGTCAGCCACGAGCTGCGCACGCCGCTGCAGTCCATCCTCGGCTTCTCGGAGCTGGGAGCGCGGCGCGCGCGCGAGCAGCCGCGCGTGGCCGAGTTCTTCAACGACGTGCACCGGGCCGGCGAGCGCATGCTCAGCCTCGTCAACGACCTGCTGGACCTCAGCAAGATCGAGCGCGGCATCGAGCCCATCCAGCCGCAGCGGCTGGACCTGCGGCCGCTCGCGCTGGAGGTGGTGCGCGAACTCGTGCCGCTGCTCACGGCCCGGCAACTGCAGCTGGAGGCCGCCCTGGGCAGCGAAGACCTGTTGCTGATGGCCGACCCGCTGCGCCTGCAGCAGCTGCTGCGCAACCTGCTGGCCAATGCCATCCGCTTCTCGCCCGAGGGCGGCCGCATCGACCTGACGGCGCGCCTGGACGGCACGCACAGCATCCGCGTGGAAGTGGCCGACCGCGGCCCCGGCATCCCGCCCGACGAGCTGGAGGGCATCTTCGAGGCCTTCGTGCAGTCCAGCGCCACGAAGAACGCAGCCGGCGGCACGGGCCTGGGCCTGGCCATCTGCCGGCGCATCGCCAAGGCCCACGGCGGCCGCATCTGGGCCGCCAACCGCGACGGCGGCGGCGCCGTGATCACCCTCGTGCTGCCCGCCGCCCCGCCTGCGGCATCGACCCCGGCGTGACCGCGGGCGCGGCGTGCTGCACGTGACAGCCACGCGGCTCACGGGTACGCACAATCGGCGGGAAAACGACACCGGAGACCGCCATGACCGCCCGCGCCACCTTCACCCGCATGGACCAGAGCACCCGCGAGGATTGGTCGCTCATCGTGCCCGAGGCGATGAAGATGGCCCGCACCCTGCCCGACCGCGTGCTCGCGCACCTGCGGCTGCTGGACGGGGACTTCGGCGGCTTTCCGGTGGACCGGCTGACGCACTGCCTGCAGACCGCCACCCTCGCCCACCGCGACGGGCGGGACGAGGAGTACGTCTGCTGCGCGCTGCTGCACGACATCGGCGACACGCTGGGCTCGTACAACCACCCGGACATCGCCGCGGCCATCCTGAAGCCCTTCGTGACCGAGGCCAACCACTGGATGGTGCAGCACCACGGCGTCTTCCAGGGATACAACTTCTTTCACCACATCGGGCTGGACCGGGAGCTGCGCGAGCAGTTCCGCGGCCACCCGCATTTCGAGCGCACGGCGGAGTTCGTCGCGCTGTACGACAACCCGGCCTTCGACCCGGCCGCCCAGGCGCTGCCGCTGGCGTTCTTCGAACCCATGCTGCGCCGCCTGATGGCGCAGCCGCGGCAGTCGATCTACAAGGCCGCGATGGAGAAGGCCGCCTGAGCCTGGCGGCGCCTCACTGGTAGGCGATGGTGTAGGCCAGGTTCACCGAGACGGCGCCGGTGCCGACCGAGGCCGCCGTCGAGTAGTAGCGGGCCACGAAGTTGGAGGTGGCCGCCTTGCTCGGGTTGCTGCCACTGAAGCTGACGACGGGTACGTTCTGGCCCGTGAAGCCAGCGGAGACGGCGGCCGTGCCGTTGAGGTCCACGGCGCTGCCGGCGCTGTTGAGGATCTGGATGTCCACGCCGGAGACGCTGGTGGTGACGCGGCCCGCGCCGTTGAAGGCGGACGACCCGGCCGACTCGAAGTAGGGCGCCATCGACGCCTGGCTGGTGGTGCAGGCCGACACGGCGATGGAGAAGGCCGTGCTGCCAGCCACGGCACCGCTGCCGGCCAGTGCGCTGGCGCCGATGGTGGGCAGGGTCACCGTGCCGGTGGCGCCGCCGCCGCTGACGCTGACGGTGCAGGTGGTGGCGCTGATGGCGCCGTTGATGGTGACGGTGCCATCGACGGCGTGGGCGGCGACGGAGGCGGCGGCGATGGCGAGGGAGACAGAGGTCTTGAGGAAGAGGTGGCGCATGTGACGTCCTGTGTTGATAAACGGCTCACCGGAATCGGTGTGGGGCGGATGATTCCCGCGCCGCCTGGACGTCACTCGACGAAGCGATGAAGCGCTTGGGCGAGGCCACGAAAGCGCCGCGCCGAGCCACCAATTAATCAGGGCCTGTTGACTCGCCCACCCCGTTGCGCATCCACTCGAAAAACTCGGGATGGAGTCCCGCACCCTCGGGGTGTGCGCAATGTCACGAACGGCGCCACCCGAGAGCTCCTACGCCTTCTTCCTGGCCGCCTGATTGGCCGTCACGGCCGCCCGGATGAGGGCTTTGAGTGCGGCCTTGTCGATGGTGTCGCCCTCGCGCACATCGATGGCGCGGCGCACGTTGCCCTCCAGGCTCGAATTGAACAGCCCCGCCGGATCAGGCAGCGACGCGCCCTTGGGGAAGGTCATCTTCACGGCGCTCTTGTAGGACTCGCCCGTGCAGACGATGCCGTCGCGCGACCAGACCGGGTTGTTCCACTTCCACTCCTCCACGATGCCGGGGTCGGCCTCGCGGATGACGGCCCGCAGCCCGGCCAGGGTCTCGCCGCGCCAGCCCCCGAGGCTGGCGATGCGTTCGTCGATGAGGGCGGACGCCGCGGCGGCGTCGGGCGAGGCGGGCTTGGGCATGGCGGTCGGTGCATCAGTCGCGGAGGGCGAAAGCCTACCGCCAGCGCCGCACCGCCGCTTCTCGATTCCTGATGTCAATCGTGAAGCGACGACAGGAACTGTTTCAGCTCCGGCGTCTGCGGCGCCCCGAACACTTCGGCCGGCGGGCCCATCTCGTGCACGCGGCCCTGGTGCATGAAGATGACGCGGTCGGCCACCTTGCGGGCGAAGTTCATCTCGTGCGTGACCATCAGCAGCGTCATGCCCTCCTCGGCCAGCGCCTCCACCACGCGCAGCACTTCGCCCACGAGCTCCGGGTCCAGGGCCGAGGTGATCTCGTCGCACAGCAGCACGGCCGGCTCCATCGCCAGCGCGCGGGCAATGGCCACGCGCTGCTGCTGGCCGCCGGAGAGCTGCTCCGGCATGGCGTCGAACTTCTCGGCCAGGCCCACGCGGGCGAGCAGCTGGCGGGCCTGCGCGTCGGCGTCGGCCGCGCTGCGCTGCTTCACGAGCGTAGGCGCGAGCATCACGTTGCGCCCCACGCTCAGGTGCGGGAAGAGGTTGAAGCCCTGGAAGATCATGCCGACCTGCTGGCGCAGCGCCCGCATGGCCTGGGCGCTGTCGTGCAGCAAGGGCTTGCCGTTGACGGACAGGGCGCCGTCCTGGAACTGCTCCAGGCCGTTCACGCAGCGCAGCAACGTACTCTTGCCCGAGCCGCTCTTGCCGATGATGGCGATGACCTCGCCGCGGTGCACGTCCAGGTCGATCCCCTTGAGCACCTCGTTCGTGCCGTAGGACTTGCGCAGCGCGGTGATGCGGACGATGGGGTCGGCGACGACTTCAGCGGACATGGGTCTTGCGCTCCAGATGTTGGGCGAACAGGCTGACGGGGAAGCACAGCACGAAGTACAGCAGCGCCACGCAGCCAAAGACGAGGAAGGGTTTGAAGCTCGCGTTGGCGATCATGCTGCCGGCCTTGGTGAGCTCGACGAAGCCGATGACCGAGGCCAGAGCCGTGCCCTTGATGACCTGCACGAGAAATCCCACGGTGGGCGCGATGGCCAGGCGCCCGGCCTGCGGCAGGATGACGTGGCGCAGCTGTTCGCCGAAGGACAGCGCCAGGCTGCGCGCCGCCTCCCACTGGCCGCGCGGCACGGCCTCCACGCAGCCGCGCCAGATCTCCACGAGGTAGGCGCTGGTGTAGAGCGTGAGCGCCAGCGCGGCGGCCGTCCAGGCGGACACCTCCAGCCCGAGCAACGCCAGGCCGAAGTAGGCGAGGAAGAGCTGCATCAGCAGCGGCGTGCCCTGGAAGAGCTGCACATAGGCGCCGATGGCCCGGTGCACGCGCGTGCCGAAGCGAAGGCGCAGCGTCAGCAGCAGCGCCCCCACCACGCCGCCGCCGACAAAGGCGATCAGCGACAGCGCCACCGTCCAGCGCAAGGCGAGCAGCAGGTTGCGGACGATGTCCCAAAGGGTGAACTCGATCATGCGGCCCTCCGCCCGAAGATGAAGCGCGGGCCGGCCCACATCAGCAGCCGGCGCGCGGCGATGGCCAGGGCCAGGTAGGTGAGCGTGGCGATGATGAAGGCCTCGAAGGCCCGGAAGTTGCGGCTCTGGATGAGGTTGGCGGCATAACTCAGCTCCTCGGTGGAGATCTGGCCGCAGACCGCCGAGCCCAGCATGACGATGATGATCTGGCTCGTCATCGCGGGCCACACCCGCTGCACGGCCGGCGGCAGCACGACGCGGGTGAACACCTGCACGGGGCTCAGCGCCAGGCTCTGCGCCGCCTCCCACTGGCCGCGTGGCGTGGCCTGGATGCCGGCGCGCAGGATCTCGCAGCCGTAGGCGCCGAGGTTGAGCGTCATCGCGATGACCGAGGCGAGTTCAGGCGAGAGCTTCACGCCGGCGGCCGGCAGGCCGAAGAAGATGAAGAACAGCTGCACGATGAAGGGCGTGTTGCGCAGCAGCTCCACGTAGACGCCCAGCACGCGCCGCAGCCACACCGGCCCGCAGGCCCGCGCCCAGGCAGCGAGCGTGGCGATCAGCAGGCCCAGCGGCGTGGCCACCGCCGTGAGGCCCAGCGTCCAGGCCAGGCCCTTGAGCAGCAGCGGCCATTCGGCCAGCACTGCGAGGAAGTCGAACTGAATCACGACGGCATGCCTCTTGTTCTGTCGGCGGGTTCGCGCGAGATGCTGTGGAACACAGCCACAGAGTCACAGAGGCACAGAGGGCGCGGCATCCGGCCGCCTCTGTGTCTCTGTGCCTCTGTGGCGCTTTCCGGTGTGGGCGGCTTACAGGGGCAGGTCGCCGGTGCCGCGGCCCAGCCATTTCTTGGAGAGCGCCTCCAGTTCGCCTGCCGCCTTGGCCGCCGCGATGATCTCGTTGACCTTGGCCAGCAGCGCGTCCTCGCCCTTGGCCACGCCGACAAAGCAGGGGCTGTCCTTGAGCAGCAGCTTGTATTCGGTGTTCAGGCCCGGGTTGCGCTGCATCAGGTTGCCCGCGACGGCGGCACTGGTGGCCAGCAGCTGGGTCTGGCCGGCGGCGAAGGCAGCGATGGTGGCGTTGTTGTCCTCGAAGCGCTTGTACTCCAGCGACGACGGCGCGACCTTGGCCAGCTCCTGGTCTTCCATCGCGCCACGCGTCACCGCCACCGTCTTGCCGGCGAGGTCGGCCCAGCTCTTGATGGACAGGCTCTTGGCCGCGAACACCGCCTGGTAGAACGGCGCGTAGGCGGCGCTGAAGTTGATGACCTTCTCGCGCTCGGGGTTCTTGCCCAGCGTGGAGATGACGAGGTCGGCCTTCTTCGTCTGCAGGTAGGGGATGCGGTTGGCGCTGGTCACCGGCACCAGCTCGGCCTTCACGCCGAGCTTGGCGGCAATCAGCTGGGCCACGGCCACGTCCAGGCCTTGCGGCGTCATGTCGGGGCCGACGAAACCGTAGGGCGGGTAGTCGGTCGGGATCGCGATCTTGATCGTCTTGCTCTTGGTGATGCTGTCCAGCGCGGTCTGGGCCTGGGCGGCGCCCAGGGCGAGCAGGCTCAGGCCGGCAACGAGCAGGCGGCGGGAGAACGTGGCGGTCATAGCAGGGCTCCTAGGTAGGCCGGTTCGGCGGGGTCGGTGTCGGGGGCGGCGGAGGCCGCCGGCAGTGGCGCGAGGGCTTCGCGCAGCTGCTCCAGCGGGTCGGTCAAGGCGGGCAGGCGCAAGGCGGCCTGCACGTGGGTGAGGTGTTCGGCCATCAGGCGCTCGGCGCGCGCCCGGTCGCCCTGCTCCAGCGCCGCCACGATGGCCACGTGCTCGTCGCACGACGCTGCGGCGTCGTGCGACGACTGGTACAGCATGGCGATCAGCGTGGTGCGCGCGGTGTAGTCGCGCAGCGTGTCGGCCAGCAGCCCGTTGCCCAGGCACTCGGCCAGGCAGACATGGAAGTCGCCCAGCAGGAAGCTGCGCGTGCCCACGTCGCTGCCACGCAGGGCCGCCTGCTCCTGCTGCAGGTGCTGTTTCAGGCGCGCGAGCTGCGGCGGGCCCAGCGGCGCCTCGCTGCGCAGCAGGCCCAGCTCGATCACGCGCCGGGCCTCGAAGGCCTCGCGGGCTTCGTCCTGCGAGGGCGCGATGAGGTACCAGCCGCGCCGGGCGCTCACCGTGACGATGCCGCGCGCGGCCAGCCGGGTCAGCGCCTCGCGCACGATGGTGCGGCTGCAGTCGAACAGCATCGCCAGCTGCTGCTCGCCCAGCCGTGCGCCGGGGGCCAGCTTTTGCGCCAGAACGGCTTCGACGATGCGCTGGCTGATGTCGGTGGCGGAGATGCCCATGCGGCGGGTGTTGCAGCATCCGTGCCAGCGCTTGCCAGGCTTGTATGCAAGCCGCGCGCACAAGCCTTGGGCGCGCCGGCACGGCAAGGCACCAGCACGGTGCCGCACGCGCCAGGGCATGCCCGAGGTCGTGCGCCGCCGATGCTCAGGCGCGGCTCATACTGCCGCATGAAACTCATCGTGACGGTTCAATTCGACGGCACGCAGGCGACGGTCGCCGCGGCGGCCTGCGAGGACTGGGATGCCGCCGAAGCGACCAAGACCTACGTCTTGCGCCTCGCCCAGGTCGACAAGCCCGTGCGCGGGTCACTGGACCTGCGGGGGCTGCAATGCGTCATGCAGCTGCTGCGCGAGCACAGCCTGGCCCCCGAGATCCTCATGCTGGACGGCTTCGTCCATCTGGACGCCCATGAGGCGCCCGGCCTGGGCCAGCACCTGCACCAGGCGCTCGGCGGCAAGGTGCCCGTCATCGGCGTGTCCAAGAAGGGCCTGCCCGGCCTGACGTCGCAGTTCGAGGTGCTGCGCGAAGACGAAGCACCGCCGCTGTGGGTGACCTGCGCGGGCATCGACATCGGTGCAGCCAAGGCGCGGCTGCGCGCCATGCATGGCAGGAAGCGCGTGCCCACCCTGTTGAAACTCGTTGCGCGGCTGGCCAGGCGTGAGGATGGCTGAATGCGACGCGGCAGCTCGCTGCGATGTGGCACTGCCTGCGGCATGCGGGTCGGCTTCCGCGGCGGGCCGCGGGCGGCTTTTTACGGCCATATGCCGTCATCCGTGAACGGCTGCTGTGCGGCAACCAGGATGGCCGCTTGACAGAGACCCGGCTGCCGGGATGCGGGCTGCCGGGCTGCTGGCGGGGAATTTCCACCGTTGCGCCGGGTTTGAGCGGCTGGCAGAGTTGTGGCGATGGACGCCGCTTTCCGCATCAATTTAATGGCACTGAATTCCAGCATTCCGGCCGAATTATCCTTGCCCCACAAGGACTTGCCGTGAATCTCACTGACTTGGTTAAGCAGCAGTCGCCGGAGTTATGCAGCACGACCTACTGGATAAACTAGTAGTTAGGCCTCTCAATCCACGACCATGGCCACTCGAAAGACTCCTGCTAAGCCAACTGTCGGCGCTCCTGAGATCGCACCGGAGGACGGGATTCGCCTGCTAAATCAACAGATTGAGCGCGCGGAGGAGCTACTCGCCAATCGTCCAATCAAGTCGGACGCGCTGAGCGCTTGGGAACTGCTCACCAAGAACTTCCTTACCAAGGCTTTCGGGAACTTCTCACCCAACGTGAGCGCCGTTGTTGATATCGGCAAGTACGGCAGCTTCCCGATGAACGCGGGACCAGACTGGTGGGAGAACCACAACGCAAAGTCGCTTCAATCGAAAATCAGCCGCCTAAGAGGCCTAGTAGAGCTTCTAGAGACTGAGCTAACGCTGAACGGCGACAGCCTACAACCACAGGTGCCGCAGCTACCGCCTGAGGCTCCCCACACTCCAAGTCGACGAGTTTTCCTAGTACACGGCCACAACGATGGACTCTTGCACGAAGTTGCGCGCTATCTCGAGAAGCTCCAGCTCCAACCAATCGTTCTACGCGAGCAGCCAAGCTCAGGTCGAACAATCATCGAGAAGTTTGTTGATTTCGCTGACGTCAGTTACGCGGTAGTGCTGCTGACACCCGACGACCGCGGTGGAACGGTGAAGGCCACGTTTGAAGAGCAACGTCCTCGCGCTAGGCAGAACGTGATTCTTGAGCTTGGGTACTTCCTGGGAAAGCTCTCGCGCAATCGGGTCACGGCACTGCACATGGGCGGTGTCGAGATCCCCTCTGACTATTCTGGCGTTGCGTTCGTTGCGGTTGATGACCGCGGAGCATGGCGCCTTGAGCTTGCACGTGAACTGAAGGCCTCAGGCATCGATATCGATATGAACCTCGCGCTGTGAGGGAGAGGCCCAACCCTTCGCTGGAGCCGACTCGCACCGGCATGGCACTTGGCCCGCTTCCCGGAGTGGTCCATCATCCGTCCAGCGGGCCAAGCGCCACACCGGCGCTCGCGGCTCAGCTCAAACGTTGAGCAGCAAGCCAGCCATGCATCACTACGACGTCTGGATTGACCTTGAGTGCGCCATCGATGGTGTGCGACAGGTCGTTGGCACCGTCTTCGGAAAGCGGGAGTTTCCGATTCGACCGATGGTTGGTGAGCGCGTAACGTTTTGGTCTGCGCAGGGGTCGTCCACCAGATTTGACTTGGTCACAGTGTCTGGTTCTCAGTCCCATCACTATGTTGGCGTCGAGATTGACGACATCGCACATCACTTCCATCCGAGCGCTGAGGACGTAATCGCTAGCGTCTATCTTCGGTGCGCTCCAGTCGTTGCGGCGACGGTTGCCGACGCTCGTCGAGTCCTCGAATTCTTGGTCGAGCAGCATGGCTTTGAACTGGATCCTTATGGTCCAAATGCCCTTGGCTGAATGTACCGTGCTGCCCAACCTTTCACTGCAGCGGCCGGCTTCGCCGCCCGCTGAGCTTTCACGTTGAGCGGCCGCTTCGAGGCTGCCAGATCGCCGAAGGCAAGGACCGCGCCGGATCGACAACACCCATTCCGCCCATCCGGCGCCCTGCGCTCAGGTACAGCTGCGACAAGCCGCACCAGCCCCCTCGCCACCCGCTCCTGAACGTGCACCAGCGCTGACGCGGCGACCTTCAGGCGGGCCCCACGCTGCACGTGCGTCATGCGCGCCGTGGTGGGCAGCCGCCCGGGCGGCGCCCATGGCCATCAGGCCGACGGGCGTGGATTGCCAAAATGCACCCCACGCCAACCCGCTGCCCCACCTCCGCCGCCCCCATGCGACTGCTGCTTGTTGAAGACGACCCCATGATCGGTGAGAGCCTGCGCGAGGCCCTGCGCCGGCAGGGGTTCGCGGCTGACTGGGTGCGCGACGGCCAGGCCGCCGAGGCGGTGCTGGCGAGCAGCGAGCGTTTCGACGCCGTGCTGCTGGACCTGGGCCTGCCCAGGCGCAGCGGCATCGAGGTGCTGAAGGGCTTGCGGGCCCGCGGCGATACGACGCCGGTCATCGTGCTGACCGCGCGGGACGCGCTGGCCGACAAGGTCGCCGGCCTGGACGCGGGCGCCGACGACTACCTCGTCAAGCCCTTCGAGCTCGATGAGTTGCTCGCGCGGCTGCGCGCCGTCGCCCGCCGCCTGGGCGGCCGCACCGACACCGCGCTCGCGGTGGCTGACCTGCGGCTGGACCCGGCCACGCGCGAAGTCACGCGCGGCGGGCGGCCCATCCTGCTGTCGGCACGGGAGTTCGCCTTGCTGGAGGTGCTGCTGGAACGCCCCGGCGCCATCGTCTCGCGCGCCCAGCTCGAAGACCGCCTCTACGGCTGGGGCGAGGAGCTGGAGAGCAACGCCATCAGCGTCTACATGCACCAGCTGCGCAAGAAGCTGGGCGCCGACCTGCTGCACACGGTGCGCGGCCTGGGCTACTACGCGGGCCCTGAAAAGTCATGAAGCTGCTCGGCACACTCCGGGGCCGCCTGTTCGCCCTGCTCGCCGTGCTCGGCGCCGTCACCGCCCTGGCCGTGGGCGGCGCCACCTACTTCAGCGTTCGCACGGAGGCCGACGCCCTCTTCGACTACCAGCTGCGCCAGACGGCGCTCTCCCTGCGCGACCAGGGCCGCGTGGCCGGCGACGAGGCCGCCGCGCTGACCGACCCGAGCTTCGACTACGTCGTGCAGATCTGGTCGGTGCAGGGCCTGGAGCTGTACTCCAGCCGGCCGCAAGGCATGACCGAGCCGCTGCCGGCGCGTGCCGTGCTGGGCTTCTCGGACCTGCGCCTGGGCGGGCAGGCCTGGCGCGTGTACAGCGCCGCGACGCCGCTGCGCGTGATCCAGGTGGCGCAGCCACTGGCCGTGCGCCAGAAGCTCGCCGCCCTCGCCGCCCTGCGCAGCATCGTGCCCGTGGCCGTGGCCCTGCCGCTGGTGGCGGCGGCGCTGTGGTGGCTGATCGGGCTGTCGCTCGCACCCCTGGCGCGGGTGGTGCAAGCGGCGCAGTCGGGCGGCGCCAACGCGTGGCACGCCCTGCCCAGCGACGGGTTGCCCGGCGAGATTGCGCCGCTGGTGGAGGCCTTCAACGGGCTGCTGGCGCGCCTGTCCACCGCCTTCGACACCCAGCGCAGCTTCGTCGCCGACGCGGCCCACGAGCTGCGCACGCCGCTCACGGCGCTCAAGCTGCAGCTCGGCCTGCTGCGCGACTCGGCCCCAGGCCCGCAGCAGGACGAAGCCATCGACCGCCTGCGCAGCGGCATCGACCGTGCGGTGCGCCTGGTGGAGCAGCTGCTCGCCCTGGCCCGCGCCGAACCGGGCGCTGCGGCGGCCGACCAGCCGCTGGACCTCGCCGAGCTCGCCCAGCAGGCGGTGGCGGACGTGCAGCCCCTGGCCGAGCGGGCCTGCGTGGCCCTGAACCTCTCCGCGCCCGACCCGCTGCCGCTGGAAGGCGACCCGCAGGCCCTGCGTGGCGCGCTGCGCAACCTCATCGACAACGCCGTGAAGTACGGCGCGCGCTCCGTGCAGGTCAGCGCGCTGCGCGGGCCACGCGGTGCGCCGCTGCTGCGCGTGGACGACGATGGCCCGGGCATTCCGCCCGAGCAGCGCGAGCGCGTGTTCGACCGCTTCCAGCGCGGTGAGAGCGCCAACGTCGAAGGCAGCGGCCTGGGCCTGGCCATCGTGCGCGCGGCGGCTCGCCAGCAAGGCGCGGTGGTGCGCCTGGCGGACTCACCCCTGGGCGGGCTTCGCGCCGAGATGGCCTGGCCGGCGCCTTGAACAGCGCGGCAGCGCCCCTGCCCTAACGCGTCGGCACGGGGTGGGGGCGGCGCTGCCAGCCGTCCACAGCGCTGGTGGCGCGATCCCAGGCAGACCGGTCGTAGGTGATGGCGGCGAAGAGGTTGTCCTTGCTCGGCTGCTGGCGCACGGCACTGCGGGTGAGTTGCTCCAGCGGCTCACGGGCGGCTTCCACACAGCCGGGCAGGTCGCCGAAACCGGCACCGACGCGGTGAAAGAGCACCCCGCGGTGCAGCTCGGTGGCCTTCAGCGACGCCGTCTCGACGACGCGCAGGAAGATGCGTGCCTGGCCATCGCCCAGCAATTCAACGCAGAACTCCCGGTGCCAGCCGGTCAGGGTCTGGGCGGGCGTGAGGGTGGCGGGGGTGTCGTCAATCTGGAGGGGCATGTGCGCAGTCTGAGGCCTGCGCGGCGGCTTCCTGCGGTCGATGTATCCCTAAGCAACACGCCCCGCCGCGAGGTGACGCGGCGGGGCGGGATGTTGCGCGCTGTTTCAGCACGCGGGCTCAGGGCTCAGCTCAGCGCAGCCGGTAGCTCAGGCTCATGAAGAAGCTGCGGCCGCGCGGGTCGCCGTAGGTCGGGTCCCAGGTGACCTGGAAATAGCGCGACTGGTTGGTGAACGGCGGTGCGGTGTCGGCCACGTTCAGGATGCCGCCGCGCAGGCGCAGGTCCGACGTGATGCGGTAGCTGGCCGTCAGGTCCCACAGCGAGTAGGCCTTGACGTCGCGGTTGTTGTAGGCGGGTGCCGCCAGACCGTCCACGTTCTGGTCACGGTAGCTGGAGAGGTAGGTGTTGGTCACCGTCAGGCTCACCGGGCCGTAGTCCCAGTCCACGTTGAGCTTGTGGCGCCAGCGTTGAACGGCCTTGTCGTCCTTGAACTTGCCCAGTCCGTCCACGAGCGGCGAGCGCGGGTCGGTCGAGAACTTGTACTCGGTGACCAACGTGCCGTTGATGCCGGCGCCGAAGGTGCCCAGGCCCGTGTTCTCGCCGCGCCAGTTCAACGACACATCGAAGCCAGACGTGTTCAGCTTGCCGCGGTTCTCCTTCTTGACGGTGATGAAGTCCACGAACCCGTCGACGTCGCGCGCCACCACCTTGGGGTCGTTGTAGAGCGCAGGCGTCGTGAAGATGGTTTCCTCGCCGATCTGCGAAATGATGTCGGACTTGCGGATGGTCCAGTAGTCGAGGCTGCCGATGAGGTTTCGCGTCGGCTCGAACACCACGCCCAGGCTGGCCTGCTTGGACTTCTCGGGCTTGAGTTCGGGGTTGGAGTAACGGTCGATGTTGAGCTGGCCGACTTCGCCGCTGACGGGGTCGCGCACGAAGCTGGCGGTGATGCCCGAGCGCAGCGGCAGGAACATCTCCGACACCGTCGGGGCACGGAAGCCGGTGCCGTAGGACGCACGCGCCAGCAGCTGCTTGGCGGGCCGCCAGCTCACGCCCAGCTTGGGGTTGGTGGTACTCAGGTCCGGCGAGGTCTTCTGCGTGGCGGCGTCGTACACGCCGTTGTAGCGGTCGTGGCGCAGCGCGAACTGGGCTTCGAGCTGGCGCGTGATCGGCGCGCTGAGTTCAGCGAACACGCCGGCCACGTTGCGCGAATGGCTCGTGTCAGCGAGCAGCTCGCCCGAGCTGGAACGGTCGCCGTTGACGTCATTGCTCTTGAGGACGTCGGTGGCGCGGAACTCGGTCTTTTCCTTGCGCAGCTCGGCACCGAGCGCGAGCATCAAGTCGCCGCCGCCCAACTGGCCCAGTGCGCGCGTGAGCTTGCCGTCGATGCTGGTCGAGGTGCCCTTGCTGATGCGAGCGGCACCGTCCAGGCGAATGGAATTCATGAACGCCTGGCCGGCCGTGCGGTCGGCGGGCTTCACGAACGGGTTGTAGGCGCCTGCTTTCAGGCCGGCTTCCAGCTTGCTCAGCGACACCCAGCCGGACAGGTCGGTGTCGGTGGCCTTGTTGGTGGCCTGGCTGATGGCGGCGTCGTAGTCCCAGCCGGCCAGCAGGCCCGTGGCGCCGATCACCAGCCGGCTGGCGTTGCTCTCCACACGGCTGGTGCGCTGGCCGGCATCTTCCAGGCGGAAGCGGAAGTCCACCGCGCCGGTGACGCCGGTCACGTCCTGCAGCGACTTGGGCAGCGCGATGCCCGAGCTGGTGCGAAAGCGTGCCGTGGCGGGCGAGGCGGCGTAGTCGGTCTGGGCCTGGGCCAGCATGACTTCGGCGAAAACCTGGTTGTCGTCGTCGAGCTGCGCCGTGAAGCGGCCCAGCAGGCTCTGCTTGTCGGCCTTGGGGTAGATCTGCGAGCCGGCCACGTAATCGTAGGAGCAGCCCTCACGGCCGCCCAGGCTCGTGCCATCGACGAAGTTCGGGTTGGGCGCGCCTGTGCAGCTGGCCTTGCCGAAGTTCACGCGGCGCGAACCGGAGTTCGGGCCGCCCGGGTTCCAGGTGCCGTCGGCGTTGCTGCCCTTGAGTGCGGTGCCCGGGTTGGCGCGCACGAAGTTGTTCAGCGCAGTCAGCTGGGCGCTGGTCAGGTCGACGTTGGCCGGGAAGGAGTTGCTCGACGCCTGCGGCGGCAGGCTGGTGGGCAGGCTGTACTCGCGGATGAACTGGCGCTGCGAGGCGTCCAGCGGGTCGAGCTTTTGCAGGTCCAGCGTGGCGAACACGTTGAAGCGGTCCTTGCGCAGGTCGCCGAAGCCGGCGCCGAGGGTCACGGTCTTCTTGCCCGCGCCACCTTCGTCGGTCTTGAGGCCGTAGGCGCTGATGTCGGCGCCTTGATAGTCCTTGCGGGTGATGAAGTTGATCACGCCACCCATGGCGTCGGTGCCGTAGATGGCGGAGGCGCCGTCCTTGAGCACCTCCACGCGCTGGATGGCGCCGGACGGAATGCTGTTCAAGTCGACACCGGCGTCGTCTCCGGGGCTCGCGAAGTTGGCCAGGCGCCGGCCGTTGAGCAACACCAGCGTGCTGGAAACACCCAGGCCGCGCAGGTTGGCGCCGTTGAAGCCGCGCTGGCCGCCGCTCTGGTCGCTGATGGAGGCGCCGTCGGTCAGGCCGCCGACGTTGGAGGTGATCTTCTGCAGCAGCTCGGCGGCGGTGGTCACACCGAGCTTGTCGATGTCCTGCCGCTTGATCACGTCGACAGGGAGCGCGGTCTCGCCGTCCACGCGCTTGATGCTGGAGCCAGTGATCTCGACGCGTTCGAGCTTCTGGTCCTGCGCCTGCGCAGTCAGGGCGATGGAGCACAGGAGGGCGGCGTGGGCCAGCGGGTGCCGGGTGAAGGAGCGGGTCATGAAGGCCTCGGTGTTGAATGGTTGGGAGCGGATGCCATTCAGGTTAGGGAGGCGGCGTCTGACTTGCCTATGGGGTTTCGGCGTGCCGGTCGCTTCTGGGCAAGTCGGCGTCGCTTCCCGGCAAGCCGGCCGGGGGGTCCTTGCGCCGATGCGACATGCAATTGCGTTGCCGGTGCATGGCGCACCGCCTTGAGGCCTAACCCGCTGGCCGCTGCCGCCGCGCACTGCCAAGATGGCTGCATGAGATTCCTGAAACCCCTCCTCCTGCTCGGCCTGTGCTGGGCCGGCGCTGCCCAGGCCGGCACCGCCATCGTCATCGGCGGCGCGCTCAAGAGCGACAACGACGCCGTCTGGGAGCGCATCGTCGAAGAAGCCGGCGGCCCCGGCGCGCGCATCGCCGTCTTCGCCACCGCAGCCGCCAACCCCGAGCGCAGCGCCGGCCTCATCGTGGCCACGCTCAACCGCCACGGCGCCAGTGCCGAGGCCATTCCCGTGGCCCCGCGCCTGAAGGACGTGGACCTGCAGGCCCGGCTCAACGACCCCGCGCTCATCGCCAAGGTGGCCGGCGCCAAGGCCGTGTTCTTCTCGGGCGGCGCGCAGGAGTACATCGTCGACACCCTGCAGCCCGGCGGCCAGCCCACCGCCATGCTCAAGGCCATCTGGCAGGTGTTCGACGGCGGCGGCGTGGTGGCCGGCACCAGCGCGGGCGCGGCCATCATGAGCCGCATGATGTTCCGCGACGCGCAGGACAACATGCAGATCCTCAAGGGCCAGTGGCGCGAGCGACAGGAGTACGACCGCGGCCTGGGCTTCGTCGGGCCGGAGCTCTTCGTGGACCAGCACTTCCTCAAGCGCGGGCGCATCGGCCGCATGCTGCCGGCCATGCGGGCCTTCGGCTACAAGCTGGGCCTGGGCGTCGAGGAGAACACGGCGGCCGTCGTGAAGGGCACCCAGGTCGAGATCGTCGGCGCGCGCGGCGCGCTGCTGGTTGACCTGTCGGACGCCACGAGCGACGCGAAGGTGCCTGCGTTCAACCTGCGCGGGGCCGTCATCAGCTACCTGGACCGCGGCGACCGCCACGACCTCAAGACCGGCGTCACCACCCCCGCGGCGCACAAGCTGCGCGAAGCCAGGATCGACCCGGCCGCCAGCGACTACAAGCCCTACCTGCGGCACGACCAGTACTTCCTGGACATCCTGGCCGACAGCGCCATCGTCACCGCCATGGCACAGCTGCTGGACAGCCCCTTCCCTGAAGTGCGCGGCCTGGCCTACCGCGCCAAGCCGCGGCCCGGCGACCTGTCCCCCGACCTCGGCTTCGAGTTCCGCCTGAGCAAGGGCCCAGGCCTCGTGGGCTGGTTCAGCGGCGCCCTCGGCGGCGAGGATTACACCGTGCTCAAGGTGCGCCTGGACGTGACTCCCGTGCGCATGGCCACCCCGCTCTTCACGCCCTTGCAGGCGAACTGACATGCGCCCCGTGATCCATGACCTGCCGGCCGCCAGCGCCGGCACGCAGCGCCATGTGCGCAGCCTGCACTTCGGTGCCGGCACCTCCGGCCGCAAGGCCTACCTCCAGGCCGCGCTGCACGCCGACGAGGTGCCGCCCATGCTCGTGGCGCAGTGCCTCATCGAGCGCCTCGCGGCACTCGAAGCCGCCGGGGCCATCGCCGGCGAGATCATCCTCGTGCCCATGGCCAACCCGATCGGCTTGTCGCAGGACGTGCAGGGCAGCGCCTTCGGCCGTTTCGACCTCGGCACCGGCGTCAACTTCAACCGCCAGTTCCGGCACCTCACGCCGGCGCTCATCCCGGCGCTCGAGGGCCGGCTGGGGCCCGACATGGCCGCCAACACGCGCACCATCCGCGCGGCCTGCCGCAGCTTGCTGGCGGCCTGGCAGCCCACGAGCGAAGCCGAGGCGCTCAAGCAGCTGCTGCAGACGCTGGCCGCGGATGCCGACCTCGTGCTGGACCTGCACTGCGACAACCAGGCCGTCATGCACGTCTACACCGGCACGCCGCAGGTGCAGGCGCTGCGTCCGCTGGCGGGCTATCTGGGCGCACAGGCGCTGCTGTACAGCGAGGTCTCGGGCGACGACCCTTTCGACGAGACGCTGTCACGCCTGTGGTGGGAGCTGGCCTCGCATTTCGAGGGGCGCTTCCCGGTCGACCCGCACGGCTGCCTGGCCGCCACCGTGGAGCTGCGCGGCGAGACCGAGGTGAGCCAGCCCCTGGCCGAGCGCGACGCCGACGCCCTGATCGCGGCGCTGCAGCACCTCGGCCATGTGGCCGGCAGCCCGCCCCCCGTGCCTGCTGGCTGCCAGCCGACACCGCTGGAAGGCGTGGAGCCCGTCACGGCGCCGGTCAGCGGCATCGTCGTGTTCGCGAAATCGCCGGGCGACTGGGTGGAGGCGGGTGAGCTCGTCGCCGAGATCGTCTGCCCTCTCACCGATGTGCGCACGCCGCTGCATGCGCTGGCTACGGGCCGGTGCTTCGCACGCAGCGCCCGGCGCTTCGCCACCCGCGGCATGCGGCTGGCCAAGATCGCCGGCGCCGTGGCCTACCGCTCAGGAAAGCTGCTATCGCCATGAAGCTGCGGCTGCCCAACACCTATGTGCTGCTGTTCGCGCTGCTGGCGCTCATCGCAGCCGCGACCTGGATCGTGCCCGGCGGGCGCTTCGAGACCGAGCTCGTCAACGGCAAGAAGGTCATCATCCCGGGCAGCTTCCACCTCGTGGAGGCCCAGCCACAGGGGCTGGTTGCGCTGCTGACGGCACCCATCAAGGGCTTCGTCGAGGCGGCGCTCATCATCGGCTTCGTGCTCACGGTGGGCGGCGCCTTCGCGGTGCTGCAACGCACGGAGGCCATCGACGCGATGATCAAGTCGGTGGCCCGCGCGCACAGCCGCTCGGCCCTCGTGCGCATGCTGGTGATCCCGGTGTTCGTCACGTTGTTCTCGCTCGGCGGTGCCACCTTCGGCATGGCCGAGGAGGCCATCCCCTTCGTGCTGATCTTCATCCCGCTGGCGCTGGCGCTGCGGCTGGACACGCTCACGGGCGTGGCCATCCCCTTCGTCGGCTCGCAGGTGGGCTTCGCGACTGCCTTCCTCAACCCCTTCAATGTCGGCGTGGCACAGGGCATCGCGGGGGTGCCGCTGTTCTCAGGCATCGGCTACCGGGCGCTGTGCTGGGCCCTCGCGACGGGCCTGACCGTCGCCTTCCTGATGTGGTGGGCCGCGCGCATCCGCCGCGCGCCCGAGCTCAGCCCCACCTTCGCGATGGACCAGGAGCGCCGCAAGACGCTGGACCTGGCCAGCTTCGAGCAGTTCGCCGGCATGACCCGGCGGCACCGCGTGGTGCTGTGGCTGTTCGCCGCGACGCTTGCCGTCATGATCGGCGGCGTCGTCAAGTTCGGCTGGTACATCGAGGAGATCGCCGCCCTCTTCCTCGTCATGGCGCTGGCCGTGGGCGCGGTGGCGCGGCTGTCGGCCGACGAGTTCATGGCGGCCTTCCTGCACGGCGCTCGCGACCTGGTGGGCACGGCCCTCGTCATCGCGCTGGCCAAGGGCACCGTCATCCTGATGCGCGAGGGTCAGATCATCGACACGCTGCTGGACGCGCTGGCACCGCTGGTGGCCTCCAGCACGCCGGTGCTGGCGGCACAGAAGATGTTCGTGATCCAGTCGGTCATCAACTTCTTCATCCACTCCGGCACGGGCCAGGCCGCACTCACCATGCCCATCATGGCGCCGTTGGCCGACCTCGTCGGCGTCACGCGCCAGACGGCGGTGCTGGCCTTCCAGTTCGGCGAACTCACCACGCCCATCATCCCGACTTCGGGCATCACGGTCGGTGTGCTCGCGCTGTCGGGCGTGCCCTTCGGCACCTGGCTGCGCTGGATGCTGCCGCTGCAGGCGATCTACCTCGCGATGGCCCTGGCCCTGCTTGCCGGTGCGGCGCTGATGCACTGGTGATGCGACGATCCGGGTCATGACCCCACCGCCGCCCCTGCGCCGAGTCGCCCTGCTGCCGCAGCCGGGCTTCTCGATGCTCGCCCTGGCCGGTGTGCTGGACTGCCTGGCCGCCGCCAACGAGCTGCAGGACGAGGTGGCCTGGCGGGGCGAATGCCTGTCCCTCACGGGCGGCGCGGTGGCCGCCGGCAACGGCGCCTTGCTGCAGACGGGCCCGCTGCCGGGCGAGGCCGACTGGCACGCCGTGTTCGTGATCGCCGCCGACCCCGGCCCCGCCGACGCGGCACTGGCCGCACGCCTGAAGCGCTGGGCCGAGGAGGGGCGCGTGCTTGCCGGCGTGGACGCGGGCGCCGCGCAGCTCGCCGCCTGCGGGCTGCTGGACGGCCAGCGTGCCTGCGCCGACTGGCCCCTGCTGGACGGCCTGGCCGACGCCCACCCGGGTGTGGCCTGGGCCAACGGCCTGTGGGAGATCAGCCCCGACGGCCGGCGGCTGTCCTGCGCCAGCGGCCTGGCCAGCCTGGACCTGTGCGGCGCCTGGCTGGCCGCCCAGCACGGCGAGCGGCTCGGCCAGGAGCTGTCCCAGCTGCTCGGCCTCAAGGGCCTGCGCCCGCGTGACGAGCGACAGCGCGCCGGCTACAGCGAGCGCCGTGGCGCCGGCAGCCCCAAGCTCGCCGAGGCCCTGGCGCTGATGGAGGCCAACCTGGCCGAGCCGCTGCCCACCGAGGAGGTGGCGCAGCTCGTGGGCGTGTCGCGCCGGCAGCTCGAGCGCCTCTTCAAGCAGCACCTGGACACCCTGCCCTCGCGCCACTACCTGGAGCTGCGCCTGGCCCGTGCGCAGCGGCTGCTGCAGCAGAGCTCGCAGTCCATCCTGCAGATCGGGCTGTCTTGCGGCTTCTCGTCGGGCCCGCATTTCTCGAACGCCTACAAGAGCCATTTCGGCCACACCCCGCGCGACGAGCGCAGCCGCCGGGCCCTGGCCTGGCGCGCCCCCAACACCCCGGGAGAGACCCCATGAACCACCTGCTGCTGCGCCCCGTGGCCGAGGCCGACCTGGCCGGCCTCGTGCGCATGGCGGCGGCCAGCGCCGACGGCATCAGCTCGCTGCCCAACGACGAGGCCAAGCTGGCCGCCCGCATCGCCGCGTCGCGCCAGGCCTTCGCCAGCCCCGACGACGCCAGCGGCGAGGAGACCTACCTCTTCGTGCTGGAAGACCTGCAGGCAGGCCAGCTTGTCGGCTGCTCGGGCATTGCCGCCAGCGCCGGCTTCTTCGACCGCTTCTACAGCTACCGCAACGAGTTCGTCGTGCATGCGAGCGCGGCCCTCGGCGTGTCGCAGCGCATGCACACGCTGCACCTGTGCCACGACCTGACCGGCGCAACGCTGCTGACCTCGTTCTACCTGGACCCGGCCTACGAGCCGGGGCCCGCCGCCCAGCTGCTGTCGCGCGCGCGGCTGCTGTTCATCCGCGCGCATGCAAACCGTTTCTCCGAGCGCATTGCGGCCGAAAGCCCCGGCATCACCGACGCCGCCGGCCAGAGCCCCTTCTGGGACGCGGTGGGCCGGCGCTTCTTCGGCATGGACTACCCGCAGGCCGAGGTCATCGTCGGCGGGCGCAGCAAGGCCTTCATCGCCGACCTGATGCCGCCCTCGCCCATCTACGTGGCCCTGCTGCCCGAGGCGGCGCAGTGGGCGCTCGGGCAGCTGCACCCCGTGGGCGAGCTGCCTTTCTCGGTACTGCAGGACGAAGGCTTCGACGCCGACACCTATGTCGACATCTTCGACGGCGGGCCCACGGTCGAGGCGCCGCTGGCCTCGCTGCGCAGCGTGCGCCTCGCGCGCGATGTGGTGGTGCAGGACGAGCCCGACCCCGGCCCGCGCGAGTGGGCGCTGGTGGCTTGCACCGAGCGGGCGCGCTTTCGCGCCGTGCTGGCCGAGGTCGGGCGCGACGTGGACGCGGCCACGGCTGCACGCGTGGGCGCCCGGGCCGGCGACCGGCTGGTCGTGACGCCACTGCAGACGGAGGTGGCCGCATGAGCCGCGTTCAGATCACCGGCGAGGGCGCAGGCCTGCGCCTGGCCCTGCCGGGCGACACCGCCTCGCTGCACCTCGTGCCGCGCCTGGGCCTCACCCTCCCGCGCTACCACTTCCGCCTCGGGCGCGTCGTGCACGCGGCGGCGGAGCTGGGGCTGTTCCGCGTGCAAACGACGCTGTTGCTCGGCAACGACCACACCGGCCGCGCCGAGCTGACCGCGCTGCGCTGCGCGCCCGGGCTCACGGCGGCCGAGGAGACCGCGGCGCATGGCGAGCTGATCGCCGCGGCGCAGGCACTGCTGCGCGAACGGCCGGGCGACTTCGGTGACGCGCTGGTGGCCGAGTTGCCCGGTTGGGTGGACGGTGGCGGCCGCTCGCCGTTCTGGCAGGCGCTGGGTGCACGCTTCTACGCGG
Organism: Roseateles sp.; assembly: GCA_016790285.1. Taxonomy (GTDB): domain Bacteria; phylum Pseudomonadota; class Gammaproteobacteria; order Burkholderiales; family Burkholderiaceae_C; genus Pelomonas. Next base: position 45,473 of record JAEUPJ010000029.1, on the reverse strand, counting down.
GCGACCCCGTCGAGGCCGAGCAGCGGCTGGGGCCTGAATGGCGCAGCCATCTCGCGGCCCTGCTGCCGCGCCAGACCGTGTACCTGTCCTTCCTCGGTGCCGAGGCCGCGGCGCGCGTGCTGGACGTGCCCGAGGCGGCCCGCCCCGCCCTGCAGGCCCTGCGCGCGGCGGGCTTTCACCCGCCCGAGCATGCCCGCATCGACGACGGCGGGCCGGTGCTGTCCTGGCCCGCCGCCACCTGAGCGGCGTGGCGGCGGTGTCGCGTCAGTAGATGTCGACCTTGGCCTTGTCGACCGTGTACTTGCCGCTGCCGTAGTAGCCCTTGGTGGTCGCGTCGCGCGTGAAGCGCAGCTTGATGAGCGGCGCGCCGCCCGGGTAGGCCGGGCCGCTGCTGTAGACCGGCACGGGCGCGGTGCCGATGTTGCTGGTGGGCGTCTGGTCGACCACCCGCGTCAGCGACTTGGACGTCTCCAGCGCCGCGAAGATGTCGGGCGAGTCGTAGTAGCTGCTGTAGTAATACGCGGTGCCGATGGCGCTCTTGCTGCTCGTCACCACCTTGCTCGCGTAGTTGTAGCGGTCGCCCGGCGTGAGCAGGCTCACGCGCAGGCCGTTGACCTTGTAGTAGGTGCCGGCCTGCACGCTGGCCGCCGCGGTGTCGACGATGAGCAGCTTGTTGACCCCGAAGACCGTGGCCGTCTGCGCCGAGGTGTCGACCACCACGCCCGTGTTCTCGTCCACGCCGAAGCCCTGCTGCACGCTCAGGCTGCGCAGCGCGGCGGCCAGGCGCCCCAGGCGGCCGGAGCGGCTGTCGAAGTGGGTGTCGCTGAGGATGCCCGCGGGCAGGAAGCCCAGGGCCTTCATCGTGGCGCCGTTCTCCAGGTAGCGCAGCGCTGTGGTGCCGTCGCGCGTGTCGCCCAGCGTCTGCCAGCCGGTGACGGGCGTGCTGGGCAGGTCGGCGCCGTAGTAGAGGTAGCCGTAGCTCACGCCGGCGGCATGCATCTTCACGTTCAGCGCGTGGTTGCCGGCCGAGTCGCCAGCGATGACGATGTTGCCGCTGCCGTTGCTCCAGCGGGCACGCAGCGCGGCCGCAAGCCCCGAGTCGGCGCCGCTGTCGGTCAGGAAGGTGCGGATGATCTTGGCCTGGTCGCCGCCGACGAACCACACCGCGTCGGCCTGGTTGAGGATGGCGATGTTGGCCTGCCCCTGGGGCGTGCTGGCGCTGGCGTGGACGCCGTAGTTGTCGACGTGCGCGGTGATGAACTTCGGGCTGAAGCCGTGGGTCTGGAAGAGGTTGTAGTAGCCGCGCTTGAGGGCGCTGGTGGACGTGGCCGGGATGTCGTTCTGGAAGGCATCCAGGCCGGTGGCATAACTGTCTTTCGCGGCGGTCACCACGGCGATGCGCGGGCAGGCGGTCGTGGCCCAGTTGGTGCCGCAGTTGGCGGTGCTGGCGATGTTGGGCGTGAAGCCCGCGTCGCGCCCCGTGGCCTTGCGCAGGCCGTTGACGAAGAGGTCGACGTTGGCGTCGTCATAGGCGCCGCCCGACAGGAACAGCTTGCCGGCCGAGGCCGGTGCGGCGGCCAGCGTGAGCAGCAGGGTCCCAACGAGGGAGGTGATGGCTTTTTTCATGGCATTCCAGGCAAGGCAGGGGGGCGCCACAGCGGCAGCCTCGACCCCGTGGCCACGGTAGTCAGCACGCCGCCGGCCGGGTAGACGGCGACTTGCGGCAGGGCGACATGCACTTGCGTCCGCGTGACGGGGGCGGGAATGTCCTGGGCGGGTTGTCACGGAGCGCAGCGCCTTAACCTTGGCCTCACTTTCGCCTCACCGAGCCCTCACCCAGCCTGCCTAGAGTCGCCGGCAACGGGCTGCGCCGCATGCCCGAGGAGATCGTGATGACCCGCACCGCCAAGACCGCACTCACCGCCACTGCCGCCGCCCTGCTCGGCGCCGGCGTGACCCTGTCCACCACCGCCTCCGGCTGGGGGCTGCCCGGCTGGCTGCAGGCCAAGACGCCGAGCACCGCCACTGCGACCGGTGACGCACCCGCCAGCCCGACCCCCACCGCCGTGGCCGCGGCCGCCGCAGTGGCCACGGCGCCCGCGGTGGCGCTGGCACCCGCCCAGCTGCCCAACTACCGCGGCATCGTGCAGACGCAAGGCCCGGCCGTCGTCGGCATCACCGTGGCCGGCCTGCACAAGGCCAGCGCCGAGGACGACGGCGACGCCCGCGGCCTGGACAACGACCCCTTCTTCCGCTTCTTCCGCGGCGTGCCGGGCCTGCGCATGCAGCCGCCCGGCGCCCAGCCCTTCCGCGGCCAGGGCTCGGGCTTCATCATCAGCAGCGACGGCCTCGTGCTGACCAACGCCCACGTCGTGCGCGACGCCAAGCAGGTGACGGTCAAGCTCAGCGACCGCCGCGAGTTCTCGGCCAAGGTGCTGGGCAGCGACCCGGCCACCGACATCGCCGTGCTCAAGCTCGACGCCACGGGGCTGCCCACCGTGCAGCTGGGCGACCCGCGCCAGGTGCAGGTGGGCGACTACGTGCTGGCCATCGGCGCGCCCTACGGTTTCGAGCAGACGGCCACGCAGGGCATCGTCAGCGCCAAGGGCCGCTCGCTGCCGGGCGACAGCAGCGTGGTGCCCTTCATCCAGACCGACGCGGCCGTGAACCCGGGCAACTCCGGCGGCCCGCTGTTCGACGCCTCCGGCCGCGTGGTGGGGGTCAACGCACAGATCTACTCGCAAAGCGGCGGCTTCCAGGGCCTGGCGTTTGCCATCCCCGTGGACGTGGCGCTGAAGGTGAAGGACCAGATCGTCGCCCACGGCAAGGTCGAGCACGCGCGCCTGGGCGTGACGCTGCAGGACCTGTCGGCGCCGCTGGCCGCCTCGTTCGGCCTGAATGCCCCGGACGGTGCGCTCGTCTCCAGCGTCATGCCCGACAGCGCCGCGGCCAAGGCCGGGCTGAAGGCGGGCGACGTGATCACGGCACTGGACGGCGAGCCCGTGCGCGTGGCCGGCGACGTCTCCAGCCGCGTGGGCCTGGCCCGCCCGGGCGACAAGCTCAAGTTGGAGATCTGGCGCGACAAGTCCCGCCTGAGCGAGACCGTGAGCCTGGGCCGCGCCGACAAGGACACGCAGGAGGCCAGCGCCGCGCCCGAACGCGGCTCGCTGGGCCTGGCGCTGCGCCCGCTGGAGCGCCAGGAGCTGCGCGGCTCGGGGCTGGACCATGGGCTGCTCATTGAGCGCGTGACCGGCCCCGCCCAGCTCGCCGGCGTCCAGCCCGGCGATGTGCTGCTGGCCCTGAACGGCAAGCCGGTGAAGGACATCGACCAGGTGCGCGACGCCATGAAGGACAAGCCCAAGCAGGTCGCCCTGCTCGTCTCGCGCGACGGCCAGCAGATCTTCGTGCCGGTGCGCCTGGGCTGATCCCGCTGACTATCATCGGCCCGGCGGCCCTGGCGCCGGGCCGTGCTTGTTCTACAACCCCAGGGAACCCAACCGATGAGTACCGTCTTGTGGGCCAATGTGCTCGAGTCCGGGCAGGTGACGTCCGAGGAGGCTGACTACGCGGCCCTGTACAAGCATGCCGACAAGCTGGACAAGCTCAGCAAGCAGTTGGGCCTGACGCCGTTCCTGTCGATCTGCGACACGACCGACCTGCGCTTCAACATGGACGAGCTGGCGTTGCCCGACGGGATGACGTCCACCACCGAGCTGATGGCCCAGCAAGGCGCATGGATCGACACCCCCGCCGCCATGGCCCTGCTGCAGGGGCTGCGCCGGCACATCGCCGAGCACAAGGTCCGCTTCGGGCTGCTGTCGAACCAGCACGACGACGTCGTCGCCGAGCTCGACGCAGCCCTGGCCTTCGCACAGACCGGCGCGAGCCCGGCGCGCAAGTTCAATTTCGGCATCGTGATGTGAAGCCCGCTGGCGCCGACCCCGGCGCGGTTCAACGTCGCCGACGAAAGCCGCTGCTCGTCGCCGGGGTCGTGGGCATCGCGCTCGCGGCCGCCTGGGTGGCGCTGAGCCCCACCGCGCCCCCGGTCACCGCCGACGCACCGGCCGAGCCGGTCGCGCCACTGGCGTTGAATCTGCCTCCGGCACCGGTGGCCGCCAGCGTGGCCGCCAGCGTGGCCGCCTCCGCCCGTCCCGTCTTGCCAGCCGCCGCTGGGAGTGCCGTTGGGAACGCTGCTGCGCCACGCCGCATCGGCGCGGAAGGTTATGGCCCCCACATCGAGCGCGCCCAGGCCGGCAGCGACCCGCACGCCGCCTGGCAGGCCGTGCTGTGGCTGCGGCAGTGCGCGTCCAACGAGGGGCGGCGGCACAGTGTCGAGACGCTGCGCAACCAGGGCGTGTCGCCCGACATGATGACGCAGCTGATGGTGGAGGCCGACGCCGAGGCGCGGCTGTGCCAGACCATCACGGCCCAGCACCGCGCCGGCTTGGCGGCACTCGCATCACGGGCCATGCGGGCTGGCGTGCCGGAGGCGGCGTCGGCCTATGCAGCCGCCGCCTTCCCGGGCGACCTGAGCGCCAGCGAGCGGCGGGAAGTGGCCGAGGCCATGCGCCGCGACGCACAGTCGGGCGACGCCCAGAGCCTCGTCAATGCCGCGACCTCCCACCCGGACTGGGGCCTCACCGACGCCGAGCGGCTGACCTTCCTGATGGCCTACGCGGGCCTGCCTGAGCACCCGCAGGCCCGGGGCATCGCGGAGTCGCTGCTCAGGCAAGGCCAGCTGCACATGTCCACACCACCGACCCAGGCCCAGATCGCCGCCGCCCTGCAGGACGCGAAGCAGCTGCTCGACCGCCGCGCCGCGCCTCGGCCCTGACGGCCTGGGTCAAGGCATGCCGTTGTCCACGAACTCGGCAAAGCCCGGCCGGGCGGCCAGCCGCTGCATCCACGCCTGGACCGCAGGCAGCGAGGCCCGCTCGATCGGCGCATTCAGCCAGCGCTGCGTGGACAAGCCGAGCACCACGTCCGCCAGCGTGAAGGCCTCGCCGCACACGTGTGCGCCGCTGCGCGTGAGGTGGGCATCCAGCAGCCCCATGTGGTGGTTCCAGCCCTTCACGCCGGCTGCGATGGCCTCGGGCGTGGCCGGCTGGCCGCGCACCAGGGCCATGAAGGCCACGCGCCAGCTGTTGTTGAGCTCGCCCGCCTGCCAGTCCATCCACTGCTCCACCCGCGCGCGGGCCTGCGGCTCGGCGGGCAGCAGCAGGGTGTCGCCCGCCTTCGCGGCGAGGTAGCGGCAGATGGTGTTGCTCTCCCAGAGCGCGAAGTCGCCGTCCAGCAGCACGGGGATGAGGCCGTTGGGGTTGAGCGCCAGGTAACCGGGTTCCTGCGGTGACCGAAAGCCCGCACCCCAGTCCTCGCGGTCGAGGTCGAGCCCGAGCTGGGCGGCGGTCCACATGACCTTGCGGACGTTGATGGAGGTGAGGCGGCCGAGGAGTTTCATGGCGACGAGTGTCTCAGCTCAGGCCGCGCCGGGCGGGTTGCGCAGCCGCTGGCTGAACCACCACAGGTGGCCGTCGGGGTCGACGCAGCCATAGCTGCGGTCGCACCAGTAGTCGGCTCCGTAGTCGTTGTCGGTGAGGTCCATGGTCACCGTCGCGCCCGCGGCACGGGCCTGCGCGCAGTGGGCGTCGACGTCGTCCACATACAGGAAAAGCATCTGCGTGTTGATGCCGCCCGCCACCTTCGGCGCGCGTCCGGTCACGCCGAAGCGGGCGGCATGCGCCGCACCTCCTTCAGACACCATGACCATGGCCTCGCCATAGCGGATCTCGCTGTGCATGACGCTGCCGTCGGGCGCGTCCACGATGATCTCGACGGTGAAGCCGAAGGCGCGCTGGTACCAGGCGATCGCCTCGCGCGCGTTTTCGCAGTACAGGGCCGAAGACAGTCGCGGCCAGCCGGGTGGGGTGGGTTTCATCGTGGTGCTCGCGGAGCCGGGATGCGGTGCAATCCTCTCACCGCCACTGCCGAGCCGCCACACCATGAACCGAATCGCCGCCTGTGCCCTCGCCCTCCTGGCCAGCCTGTCCGCCCATGCCCAGGAAGCGCCCGCCTACGACGCCGCCAAGGCCCAGGCCTGGGGCGCCAACGACAACGGCCTGCGCGGGTATGTGTTCGTGCTGCTCAAGACGGGCCCCAAGCGCATGCCCGACGGCCCGGCGCGCGACGAGATGTTCAAGGGCCACTTCGCCAACATGCAGCGCCTGGCCAAGGAAGGGCTGCTGGCCTACGCCGGCCCCTTCGACGGCGTGGACGGCTGGCGCGGCCTCTTCATCTTCGCCACGTCGGACCTGGAGGTGGCCCGCAAGGCCGTGGACACCGACCCCGTCATCATCAACGGCGAGATGGTGGCCGAGCTGCACAAGCACTACGGTTCGGCGGCGCTGCTGGCGGTGAACGAGTGGCACCCTAAGTTGATCAAGCCCAAGCCCTGAGAACAGCGCGCAGCAGCCGGTAAGCTCGCACCCGTTTCGACGGGAGGTTCCATCTCATGATCCTGGGCATCGACCTGGGCACCACGCACAGCGCGGCAGCCGTGTTCCGTGACGGCGCGCCGGTGCTGATCCCCAATGCCCACGGGGACTACCTCACACCCTCGGCCGTCAGCCTGGACGAGCAGGGCCACACCCTGGTGGGTCTGGCCGCCCGCGAGCGCGCCGGGCTGCATGCGCAGTCCACCGCGCTGGCGTTCAAGCGCTGGATGGGCAGCGACAAGCAGCTGACGCTCAAGACCGGCGCGCACGAGAAGACGCTGCGTGCGGAGGAACTGTCGGCCCTGGTGCTGCAGGCCCTGAAGGCCGATGCCGAGGCCTTCCTGGGTGAGCCCGTGACCGAGGCGGTCATCACGGTGCCGGCCTACTTCAACGAAGCCCAGCGCCGTGCCACGCGCACCGCGGGCGAGATCGCCGGGCTCAAGGTCGAACGCCTGCTCAACGAACCCACCGCAGCGGGCCTGGCCTACGGCCTGCAGCAGCGGCCGGAGCACAGCAGCTTCCTGATCTTCGACCTGGGCGGCGGCACCTTCGACGTGTCGGTGCTGGAGTACTTCGACGGCGTCGTCGAGGTGCGGGCCAGCGCCGGGGATACCCGATTGGGCGGCGAAGACTTCAGCCGCGCCATCGCCCAGCTGGTGGCCCGGCAGGCCGAGGGCCTTGCCGCCGACGAGCGCGAGGCCTGGCTGGCCAGCGAAACCTGGTGGCGGCTGGCCGAGCAGGCCAAGCGCGACCTGGGTGAGCGCGACAGCACCGAGCTGCGCACCGTCTGGCGTGACCGCCCGCTGACCGCCACGCTCACCCGCGCCGACTTCGAGGCGGCCTCGCAGGAGCTGCTGCAGCGCCTGCGCCGCCCCATCGAGCGCGCCCTCGCCGACGCCCAGCTCGACCCCGCCGGCCTCGCCGACGTGGTGCTGGTGGGCGGCGCGACCCGCATGCCGATGGTGCGCCAGCTCGTCACCCGCCTCTTCCAGCGCCTGCCGCTGCGCACCCTCGACCCCGACCTCGCCATTGCGATGGGCGCGGCCGTGCAAGCCGGGCTGAAGGCGCGCGACGCCGCGCTGGATGACGTGGTGCTGACCGACGTGATGCCCTATTCGCTCGGCATCATCGCGGCCACGCCCGTGGGCGACCGCATGGTCAACGACCGCTTCTCGCCCATCATCGAGCGCAACACGCCGGTGCCCGTGTCGCGCGTGGAGCGCTATCACACCGTCGCCGACCAGCAGCGCCAGATCCTCGTGGACGTGCGCCAGGGTGAATCGCCCGTGGGCTCCGAGAACCTGAGCCTGGGCCGGCTCGAGATCCCGGTGAAGCCGGCGCCGGCCGGCCAGGCTGGCGTGGAAGTGCGCTTCACCTACGACGCCAACGGGCTGCTGGAGGTGGAGGCGCGCGAGCTGCCCGGCGGCGAGCGGCACGAGCTGCTCATCGAGAGCCAGGGCGCGCGCCTGAGCCCGGCCGAGATCGCGGCCACGCGCGAGCGGCTGCAGGCCCTCAAGCGCCACCCGCGCGACGAGCAGGACAACCGCTACCTGATCGAGCGCGCCAAGCGCCTGTTCGAGGACCGCCTGGGCAACGACCGCGTGATGCTGCAGGACTGGCTGGCCCAGTTCGAGGCCGTGCTGCAGACGCAGGACGCCCGGCTCATCCGCTCGGCCCGCCAGCAGTTCAAGGAAGCGCTGGACAGCATCGACACCACCTTCCGCTTCTGAGCCGCACGATGTGGGATGAAGACTGGGCCCTGCTGGGCATCGCGCCGACGACACAGCTCACGGCCATCAAGAAGGCCTATGCGCTCAAGCTGAAGGCCACGCGGCCCGACGACGACGCCCAGGCCTACCAGGCCCTGCGCGGCGCCTACGAGCGCGTGCAGCAATGGGCGGCGTGGGAGCGGGAACGCGAGCAGCAGGAGGCGCCCCCGCCGACTGAGTTGCCGCCAGAGTTGCCGGCCGAGTTGCCGTCCGCGTCGCCACCCGAGTTGCCTGCAGGGCTCCACGGCGAGCCGACGACCGGGCATGCCCTCGAAGGCCCGCCCGAGGTCCCACCACTCGCGCAGGCGCCCGCGTCGTCACCACCGCTTGTGGCCACGGCGCCGGCGGCCTCACCCGAGCCAGCACCGCTCACGCCTGCTGGCGAGGTGCCGGCCGACGCCGTCGCGGTTGCCGTCGCGCCCCAGGCCCTGATCGACCTGCTGGAGCTGGCCTGGCGGCGCGACGGCGAGGCCGCCCTGCTGCAGGCCTGGCCCGCGGTGCGCCACACGCTGGACGAGCAGCCGCTGGCCCGGCATGCCGAGTTCTCCGCCGCGTTCGCGCGATGGCTGGTGAATCTGCCGCAGTTGCCCGACCGCCTCGCCGCGGCACTCGACGCCCACTTCGGCTGGCAGGGTGACTTCCGCACCGAGCGCCTCATCGGCCCGGCGCTGGCGCATGCCGTGCAGGCCGCGCTGGCCGAACGCCTGCCGCCGCCGGTCGACCCGGCGCTGCGCACGGCCGCCGAACCCCTGCTGCGGCTGGCGCAGTTGAACGGCGCCCGCCGCTGGTGGCTGCTGCATGCCGTCCTGCTGATGCTGCACCCGGCGCTGGCCCGCCTTCACGGCGCCCTGGGCCCGGCCACGCTGCGCCGTCTGGGCCTGGACCTGCAGGCCCAGCGCTGGTTGCAAGAGCACATCAAGCGCGGCCTGTGGATGCGTGCGGGCCTGTGCACGCTGCTGGTAGGCGGCGCCGCCTGGCTGCAGTCAGGCCAGGGCGGTGCTGCCCTGGGGCAGACCTTGTATTGGCTGGCCTGCATCTGCGGGTGCATGGTGCTGGGCGTGTTCCTGGGCGCCTTCGTCAACACGGGCCCGCGGCTGTCGTCGGGCGAGCGCCACCGGGCACTGCCGCTCGTGACCTGGCGGCAGCACCGCATGCAGCCAGGGCTGGCACTGGTGTGGCTGCTGTTTGCCGCCTGGCTCGCATACATGGCTGCCGACGGCAGTGCCGACCTGCGCGCCAGCCCCGTGCTCGCCCTGCTGCCCGACTGGGCCTGGGGCTGGGCGAGCGCCGGCTTCGCGCTGGTGGGGCTCTTCGTCGCCTGGCCGCTGGAGGCCATGCACGGCCTGGTGCTCGCCAGCATCGCGCCCTTGGTGGGCTACCTCTTCGATGCGGCCCTCGGCCCATGGATGCCGACGGCCAGCGCCGTGTTCATCGGCCTGGCGTGGATGCTGGGCAGTGCGGCCGTGTTCAGCGGCCGCCTGCAAGCGCCGGGCCCTGTCCTGTGGCTGTGCCGGCCTGTCATGAACAACCTGGCCATCGCCGAACGGTGGTCCTACAGCCTGGCCATGCTGCCGCTGGCCGCCGCACTCGCCTGGTTGGCGCTGCACGAGACCCAGGCGCGGCCGCTGACGATGTTCGCCATCTGGGCGCTGGGGCTGCTCGTCACGGCCTGGGTCCAGGTGCGGGCCGACGCCGTCGCGCTGCGCTGGCTGCCCACCCTGCCCGAGGCCACCGACGGCAGCTGAGGCAGGCCCGGACCCACACGCACGCCTGCGTACGGGTGGGGCGCGCCCAGGCCCTGGGCTAAGCTTCCCGTTCAGGGAGAAAAAGAGATGAGGCGGATTGGAATTGCACTCGCTTGTGTCGTCGGTGGCGCACTGAGCGGATGCGGTGGCAGCGGCGGCGCCAGCACGCCCGCACCCATGCCGACAGCTCGGCTGCAGATCACCGCCGCGGCGGACGATGCGAGCCGCGCACCGAGCGGCGTGGTGCACGCCCAGCGCATCGAGGTACGCAATACGGGCGATGCGAGCGCCCGGGCCGTGGTCGTGTCCGTAGCGAGCCCGGACGCCCAGGTGCTGCAGCTGCCGCTGGCCTGCGAATCTGCCGGCTGCACGCCGCGCAGCGACGGCGGCGTGGACATTGCCGAGATCCCGGCGGGCGCCAGCGTGGTGCTGCGCCAGCCCCTGCGCGTCAAGCCGGGCTACCGCGGCGCGGTGCGCAACGACTGGCAGTTCAGCGCGACCGGGCTGAGCGGTGTGTGGCGCCAGGACCTGACGGCCTACGTCGCAGACCTGGCCGTCACGGTCGGCGCGCCCGACGAAGCCTTCGTCCACGAGGTCACGCTGACCAACCAGGGCCCGGACGACGCGACCGACGCGACGTGGGAGCTGCTCTCTGCATCTCCGCAGACCTTGCAGATCGCCGGCTGCACGGCCACGGGGGGCGCCCTCTGCCCTGCCACGCTGGCTGAGACGATGAAGCTGCCCCGGGTCCCCGCGGGGGGCTCGCTGCGGCTGCGCGTGAAGGCGGATGCGGCTGATCCCCGCCTGAGGGGTGTTGTCGCCCGCATCGCGGCAGCAGGCGACCCGGATCCCGGCAACGACTCCGCACGCAGCGGCCAAGCCAGCACCGAGCATCTCTTCATGACCGACCTGGAAGGCCGCGACTACCGGCTCAGCATCGGCTCTACAGCGCCGTTGAGGGTGATGGCGCCCGGCCTGGACTACCGGGTGGAGGTCTCGGTCGACGTCACGGGCCAAGGCGTCCTGGGCGCGCCCGGCAGCGTGACGCCGGCGTGGGGCCGGGGCACCATCAGCTTCTGGAGCCCCGTGATGCTGCTGGGGCTGGACATCGGCGGCGTGCGCAAGCCCTACCTCGCCCCGCGCCAGCTCGTCACGCAACTGCAGGAGCTCGACGGCTTCACCTTCAACGTGCTGGGGTCGCGCGCCGATGCGACGGGCCGGCCCACGGGCGCCTACGTCGGCTCGGCGCGCTTCCAGGCCGGTGTCCTGCAGCTGTGCCTGCCCGACGCACCGCTGCCGTTCGAGCAATGCCCGGCGGCGCGCTTGAGCCGCTTCGAGGCCGCCCTGGTGGGCAGTGAGGTCGAGCTGGTCGCGAAGGACAAGGTCATGCGCTTGCGGGCCGCCCGCACGCCGGACGGGCCCATCCTCATCTCGTCGACGCGCAATGCCGCGACAGGGGCCAGCGAGTTCTGGATCGCCCTGCCCAGCGGCTCGGGCTATCCGTTCCGCACGTTCGAGTCGCTGCTTCACGAGGCCACCTTCGAGAGCGCCAGCGGCGTCTCGACGCCCACTTTGGCCAGCATCGACACGTCGTCGGACGTCACCCGCGTGTCTGCCTCGCTTTTTCCAGGGCTTCCCAACTTCGTCTTCCTGGCGGCGAATACCGGCACGCTCGGCGTCTGCGGCCTGACCGCACAACTCAATGCCAGCACCCAGCCCCGGCTCTTCCAGGGGGTGCTGCAGGGTGATTGGCTGCCCGGCGCCTACCAGGACGGGCAGTTCGTCAAGGAGCGGCCGTGCTTTTCAGGCGCCGTCCACCACGCGCAGACGACGCATTTCGGCGCTTTCGTCGGCGCGGGCGGTGGCAGCCTGATGGGGCGCTGGATGTTCGTGGGCGAACGGTAACTCGCCCGCCGCTCAGCCGCGGTTCAACACCTTCGGCACCGGGTTGGGCCGCAGCCGGAACGCATCCGGCATGCCCGAGCCCAGCAGCGGGCGCAGGTACAGGCGGAAGGCGTCGGTCACGTCGGTGCCGGCGTCGTTGATGAAGTGGTCTTCCATCGTGCGCGTCTTGCCGGCCACGGCGGCCAGCGGCAGCAGCGCGTAGTCCACCGAGTAGTAGCCCACGCGCTGGATGGCGACCGAGCCGTCGCGGTCGCCGTGGAAGGCGTACTGCACGGCCTTCTCGCCCACCTCGCGGGCCTCGCGCTGGTCGACGTCGCTCACGCAGCCGAGAAAGCTGCGCTGCAGATAGCCGAAGGTGTCGCCGCGCACGCGCTTGATGCCGAGTTTGGCCTTGATCTCCTCGCACAGCAGGTCGGCCAGCGCGCCGGTGCCGCTGAGCTGCACGTTACCGTGGGCATCGCGCTCCAGGTCGCCGGCCAGCTTGGAGAGCATGGGCGTGCCCGAGGCGTCATGGATGCCCTCGCTGACGGCGATGACACAGCGGCCGTAGCGCTCGTGCGTGGCTTTCACGTCGCGCAGGAAGCGCTCGTTGTCGAAGTCGCGCTCGGGCAGGTAGATGAGGTGCGGGCCGTCATCGTCGAACTTCTTGCCCAGCGCTGAAGCGGCCGTCAGGAAGCCGGCGTGGCGGCCCATGACCACGCCGACATAGACGCCGGGCAGGGCTGCGTTGTCGAGGTTGGCGCCGGCAAAGGCCTGGGCGACGAAGCGCGCCGCGGACGCATAGCCCGGCGTGTGGTCGTTGCCCACCAGGTCGTTGTCGATGGTCTTGGGGATGTGGATGCAGCGCAGCGGGTAGCCGGCCGCCTGCGCCTCTTCCGAGACGATGCGCACGGTGTCGGAGGAGTCGTTGCCCCCGATGTAGAAGAAGTGCGTGATCTCGTGCGCCTGGAGCACCGTGAAGATCTCGTGGCAGTAGGCCGCATCGGGCTTGTCGCGCGTGGAGCCCAGCGCCGAGGCGGGTGTGCCGGCCACGAGTTCGAGGTTGTGGCTCGTCTCCTGGGTCAGGTCGACGAAGTCCTCGTTGACGATGCCACGCACGCCGTGGCGCGCACCGTAGACCCGCCCCACGCCCGGCTGGCGGCGCGCTTCGAGCACGACGCCCACCAGGCTCTGGTTGATGACGGCGGTCGGGCCGCCCCCCTGGGCGACGAGGATCTTCGCAAGGCTCATGGACGCTCCTGGCTGTCGTGGATCGACGGCGCAGTTTAGGCGGCGCACGGGCCTCGCGGCGAGCCGCAGGCCAGGTCTCAGCGGGGCGCGTACGGCAGCGAGGAGTGGTGCACCACGATGCGCAGGCGGCCGGCGTCGTCCTTGACGTAGCTCCAGGTCTTGTCCACCGTCGTGACCTTGCCGTCCTTGCCGGTGAAGCTGACATTGCCCTGCGTGCTGGCCGAGTCGCCCGCGATGAACACGGCACTGTTGCTGACCTCGCAGCGCGTCCAGCCCTTCAGTGCGAAGCCCTCGTCCTTCGGGAACGCGGGGTCGCCGCCGACGAAGTAGGCCAGGGCCCCGGCACGCGTGGTGCGGAAGGTCTGCGGCGCCACGGTCAGCGTCGGCTTGAAGAGCACGGGGCCGAGCTGGTAGCCGTAGGCCGTGTCGATGACTTTCTCGGCCAGGGCCTTGGCCGCGGCCTGGCCGCCGCTGGCGTGCGCCGCACCGATGTCCAGCAGCGCCTTGCACCAGCCGTTCTGCGCGGCCAGCACCTCGGCCTGCGTGATGGCGCGGTTGGCCACCGGCACGTCGGCCAGGGCAGGCAGGCTGGCCGTCAGCAGGGCGGCGGGCAGGGCGAGCAGGGACAGCGACTTCTTCATTGAAAAGACTCCTTGGAAGGTGGCGGCGCCGCTTGCGCCGTGACGTCATTGGGCCGCCCGGCCATGAACCGGCAGTGGCCCCTGCATGAGCCGCGCCTGACGAATGCATGAACGGCCGCGCATGTGTCGTTCATCTGGCGTTCATGCGCGCGGCACCACCCCGCCATCACAATGCCCGCCATGTTCGGACGCCGCCTGACCTGGGCCCTCATCTTCCTGGCTGCCGCCGCCGTGGCCGAGTGCGCGCTGGCGCTGTGGTCGGTGCGTGTGGCCGAGCACCAGGTGCTGCGCGGGCGCGTGGCGGCGGACATCCAGCTCGGCTTCGCCCAGCTCTCGGCGGACAAGCAGCGGCTGCGGGCCTGGGCCGCGCAACGCGAGTTCGGTGCCGGCGCGGAGCTGTCGGAGCTGCAGGCGCTGGCGGCGTCGATGCGCGCAACGCTGGAGCGGCTGGACCAGCTCGCCGCGCGCGCCGTCACGCTGGACGACCGCCCGCGCGCCCGGGAGCGCCAGCTGCAGCGGCGTGATGCACTCGCCGTGCTGCACGAGAAGCTCGACACCCTGGTGCCGCAACTGAGCGCACACCCGGTGCCCGCCAGCGGCACCGACGCTGCCGTACTGTGGGCGGCGGCCAGCGAACACTTCGACATGGCCCAGGGCCGCGACCTGCGCCGGCTGCTGGCCGAGAGCACGGCCCGCGAGGCCGAATCGGTGCGGGAAAAGCGCGACGACACCGACCGCGCCATGGCACGCATGCGCACGTTGTGGATGGCCGCTGCCGCCACGCTCGGCGCCCTGGCGCTGGCCCTGGCCCTGTACTTCGCCCGCGCCCTGCGCCGGCCACTGGCCGCCCTGCGCGACGCCGCGGTGGCGCTGCAACGCGGCGAGCTGGAGCACCGCATCCCGCTGCAGGGGCGCGATGAGTTCGCACTGCTGGCCGGCAGCGTCAACGCGATGGCGGCCGAACTCTCCGCCCACCGCGAGCGTGACGCGCGCACGCGGCAGGACCTCGAGCAGCAGGTGGCCGCCCGCACGCAGCAGCTCAGCGAGGCCTTGCAGGCCCTGCAGGCGGCCGAAGAACGACGCCGGCGGCTGTTCGCCGACATCAGCCACGAGCTGCGCACGCCCACGACCGTCATCCGCGGCGAAGCCGAAGTGACGCTGCGCGGGCGCGACAAGCCGGTGGACGAGTACCAGGGCGCGCTGCGGCGCATCGCCGACACGGCCGGCCAGCTCGGACGGGTCATCGACGACCTGCTCACCGTGGCGCGCAGCGACATCGAGTCGGTGGACATCCGGCGCGTGCCGCTCGACCTCGGCGAACCCCTGGCCCAGGCCGTGGAGCAGGCGCAGGCGCTGGCGGCTGCGCATGGCGTGACGCTGGCGGACGCGGAGATCCCGCTGCGCGCCTTGCCGCTGCTGGGCGACGCGCAGCGCCTGCGGCAGCTGCTGATGGCGCTGCTGGACAACGCGGTGCGCTACTCCCACCCCGGCGGCGCCGTGCGCGTGTCGGTCCAGGTGGCAGGCGATGGCCCCGGCCGCGCCGAGGTGCGCATCGAGGACGAGGGCATCGGCCTGACGCCGGAGGACCGCACGCGCGTGTTCGAGCACCGCTGGCGCAGCGAGCGTGCGCGGCGCCACCGCGCCGATGGCAGCGGCCTGGGCCTGGCCATCGCGCAGGCGCTGGCGCGGGGCCACGACGGCGACGTGAGCCTGGCACCCCGCCCCGGCGGCGGCGCGGTGGCCACGCTCACCCTGCCCCTGGCCGCGGGAGGGGTCGCATGAAGCTCATCGTGGCGGAGGACGATGCACGCATTGCCGCCTTCCTGGAACGCGGCCTGCGCGCCGAGGGCTACCACGTGCAGCTCGCACGCACCGGCCCCGAGGCCCTCGCGGCGGCCCAGGACGCCTGGGGCAACGCGGCCGAAGCCGACGATGCCCTGCTGCTGCTGGACCTGATGCTGCCGGGCATGAATGGCCTGGAGGTCTGCCAGACGCTGCGCGCCGCCGGCGTCGGCCTGCCGGTGCTGATGCTGACGGCGCTGGGCACACTGGAGGACCGCGTCACGGGCCTGCGCACCGGCGCCGACGACTACCTCGTCAAGCCCTTCGAGTTCGAGGAGCTGCTCGCGCGCATCGAGGCCTTGGCAAGGCGCGGTCGAGGCCTGCGGCCCGTGCGTGCGGCGCAGCTGGTCGTGGACGACCTCGTCTTCGACCGCAGCCAGATGCGAGCCAGTCGCGGGGGCCGGGCGCTGTCGCTGACAGCGCGCGAGCTGGCGCTGCTGGAGCTCCTGATGAGCGCGCCGGGGCGGCTGTTCAGCCGCGAGCGCATCCTGGCCACGGTCTGGGGCACGCACGAAGACCCGCTGACCAACGTCGTGGACGTGTTCATCCGGCGGTTGCGCGCCAAGATCGACGAGGGCCACCCCCGCCCGCTCATCCAGACCGTTCGCGGTATGGGCTACCGGCTGGAGCCCGCGGCGGCCTGAGGCCGGCTCAGCGCGGCATCCAGGCTTCGAGCTGCTCGGCCGGCATGGGCTTGGCGAACAGCCAGCCCTGGCCTTCGTGGCAGCCCAGCCCGATGAGGTACTGGCGCTGCTCCTCGGTCTCGATGCCTTCGGCGATGACCGTCAGGCCGAGCCCCCGGCCGAGGTTGACGACCATCTGCGCGATGGTGGAGCCGGCGGTGGAGGATTGCGCCTCCTGCACGAAGGCACGGTCGATCTTGAGGCGGTCCACCTGCAGCTGGCGCAGCTGGCTCAAGCTGGAGAAGCCGGTACCGAAGTCGTCGATGGCCACGCTGAAGCCGAGCTGCTTGATGTCGGCCAGCACGCGCAGCACGAGGTCGGCGTCTTCCATGGCCATGGACTCGGTGATCTCGAGCTCGATGTTCTGCCCCTGCACGTCGCAGTCCTGCAGCGAGCGCGCGAGCATGTCGATGAAGCCGGGATGGCGGAACTGCGCCATGGACACGTTGACGGCCATGCGGAAGTCCGTGTGCCCGAGGCTGCGCAGCTTGCGCAACTGGTTGCAGGCCGTGCGCATGACGAACTCGCCGATCGGGATGATCAGGCCACTCTGCTCGGCCAGCGGGATGAACTGGTCGGGCGGCACGAAGCGGCCGTCCACCGTGCGCCAGCGCAGCAGCGCCTCGGCGCCGGCGATGCGGCCGGTTTCCAGGTGCACCTGGGGCTGGTAGACGACGAAGAGCTGGCTCTCCTCGAAGCCGGTGCGCAGGCCCTTGAGCAGCTTGAAGCGCTCGCGCGCGTCGCTGCCCATGGCGGCCGAGAAGTACTGAGATGAGCCGCGCTGCTGCTGCTTGGCGCGCTTGAGGGCGATCTGGGCGTCCAGCAGCAGCTCGGAGCCGACCGCCTTGGACTCGCCCAGCCGCACGAGGCCGGTGGTGGCCGACAGCTGCAGCCGCTCGCCGGCCACGATGAAGGGCTCGGCGAACACGGCCTGCACGCTTTCCGGGCAGACCTTGGCGTGCTCGCCCAGCACGCCGAAAGTGTCGGCACCCACGCGCGCCATGGCGGTGTTCAGGCCGAGCATCTCGGCCATGCGGTGCACGACGGCCTGCAGGACCTGGTCGCCGAAGTGGTGGCCGAAGGCGTCGTTGATGTCGGAGAAGTCGTCGATGTCGATCAGCGCGAGCGTGACACCGGCGGGGTCCTTGAGGTTCTTGTCGAGCAGCTCGACGAAGCGGTTGCGGTTGGGCAGGCGCAGCAGCGGGTCGTTGTAGGCCTGGTCGAGCAGCTGGCTGTAGAGCACCACGTTCTCGAAGCCGACCGCGATGTTGGAGCAGAAGGCGCGCAGCAGCTGCTGATCCAGTTCGTCGAGCTCGCGGCCGACGTCCACGAGCGCGGCCATCGCACGGCCCTGCCCCATGCCGAAGTACAGGCAGGTGCCGTCGTCGTAGAGGTTCTGGTGCTCGCGCAGGCAGCGCTCCAGGCGCTCGCGCACGGCGGCGATCTTGACCTGCGACAGTGGCCGGTCGATGAGCCCGCTGTATTGGCCCGCGGCGGCGACGATGCGCACCTCGTCGCCGTCCTCGCCGCCGACCTGGGCGCACACCAAGCCCTCGGGCAGGATGCCCAGCAGTGCGCACAGCTGCGTGACGACCCCTTCGGCAAAGCGCGAAAGCCCGCGCATGCGCGACAGCGACGTGCTGCTCTCGACGATCATCTCCAGCCCGCGGCGGTTGGCCTCCAGCGCGCAGATCTGGCGGTAGGAGCGCACCGCGGCGGTCAGCACCGTGTAGAGCCGCGTGCGGGTCAGCTCGGACTTGGTCTTGTAGTCGTTGATGTCGTAGGCCTGCACCGTCTCGATCTCGGGTGCATAGCCGGGCTGCCCGGTGCGCAGCACGATGCGCACGGCGTTGAGCCGGAGTTCGTCGCGGATGTGGCGCACGAGCTGCAGGCCGGCGTCCTCGCTCTCCATGACGACATCCAGCAGCACGACGGCGAGGTCGTCCTCGCTGGCGAGCAGCTGGCGCGCCTGGGCGGCGGAGGAGGCGTGCAGGAAGACGAGGGGCTGGCCTTCGACGGTGAGGCCCTGCATGGCCAGCTCGGTGGCCTTGTGGACGTCACCGTCGTCGTCGACGATCAGGATGCGCCAGGGCCGGTCACCCAGGCGATGGTCACCGTCGGCATGCTCAGGCTCGTCGAGCAGTTCGAGCAGGTCGTCGTCGGCGGCGGGTGTCTCTTGCATGGGGCCAGGGCTTTCGGGCTTGGGCGGCCACGGCGCGGCGGCCTCAACACATCAAGAGACGCAAGCGTAGTGCATCCGCAGGGCGCTGAACACGGGAAGCGGGCGCAAAAGTCCCGCGTTTCGCATCAACGCTTTGCGGGTTTGCCCGAACGCAGCGTGCCGCTGCGCGCGCCACCCGTCACGCGGGGGGGCAGCCCCGTGTGCTGGGTCAGCACCTGACCCTTGCGGGGCGCGGCCGCCTTGGGCAGCGCTTTCACGGCCGCCGGCGTGGGCGTGGAGTTCTTGCGGCGCGCGCTCTCGTAGCTGCCGTCGGTGAGCGGCTGGTAGCTCGGGATGAGGTGGTGCTTGCCGTTGCCGATCAGGTCGGCCCGGCCCATGGCCTTCAGGGCCTCGCGCAGCAGCGGCCAGTTGTTCGCGTCGTGGTAGCGCAGGAAGGCCTTGTGCAGCCGGCGGCGGCGCTCGCCGCGCACGATGTCGACCTTCTCGCCGCGGCTCTCGTCACGGCTGATGCCCTTGAGCGGGTTGCGCCCGGAGTGGTACATCGCCGTGGCGGTGGCCATGGGGCTCGGGTAGAAGGTCTGCACCTGGTCGGCCCGGAAACCGTTGCGCTTGAGCCAGACGGCCAGGTTCATCATGTCCTCGTCGCTCGTGCCCGGGTGTGCCGCGATGAAGTACGGGATGAGGTATTGCTTCTTGCCGGCTGCGGCGCTGGCCGCCTCGAACATCTGCTTGAAGCGGTCGTAGGTGCCGATGCCCGGCTTCATCATCTTGGACAGCGGGCCGGACTCCGTGTGCTCCGGCGCGATCTTGAGGTAGCCGCCCACGTGGTGAGTGACCAGCTCCTTCACGTACTCCGGCGACTGCACGGCCAGGTCGTAGCGCAGGCCCGAGCCGATGAGGATCTTCTTGACGCCCGGCAGTGCCCGCGCGCGGCGGTACATCTTGATGAGCGGGTCGTGGCTGGTGTTGAGGTTGGGGCAGATGCCCGGGTACACGCAGCTCGGCTTGCGGCAGGCCGCCTCGATCTCCGGGCTCTTGCATCCGATGCGGTACATGTTGGCCGTGGGGCCGCCCAGGTCCGACACGATGCCGGTGAAGCCCTTGACCTTGTCGCGCATCTCCTCGATCTCGCGGATCACGGAGTCTTCGGAGCGGCTCTGGATGATGCGGCCCTCGTGCTCGGTGATGGAGCAGAAGGTGCAGCCGCCGAAGCAGCCGCGCATGATGTTCACGCTGAAGCGGATCATCTCCCACGCGGGGATCTTGGTCGCGCCGTCGTGGCTGCCGTGCTCGTCGGCGTAGCTCGGGTGCGGCGCGCGCGCGTAGGGCAGGTCGAAGACGTGGTCCATCTCCGGCGTGGTGAGCGGGATGGGCGGCGGGTTGATCCAGAGGTCGCGTTCGCCGTGGCGCTGCACCAGCGCGCGCGCGTTGCCGGGGTTGGTCTCCAGGTGCAGCACGCGGTTGGCGTGGGCGTAGAGCACCGGGTCGCTCTTGACCTGCTCGTAGGCCGGCAGGCGCACCACCGTGCGCTCGCGCGGCGGCATGCTGATGCGGCCGGTCTTGTGGAGGGTGATGGGCTTGGGCGCGTCGGGCTCGTCGTTCGTCGCGCAGGCCTTGTCGTCGATGACCTGGTAGGGGCTGATCAGCTCGTCGATGCGCCCCGGGCGGTCCACCTCGGTGGAGTCGAGCTCGAACCAGCCCTCGGCCGACGGGTCGGCGTCGCGGCGCATGAAGGCGGTGCCGCGGATGTCGGTCAGGGCCTCCACGGGCTCGCGGCGGGCCAGGCGGTGGGCGATCTCGATGATGGCGCGCTCGGCGTTGCCGTAGACGAGCAGGTCGGCCTTGCTGTCCACGAGCACGGAGCGGCGCACCTTGTCCTGCCAGTAGTCGTAGTGCGCGATGCGGCGCAGCGAGGCCTCGATGCCGCCGATGACGATGGGCACGTCCTTGAAGGCTTCCTGGCAGCGCTGGGTGTAGACAAGGGTGGCGCGGTCGGGGCGCTTGCCGCCCTCGCCGCCGGGCGTGTAGGCGTCGTCGCTGCGGATTTTTCGATCAGCCGTGTAGCGGTTGATCATGCTGTCCATGTTGCCGGCGGCCACGCCGAAGAACAGGTTGGGCTTGCCCAGCGCCTTGAAGGCGTCAGCGCTGTTCCAGTCCGGCTGGGCGATGATGCCGACGCGAAAGCCCTGCGCCTCCAGCGTGCGGCCGATGACGGCCATGCCGAAGCTCGGATGGTCGACGTAGGCGTCGCCGGTGACGATGATGATGTCGCAGGAATCCCAGCCGAGCTGCTCCATCTCCGCCCGGCTCATGGGCAGGAAGGGCGCGGGGCCGAAACGCTTGGCCCAGAACGGGCGGTAGGCGGTCAGGGCCTTCGGCGGGGAAACGGGCAAGGCGGACATAACCTCGAATTGTCGTCGTCAGGTCGCCCCGGAAAGCACAAAGCCCGCGCCAGGCGCGGGCTTTGCATCAGGCGGGGCTGTGAATTACACCGCGCGGATGTTCGCGGCTTGCAGGCCCTTGGGGCCTTGCTTCACTTCGAATTCGACCTGGGCGCCCTCGGCCAACGTGCGGAAACCGCCGTTGTTCTTGATTTCGCTGTGGTGAGCGAAGAGGTCCTTGCCGCCGTCGGCGGGAGTGATGAAGCCGAAGCCCTTGCCGTCGTCAAACCACTTGACGGTGCCGGTCTGGAGGGTGCTCATGGTGTTTCCTTGCTGTAGTCGTGCTGCGCGGCGCGCTTCCGGAAGCGGCTGCGCGATGCATGACGACGTTCAGGAAACTGGCCAACAAAAAAGCGCCGGGTTTCGGCGCCGGTGGGCATTCTAGGCCCTGTTTCGGCCTGTTTCAGGCCGCCAGCAGCGCCTGGGCGGCCACGGCCATGCCGCGCGCACCGGGCGAGCCGCCCGCCACGCGGCTTTCCTCGAACACGGCACAGGCGCAGTCGCGGCAGGCGCCGCAGGCCGTGGCGACGCGCAGGTCGTCCTGCAAGGCCTCGAAATTCGGGCAGCCGGCGGAGGCGGCAATCGCGATGTCGCGATCGGAGACGCGGTGGCAGACGCAAACAATCATGGATGCAATATTAATGCGAATCGCTCTCATTTGCAAAAAGAGCGGTTTTGCGCAGGGGCTTTCGCTCGCGATACTGCGGGCCAATTTCACGCTTCGGGAGCCCCCATGAAAGGCGACGCACAAGTCCTCGTCCACCTCAACACCCAGCTCAAGCTCGAGCTGACCGCCATCAACCAGTACTTCCTGCATGCCCGCATGCTCAAGAACTGGGGCCTGATGAAGATGGCCAAGCACGAGTACGAGGAGTCCATCGAGGAGATGAAGCACGCCGACAAGCTCATCGAGCGCGTGCTCACGCTGGACGGCCTGCCCAACCTGCAGGACCTGGGCAAGCTGCTCATCGGCGAGACGGCCGTCGAGACGATGGAATGCGACCTGAAGATCGAGCAGACCGGCTACGCCCACCTCAAGGAAGCCATTGCGCACTGCGAGAACGTGCGTGACTACGTCTCGCGCGAGCTGTTCGTCGACATCCTCGAAGACACCGAGGAGCACATCGATCACCTCGAGACCCAGCTGGAGCTGGTCAAGAAGGTCGGCGAGCAGAACTACCTGCAGTCCCAGATGGGGGAATAGGCTCACCCCCTACGCGCTTCGCGCGCCCCCTCAAGGGGGGCACTGCCGATGGCCCGGCGGAGCCGGATCCACGGCAGTCGCGCGATGGGCGGTTGCGCTTCGCGCAAACCTGGTTAAAGGAAGCGCTCTAGCAAGCGCTTCGACGCCTTGTCCAGCGCCCACCGGTCCGGCACCTGCAGCTGCACGCCATGGGTGGACGTGATCAGCAGCCGGCCCTCTTCCAGCCGGCGGATGTCTTCCTCGCTCTTGAGCACGAAGTCGATCTCGCCGCGGTCGGTTTCGATGCGCCAGGTGCTGGGCGTGGCGAAGGTATTGACCGAGATCAGCCGCTTGAGCACGGGGTGGAACTCGCGCGCAGCCAGCTCCTGTTGCAGCAGCTGGCGCGGCGCATCCGGCAGGCCCGACAGCCGCGGCACCCAGGCCAGCTCGTGGCCGTGCACGCCGATGAGGGACACGCCCTCGTCCGGCGCCGAGATGGGATGGGCCCGCACGGGCGTGATGCCCACGTGCTCGGCGCCGTTCAGGTCGGTCAGGACGAGCCGGCCGTGGGCGTCCAGGCGCAGGTCGCGAAAAGGCAGTGTGCTCATGCGTTCACCGTGTGCGCGTTCGGGTTGGGGGCGACGACCATGAGGCCGGCGTCGTCCGCCTCCTCGGCATCCACGCGGCGGGCCTGGGCCTCCCACAGCCGCCAGTAATGGCCCTGCTTGGCAATCAGCTCGTCGTGCGGCCCGAGCTCGACGATCTCGCCGCGGTCCATCACCACCAGGCGGTCGGCCTTGCGCAGCGTGGACAGGCGGTGGGCGATGGCGATCGTCGTGCGGCCCTTCACGAGGTTGTCCAACGCGCGCTGGATTTCCTTCTCGGTCTCGGTGTCGACCGCGCTGGTGGCCTCGTCCAGGATGAGGATGGCCGGGTCGATCAGCAGCGCGCGAGCGATGGAGATGCGCTGGCGCTCGCCGCCCGACAGGCCCTGGCCGCGCTCGCCCACGAGGCTGTCGTAGCCGTGCGGCAGGCGCAGGATGAACTCGTGCGCATGCGCAGCGCGGGCGGCCGCGACGATCTCGTCGCGCGTGGCGTCGGGCTTGCCGTAGGCGATGTTCTCGGCAATCGTCCCGAAGAACAGGAAGGGCTCCTGCAGCACCAGGCCGATGTGGCGGCGGTAGTCGGACACCTTGATGCGGCGCAGGTCCACGCCGTCGACGCGGATAGAACCCTCGGTCACGTCGTAGAACCTGCAGATCAGGTTCACCAGCGTGCTCTTTCCTGAGCCGCTGTGGCCCACCAGGCCCACCATCTCGCCGGGGCGGATGTCCAGGTTCAGGTTGCGCACGACCGAGCGCGAGCCGTAGCGGAAGTTCAGCCCCTGCATGGAGATCGCGCCCTTGGCCTCGGTGAAGGGCAGGGGGTTGACGGGGTCCGGCACGTTGGAGACGTGGTCGAGGATGTCGAAGATGCGCTTGGCACCGGCCGCGGCCTTCTGCGTGACCGACACGATGCGGCTCATGGAGTCCAGTCGGCCATAGAAGCGACCGATGTAGGCGAGGAAGGCGGTGAGTGTGCCCACCGTGATGCTCTGGTGCGAGATCAGCCAGATGCCCACGCCCCACACCACCAGCAGCCCCATCTCGGTCAGCAGCGCGACGGTGGGCGTGAACAGGCTCCAGGTCTTGTTGAGCCGGTCATTGACCTGCAGGTTGGCGGCATTGGCGGCCTTGAAGCGGCGCGCCTCGCGGGCCTCCTGCGCAAACGCCTTGACCACGCGGATGCCCGGGATGGTGTCGGCCAGGATGTTGGTGACCTCGCCCCAGACGCGGTCGATCTTCTCGAAGCCCGTGCGCAGCCGGTCGCGCACGAGGTGGATCATCCAGGCGATGAAGGGCAGCGGCACGAGCGTGGCCAGCGCCAGCCCGGGGTGGATGTTGAAGAGGATGGTGGAGATCATCAGCAACATCAGCACGTCGGTGATGAAGTCCAGCGCGTGCAGGCTCAGGAAGACGCTGATGCGATCGGTCTCGGAGCCGATGCGGGCCATCAGGTCGCCGGTGCGCTTGTTGCCGAAGTACTCCAGCGACAGGCTCAGCAGGTGCTCGAAGGTCGCGGTGCGCAGGTCAGCCGCGATGCGCTCGGACACCAGTGCCAGCAGGTAGGTCTTGGCCCAGCCCAGCACCCATGACATCAGCGCCGCGCCCAGCAGCCCACCCAGCAACAGGGCCACGAGGGTGGCGTCGATGGCCTGGCCGTTCTGGAAGGGGATGAGCACCTTGTCCATCAAGGGCATCGTCAGGTAGGGCGACACGAGCGTGGCGCCGATGGAGCCCAGCATCAGCGCGAAGCCCAGCAGCAGCTGACCC
Organism: Roseateles sp.; assembly: GCA_016790285.1. Taxonomy (GTDB): domain Bacteria; phylum Pseudomonadota; class Gammaproteobacteria; order Burkholderiales; family Burkholderiaceae_C; genus Pelomonas. The sequence continues at coordinate 20,989 of JAEUPJ010000029.1, read as the reverse complement.
TGGTAGGGCCGGGCGAAGCGCCACAGCCGCAGCAGCACCCAGGTGCTCGGTGGCGCACTGGACTCGCCGAAGTCGAAATCCTCGGCCTCTTCCTCGTCCTCGCGCGCCGGCTCGCCCGCCAGGCGCTGCTGTTCACGCTGGAACAGGTCCACGAAGCGCACCGCCGCCGGGTTGGCGGCCAGCGTGAAGCGCCAGCGCGCCAGGCGGCCATTCGTATCGAAAAGTTCCAGGAAGGCCAGGCCGCCGTGGTCGCTGAGCTTCAGGTGCTGCCCGGGCGCCAGGGCAAAGTCCGTCCAGGCACCGCCAGCGGGTTCGAAGGCGAGCAAGCGTGAATTCGTCAGCGCAATCAGCCCCTGGGCAAACTGCCCCTGGGCGTCGAGGTCAACCTCCACGGTGGCCACGACGTTCTCGCCAGCCAGAAGCCGCCCTTGGAGGGCAGCCGATTGAGGATGAGGCGCTGTGTCGGGAGGAAGGCTTTGCATCTTGTTGTTCGCGCTGACGGGCGGCTGCGATTCTCCGCCATGAGTTCAGCGCACAATTCCACGGGCTCGCGCCCTGCACAACCCCCAACGCCACAAGCTCCATGAGCAAGAAGAACGACATCCGCCTGCTGCGCATCAACTACCTGCGCGGGCCCAACATGTGGACCTACCGGCCGGTGCTGGAAGTCTGGCTCGACCTCGGCGAGCTGGAGGACTACCCCTCCCACCTGCTGCCCGGCTTCAACGACCGCCTGACGACCGCCCTGCCCGCCCTCATCGAACACCACTGCGGCGTCGGCGAGCGCGGCGGCTTCATCGAGCGGCTGCGCGAAGGCACCTGGTGCGGCCACGTGCTGGAGCACATCGTCATCGAGCTGCTCAACCTCGCGGGCATGCCCACGGGTTTCGGCCAGACGCGCTCGACCAGCCAGCGCGGCGTCTACCGCATGGTCTTCCGGGCCCGCGACGAGCAGGTCGCCCGCGCCGCCCTGGCCGAGGGCCACGCCCTCATCATGGCCATGATCAACGACGAGCCGTTTGATGTGCCCGCCGCCGTGGCCCGGGTGCGCGACAAGCTCGACGACTGCTACCTCGGCCCCTCCACCGCGGCCATCGTGGCCGCGGCCACCGACCGGCGCATCCCGCACATCCGGCTGAACGACGGCAACCTCGTGCAGCTCGGCCACGGCCAGCGCCAGCGCCGCATCTGGACGGCCGAGACCGACATGACCAGCGCCATCGCCGAGGGCATCGCCGGCGACAAGGACCTCACCAAGACCCTGCTCAAGGCCGTGGGCGTGCCCGTGCCCGACGGCCAGGAGGTCAAGACGGCCGCGCAGGCCTGGGAAGCGGCCCAGGACATCGGCCTGCCGGTGGTCATCAAGCCCAGCGACGGCAACCACGGCCGCGGCGTCACGCTCGACATCACCAACGAAGCCGACTGCGAGGCCGCCTTCAAGCTGGCCGACGCCGAGGGCTCCTCGGTGCTGGTGGAGAGCTACATCCGAGGCAACGAGCACCGCGTGCTGGTCGTGGGCGGCCAGGTCGTGGCGGCCGCGCGCGGCGAGGCTGCCTGGGTGCACGGCGACGGCCAACACACCGTGGCCGAGCTGATCGACCTGCAGATCAACACCGACCCCCGCCGCGGCCTGACCGAGGACTTCCCCCTCAACCGCATCACCCTCGGCGAAGACCCCGTCGTGCTGCTGGACCTGCAGCGCCAGGGCTTCGCCCCCGACACCGTGCCGGCGGCCGGCAAGTCCGTGCTCATCCAGCGCAACGGCAACGTCGCCATCGACTGCACGCCAGAGGTCCACCCCGAAGTGGCACATGCCGTGTCCCTGGCCGCACGCACCGTGGGCCTGGACATCGCGGGCGTGGACCTCGTCACCGAAGACATCGGCAAGCCGCTGTCCGAGACCGGCGGCGCCATCGTCGAGGTCAATGCCGGCCCGGGCCTGCTGATGCACCTCAAGCCCGCCGGGGGCGCGCCCCAGCCCGTGGGCCAGGCCATCATCGACCACCTCTTCGCCGAAGACGAGACCGGCCGCATCCCCATCGTCGGCGTGGCCGGCTCGCGCGGTGGCCAGCAGGTCTCGCGCCTCGTGGCCTGGCTGCTGCACCTCAACGGCCGCCACGTGGGCCTGGCCTGCCGCGACGGCCTGTTCCTGGGCACGCGCCGTGTCGAGAAGGCGAACAGCGCCCGCTGGGACGCCGCCCACCGCCTGCTGATGAACCGCGGCGTCAATGCCGTGGTCGTCGAGAACGATGCCGCCTCCATCCTGCGCGACGGCCTGGCCTACGACCGCGCGACGGTGGGCGTCGTGACCGACCTGGAGGGCATCGACGCCCTCGCGGACTTCGACGTGCAGGACGTCGACCAGCTCTACAAGGTGCTGCGCACCCAGGTCGATGTGGTGCTCAGCGATGGCGCGAGCGTCCTGCACGCCGCGCACCCGCGCCTCGTGGACATGGCCGAGCTCAGCGACGGCGAAGTGCTCTTCTACGCCGAGGACGGCAACCTCGACGCCATCCGCCACCACCGCGAGCGCGGCGGCCGCGCCGTCTTCCTGCGCGGCGGTGCCGCCGTGCTGGCGCAAGGCCCGGCCGAAACCCCCGGCGCCAACATCGACGCGCTGCTGCGCCGCTTCGGCGCGCAGGCGGTCGACGCCTCCACGCTGCTGGCCGCCGTCGCCGCGGCGTGGGCCCTGGGCATCTCGCCGGAACTCATCGCAGCGGGCCTGGACACCTTCGTGCCCGAACTCCACCTCGCCTGACGTCAACCAAACCCAAGAACAACCATGGACGTTTCCCGCACCCGCGCGCTGCGCGGCCCGAACATGTGGAGCCGCCACACGGCCATCGAGGCCGTCGTGCATTGCAGCGACGCCGAACGCTCGCTGGAGCGCCTGCCCGGCTTCGAGCCGCGCCTGCGCCAGCTCTTCCCCACCATCGGCGAGCTGCGCACCGACGCGTCGCTGGCCCAGGTGCTGGAGCAGGCCACGCTCGCCCTGCAGGCCCAGGCCGGCTGCCCGGTCACCTTCAGCCAGACCCACGTCACGCCCGAGGCCGGCACCTACCAGATCGTCATCGAGTACAGCGAGGAAGATGTCGGCCGGCTGGCCTTCCAGCAGGCCGTCAAGCTCGTCGATGCCGCGCTGCAGGGCGGCGAGTTCGATGCCGACGCCGTGCTCGCACAGCTGCGTGAGCTCGACGAAGACATCCGCCTAGGCCCCTCCACCGGTTCCATCGTCAACGCGGCCATCGCCCGCGGCATCCCGTACCGGCGCCTGACGCAGGGCAGCCTCGTGCAGTTCGGCTGGGGCGCCAAGCAGCGCCGCATCTGGGCCGCCGAGGTGGACGCCACCAGCGCGGTGAGCGAGTCCATCGCCCAGGACAAGGACCTGTGCAAGCGCCTGCTGCAGGCCGCGGGCGTGCCCGTGCCCATCGGCCGCCCGGTCGAGTCGCCCGACGACGGCTGGGCCGTCGCGCAGGAGATCGGCCTGCCGGTGGTCGTGAAGCCGCAGGACGGCAACCAGGGCAAGGGCGTGACGGTCAACGTCGTGGACCGCGCCCACTTCGACATCGCCTACAAGGCCGCCGACGAGATCGGCCAGGTCATGGTGGAGAAGTTCCTGCCCGGCGGTGACTACCGGCTGCTGGTCATCGGCGACAAGCTCATCGCCGCCGCCCGCCGCGACCCGCCGCACGTCATCGGCGACGGCCAGCACACCGTCAAGCAGCTCGTCGACAAGGTCAACGCCGACCCGCGCCGCGGCGACGGGCACGCGACGTCACTGACCAAGATCCGCTTCGACGACATCGCGGTGGCCCGCCTCACGCAGCAGGGCCTCACGCCCGAGTCCGTGCCCGAGAAGGGCCAGCGGGTCATCCTGCGCAACAACGCCAACCTCTCCACCGGTGGCACCGCCACCGACGTGACCGACGACGTGCACCCCGAGGTGGCTGCGCGCGCCATCGCGGCCGCGCAGGTCGTGGGCCTGCACGTGTGCGGCGTGGACATCGTGGCCGAGAGCGTCCTGCGACCGCTGGAGGAGATCAACGGCGGCATCGTCGAGGTCAACGCCGCGCCGGGCCTGCGCATGCACCTGAGCCCGAGCTTCGGCAAGGGTCGCAACGTCGGCGAGGCCATCATCGGCCACCTGTTCGGCACGGGGAACAAGGCCGAGGACGGCCGCATCCCGGTGGTGGCCGTGACGGGCACCAACGGCAAGACGACCGTCACGCGGCTGATCGCCCACATGTTCGCCAGCTGCGGCCTGAAGGTCGGCATGACGAACACCGACGGCGTCTACGTCGACGGCCGCCAGATCGACAGCGGCGACTGCTCCGGCCCGAAGAGCGCCCGCAACGTGCTGATGCACCCCGACGTGGAAGCCGCGGTGCTGGAAACCGCCCGCGGCGGCATCCTGCGCGAGGGCCTGGGCTTTGACCGCTGCCAGGTGGCCGTCGTCACCAACATCGGCGCGGGTGACCACCTCGGCATGAACTTCCTGCACACCGCAGAAGACATCGTGCTGGTCAAGCGCGTCATCGTGCAGAACGTGGCGCCCACGGGCTACGCGGTGCTGAACGCCGCCGACCCGCTCAGCGCGCAGATGGCCGCCGTCTGCCCGGGCCAGGTCATCTACTTCGCCGCCGACCGCCACCACCCGTTGATGGCCACGCACCGCGCCCAGGGCAAACGCTGCGTCTACGTGGACGGCGACCAGATCGTCGCCGCCCAGGGCGTGTGGCGCGAGAGCCTGCCGCTGCGCGACATCCCGCTCACGCGCGGCGGCGTCATCGGCTTCCAGGTCGAGAACGCGATGGCTGCGGTGGCCGCAGCCTGGGGCGTGGGCCTGGACTGGGACACCATCCGCCGCGGCGTGGGCAGCTTCGCCAACGACGCCGACAACGCGCCGGGCCGCTTCAACGTCATGGACTACCGCGGTGCCACCGTGATCGCCGACTACGGCCACAACGGCGACGCGATGAAGGCCCTCGTGGACGCGGTCGCCGCCATGCCGGCAAACAAGCGTGTGGTCGTCATCAGCGGCGCCGGCGACCGGCGCGACGAGGACATCCGCATCCAGACCGAGATCCTCGGCGGCGCCTTCGACGAGGTCATCCTCTACGAAGACGCCTGCCAGCGCGGTCGTGCCGCCGGCGAGGTGGTGGCCCTGCTGCGCGCCGGCCTGCAAGGCGCTTCGCGCACGACGCACATCGAGGAGATCGTCGGCGAGTTCATCGCCATCGACCGCGCGCTGTCGCGCCTGCAGCCCGGTGACCTGTGCCTGGTGCTGGTCGACCAGGTCGAGGAAGCCCTGGGCCACCTGGCCCAGCGGATCAGCGAGGGCTGAACCCACGCCGGGGTTCAGGCCCCGGTGCGGCGCAGCCAGCGGGCTTCGGCGTAGTCCACGCCGGGCCCGATCCAGCCGCGCCGCACCAGCGTTTCCTGCTGGCCCAGGGCCTCGGCCATCACGTCCTCCTGCGGCGGCGACCCCGGCGGCAGGCACTGCGCGAGCCGCACCGTCAGCTGCCAGCGCCGCAGGTGCTCGATCGCATCGCCCGGGTCGCGCAGCGCACACATCGCGGCCAGACGCTCCCGGGCCGCCGCCGCGGCTTCACGCATGCCCGCCTCGTCGCCCTGGGCCGCCGCCACCTGCGCGGCGGCGATGTGCAGGTTGGCTTCCAGCTCCGCATCCAGCGCGCCGGGCTCCTGGCGCAGCGTCAGCACGCCCTCGCGCTGCCACGCCGTCAGCCGGGCGCTCAACGCAGCAGCCTCGGCCACCTCGCCCATGCGCACCAGGCAGACGGCGAAGAGGCTGTCCATCCAGGCGTGCTGCCAGCTCCAGCGGTTCATCGGGTCGGCCAGGCGCTGCGGCGTCAGCTCGGGCAGCAGGCGGCGTGCGCCGTCGCGCAGCGCCGCCGCTCCCGCTTCGTCGCTGCGGTGCAGGCACAGGTCCAGCAGCGTCTGCGTCACCGCCACGAACTGGCGCTGGCGGTGGTCGTCGCCGGGGTTGGCACGCAGGTCGCTCTCTGCCTGGGCCAGGCCCGGCAGCAGTGCCTCGCGGGCCGCGTCATACCGGCCCGCCGCGCGCAGGGTGATGGCACTGCGGATGCGGGCCTGGGCGAAGTCGGACGTGCGCACCGCCGCGCCGCCGGGCAGGGCCATGCCTTGCTCCAGGGCGTCCAGGCCCGCGGCGTCGGTGGCCAGCGCCACGTCCAGCTGCCCGCCGATGGCCTCGTAGCCCGCCACCAGGCGCAGCGCGAACGCGAGGCTGCGCCAGGCCAGGGGCTCGGCCGGCGCCTGGGCCGCGAAAGCGCGGGCCGCCTGCAGCGCCTCGTCGGCCCGCTGGCGCGCCAGCGCGAGGTCCCGCAGGCCATGCGTGCGGATGATGGAGTAGGTCTGCTCGGCCAGCAGCACGCGCAGGCTGCAGGCCTGGCGGTGCAGCGCCACGGCCTCGGGCCGCAGGGCCGCGGCGCGTGCGGCGTGCGCGGCACCGCGCTCCACGGCATCGAAGGCCGCGTCCGTCTGGCGCAGTTGGCGCATCAGCGCGTAGCGCCCCTCCAGCGCGGCGGCCATGGCGGCATGCCAGTCGGCCGAGGCCTGCTGGCGCGGTGCCAGCGGCGCGAGCACCTCCAGCGCGCGGTCGTAATGCATCAGCGCCCCGCGCGGGTTGCCGACGTTGTTGGCGTTCTCGTGCCCCTCCAGCCGCGCCAGGCGGGCCAGTGCCCAGCCCAGGGCGATGCGCTCGGCGTCACCCATCGGGCCGAACTCGGCCTGGCGCTCCAGCGACTGCTCGGCCGTGCGCACGAGCTGCCGACGGCCTTCGATGAGCCCTTGCTCCAGGGCGTCGTTCACCTCGAAGACCATGCTGTTGGCGAGGCGGCGCAGCTCGCCGAGGTTGCGCGTGGCCGCGTCGCGCGCCCGGGCGGCCTCGTCGCGGGCAAGCTGGGCCCGACGCGCCTGCACCAGCGCGAGCACGAGGCCGGCCGCCATGCCGCCCACGCCCACGGCCAGCGTCACGTGCCCCTGCAGCAGCGTGGACAGCAGCCCGGTCACCAGCCCCAGCAGGCCCAGCACCGCGGCGCCCGCCGCCACGCGGTTGCGCCCCAGCCACTTGCTGAAGAGGTAGCCGACGCTGGCGGCCCGCGCGCTGACGGGGTGGCCGCTGAGGAAGGCCTCCACGTCCGCGCGCAAGGCATCCACGCTGGCATAGCGGCGCCCGGGCTGCTTCTCCAGGGCCTTGAGCAGGATGTTGTCGAGGTCGCCCTCCAGCCGGCGGCGGTTGCGCAGCCACTGCGGGTCGACGGCCTCGGTGGGCGAGAGGCGGCTCGGGCGCGTAGGTTCTTCTTCCAGCACGCTGCGCGCCGCCTCGGCGGGCGTCGTGGCCTTGCGGCCGGTGGGGCGCGTGCCGGTGAGCATCTGGTATAGCAGCACGCCCAGGCTGTAGATGTCGGTAGCGGTGCTGACCGGCTCGCCGCGCACCTGCTCGGGGCTGGCGTAGTTGGGCGTGTAGGGGCGCTGGCCGCCCACCGTCGTCTCGCCGCCATCCAGGCCTTCCAGCGGGTCCAGCGCCTTGGCGATGCCGAAGTCCAGCAGCTTGACGTGGCCGGTGTCGTCCACGAGCACGTTGCCGGGCTTGAGGTCGCGGTGCACCAGCAGGTTGCGGTGGGCGTGCGCCACCGCCTCGGCCAGCTGCAGGAAGAGGGCGAGGCGCTGCTCCAGCGCCAGCGGCCGTGCCGCCTGGTCGATGGGCTGGCCGTCCACGTACTCCATGACGAAGTAGGGCAGGCCCTCGGCGCTGGCGCCGGCATCCAGCAGCCGGGCGATGCCGGGATGGTTGAGCCGGGCCAGGGCCTGGCGCTCCAGCGCGAAGCGCTGCAGCACGGCGGCGCTGTCCATGCCGCGCTTGAGCAGCTTGACGGCCGCGCGCCCCTCGAACTGGCCGTCGGCACGGCGCGCCTCGAAGACCTCGCCCATGCCGCCCATGCCGACCGCGCGCACCAGCGTCCAGTTGCCCAGGCGCTGGCCCAGGCGTGCGGCAGGCCCCGGGGCCGCCGCAGGGCCGGCGAGGAAGCTCTGCTCGCCCGCGGCGGCGTCGTGGTGGTCGAGCAGGCTGTTGAGCTGGGCCTGTTCGTCCGCGGCCAAGCCCGCCGCGGCGAGCAGGGCGCCACGGCGCTCGGGGGGCGCTGGCGCGGCCTCGTCGAACAGCGCCTTGAGCAGGGCCCAGCGGGCGGGGTCGCGGACGGGCTCGGAGGACATGGCCGCGCAGTATGGTCAATCAGCGCGCGTTGACCATGCGGGCTATCAGCATCGCGTTCGTCTGCGCCAGGTTGGCGGCGATGCGCTCGCCGTAACGCTGCGGGTCGGTGACGACCTCGTACTTCTCGGTGCTGCTGCTGTCCTTGCTGCCGATGGCAAGCCGCAGCAGGCCCACGGCCACGGCGCCAGCCGTCTCGCCGGCCGTGGCGGCCTGCTTGCGCACCTCGCTGAAGGCGGCCGGGTCCAGCAGCAGCGGCTGGCGCGCGCTCACGATCGACGCCTCAGGCCCCGCCTGCACCGACAGCCGGGCCTGCATCAGGATGGGATGCAGCTTGGCGCTGACCTCGGCCGTGCTGGCCAGGCGGCCGAAGAAGCCCTTGTTCTCGTTCTTGAGCTGCGCGAAGTGCAGCTTCATCGCCACCTCCACCAGGGCCACGCCGCCCAGCTCCTGGCTGAGCCCCGCGCCGTCGGTCGCCTCGGCGATGGCCGAGAAGCCCGCGCCCATCGCCGCGATGCTCGCCAGCGCGCCTTTGCCGCCGCTGTTGACGAGCATGCGATTGGCGCCGTAGAGGGCCATGCCGGGCGGCGCGACGACGATGCTGCTGTCGCCGCGCAGGGGCAGCGGCACGCCGCCGGCCACGAGCTTCCTCCACGTGGGCGACGCGGCGAGCTGCTCGGGCGTCATCACTTCCAGGCCCTGCGCCTGCAGCGCCTGCACGAAGCCGGCGTAGAGCTGGTTGGCCAGTGCCTGGAAGTCGGCCTCGTCCAAGCCCACGAGCCGGTAGTAGCCCGTCACGCTGGCCCGGCCGGCGGCGGCAAAACCCGAGGTTTCGGCGCTGACGTTGTCGCTGGTGACGAACTCGATGCTGAACTGCGGCACGGCCACGCGCCGCAGGCCCTGCAGCGCCTTGACGTTGCTCACCTCCACGAGGCTGGCCGCGGCGGTCGACACATCAAACGGGTCGGGCAGCGCGACAGGTGCGGGTTCGCGGGCCAGGGCGGGCGCCAGCAGGCCGACGCACAGCGCGGCGGCCAGGAGGAAGGGACGGGACATGAAAAGGCTCCAGCATCGAGCCGAGCGATGGCCCGGCTTCTCCTCCTACACGCCGCGAATCACGTCGCCGAGGGCCATCCGCGTGCAAGAATTTCTGCATGCCCCTGCCCGCCGCGCCCTCGGAGGCGCTGACCCAGAGCCTGTACGACGAGCTGCACCGCTGCGCCGCAGCGCAGATGCGCCGCGAGGCCGCCGGCCACACGCTCAGCGCAACGGCGCTGACGCACGAGGCGTGGATGCGCATGGCCGACCAGACGCGCACCGCCTGGCAAAGCCGCAGCCATTTCCTCGGCGTGGCGGCACTCATGATGCGGCGCATCCTCATCAACCACGCGATGGCCAAGCAGGCCGCCAAGCGCGAGGCCGCGCTGGTCTCGCTCACGCTCACCGAGGCACAGCAGGTGGCCGGCGGGCAGGACGCCGACGTGCTGCGCGTGCACGAGGCCCTGCTCGCCTTCGAGCAGCAGGACCCGCGCGCGGCCAAGATCGTGGAGCTGAAGTTCTTTGGCGGGCTGGAGCTCGACGAGATCGCCGAACTGCTGCAGCTCAGCCGCACCACCGTCAAGCGCGACTGGGCGCTGGCCCGCGCCTGGCTGCACCGCGAACTCAGCGGTAGCGCGCCAGCAACCGGGTGAGTTCGCCTTCGGCCACGAGGCTGTGGATGGCGGCATTGAGCGCCGCCAGGCCCACCGGGCTGCTGGGCGAGAGCGCGCACTGCGCCAGCACCTCCGACACCACCAGCGGCGGATGCAGGGCCAGCTTGAAGTTGCCGGTGCGCTGCTGGTACTCCAGCACGCGGCGGCCGGTGAGCGCATGCTGCACCCGGCCGAGCGCGAGCTTCTGGAGGTTGGCCACCGCATCGGGCGCGTCATTGCGCATGAAGCCCGAACGCAGCGCATCGGTCATCTCGGGGTAGACATAGCCGCGCACCGTCCCGACGGGCTGGCCGGCCACCGCCGACAGCGAGGCGGGCGCGGGCGCCGAGGCGGCCGTGATCAGCAGGGCCTGGTCCGGCAGGAAGGGCCGACTCCAGGCGAAGGCGCCTGGGAGCCACTCGCTCTGGTAGTCGCACAGCAGGTCGCCCTCGCCGCGCTGCAGCGCCTCGGCCAGGCGCTTGCGGGGCACCGGGCGCGCGACCAGCTCGCGCCCGAGCCGGCGGGCCAGCGCCTGGCCCAGGTCCAGGTGCAGGCCCTCGACGACCGTGTCGCCCTCGATGCGGGCCTGGGGCATGAGCGCGCTCGTCTCCACCAGCATGACCAGGGGCCGGGGCGGCTGCGCCATGGCCGGCACGCTGGCGAGCGCGCACAGCGCGGCCGCGGCCAAGCCGCCCAGCCTCCTTCGCCGCAAACGACGCCACGCGCTGACCATGGGGCCATCATGCCCCGCCCATGCGTGGCAACGCAGCCGCCGGCCTGATGACGGGCCGCCAAGCGTGACCGGCGCACGAATTCGCAACGCTTGCGGCACGCCGCACCGGCACGGTGCGCCATAGACTGGCAGGTCAACCCTGCGCGCCCTGCCCTGATGCCGTCTCGCCTGCTGCTCTTGCCACTCGCCCTGGCGCTCGGCCCGTTGGCGCCCCCGCCCCCGGCACAGGCCCAGACCCAGGCCTCCCAGGCCAGCACGGTGCAGCCCGGCACGGCGCCCACCGCGGCGGACGACCTGCTCTACCGCGAGCTGGGCGGCCGCGAGTCGATCCAGGCCTTCACCGACGATTTCTACGACCGCATGCTGCAGGACGCACGCATTGCGCACTACTTCGACGGCATCAACATGAAGTACCTCAAGCGCGTGCTGGCGGACTACTTCTGCGTGGTGGCCGGCGGCCCTTGCGTCTACGACGGTGTCGGCATGAAGGACGCGCACGCCCACCTCGGCATCGACCGGGCCGCGTTCAACGCGCTGGTGGAGAACCTGCAGCTGGCCATGGACGCCGCCGGTGTGCCCTTCGGCGTGCAGAACCGGCTGCTGGCCCGCATGGCCTTCTCCCACAGCGACATCATCACGAAGTGAGCCCACCCGCCCACCACCGCGACGGCCGCTTCCAGAACAACGATGGCGACTTCGAGGCGAAGTCGCTGGCCGAGCTGATCCGCTGGCGCTGGAACGCCGCGCGGCGAGGCCTGCCGCCACGGCCGCAGGCGCCCATCCCGACGCAGGCGGCCGACCTGGGTTTCCTGCATGCCAACGCCGGCCCGGCGCAACAGCCGGCCGTCACCTGGGTGGGGCATGCCACCGTGCTGGCCCAGCTCGGCGGGCTCAACCTGCTGACCGACCCGATCTTCTCGGAGCGCGCCTCGCCGCTGTCCTTCGCCGGTCCGCGGCGCGAGCAGCCGCCAGGCGTCGCGCTGCAGGACCTGCCGACCATCGACGCCGTGCTCGTCTCGCACAACCACTACGACCACCTCGACCTGCCCTCGTGCCGCGCGCTGGCCGACCAGCCCGGCGGCGGCCCGCTGTTCCTGGTGCCGCTGGGGCTGCAGAAGTGGTTCCACCAGCGCGGCCTGCGCCGCGTCGTGGAGTTGGACTGGTGGCAGTCGCACACGCTGGCGGGCGTCGAGATCTTCCTCGTGCCGGCCCAGCACTGGTCGGCCCGCGGCCTGAACGACCGCATGAAGACGCTGTGGGGCGGCTTTGCCGTCTTCGCGCCCGATTGCCAGCTCTTCTTCGCGGGCGACACCGGCTACTCGCGCGATTTCACCCGCATCCGCGAGCGCTTCGCCGACCGCCAGGCCGACGGCGGCTTCGACGTGGCCCTGCTGCCCATCGGGGCCTACGAGCCGCGCTGGTTCATGAAGGAACAGCACGTCAACGTGGAGGAGGCGCTGAAGATCCACGCCGACCTCGCCGCCAAGCGTTCCCTCGGCGTGCACTGGGGCACCTTCGAACTCACAGACGAGGCGCTGGACGAGCCCCCGCGCCAGCTCGCCCTGCAACGCGCGGCACTCGGCCTGGCGGAGGACGCGTTCTTCATGCTGCCCATCGGCGGCACGCGGCGGCTGCCGCGGCGGCGCTGACGCCCGCGTCAGCCGACGCGGCAGACCTTGAGCATGTTGGTGCCGCCCGGGTAGCCCATGGGCTCGCCGCAGGTGATGGCGTAGGTGTCGCCCGGCATCAGCACGCCGCGCTCGACCAGCAGCTTCTCCGCGGCCGCCAGGGCGGCGTCACGGTCCTCGAACTTGGGCATGAGCAGCGGCGTGACGTTGCGGTAGAGCGCCATCTTGCGCTGGCTCACCGACTGCGTCGTCAGGCCGAAGATCGGCACGTTGATGCGGTGACGGCTCATCCACAGGGCCGTGGAGCCCGACTCGGTCAGCGCCAGGATGGCCTTGCAGCCGAGGTGGTGCGCCGTGAACAGCGCGCCCATGGCGATGGACTGGTCGATGCGGCCAAACTGGCGGCCGGCGAAGTCGGTGTCCAGCGTGACGAACTCGGCGCGCTCGGCCTCCAGCGAGATGTTGGCCATCTGCTCGACTGTCTCGATCGGGAACTTGCCGGCGGCCGTCTCGGCCGACAGCATCACGGCGTCGGTGCCGTCGAGCACCGCATTGGCCACGTCGCTGACCTCGGCGCGCGTGGGCACCGGGTTCACGATCATGGACTCCATCATCTGCGTGGCCGTGATGGACACCTTGTCCAGCTCACGCGCCATCTTGATCATGCGCTTTTGCAGCGCGGGCACGGCCGCGTTGCCCACCTCCACGGCGAGGTCACCGCGGGCGACCATGATGCCGTCGGACGCCTTCAGGATGGCTTCCAGGTGCGGGATGGCCTCGTAGCGCTCGATCTTGGCGATCATGGCCGGCTTGTGCCGGTAGGGCTCGCCGGCCACGTTGGCCAGCTGGCGGGCCATCTCCATGTCGGTGGCGTTCTTGGGGAAGCTCACGGCGAGGTACTCGCACTGGAAGGACATCGCGGTCTTGATGTCTTCCATGTCCTTGCCGGTCAGGGCCGGGGCGGTCAGGCCGCCACCCTGCTTGTTGATGCCCTTGTTGTTGGACAGCTCGCCACCGAGCTTGACGATGGTGTGCACCTGGGCACCACGCACCGCCTCGACGGTCAGCACCAGCAGGCCGTCGTTGAGCAGCAGGGTGTCGCCCGGCTTCACGTCGCGCGGCAGTTCCTTGTAGTCGAGGCTGGCGATGTCCTGGTTGCCGAGCTCGGTGCGGTCGGCGTCGAGGATGAACCGGGCGCCGGGGATGAGCTCGATCTTGTTGTTCTCGAACTTGCCGACGCGGATCTTGGGGCCCTGCAGGTCGGCCATGATGGCTACCGACTTGCCCACGCGGGCTGCGGCCTCGCGGACCATGGTGGCGCGGTCGATGTGGTCCTGCGCCTTGCCGTGGGAGAAGTTCAGCCGCACCACGTCGACACCGGCCCGGATCATCTGTTCCAGCACCTCCGGCGTGTTGGAGGCGGGGCCGAGGGTGGCGACGATCTTGGTGGCGCGGGTCATGGTTGTCTCAACTTTCTGGTGGCCGGGAATTATGGTCCGCCATGGGCGTCCGGAGTTTCGCGGCGTTTCAGTGCAGCGTCTTCTCCATGAAGAGGCTCAAGGGGTCCGGCGAGTAGCTGCCGAAGGGCCCGCGCTCGGCGTAGCCCAGGCGCCGGTACAGGCCGATGGCTTCGGGCTGGTGGATGCCCGTCTCCAGCCGCGCCAGGCCCACGCCGAGGGTGCGCAGCCCGGCTTCGAGCCGGGCCATGAGCTGCTTGGCCACCCCGTGCCCGCGGGCGCTGTCGAGCACGAAAAGCCGCTTGATCTCCCCATAGGCCGGCTCGCCCGGCGACGCGTGGCGCTTGAAGCCACCGCAGCCCACGAGCGTGTCGCCCAGCCAGCAACCCCAGAACTCGCCCTGCGGCGGCCGCAGGCCCGAGGCGGGCTCGAAGTGGTTGCTCTCGGCCGGGTAGAGCGCGCCCATGTAGGCCTCGGAGAGCGCCATCAGCGCCTGGGCATCGGGGTGGTCGGGGTCCAGCGGCGCCAGGCGCGGGGTGAGGTCGGGATTCATCGGGTTTCAGCGGGCTTTCAGGAGTGCCTTCCGGCCAACGGGCTCTGAGGCAGGACAATTTTGACCTCGGACCCTCGCCTCTTCATGCCCCATCGCGCCCCCGCCTCCACCGCCCCCTTGCTCGCAGCCCTGGCGGTGGTCATCACCTGGGGCCTGAACTTCCCGCTCTCCAAGGCCCTGTTCACGCAGGTCGGGCCGGCCGGCTTCCTGGGCCTGCGCTACCTGCTGATGCCCTTCTGCGCCGTGGCCCTGCTGTGCTGGCGCTTCGGCTGGCGCTGGCCGCGGCTGGACCGCCGCGAGATCGGGCCGCTGGTGCGCCTCACGCTCGTCGGCCAGGGCCTGCACCTGCTGCTGTCGGCCTACGGCATGCAGGGCTCCACGGCGTTCAGCGCCAGCGTGCTGCTGGCCTGCGGGCCGGTGTTCACGCTGCTGATCCTGCGTCTGAGCGGCGTGGAGCGGCTGTCTCGCGGGCAGGTGGCCGGCGTGGCGACGGCCGCGCTGGGCGCCCTGCTGTTCACGTCCGACAAGCTGCTCACCGCCGACTGGCAGGCGTCGCTCGGCGACCTGACGCTGCTGGCCGCGGCCGCCCTCTTCAGCTACTACACGGTGGCGAGCAAGCCGCTCATCCAGCACCACGGCGGCGTGACGGTGCTGGGCTACGGCAGCCTCGTGTGCACGCTGCCCATGCTGGCGTGGTGCGCGCCGGAGCTGCGCGCGCTGGACTGGGCGGGTCAGCCCACCTGGGTGTGGACAGGCCTCGTGTGGCAGGTGGCCGGCGGCGGCTTCATCGGCTGGCTGGCCTGGGGCTGGGCCAACGAGCGGCGCGGCGTGGCCCGCACGGCGCCCCTCATCTACCTGATGCCGCTGGTGGCGGGACTGGCCGCCTGGGCCTGGGGCGGCGAGCTGTTCAGCACCCCGAAGCTGCTGGGCGCGGGCGTCATCCTCGGTGGTGTCGCCCTGGCCCAGTTCAGCCGGTCAGCTGCGGTGACGGCGCCTATCACGGCAAGCTGAAAGCAGCATCGAAGGCCATCAGACGAGTGCACTCGGCACGAAGCCGCGCTCGGTCAACGCGCGCACGACGCCCCGCAACAGCACGTTGTTGCTGAACCCCAAGGTGTATTGGCGGGCTTCCGCGTAGATCGGCTGCAACATGCCCTGCCCGACCAGCTTGCGGATCTGATACGTGCGCTGCGCCGCATTCAAGCCGGGCATGGCTTCACCCAGGTCGGCGGACTTCACCACCCGCTTCTTGACGGTGACCATCAGGACGGCTTCCTCCTGCGCCGTGATCAGTTGCCGCTGCCGCGCGGAGGCCAGGGCCGGCAGGAGAATCTCTGCGGTCAGGTTGGCGTAGTCGGCGAGCCGGTCGACCTTGCCGAGTTCATCTCGGATGCCAGTCAACACATACGTGCACCAGGCCTCCAGGCTGTCATCGGTTCCTTGGTCCGCGAGGGACAGCATCGCGTAGTAGCGCTCCCGGTCGGCACAGAAGACTGCCGCCGGATTCAACAGCCGCCCTTGCTCGGCGCTCACGCGAAAGCCGTACTTGATGAGCAGCGCGTAGGTGAAAAGACGCACGACCCGACCATTGCCGTTGCCAAAGGGGTGCACCCAGGCGAAGCGATGGTGGGCCAGGGCCACCTTCATCAGGTCGTACTTCTTCTGGTCGGCACGGTTGACGAAGGCCACGAGCTCGTCCATGTAGCCAGGCACCTGTACGGCATCGGGCGGCAGGTGCGAGGACTTCGCGATGCGTACCGGCCCGGCCCGATAGGCGCCAGGTGTCTTGTCGCCCTCCCGGAGCAGGCCGTCGACGGTCGCCGCGTGCAGCCCGCGCAGGAAGTGGCTGGTCAGGGTGGCCCCGGGCGCGATGTTGCCTTCGATGGCGTCCATCGCGCCTTCGATGTTGCTGATCTCCTTGATCGCATCGGCATACGCCCCCGACGTGCCGCTTTGGGCGACCTTGGTCTCGATGTAATCGGCCAAGGTCGTGTGGTTGCCCTCGATCCGCGCAGATGCCAGGCTCTCCAGCAGGTGAAAGACCTGCTTCAACTGCAGGAAAACCGCGGGTGGCGTCGTCGCCTTCAACTCCAGGCGCCTCAGGTGCTCCAGATCCGTGAGCACGTCCAGCAGCGGCGAGGCAAAGCTGGGGTTGAGCAGCCGAAGATCGTGATGGAGGAACCGGGGCATCGTGGGCGGAGATGTCGAAGAGCCTCGCAATTCTTCTTGAATCGACAAGAAAAATCCACGACACCACAACAACTTAGGATGGCGCGGACCCGCCGACAAGTTGAAAGTCGCATCACGCCAAATGAAGCCGCGGTGCGCGCGCCCCTCAGCGAAACACCCGCCCCGGCTGTCGGTCAGCCCTTCGCGAGCCGCGCCTCTCGCACATCGGCCACCGCCAGAGCCGTCATGTTGACGATGCGGCGCACCGTCGCCGAGGGCGTCAGGATGTGCACGGGCTTGGCGGCGCCCAGCAGGATGGGGCCCACGGTCACGCCGTGACTGGCGCTGATCTTCAGCACGTTGAAGAGGATGTTGGCCGCGTCCAGCGTCGGCAGCACCAGCAGGTTGGCCGCCCCGGTGAGCTTGCTGTCGGGCAGGAAGGCGTGGCGCACGCTCTCTGACAGCGCCGCATCGCCATGCATCTCGCCGTCGCACTCGACCTCGGGGTGGGCTGCCGCGAACTGCTCGTGCGCCCGGCGCATCTTGACGGCCGACGGCCGCGTGCTGGAGCCGAACATCGAGTGGCTCACGAACGCCAGCTTGGGCGGCATGCCGAAGCGGCGCACCTCGTCGGCGGCCATGGCGGCGATGTCGGCGAGCTCCTCGGCCGTGGGGTCGTCGTTGACGAAGGTGTCGGTGATGAAGAGCGTCATCTGCTCCAGCATCAGCGCGTTCATGGCGGCGAACTGGCGCGCGCCGGGGGCCAGGCCGACGAGTTCGCGCACCTGCTCCAGGTGGCGGTCGAAGCGGCCGACCATGCCGCAGATCATCGCGTCGGCGTCGCCCAGCTCGATGGCCAGCGCACCGATGGCGGTGTTGGAGCGGCGCACGGCCGACTTGGCCATCTCGGGCGTCACGCCGTTGCGCTTCATGCGGGCGTGGTATGCCTCCCAGTACTGGCGAAAGCGCGGGTCGTCCTCGGGGTCGATGACGGCCACGTCCTCGCCCAGCTTCAGGCGCAGGCCCGCACGCTGGATGCGCGACTGCAGCACCGCCGGGCGGCCGATCAGCGTCGGGCGGCACAGGCCTTCGTCCAGCGCCACCTGCACGGCGCGCAGCACGCGTTCGTCTTCGCCCTCGGCGTAGATGACGCGGGCCTTCTCGGCACGCGCGGCCGTGAACACGGGGCGCATGAACATGCCGGTCTGGTAGACGAAACGCTCGAGCGACTGGCGGTAGGCGTCCAGGTCCGCCACGGGCCGGGTGGCCACGCCATCAGCCGCTGCGGCCGCGGCCACCGCCGGCGCGATGCGCAGGATCAGGCGCGCGTCGAACGGCTTGGGGATGAGGTACTCGGGCCCGAAGGCCAGCTCCTGGCCCGCGTAGGCCGCGGCCACCTCGTCACTGGTCTCGGCCTTGGCGAGCGCGGCGATCTCGCGCACGCAGGCGAGCTTCATGCCCTCGGTGATCTTGGTGGCGCCGCAGTCCAGCGCCCCGCGGAAGATGTAGGGGAAGCACAGGATGTTGTTGACCTGGTTGGGGTAGTCGCTGCGGCCGGTGGCGATGATGCAGTCGGGGCGCGCCTCGCGGGCGAGTTCCGGGCGGATCTCCGGCTCCGGGTTGGCCAGCGCCAGGATGATGGGTTGCGTCGCCATCGTCTTGACCATCTCGGGCGTGAGCACGCCGGCGGCGGAGCAGCCCAGGAAGACGTCCGCGCCGTTGACGACATCGGCCAGCGTGCGCGCCGCCGTGACCTGGCAGTAGCGCTGCTTGGACTCATCCAGCTTGCCGGCCTTGGCGTCTTCACGCTCGCTCTGGATGACGCCGCGCGAGTCGCACACGAACACATGCTCGCGCTTCACGCCCAGGCCCACCATCACGTCCAGGCAGGCGATGGCCGCAGCCCCCGCGCCCGACACCGCCACCTTCACGGCGCCGATGTCCTTGCCCACCAGCTCCAGCCCGTTGAGCAGCGCGGCCGACGAGATGATGGCCGTGCCGTGCTGGTCGTCGTGGAAGACGGGGATGTTCATCCGCTTGGACAGCTCGCGCTCGATGTAGAAGCACTCCGGCGCCTTGATGTCCTCGAGGTTGATGCCCCCGAGCGTCGGCTCCATGGCCGCGATGATGTCGATGAGCTTGTCGGGGTCGCGCTCGGCCAGTTCGATGTCGAAGACGTCGACGCCCGCGAACTTCTTGAAGAGGCAGCCCTTGCCCTCCATCACCGGCTTGCCGGCCAGCGGGCCGATGTCGCCCAGGCCCAGCACCGCGGTGCCATTGGTGACCACACCCACCAGGTTGCCGCGGCTCGTATATTCGGCCGCCAGCGTCGGGTCCTTCTCGATCGCCAGGCAGGCATAGGCCACGCCAGGCGAGTAGGCGAGCGACAGGTCGCGCTGGTTGGACAGCGGCTTGGTCGGCGTGACCGAGATCTTGCCGCGCACGGGTGCGCGGTGATACTCGAGTGCGGCGTCGCTGAGCGCCTGTTCGGCAGCGGACAGGACGGGGGGCTGGTTCTCGGCCACGGCTTGTCTCCTTGTGGGATCCCGGCCGGGGAGATTACTGCGGATCGGAGGGCGATTCGATCCGCATTGCCCACATCAGTTTTGCGCCGCGCGTCGGGAAAGGATCTCGAAGGCCGGCAGGGTCTTGCCCTCCAGCACCTCGAGGAAGGCGCCGCCGCCGGTGGAGATGTAGCCCACCTGGCGCTCGATGCCGTACTTGGCGATCGCCGCCAGGGTGTCGCCGCCGCCGGCGATGCTGAATGCGCTGCTGGCAGCGATGGCACGTGCCACGGCTTCGGTGCCGCGGGCGAAGGCCTCGAACTCGAAGACGCCGACCGGTCCGTTCCAGACGATGGTGCCGGCCGCCTTCAGCTTGTCGGCCAGCAAGGCGGCGGTCTTGGGGCCGATGTCCAGGATCAGGTCGTCGGTGGCCACTTCGCTGGCCGCCTTCACGGCGGCGCTCGCATCGGCCTTGAACTCCTTGGCCACCACCACGTCCACCGGGATCGGCACCTCGGCGCCGCGGGACTTCATCGCCGCCATCACCGCGCGCGCATCGCCCACCAGGTCGGGCTCGGCCAGGCTCTTGCCGATCGGCAGGCCGGCCGCCAGCATGAAGGTATTGGCGATGCCGCCGCCGACCACCAGGCCGTCGACCTTGGCCGCCAGGCTTTGAAGGATGGTGAGCTTGGTGCTGACCTTGCTGCCGGCCACGATGGCCAGCAACGGCCGTTTGGGGTTGGCCAGCGCCTGGCTGATGGCATCGATCTCGGCCGCCAGCAGCGGCCCGGCGCAAGCCACCTTCGCGAACTGCGCGATGCCGTAGGTGCTGGCCTCGGCCCGATGTGCGGTGCCGAACGCATCGTGCACGAAGATGTCGCACAGCGCCGCCATCTTGCGGCTGAGCTCCTCGCTGTTCTTCTTCTCGCCCTTGTTCAGGCGACAGTTCTCCAGAAGCACCAGCTGGCCGGGCGCCACCTGCACGCCGTCGACCCACTGCGCCACCACCGGCACCGGGCGCCCGAGCAGCTCGCCCATGCGTGCCGCAACCGGCGCCAGCGAATCGGCGGGCTTGAATTCGCCCTCGGTGGGGCGACCCAGGTGCGATGTCACCATCACCGCCGCCCCGGCCTCCAGTGCCATGCGGATGCATGGCAGGCTGGCGCGGATGCGGGTATCTTCGGTGATGGCGCCGGCATCGTCTTGCGGCACGTTCAGGTCGGCGCGGATGAAGACGCGCTTGCCCTTCACCTGGCCGGCAGCAACGAGGTCGGAGAAACGAAGGACTTTCATGAGGGATCCCGTGACGTGGCGTGGGTACCGTTGCGGATGGGTTGATGTCAAATTCTAGGGAGGCCGGATACCCCGCCCGCGCCCGGAGGAGCTACCCGGCGTGGCTACCAGCCCAGCCCCAGGCGCAGAGGCAGCAGCACCGCCATGCCGGCGACGATGGTGCCGAGCATCCCGCGCCGCCAGTAGAAGTAGGCCCCGCCGGCCAATGCCGCATAGATGCGGGCATCCTGCAGCGTGTGGATCAGGCGCCCTTGCGTCATCACGATCTCGGGCACCACCACCGCCGCCAGTGCCGCCAGCGGCGCATAGCGCAGGCCTTCGTGCAGCCAGGCGGGCGTGGGCATCTCGCGCCGCGACAGGAAGAAGAAGCCGCGCGTGAGCAGCGTGATGAGCGTCAGGCCGGCGATGGCGACGAGGGCGTCGGCGGTGGACATCATGTGGCATCGTCCAGCGGCCGGGTGGCCCGCGCGCGGGCGCGGCCATGGTCGAGCAGCAGCCCCATGGCCACCGCGGCGGCGATCGCCACCAGGATGTTCAGCTTCAGCGGCAGGGCGTAAGCGGCCACCGCGGCACACGCCGCGACGGCGCCGGCCACGCCGGTGGCCCGATCGGTCAGCAACGACAGGCCGATGCCCAGCAGCGCCAGCACGCCGGCGAAGCCGATGCCCCAGTGCGGCGGCACCGAAGCGGCGGCGAAGATGCCCAGCAAC
>JAEUPJ010000026.1 GCA_016790285.1 Roseateles sp. | reverse complement strand
GTCCCCCGGCCCGCTGCGCGGTCCTCCTCCTTTACCTTCGCAATTGCGTCACCCCGTATCCCACTGCGGCACCGCAGGATTCCACGACGAACAAGCCGGGCGTCACGCAAGCGGGCAGTGGGGCGGGCCTGATGCGCAAGTAAAGGAGGAGGGCCGCGTAGCGGACCGGGGGACATGGAGCATCAGGCCCGCCCCGCTGCCTGCGTCCATCCAGCTGATGCACAGGAGGATCTGGATGGCGGGTCTTGACCCGCCCTACGGCGCCCTCTGTACCGAACCGTTGAACGACGGCTTTCAGGCTGTGAACTCGATGGTTTGGAGGACCGCACAGGGTCGTGAGCTGCTACCCACCCCTCTCCCGCCGCCCCAGGCTCATCTGGCGAGCCAACCGGCATGCAGCATCACCGCATGCCTCACACCTCCGAACCCACCCTCCTGCGCGCCCCGACCGGGGCGGACAACGGCATCCTCGGCCGCGTGCCCAGCCAGTTCGTGGCGCAAGCCTGCAAGACCCTGCCCGACCCGGCCTGTGCGGTCGACGATGAGCTGCGCGTCGAGATCGATGCCGGTTGGGCCGGCCGCGTGCGGCTGACGTTCAGGCGCCAGCGCTACAGCCGGCCGCGGGGCAAGACGACCTACTTCTCCTGGCTTTGCCGGCACGCCGAGCCCGTGGCGCCCGACGCCTGAAGCTCAGGGCTTGCAGCCGGGCGACGGGTTCGGGCGCGGGCCGGCGGCAGTCTGGTGCACGAACACCATGGAGCCGTCCGGGCGGTACGTCACTTCTTCCAGCGCGACCGAGCGGCGGTACTCGCCGCCGCCGGGCAGCTCGGCGTTGTGATACGCCACATAGCTGCGGCCGTTGAAGTCGAAGAAGGCCTGGTGGATGGTCTTGGTCTTGAGGTTGCGCGACATCACCACGCCCTGCGGCGTCCAGGGGCCCAGCGGCGTGGGGCCGGTCATGTAGGCCGTCTCCTCGGGCCAGTGCTGGGAGTAGCTCAGGTAGTAGGTGCCCCCGCGCTTGTGCAGGTAGGGCGCCTCGACGAAGTTGGCCACCGGCACGGCCGTGACCGGGCCGTCCAGCCCGGTCATGTTGGCCTTCAACTTGGCCACCTTCAGCACCGTGTTGCCCCAGTAGAGGTAGGCCTGGCCGTCGTCGTCCACGAACACGCCGGGGTCGATGTCGTCCCAGGCGATGTCGGTCTGCGTCGTCATGTCGTTGGTGACGAGGGCCGTGCCGCGAGCGTCCTTGAAGGGGCCTGTGGGCGAGTCCGACACCGCCACGCCGATGGCAAAACCCGGCACCGTGGCGTGCTCGACCGTCGTGTAGAGCCAGTACTTGCCATGGCGCTGGACGATGTCCGACGCCCAGGCGCGGCCCTTGGCCCAGGCGAAGTCCTTGGCGCGCATGGGCACGCCGTGGTCCTGCCAGGTGGCCAGGTCGCAGCTGGAGAACACGCGCCACTCGTGCATGACGTAGTCCTTGCCGTCGGGCGCCGCCTCGTCGCGGCCCGCGAAGAGGTAGACGCGCCCGCGATCCACGAGCACGGCGGGGTCGGCGGTGTAGAGGGGCGCGAACAGCGGGTTGGCGGCGTGCGCCATGCCGCAGCACAGCGCCGCGGCGAGCAGCAGGGGCTTGAACATCAGGGGTGGGGCTTCTTGAGGGAAAGCAGGCGCTGCACGGCGCAGAAGACGAAGAGCAGCGCGCCGATGACGATCTTGGTCCACCAGGAGCTGAGCGTGCCGTCGAAGGCGATCAGCGTCTGGATCAGGCCCAGCACCAGCACGCCCGACAGCGCACCGGCCACGTAGCCGTAACCGCCCGTCAGCACGGTGCCGCCGATGACGACCGCCGCGATGGCGTCCAGCTCCACGCCTTGCCCGTGCTGGCCGTAGCCGCTGAGCATGTAGAAGGCGAAGAGCAGCCCCGCGAGCGAGGCACACGCGCCGCTGAGCGCGTACACGGCCACCTTGGTGCGGCCGACCGGCAGGCCCATCATCAGGGCCGAGGTCTCGTTGCCGCCCAGGGCATAGACGGTGCGGCCGAACGCGGTGCCGTGCGCCACCCACAGGCCAGCCGCCAGCACGGCCAGCGCGATGACCGCGCCCGGCGACAGGAAGGCGCCGCCGAAGAGCGGGATCTGCGTTTGCGACAGGGCCACGAAGAGCGGGGCGTCGATGGTGATGCTGTCCACGCTGATCAGGAAGCACAGCCCGCGCGCGAGGAACATGCCCGCCAGCGTGACGATGAAGGGCTGCAGCCGGAAGACGTGGATCACCAGGCCCTGCAGCGCACCAAAGGCCGCGCCGCCCACCAGCACCAGCGCGATGACGGCCTCGGCCGGCCACTGCGCCACCTGCAGCAGCCAGGCCGCGACCATGGTGGTCAGCGCGAGCACCGAGCCCACCGAGAGGTCGATGCCGCCGGACAGGATGACGAAGCTCATGCCCACCGCGATGACGAGCAGGAAGGCGTTGTCGATGAGCAGGTTGAGCACCACCTGCGGCGACGCGAAGCCCGTGTAGCTGACCGCACCGGCGCCGAACAGCAGCACCATCAGCGCGACGCTGACCCAGGTCGTGAAGGCGGGGGCGCCAGTGAGGGCGCGCAGGCGGGCGCTCATGACGGCCTCCGTGCAGTCCACGCGGACCAGGCCGACGACTGCGAGATGCACACCGCGAACACGACGACTGCCTTGACCACCATCGTCACCTGCGGTGGCACGCCGAGCGCGTAGATGGTGGAGGTGAGCGTCTGGATGATGAGGGCCCCGATGAGGCTGCCAAGCAGGCTGAACTTGCCGCCGCTGAGCTGGCCGCCGCCGAGCGTCACGGCCAGGATGGCGTCCAGCTCCAGCAGCAGGCCGGCGTTGTTGGCGTCGGCGCTCTTGATGTTGGAGGCCACCATCAGGCCGGCCAGGCCGGCGCCCAGGCTGCAGTACACGTAGACGAAGAAGACGATGGCCGCCGTGTGCACGCCGGCAAGCCGCGCGGCCACGGGGTTGATGCCCACCGTCTGGATGAACAGGCCCAGCGCCGTGCGCCGCATCAGCAGCGCCGTGAGGCCGGCCACCGTGGCCACGATGAAGAGCGACACCGGCAGCCCGAGCAGCCAGCCGCCGCCCAGCCAGAAGAAGCTCGCGGGCTCGTAGACGGTCAGGATCTGGCCATCCGTCAGCAGCTGCGCCAGGCCCCGACCGGCCACCATCAGGATGAGCGTGGCGATGATGGGCTGCAGGCCCAGGGCCGACACCAGCAACCCGTTCCACAGCCCGCACAGCAGCGCGCTTGCGAGTGCCGCCGCGAACGCGACCGCCACGCCGTGCGAGCCCACGAGCGCACACGCCACCGTGCCGGCGATGGCGACGACCGCGCCCACGGACACGTCGATGCCCCGCGTGGCGATGACCAGCGTCATGCCGAGCGCCGCGAGCATCAAGGGTGCGGCGCGATGCAGGATGTCGACGAGGTTGCCGTAGAGATGACCGTCCTTGATCTCGAGGTGCAGGAAGCCCGGCACCGCGAAGGCAGCCACGGCCAGCAGCAGGGCCAGAGCCGCCAGGGGCCGGGCGAGTGGGTGGCGCCAGAGGCCTGCGATCGGGGAAGGGGACGGCATGGCGAGGGTCGGGGGGCTCATGGGGTCGTCAGGGGCGGGAAGCGCAGCGTGGCGGCTTCACCGCGGTAGGTCAGGGCGCGGGCCTGGGGTGCGCGGCCGGTGGGGTCGATGAGCTTCACGTCGAGCCGGCGCTGGGCGACGAGCCCGGGGTAGCGGCCCTCGCGTGCGCCGACGTGCAGCACGCGCCGCGCGTCGTCCCAGCGCAGCGTGACGGTGGCGCGCTCGCCCCGCTCATAGGCGTAGGTCTCGCCATCGTCCTCGTACAGCGTGAATTGCGCGTCAGCACCGGGGTAGATGCGGATCTCCCACGGCGCACCGGGCCGCTGGCCGACGTGCTCGACGACCGGGCCCAGCGGCAGGATGCTGCCGGCCCGCACGAAGAGGGGGAACTGCTGCAGGGCGTACTCGCGCGACACGGCCTCGCCACCCGCGTGGCGGTGGCCGCTCCAGAAGTCGTACCAGGCAGCCCCGGCCGGCAGCTGCGTGACCTGGCGCTTGTCCAGGTGAAGCCGCGCCGCTGCCAGCGCGCGCAGCTGCGCGGGCGTGCGCCAGGCCAGGCGCAGCTTGCGGCCATAGGCGTCCTGGAAGAACTCGATGCGCAGCTTCACCGCCTGGCCGGCGGCCAGCGTGAGGCGGGCGCCCTGGTAGCGCGGGGCGCCGTGGTGCCAGTCGTCGACGGCGAGCTTGTCGTCCAGCCACAGCCGGAAGCCGTCGTCGCCCTCCACGCCGATCTCGTACTCGCCCGCCTCGGGCGCCACGAGGCTGCCCTCCCAGCGCGCCGAGAACTGGTTCAGGCTCTGGAGCCCCGGCGGCAGGCTGCCCAGGGGCGGCGGCGGCCAGTCGTGGTCCACCGGCGCATCGACGGTGCGGCTCGCGAGCCGCTCGAAGGCCATGCCCTCGTAGTAGCTCAGCGCCAGCCCCGGCTGGCCGTCGGGCGTGCGCAGCGCGCTGGCCGGCACGGTGGTGGCTGCAGGCACCTCGGGGTGGAGCGTGGGCCGGGTGATGGGCTGCACGAGCAGCGCCGGGCCGAACATGAAGGTGTCGTCGACCTTGCGCAGCGCGGGCTCGTCGGGGAAGTCCATCGGCAGGCCGCGCATCATGATGTAGCCCTGCTCATGCGCTCGCCAGGCCAGGCCGTCGAGGTAGGGCAGCAGTCGGTAGCGAAGCTGCGCCGCCGCCAGCAGCGAGCGGTAGACGGGCGGGTCCAGTGACTTGAAGACATAGGGCTCGCGCTCGACGTCCGTGCCATGGATGCGGTAGATGGGGTTGAAGATCGCGAACTGGTGCCAGCGCGCGAACAGCTCGCGCCACGCCGCGTTGCGCTCGCCCCGGGCGTGGCGCACGAAGAAGCCGCCCGTGTCCTGCGTCCAGTAGGGCATGCCGGCCATGCCCACGTTCAGCCCGCCGCTGATCTGTGCGCGCAGCGTCGCCCAGCTGGCCGTCGTGTCACCCGACCATGGCAGGGCAGCGTAGCGCTGCTGGCCGGCCCAGGCCGAGCGCGTCAGTGTCATGGCGCGCTGGGGGCTGCGGGCTCGCTGGCCTTCATAGACGCCCCGCGTCGTGAGCAGGCTGTAGACGTTGAGGTAGCGCGTGAAGTCGCCCATGGCGTGGGTGCCGAGCCGCTTGATGTCGGCCTCCACCTCGCCGGGGTCGTGCGCGGCGCCACCGACCTCGACCTCGGTGCCGTCCATCCACAGCGCGTCCACGCCCACGTCCAGCAGGCCGCGCGCCACGTGCTTGAAGTAGATGCGGCGAGCCTCGGCGCTGAAGGCGTCGTAGATCTGCGCCTTGCCCGAGATCCAGTGCTTGGGCGCGAAGCGCAGGCCCTGGGCATCGAGCTCGCGGGCCAGCGCGGTGTCGTCACCCACCGAGGGCCAGATCGAGACCATCAGCTTGGCGTGCAGCTCGCAGTGCAGCGTGTCGGCCATGCCGCGCGGGTCGGGGAAGCGCTGGGCGTCCCAGATCATGCCGCTCCAGCTGCCGTCCTTGTCGCCGCCCCAGTACTGCCAGTCCTGCACGATGGTGTCCAGCGGGAAGTGCTCGGCGCGGAAGCGCTTCACGACGTCCAGAAGTTGCTGCTGCGTCTTGTAGCGCTCCTTGCTCATGAACAGGCCCAGGGCGCTCCGGGGAAAGAGCGGCGCCGCGCCGGTGAGTTGCCGGTAGCCGGCCATCACCTCGTCCATCGTGTCGCCGGCGACGACGTAATAGTCGCCCCCGGCCGGCGCGCTCTCGGCCCAGAAGCGAGCGCCCTGCGCGTCGTCGGTGAAGCGCATCTTCGAGTAGACGTCCCACAGCAGCCCCCAGCGGCGCGTGGACACCATGAAAGGCAGCACGATGCCTATGTTGGTCTGCACCATCGTCACGTCACGGCCGCGGTAGTCCCAGTAGGGCTCGTTGTACTGCCCCAGGCCGTACAGCGACTCGTCGTCGGCAAGCCGGAAGGCCTGCGTCATCGCGTAGGTCGGCGCGCCCGAGACCTCCAGCGGCTGCAGCGTGGCGGGCGCCACCTCGCGGGTGAGCAGGCGGCCGTCGGGGCGCAGGAAGGCCAGCGCGCCGCTGCCCTTGTCCACCTCGACGCGCAGCGCCGGCCCGGTGATCACCAGCTGGGCGGCCGTCTCCTGCACGCTCAGGGCCACGGCCTGGGGCTGGCCCACGACGACAAGGCTCGGCTGCGTGGCGTGGCTCTGGCCGAGGTGGGTCGTCACGCGCACGAGGCCCGACCCGTAGAAGAGGACGTTGCGGGTCAGAGGCCCGAACTGGAGCTGCACGCCGGCCTCCAGCCGGGCCCAGGCCAGCCCCTGCGCGTTTGGCGCCAAGGGCAGTCGCTGCGCCTGGCCAAGAGCGTCCAGGCCGGTGGGCGAGGCGGCCAGCGCGCCGCACGCGGCCGCTGTCAGGGCGAGGGCCGCCAGGGCGCGGCGAAGCAGGGCGTCAATCATCGGCGGCAATCACTTCGAGCACGCTGCGCTCGTCCAGCTCACCGCGGCGGTAGGTGCCCGCCGCGCGGCGGTCGCGCAGCACGAGGACGCGGTCGCTGCAATGCAGCACCTCGGGCAGTTCGGAGGAGATGAAGAGCAGGGCCATGCCGCTGCCATCGGCCTTGTGGGCCAGCGCGCGCACGGCGTCCATGAGGTCTTCCTTGGCGCGCACGTCGATGCCGCGCGTGGGTTCGTCCAGGATGAGCACCGCCGGCTCGGTGGCCAGCCAGCGGGCGAGCAGCGCCTTTTGCTGGTTGCCGCCGGAGAGCTGGCCGATGGGGGTGTCGGCACTGGCCGTCTTGATGCCCAGGCGGCGGATGTAGTCGTCGGCCAGCGCCTGCTGCTGCTCGCGGCTCATGACCAGACGCAGGCCGTGGCGGGCCTGCAGCGCGAGCAGGATGTTGTCGCGCACTGACAGGTCCAGGATGGCGCCTTCGTGCTTGCGGTCCTCCGAGCAGAAGGCGATGCCCGCGGCGATGGCCTCGCGCGGCGAGCGCCAGCGGCCCGTGCGGCCCGGTGTGCTGATGTCGCCGGCGTCCGCCGTGTCGGCCCCGAAGAGCAGCCGCGCGGCCTCGGTGCGCCCCGAGCCCAGCAGCCCGGCCAGGCCCAGCACCTCGCCCCGGCGCAGTTCGAGGTCCAGCGGCTGCAGCGCGCCCTGCCGCGCCAGGCCCGTGGCCTGCAGCACCGGCTCGCCGCCCACCGGCGCCTGGCTCTGCAGCCGCGTGGGCTGCTGGTCGGGCGGCGCGCCCACCATCTTGTTCACGAGCGCCAGGCGGCTGAGCTCGCTGGCCAGGTACTCGCCCTCGGTCTCGCCGTTGCGCATGACGGTGATGCGGTCGGCCAGCGCGTAGGTCTGGTCGAGGAAATGCGTGACGAAGAGGATGGCCAGGCCCTGCTCGCGCAGCCGGCGCAGCACCGTGAAGAGCCGCTGCACGGCCGCGTCGTCCAGGCTCGACGTGGGTTCGTCCAGGATGAGCACGCGCGCGGAGATGCGCAGCGCCCGCGCAATCGCCACCATCTGCTGGATGGACAGCGAGTAGCTCGACAGCGGCGCGGTGACGTCGATGTCCAGGTCCATCTGGCCCAGCACGCGGCGCGCTTCGGCGTGCACGGCGGGCCAGTCGATGCGGCGTCCGCTCAGCCAGGCCGTGCGCGGGAAGCGCCCGGCGCAGATGTTCTCGGCCACGCTCAGGTTGGGGCAGAGGTTGACCTCCTGGTAGACGGTGCGGATGCCCAGGGCCTGGGCGTCTTCGGTGCGCTTCGGGGCGATGGGCTGGCCGTCGAGCGTGATGGTGCCGGCGTCGGGCGTGTAGAGGCCCGTGAGCACCTTGATGAGCGTGGATTTGCCAGCGCCGTTCTGGCCCATGAGGGCGTGGACTTCGCCGGGGAAGAGGCGAAGGTGGACGTTGCTGAGGGCTTTGACGCCGGGGAAGGATTTGTGGAGGTTGGTGATCTCCAGCACGGGAGCTGTTGTCATGGTTGTTGCTCCACGGTTGGTTTGGTGGCGCGGGTGGTGCCGGGAGTTCGCCCCGGCGGGCGACCTTCTGTAGCGTGCTGCGCACGCGCCCTCAAGTCCTTGCGCTGCTCGGCGGACTCCAAGGGGGAGTGATGAAACAGCCGCGACCGCAGGGTTGCGGCGTTTGGCTGTTGGCTGTTCGGCTGTTCTGGGCCTCCCCTTCTAAACCGCCGAGAAGCGCAGAAGCCCGGGGCGCGTGCGCAGCACGCTTCAACATCTGACTTCGCGCCCCTTTGTCTGAACGGAGCGTAGCGAAGTGAGTTGGGCGCGGCCCCGGGCTTCGAGCATCGCAGGGAACCCCGCAGGGGCGGTTTTGCAGGGGTCGTTTTTTGCCTACTTTTTGTCGACACAAAAAGTAGGTCGCCCGCCGGGGCGAACTCCCGGCACGGTGCACCGAGTCCAAAGGCTCCACGCAAAAGCATCCCCAAAACCCCAGCCCCAGCCCCCACCCCCGCTTCAATACTTCCGATTCGGCAACTCCTTCGCCGCCACCTCCGCCGGAAACACCCCTTCATTGACGGTGATCCGCTTCTCCACCGGCTTCTTCGCCACCACATCCTTGGCCAGCTGCATCAGCTGCGGCCCCAGCAGCGGGTTGCATTCCACCGTCACGTTGAGCTTGCCCGCCTTCATCGCTTCAAACGCGCCACGCACCCCGTCGATCGAGATGATCACGATGTCCTGGCCCGGCTTGAGCCCGGCCTCCTCGATCGCCTGGATGGCGCCGATGGCCATGTCGTCGTTGTGCGCGAAGAGCACGTCGATCTTCTTGTCGCGCTGCTTCAGGAAGGACTCCATCACCTCCTTGCCCTTGGCACGCGTGAACTCGCCCGACTGCGAGCGGATGATTTGAAGCTTGGGGTTGCCCTTGATGACCTCCTCGAAGCCCTTCTTGCGGTCGATCGCCGGGGCCGAGCCCACCGTGCCCTGCAGCTCGACGATGTTCAGCGCGGCGTTCGGCGTCTTGGCCGCACGCTCCAGCAGCCAGCGCGCGGCCTTGCGGCCTTCCTCGACGAAGTCGGAACCGATGAAGGTGACGTACAGCGACGTGTCGGCCACCTTCACGGCGCGGTCGGTCAGGATGACCGGGATGCCGGCCGCCTTGGCTTCCTTCAGCACCGTGTCCCAGCCGCTCTCCACCACCGGCGAGAAGGCGATGACGTCCAC
Organism: Roseateles sp.; assembly: GCA_016790285.1. Lineage (GTDB taxonomy): Bacteria > Pseudomonadota > Gammaproteobacteria > Burkholderiales > Burkholderiaceae_C > Pelomonas. Next base: position 40,905 of record JAEUPJ010000026.1, on the reverse strand, counting down.
CTTCTGCGCAATGAAGCTGCGGATGGCCTTGACCTGGTTCTCCTGCTTCTGCTGCGCGTCGGCGAACTTCAGCGTGATGCCGGCCTCCTTGGCCGCTGCCTTGATGGAGGCGGTGTTGGCGGTGCGCCATTCGCTCTCGGCACCGACCTGGGAGAAGCCCATCGTGAGCGGGGCGGCCAGGGCGTGGAAGGCGGGCAGCGCGAGCGCGGCGGCAAGCAGGGTGCGGCGGGCAGCGAGGAAGGTCATGAGGCGTCTCCTGGTGTGATGGGTTGCTGGCGCAGCAGCCGCAGGCCGTACAGGCCCCCGGCGATGCTGCCCGGATGGGCGATGAACTTCACGGTGAGCCGCCCGCCCTCGGCGGCGGCGAGCCCCACGGGCACCGTGAAGTCTCGGGTGTAGAGGCCGCCGGCCGCATCGGGGCGATCCAGCGTGACCTGCGCAAGCCGCTCGCCGTTGACGACAAGGTCGAAGCGCCGGCCGGCGTCGGTGGCCGAGAAGGTCAGGCGCAGCACGCGGCCGTCACCGCGCGGGTCGGCGAGCGTGTAGGCGAACCAGCCGCGCGCATGCCGCCAGCGGCCGGCCGGGGCGATGCCCGCCTCCACGCCTTCGCCCTGGAAGCCGTGGTCCACCTCGGGCTGCTGCTCGCCGGGGGCGACCTGGTCCACCGTCAGCGCGTCCAGCGCCAGCCGCTCGGCTTCGGCGCTGGCGAGCTGCTGGCGCAGTGCGCGGTATTCGGTCGGCGTGCTGCGGGCCCAATAGACCATGTAGCGCGCATCGTGCAGTCGGAAGAAGGGGATGAGCTGCAGCCGGTCGGCGTCGGGGCGGCCCTGGATGAGGCCGGGCGCGGTGAAGGTGAGCGGCTGACCCGGCACGGGCTTGAGCCGGCGGATGAAGTCGGCCCGGTCGCTCACGAACATGGGCGCGGCCTCCTGCGGGCAGACGGCGCCGTGCGCGACGTGGCCCATGCGGGAGCCGTCTGCCTTGAAGGAGAGCGCCTCGCCGGGCTGCGGCGTCCGGGCCGCCAGCACGATGGGCCCGTGCAGCACGGCCACCTGGTGCTTGAGGCCGCGCAGGGGCTCCAGCGTCGTGCGCATGGGCAGTGCGACCTCCACACGGTCGCCCGCCGCCCAGGTGCGGCGCAGTTCGACCTGCCCGCCCGGTGCGGCCTTCACGGGCACGCGCTTGCCGTTGAGCTTGACCGTCAGCGCGCCCGGCGCCACCCAGCCGGGGTAGCGCAGCCGCAGCGCGAAGGTGCCGGCGCCGTCCACCGTCAGCTCGGTGCGCGCCTCGTCGGGGAAGCGCGTGCGCTGGGTGATGCGCACGCCTTGCTCGCGCCAGTCCAGCGTGGAGGCGATGAAGAGGTTGACGTGCAGCGTGTCGCCGTCGTGCGCGTAGATGAACTCGCCGTGGCGGGCGTGGCTCTCCAGGCCCGAGCCCACGCAGCACCACATGCCCTCGTGCACCTGCGAGTAGACGCGGTAGTGCTGCGGGCGCATCGGCGTGAAGTAGACGAAGCCGCCCTCGCCCGGGTGCTGCGACGCGAGGATGTGGTTGTAGAGCGTGCGCTCGTAGTAGTCGGCGTAGGCGCCCTGGCCCGGCTGCGCCTGCGCGAGCAGCGCGGTCAGCTTGAGCATGTTGTAGCTGTTGCAGGTCTCGGGGCCCTCGACCTCGTCGAGCATGGGCCGGAAGTCGTCGGCGGCGTGGAAGTGCTCCTTCACGCTGTTGCCGCCGATGGCCACGCTGCGCTGCCCGACGACCGTGCGCCAGAAGAACTCGGCCGCGCGCCGGCCCTCGTCGTCGCCCGTGGCCTGCGCGATGCGGGCGAAGCCGATGACCTTGGGGATCTGCGTGTTGGCGTGCAGGCCGGAGAGCGTGTCGCGCCCGGCGGCCAGCGGCTGCAGCAGGGCCTGGTGCGAGAAGCGCCGCGCCAGGGCCAGGTAGCGCAGGTCGCCGGTCATCTGCGCCACGTCGGCCAGCACCTCGGCCATGCCGCCGTGCTCGGCGCGCAGCATGTCCTGCATCTGCGCGTCCGACAGCGGCGTGGTCAGGCGCAGGGCCCAGTCGCTCAGGCGCACGAGCATGGCGCGCGCGTCGGCGTTACCGGCATGCACCCAGGCGTCGCGCAGGCCGGCGAAGAGCTTGTGCAGGTTGTACCAGGGCACCCAGCGGCCGTTCACCGAGAAGCTGTCGACCTTCAGGTCCCCGGCCGCGACCTCGGCCCAGGCCTTGCCGCCTTCGGGGATGCCGCCGAGGTAGCCGGTGCCCAGGGCGTCCTGACAGCGCTTGAGCTCGGCCACGACGTGGTCCAGACGCTGCTTCACGGCCGGGTCGCCGGTGGACGCCCACATCAGCGCGAGCGCCGACAGGTAGTGCCCGCCCATGTGGCCGTCCAGGCCGCTGGACTCCCAGTTGCCATAGGGCGGCACCGGCACGGGCAGGCCGGCCTCGCGGCGAAAGGGCGCGAGCAGCCGCTCGGCGTCCAGCGCCATCAGGTAGTGCAGGTCGGTGGCCTGCGCGTCCAGGAAGGGGCCGTCGAGCAGCCGCACGCGCTCCAGCGGGAAGGCCTGCACCGCCGCCTGCGCGCACGCGGCCGGCATGCACAGCGCGACGGCAGGTGCGAGGACGAAGGCAGCGAGCAGGTGGCGCATGGCGAACTCAGGTCAAAGCATCGCCACAGAGGCACAGAGACACAGAGAGATCACGTGCACACCGAGGCAGCCCGCCGCCTCTGTGCCTCTGTGTCTCTGTGGCTGTGTTGCCTTGGAGCGTTTCATCGTCAGGCACCGGTACGGATGGCCCAGAGCGACACGCCGCTGGCCGACAGCGCGCTGAAGCACACGACAAAGGCGTTGGCGTTGGTGTTCCACTGCCGGGACAGTACGCCCGCATAGGTCACGCCGCCGCTCACGACGCTGAGTTTGTTGCCGCCCTTGTGCGTCCAGGTGCCGGTGAGGCCGCCGCTCACCGTGCCGTCAGCCCCCAGCGTGACATTGATGGAGGCCTTGAGCGCCGCCGTGATGTCCTTGCCGTGGTTGACGAGCTTGTAGCTGCCCGCCGCCTGCGCCGCGCTCACGTCGGCTGTCTGCGCGGGTGTGGCCAGGCTCAGCGGCGCATAGCGCAGCGGCGCGATGACCGGCCAGCCGTCTTCGTTGAGGTGCATCTCGTGCACGCGCACCTCGTGCACTTCGCCCGTGCCGGGGAAGCGCGTGTGGAAGACGATGAAGTACTGGCCGGTCGCCGCGTCGAAGTAGGCCGAGTTGTGGCCGGGCGAGACATAACCCAACGCCGTGCCGGTCTCGCCCGTGGCGAGGGCGAACTGGTGGCCGCCCATCAGCTTCATGCCGTGGGGCGTGATGCTCGCGTCGTCGAACAGCGTGCCGGCCGCGCCCTTGACGGTGGCCATGTCGGTGCCGGCGCCGTCCACATACGGCCCATCGGGGTTGCGGGACCGCGCCACGCGCACGTTGTAGCCGCCCGCGGCATCGAGCCCGCCGAAGGAGACGAACAGGTAGTAGTACTGCGTCTGCGCGCTGTAGAGCACGTAGGCGCCCTCGATGCGCGCATGGTTGCCGCCCATCAGGTGCTTGCCGTAGCCCTGGTTGGGCAGGGGCAGGCCGGTGGCGCCGTCGAGCTTCAGGATGAAGAGGCCGCCGGAGTAGGAGCCGTAGGCCATCCACAGCTGGCCGGCCGCATCCTTGAACACGGCGGGGTCGACGACGTTGGGGTGCACGGTCGCGTCGTAGATGCTGCCGTCTTCGCTCGGCAGGCCCCACTGTCCGGACTTGAGCAGGATCTGCTGGTTGGCGTAGGGCCCGTCGACCTTGTCCGCCAGGGCCAGGCCCAGGGCGGAGCGCGGCGAGTCGCCCTTGCAGGCGCAGTAGTACATCGCGAACTTGCCGTTGGCCAGGCGCGTCACGTCGGGCGCCCAGAGGTCGGTCACCTGCGCCCAGGCGAAGGTGTCGGCCAGGGCGGTCGTGACCTTGCTGAACAGCGGGTTGGCGTCGTTGACGCCATCGGCAACCCGGGTCCAGTTCATCCAGTCGGTGGTCTTGGCCGCAGCCAGGTGCGAGCCGAAGACGTAGGCGGTGCCGTCCACGCGGATGACCGAGGGGTCATGCACGGAGACGTTGGCGAAGCTGACGGGCGCTTGCGATGGGGCAGGCGCCGGTGCTGGCGCCGGAGCAGGGGCGGGGGCCGGGGCCGGGGAAGGCGCTGGAGAAGGCGCCGGGGCCGAGGCGCTGCCGCCGCCCCCGCCACCGCAGGCGGTCAGCGCGAGCGCGGCTCCGCCCGCGAGGATCTCGCGTCGGGTCGGTGAGGCCATGGTTCAGCCCTCGATGGCGACGACGAGCACCGACTTGGCCGGCAGCTTCAGCGTCAGCTTGCCGTCCGCCGCCTGGGCCTCGAAGGCCTGGGGCACGACCTGCGGCGCCTTGCCGAGCTCGTTCTGGGCGTCCATCGCCGCGGCCGTCAGCAACTGCCCGCGCGCGGCCTTGGGTGCTCCGCTGCCCACCTGCACGGTCAGTGCAGCCGGCTGGTTCGCGTTCGAGTTGACGAGGCCGATGTAGAGCTTGCCGTCCTTGCCGCGCGCGGCGGTGGCCGACAGGCCCGGCATCTCCACAGCGCCGACCTTGTAGACCGGGTTGTTGTCGATCCGCGCGGGCAGCGAGGTGGCGTCCTGGAAGGGGGCGTAGAGCTTGAACGCGTGGTAGGTGGGCGTGAGCACCAGCTTGTCCTTGCTGGTGAGGATCATGGCCTGCAGCACGTTGACCATCTGGGCCACGTTGCTCATCTTCACGCGCTCGGCATTGGCGTGGAAGACATGGAAGTGCAGGGCCGCCAGCAGCGCGTCACGCAGGGTGTTGCGCTGCACGAGGAAGCCGGGGTTGCTGCCGGGCTCGGGGTCGTACCAGCTGCCCCACTCGTCAAAGTAGAAGCCCACCTTCTTGCTCGGGTCATGCTGGTCCAGCACAGCCGTGTTCTTGCGCACCCACTCGTCGACCTTCTGCGTGTGGGCGAGCGTGGAGATCCACTCGGCTTCGGGGAAGCCCACGGCCGCGCCCTTCTTCTCCCACTTGCCGGTGGGCAGGGTGTAGCCATGGTGGGAGATGGCGTCGAAGGGCACGCCCTTGAGGCCCTTGGCCAGCGCCTCGGTCCAGTCGGTGCGGGCGTCGTGGCCGCCGCTGGCGATGAAGACGGGCCGGTTGTGCTGCGGCGTCTTCAGGAAGGTGGCGGCCTGACGGTACAGGTCCACGTAGTACTCGGGCCGCATGTTGCCGCCGCAGCCCCAGCTCTCGTTGCCGACGGCGAAGTAGTGCACGCGGAAGGGCTTGTCGCGGCCGTTCTTGCGGCGCATCTGGGCGAGCGTGGAGTTGCCCTCGGCCGTCATGTACTCCAGCCACTCGGCCATCTCCTGCGGCGTGCCGGTGCCGAGGTTGCCGTTGACGTAGGCCTCGGCGCCGAGCTGCTCGACGAGGTCGAAGAACTCGTGCGTGCCGACCGCGTTGTTCTCGGGCACACCGCCCCAGTTGCTGTTGACCTTGACCGGGCGCTTGCTGCGCGGGCCGATGCCTTCACGCCAGTGGTATTCGTCGGCGAAGCAGCCGCCGGGCCAGCGCACGAGAGGCACCTTCAGGTCCTTGAGCGCGCCGATCACGTCCTTGCGCCAGCCGCGCACGTTGGGGATCTTGCTCTCGGGGCCCACCCACATGCCTTCGTAGATGCCGGTGCCCAGGTGCTCGGCAAACTGGCCGTAGATGTTGCGGTGGATGACGGGGCCGGGCTGGTCGGCGTTGATGACCAGCTGCGGGTCGGCGGCATGCGCTGCCAGGGCGAGCGTGGCCACGAGGGCCAGCAGTTGCTTCTTCATGTCGTTTGTCTCCTGTCTAGTCGTGATCTGGGGCGTGCCGGCCGCCGTGCATGAAGCACAGCCACAGAGGCACAGAGACACAGAGGCGCCGGGTCTCGTCGCCGGCTCGATACCTGTCTATGTCTGGATTTCGTCTTGGATTCTTCTGAGCCTCTCTGTGTCTCTGTGCCTCTGTGGCTGTGTTCCGCCAGCCGTGGACGTAATCAATTCCGGGTCAACACCCCGTCGCGTCGCCGCCAGACGCCGCGCTCGTTGGGTTCGCGCAGCACGGCGGGCAGCAGCGCGCGCGGCAGGTTCTGGTAGCAGACCGGGCGCAGGAAGCGCTGGATGGCCGCCGTGCCGACCGAGCTGCTGCGGCCATCGCTGGTGGCCGGGAAGGGGCCGCCGTGGACCATGGCGGTGGACACTTCTACGCCCGTCGGGAAGCCGTTGGCCAGGATGCGGCCGACTTTGCGCTCCAGCGCGGGCAGCAGGTGGCGGGCGGCGGCGAGGTCGGCCTCGTCGTCGTCCTGCAGCTGCAGCGTGGCGGTGAGCTGGCCTTCCAGGCCCTCGATGACGGCGAGCAGCTCGTCGGCGTCGCGGCAGGCCACCAACAGCGAGGCGGGGCCGAAGATCTCGGCCGACATCGCATGGTTGGCCAGGAAGGCCGCGCCGGTCGTCTTGAACAGGGCCGGCGCGCCCTGGCAGCCGGCGGAAGCGCCGCGCAGCAGCGTCGTGACCTGGGCCTGGCCGGCGAGCGCGTCCTCGCCGCGCTGGTAGGCGCTGGCGATGCCGGGCGTGAGCATGGTGCCGGCGGGCAGGGGCTGCAGGGCCTCGGCGGCGGCGGCGGCGAAGCGGTCGAAGTCGGCGCCGCCGATGCCGAGCACGAGGCCGGGGTTGGTGCAGAACTGGCCGACACCCATCGTCAGCGAGGCGGCGAAGCCGCTGGCGATCTCGGCACCGCGGGCCTTGAGCGCGCCGGGCAGCAGGACGACCGGGTTGATGCTGCTCATCTCGGCGTAGACAGGAATCGGCTGCGGGCGCGCGGCGGCGGCGGCCATCAGCGCCAGGCCCCCGCTGCGCGAGCCGGTGAAGCCCACGGCCTGGATGGCCGGGTGGCGCACGAGGGTGTCGCCGATGCCGTGGCCACTGCCGGTCAGCAGCGCGAAGACGCCAGCCGGCAGCTGGCTCAGCTTGACGGCCTCGACCACCGCGCGACCGACGAGTTCGGACGTGCCGGGGTGGGCCGAGTGCGCCTTCACGACGACGGGGCAGCCGGCGGCGAGCGCCGCGGCGGTGTCGCCCCCGGCCACCGAGAAGGCCAGCGGGAAGTTGCTCGCGCCGAACACGGCCACGGGGCCCACGCCGACGAAGCGCAGCCGCAGGTCCGGCCGCGGTGGCGTGCGCGTGGGCAGGGCGGTGTCGATGCGGGCGTCCTGCCAGCTGCCTTCACGCAGCAGCTCGGCGAAGAGCTTGAGCTGGTTGACGGTGCGACCGCGCTCGCCTTCGAGTCGCGCGCGGGGCAGGCCGGTCTCGGCCATGGCGCGCACGATGAGGTCGTCGCCCAGGGCCAGGATCTGCGCGGCGATCTGGTCGAGGAAGTCGGCGCGCTCGTGGTCGCCGGTGGCGCGGTAGGCGTCGAAGGCGGCTCCGGCCAGCGCGCAGGCCTCGTTCACCTGCGCAGCATCGACGGCGTGGAAGTCAGGCCCGAGGGCTTCGTTCTTGCTCGGGTCGAAGGCCTGGAAGACAGCACCCTTGCCGCGCACGGGCTGACCGCCAATCAGAGCGAGACCTTGAATGTTGTTGCTCATGTCTGTTCTCGGGACGATGGAACACAGCCACAGAGGCACAGAGACACAGAGGCCGAGGGATGACGGCCTCTCTGTGTCTGCGCGCCTCTGTGGCTTTGTCTGGATTTCATTTCAGTGGGAGTGGCGCGGGACGGCGGAGCCGCGCTTGCCGCGCAGGAAATCGAAGTCGCAGCCCTCGTCGGCCTGCAGCACGTGCTGCACGTAGAGGTTGCGGTAGCCGCTGGCGTCCATCGGGTCGACGGTCTGGGCCGCGGCCCAATCGGCCAGGCGCTGGGCGATCTCGGCCTCGGGCACGTCCAGGTGCAGGCGGCCGGCGGCGCAGTCGAGCTCGATGAAGTCGCCCTCGCGCACGATGGCCAGCGGCCCGCCCGCGCGCGCCTCGGGCGCCACGTGCAGCACGACGGTGCCGTAAGCGGTGCCGCTCATGCGCGCGTCGGAGATGCGCACCATGTCCTTCACGCCGGCGGCCAGCAGCTTGGGCGGCAGGCCCATGTTGCCGACCTCGGCCATGCCGGGGTAGCCCTTGGGGCCGCAGTTCTTCATGACGAGGATGGAGCTGGCGTCGACGTCCAGGTCGGGGTCGCCGATGCGGGCCTTGTAGTCCTCGAAGTCCTCGAAGACGACGGCACGGCCGCGGTGCTTCATCAGCTCGGGCGTGGCCGCCGAGGGCTTGAGCACGGCGCCGCGCGGCGCAAGGTTGCCGCGCAGGATGCAGATGCCGCCGTCCTCGATGAGGGGCTTGTCCAGCGGGCGGATGACCTCGTCGTCGTAGATGGGTGCATCCACGCAGTTGGCCCACAGGCTCTTGCCGTTGACGGTGAGGGCGTCGGGGTTGGGCAGCCGGCCGGCTTCGCCCAGCCGGCGGATGACGGCGGGCAGGCCACCGGCGTAATAGAACTCCTCCATCAGGAAGCGGCCCGAGGGCAGCAGGTCCACGAGGGTGGGCGTGCCGCGGCCGATGCGGGTCCAGTCTTCGAGTTCGAGGTCCACGCCGATGCGGCCGGCGATGGCCTTGAGGTGGATGACGGCGTTGGTGGAGCCGCCGATGGCCGCGTTCACGCGGATCGCGTTCTCGAAGGCCTGCTTGGTCAGCACCTTGGACAGCGTGAGCTGCTCCCACACCATGTCGACGATGCGCATGCCGGAGAGGTGGGCCAGCACATAACGGCGCGCATCGACGGCAGGGATGGCGGCGTTGTGCGGCAGCGAGGTGCCCAGCGCCTCGGCGATGCAGGCCATGGTGCTGGCCGTGCCCATGGTGTTGCAGGTGCCCGCCGAGCGCGAATGGCCGGCCTCGGCGGCCATGAAGTCGTGCATGCTGATCTCGCCGGCCTTGACCTGCTCGTGCAGCTGCCACACCGCCGTGCCCGAGCCGATGTTCTTGCCCTTGAGCTTGCCGTTGAGCATGGGCCCGCCCGTGACCACGATGGCGGGCACGTCCACGCTGGCCGCGCCCATCAGCAGCGCGGGCGTGGTCTTGTCGCAGCCCACCAGCAGCACGACGGCGTCCATCGGGTTGCCGCGGATGCTCTCTTCCACGTCCATGCTCGCCAGGTTGCGCGTGAGCATGGCGGTGGGGCGCAGGTTGCTCTCGCCGTTGGAGAACACCGGGAACTCGACGGGCCAGCCGCCGGCCTCCAGGATGCCGCGCTTCACGTGCTCGGCGAGCTTGCGGAAGTGGGCGTTGCAGGGGGTGAGTTCGCTCCAGGTGTTGCAGATGCCGATGATGGGCTTGCCCTGGAACTCATGGTCGGGGATGCCTTGGTTCTTCATCCAGGAGCGGTACATGAAACCGTTCTTGTCCTGGGTGCCGAACCATTCGGCCGAGCGCAGCTTGACGTTGCGCTTCTTGTCCTCAGTCGTCATGGGGGTTGTCTCGCTGTCGTTCTGGGCGGCGCCGCGCGCGGGCAGCCGGTTCAAGCCCATGCTAGGCAGGCCAGGAATTGCAATCCAATCAATTTCCTCGGCGTACCGATACTGAAACTGACATCAATCGCGCCGGGAGGGCCGCCCGAACAGCGGCATGCCGTCGGCGGACCAGCGCAGCGGCTTCACGAAGGTGTGGCGGTCGGGGTTCCACAGCGGGTCGCCGACGATCTCGGTGTAGGTGCGGGCGTGGTAGACCAGCAGCACCTCGTCCTCGGTCGCGCCGGTGGTGAAGCTGTTGTGCCCGGGGCCGAAGACGCGGTCTTCGGCGCAGCTGCGCATGACGGGGTCGGGCGACTTGTGCCAGGCGGCCGGGTCGAGCAGGTCGGCGCCGTCGTCGGCCCACAGCAGCCCCATGGCGTAGTTCTCGTCGGTGGCGCTGGCGGAGTAGCTGATGAAGACGCGCCCATGGCGCTGCAGCACCGACGGGCCCTCGTTGACGAGGAAGCCCCGGCATTCCCAGTCGAACTCCGGGCGGCTGAGCAGCACGGGCGCGCCGGCCAGCTGCCAGGGTGTGGCCATGGGCGCCAGGTAGAGGTTGGAGTTGCCGGGGATGGCCGGGTCCTTCTGCGCCCAGAGGTAGTAGAGCTGGCCGCGGTGGGTGAAGGTGGTGGCGTCCAGGCAGAAGCTGTCCAGGCCGGTGTCGACGGGGCCGAGGAACTCCCAGCTGTCCGTCAACGGGTCCGCGGCCGTGTTGCGCAGCGCGTACATGCGGTGCTGGAACATGCCCAGGCCGTCGAGCGCACGGGTGGGGGCGGCGGCGAAGTAGAGGTACCAGGCGCCCTCGTTGAAGTGCAGCTCGGGCGCCCAGACCAGCTCGGACGCCGGGCCGGTGTCGGGCTTGCGCCAGGCGACGAAGGCGGGGGCCGTGGCCAGGCCTTCGAGGGTGTCGGCGCGGCGCAGCTCGATGCGGTCGTATTCGGGGACCGAGGCGGTGAAGAGGTAAGGGCCGCCAGGCTGGCGGCTGATGTGGGGGTCGGCGCGCTGGGGGATCAGGGGCTGGAGCAGGTCGGACATGGGTGCGGGTGGGTTGGGCGCAGGAGGGCGGGGAGGCCTGATGCTCCATGTCCCCCGGTCCGCTACGCGGCCCTCCTCCTTCACTTGCGCATCAGGCCTCCCCGCCCTCCTGCTTCTCGGTGCATCGGTTTGCTGGCTAGAAAGCCCCTGGTGGACAAGCCAGGATGTGCCTGCCCGCCATTGCGAAGGTAGAGGAGGAGGGACGCGCAGCGGCCCGGGGGACACGAAGCAATGGCGGGCAGGCGCAGCCTGGCGCCCACCCGCTCTTGGCAAGGTCTTGCAGACTTACATCTTCCAGCGCACCGACACCCCCACCGTGCGGTCGTAGTAGCGCACGTCGCGCACCAGGGCCGGGGTCTGGTCGAAGTAGTCGTGGTAGGCCTGGTTGAGCAGGTTGGTGACGTCCACCGACACGGTGAGCTGCTTGCTGATGCTGTAGCCGAAGGAGGCGTCCAGCGTGCGCAGCGGGGCGACCCACAGCTCGCGGCCGGTGGAGCGGTAGGGCTTCTCGGCCAGGAACTTGGCGCGCCAGTTGTAGGCCAAGCGACCGTAGACCGGGCCCTGCTCATACAGCGCCACGAGGTTGTAGGCCGACTTGGACTGGCCGAGGAAGGGGCCTTCCGCGCCCGTGTTCGGGTCGGTCTGCTTGCCGGTCATGTAGGTGTAGTTGGCCTCCAGACCGAAGCCGCCCAGCCAGCCCGGCAGGAAGTCGTAGAACTGGCGGTAGCTCAGCTCGTAGCCGTGCAGCTTGGCCTTGCTGACGTTGATCGGCTGCGTCACGTTGTACTTGACGCCATTGATCGTCGTCGAGACGGTCTGGTCGAACACGCGGTTCTTGAACTTGTGCTCGAACACCGTGCCGGTCAGCGAGCCAGTGCGCGAGAAGTAGTACTCCAGCGCCGCGTCCACGTTGGTCGACTCGGTCGGCTTCAGGTCCGGGTTGCCGCCGAAGATGGTGCCGAACGTGACGCCGCCGCCGGGCGGGGTGATGGTCTGGCCCGGGTTGTAGGCGTTGAAGCCCGGGCGCTCCAGCGTCTTGCCGGTGACCAGGCGGCCGAACAGCTTGGGCGTGAACTCGGCCTTCAGCGACAGCATCGGCAACACGTCGGTGCGCGAGGTGTCCTTGTTGACCGGCGTGATGACGCCCGTGGCGGCATTGCGCGAGTTGCCCATCAGCGCCTGGTCGGTCTGCACCACGCGCAGGCCGAACACGCCGCTGACCGGCACGCCCGCGGCGTCGAAGCCGAACTTCAGGCGGCCGTAGACGGCCTTGGTCGTCTCCGTGTCGTCGAACAGCGTCATCGGGTCGTAGGCGGTGAGCGCGCCGTTGCCGTTGGTCAGCAGCTTGCGGAAAGCCTCGCCGTTGTTCAGCAGCCAGTCGCGGTCAGCGTAGACGTACTGCTTGACGCCGTAGTCGCCCCAGGTCGCGGGCGACACCGAGAAGATGTCGGCCACGCTGGCATCAGCGGCCGAGCGACCCACGGCGGAGAAACCCGTCTGCCAGGGCATGTTCGTGTTGATGGACATGGCCGAGCGCTTGGCCAGGCGCACGCCGCCCGTGACCTCGCGGAAGAAGCCGTCGCCGATGTCGTAGGTGGCGTCGCCGCGCCAGTCGGTGCTGTGGCCCTCGCGCTCACCGCGCACGTCCACGCCGCCGTTGATGCGGAAGTTGGCCTTGTTGGTCAGGTCCAGCGTGGGGTAGTCGATGAAGCCGCCGCCGTCCTGCACCTTGGCGATGGTGCTCGTGGGCGTGTAGCCGCTGTCCAGGATGCGGTTGACCCAATCGATCTGGCTGTTGGTGCGGGCCAGCTCGGTGGACAGGCGCAGTCGGTCGGTCACGTCCCAGTTGGCGCCCAGGGCGACCTGGGCGTTGGTGACCTGGTCGCGCTTGGCCTGCGTGGAGGTGAAGCCCCAGCCCACGTAGTTGGTGTTGGTCACCGTGTCCAGGAAGTTCGTGCCGGGTTTGACCGTCACCACCGAGTTCGGCTCGAACACGGGCGCGCCGGCCACCAGGAAGGACTGCTGGTAGCGGTGGTCGATGCTGGTGCCAAAGCCTTCCAGGTAGACCTCCTTGTCCGCGCTGGGCTTCCACTGCAGCGCGAAGTTGCCGGCCAGGCGCTTGCGATCGCCCAGGTCCAGCACGCGGCCCACGGCGTCGGAGCCGACGATGCTGCGGCCCGCGTTCGTGAAGGTCAGCGGGTCGCCCACCCAGGCGCGTTCGTCGTGGTACTTGCCGCGCTGGTAGGACAGGCCGAACAGCGCGCCCACCTCGCCCAGGTCCGTCTTCCAGCGGTTGGAAACCATGCCGGAGAGGTCGGGGTTGTTGACGTCGGCCTTGTCACGGTGCTCCATGCGGCCGTTGACGACGAACTGTGCGTTCTTGAAGTCGAACGGGCGGTTGGTGCGCACGTCGATGACGCCGGCCGTGCCGCCTTCGGGCAGCGTGGCTTCCTGCGTCTTGTAGACGTCGATGCGCTTGAGCATGGTGGCCGGCACGTCGGCGAGATACAGGCTGCGGCCGGCATCCGAGAAGAACTCGCGACCATTGAGCAACGTCACGATGCCGCCCAGGCCCCGCACGATGACCGTGCCCGCCTCGCCGTTGCCGCGCTGGATCTGCACCCCTGTCACGCGGCCCAGCAGCTCGGCCACGTTCTTGTCCGGGAACTTGCCGATGTCCTCCGCGACGATGGAGTCGACCACCTGGTCGGCGTTCTTCTTGATGGCCTGCGCGGTCTCGGCGGAGGCGCGCGCACCGGTCACGACGACCGTCTCGAGCTGCGTGCCGGGGGCGGACTGCTGGGCCAGCGCGGCCGACGCCAGCGTGGCGAGTGCGGCAGCGGCGGTCAGGCGCAGGGCGAAGCGGGAGGTGGTGGCGGCAGCATGCAGCGGCGCCCGGGTGCGTGGGTTCATCTTGTCTCCGGAATCGTTATTGGGGGTCGAACCCGGCACGCTGGTTGGCGGGCCTCAGGTGCGGGCCGTGGGCCGGGTCTCAATTCATGCTATGGGTCCGACCGATCTGCGACTAATCACATTTTTGGACTTCTCGATGTCGCTTCCTGCATCGTCACTGCGGGCAATCCCGGAGAGCATCCGCGCGCCAACACGGCCGCCAGCCGTGCGGGCCCTTATTATCGAAAACCATGTCCAGCCCCTCCCCATTCCGGCCCGCCGCCCCCTCCCGCCAACCTGCGGGGCTGTTTGTGCTGGCAGGCTCAGAAATGTGGGAGCGCTTCAGTTTCTATGGGGTCCGGTCCCTGCTGGTGCTGTATTTGGTGGAAGCCCTGCAATATTCGCGCGCCGACGCGCTCTCGATGTATGGCATGTACACCGGCTCGGCGTTCTTCTGCGCCATCGTCGGCGGGTGGCTGGCCGACCGTTTCCTGGGGCAGCGACGCGCCGTGGTGCTGGGCATGCTGCTGATGATGGCCGGCCACATCGCGCTCGGTGCGGCCTTGCCGGTCGGCCTGGCCCTGGGTTTGCTGGCGGTGGGCACGGGGCTTTTCAAACCCACGACGACCGCCATGGTCGGCGCCCTTTATTCACCCGATGACGCCCGCCGGCAGGGTGGTTACACGGTTTTCTACATGGGTATCAATATCGGTGCCGCACTGTCGGCCCTGATTGGCGGATACCTCGCCCAGCACCACGGCTGGGGGTATGGATTCATGGCGGCGGCCGTCGGCATGGCGCTGGGTATCGTCGTTTTCATGGCCGGCTGGCGCTGGCTGCCCCCCGCGCCAGCCCCGGCCCAGGAGCCCGCACGCGCCGCCTGGACTGATGCGCAGGCGCGACGCCGCATCCAGGTCATCCTGCTGATGTCGCTGGTGGCCATCTGCTTTTACGTCGGCTACGAACAGGCGGCCGGCGTCATGACGCTGTTCGTGCGCGACCATGTCTCTCCCGAGTTCCTCGGCGTGCCGCTGTCGGCCGCGCAGTTCCTGGCGGTGAACCCGCTGCTCGTCATCCTGCTGGCGCCCGCGGCAGCACGGGTGCTGTCGCGGCTGGCCTGGCCCGAGTTCCGCGTCCAGGGTATCGGCATGCTCGTGCTGGGCGTGAGCTTCGTGGCGCTGCAGGCGCTGCAGGCGCTGCAGGACCGCGCCGCCAGCGGCCAGCTCATCCCGGCGTGGATGATGGTCGGCGTGATCGCCGTACAGACGGTGGCCGAGCTGCTCGTCGTGCCCATCGGGCTGGCGGTGGTGTCGCGCTACGCGCCGGCCGGCTGGACGGCCACGCTGATGGGCGCCTGGATGCTGGCCAAGGCGGCCGCGGGCTTCCTGGCCGGGCAGCTCTACGGCTGGCTGCTGCCCACGGGGCTGTCGCTGTACGCCGTGGTGACCGCCGTGTGCCTGGCGGGCGGCCTGCTGCTCATCGGCCTGTCAGGCGCCCTGCGGCGCCACGCCGGCATGGCCTGATCAGCTCGCCGCCTTCAGCGCCGCCTGGTGCAGGCGCACCATGTGATACGGGTCGGGCTGCTCGTCGCGGCAGCCGCCGCTCTTGCAGGGCAGGGCGTCCGCGGCGAACCAGCCGCCGTGCTCGGCGTCGATCAGCTGGCGCTTGATGAGGCCCTGGGTCTGCTCGTAGCGACGCCAGAGGTCGGTGCGGCCGCTGGCCTGGGCCGACACGATGAGCGCATGCAGGCACTCGGCCTGCTGCCACCAGCCCTTGCGCATGTCGGCCTTGTGGTCGTCGGGGAAGGCGCGCATGCCGCAGCCGCCCTCGACCTCGTCGTAGCCCGTGGCCATGGCATAGGCGAGCACGCGCTCGGCGACCTGGCCGTACACGGGCGACACCACGGCCCCCACCGTCAGCAGATGACTCCATTCGAACTGGTGCCCCAGGTCGATGAAGCCGCCTTCGGCCTTGGTGGGCAGGGGCTTCCAGGACTCGTCGAACCACTCCGGGATCAGGGCGCCGCCGTCGGCCTGGCCCTGCAGCAGCTTGTTGGCGGCGAAGTCGCCCAGCCGGCGGGCGCCCGCCTCGGCGAGCTTGTCGCCGCTGGCCCCGCGAAGAGCCAGCAGGGCCTCGAACATGTGCATGACGGCGTTCTGCGAGCGCGGGCCGGGCCGGGGCTTGAAGTCGCGCTCGCACTCGGTGTGCAGGCCGCCCTCGGCGTCGGTGAAGCCACGGTCGATGTCCAGCCACGCCTGCTGGGCCGCCTCGCGGTGGCGGACGTCCCCGCCGATGCGGTAGAGCTCGGCCAGGGCCAGCAGCACGAAGGCATGGTCGTAGGCGTGCTTGCCAACCGCCTTGGGGCGGCCGTCGGCACCCACGGTGTGGAAGAAGCCGCCATGCACCTCGTCGCGAAAGCGCAGCAGCATGAAACTCGCCGCGCGCTTGGCCACGGCCAGGTAGCCGCCGTCGGGGATGAACTCGTGCGCCGCGGCGAAGGCGTACACGAGCCGGGCCTGGCCCACGAGGTCCAGCTCGGCCTGCGGCTGGGGCTTCCAGCGGCGGTCAAAGCGCAGCTGGAAGCTGCCGTCGGGCCGCGGCGCGTGGCTGTGCCAGCGCAGCAGCAGGGCCTCCAGGTCGTCGCGGTGCCAGCCGGTGTCGACCCGGTTGCGGTAGCTGCCGTCGGGGTCGCTGCAGGCGGCCAGGCCCCACATGCCCGTCACGCCCGCCAGGAAGGCGAGCGAGCCGCGGCGCGTCAGGCGCGGGGCCAGGCCTTGCGAAGGAACCGGGCGGAGGGGGGCGTTGGAGAGGGTCCGGCCTTTCACGTCAGCGTCCGTGCGGCCAGGTGGCCTTTTTCGTCGGGCCCTTGCTCGACTTGCCGCGCGCGGCCCACACCTTGTAGGCGGCCGGCGTGAGCTCGCGCTTGAGCAGCGCGACCAGCTCGCCGTGGCCGATGCCGTGCAGGAGCAGCACCTTGTTGTAGGGCGGCACGTCCTCGAAGGCGGTGGCGATGACGCGCTGGACGTCTTCGGGACTGAGTCGGGGGGCGGTCTTGGCCATGGCGCGGATTGTGGCGTCGCTGCGGGGCGGCGTCAGCCGAGTGCGGCCCCGAAGAGGGCGGGTTGCTCGCTCAGGGCTTTCACCAGGGTGGGGTCCAGGCCCTCGCGCAGCACGAGGTGCACATCCACCGTGACCGGGTCCACCAGCCGGCGGTAGGCAACACCCGGGTAGCGTTGTCGCGCCAGCGCGGTGGGCAGCAGCGTGCAGCCCCGGCCCGCGGCGATCTGCGCGATGGTGGCGGTGGTGCCCGGCGCCTCGGCCTCGCGCCGGGGCCGGAAACCCAGCGCCTCGTACTGGCGCTGGTAGTGCGTCCACAGCGCCGGGTTCACGCGGCGGGCAAAGCGCAGGAAGACCGGGCCGTCCTGCAGGTCCGCCAGGCGCAGCGCCCGCTTGCGCGCCAGCGGGCTGGCCGCCGGCACGACGGCGACGTGCTGCAGCCGCGCCACCTCGACATGGCGCAGGCCCTGCAGGTCGTGCGGCATGGCGATGAGGGCCGCGTCCAGCGTCTGGCGCAGCAGGCCGGCCAGCAGCTCGGGCCCGGCCTCCAGCTGCGGCTCCAGCGGCACCTGCGCGGTCGCCGCGCGCCAGGCGGCGTCCAGCTGGGCGAAGGCGCTCATGTCGAACCACCACGGCAGGCCCAGCCGCAGCGTGGCGGGCAGCGCCGCGGCCTGCGCCGCCACACCCGCCAGCGCCGCGTCGAAGGCCTGCACGGCCTGCGCAAAGGCCGCGCGCGCCTGCTCGCCCGCCGCCGTGAGCCGCGTGAGCGGGCCGCTGCGGTCCAGCAGGGCCACGCCCAGGGCCTGCTCCAGTGCGGCGATCTGGCGCGACAGCGGCGGCTGCGTCAGGTGCAGCCGCTCGGCGGCGCGCCGGAAATTGAGTTCCTCGGCCAGCACCAGGAAGTAGCGCAGCTGGCGGATGTCGATGCTGCGATGGCGGGCCAGGTTCATGCCGAAAAGGTATCACCAATTCCGGAATTCACGCCACCGCGGGCGGGGCCCAGCATGCGCGGCCTTGTCGACCCGGAGTCCCCATGAACGCCCCCCGCCCCGCCACCCAGATCCTGTCACGCCGACGCTTCCTCGCCACCACCGCCTGCGGGCTGGGCGGCGCCGCGCTGAGCGCCTGTGGCGGTGGCGGGGAAGGCGCCTCACCCGGTGGGCCGCCCGCCATCCAGGGCCTGGCCGCCGAGCCGGTCGCCGTGGGCGACGCCGCGCGCCTGACCGCCACGTTCAGCGGCGGCAGTGGCCGCATCGAGCCCAACATCGGCGCGGTGCAAAGCGGCGTGCCGGTGAGCACGCCGGCGCTGGCGCAGGCGCGCCGCTACACGCTGGTCGTCGAGGCTGCGGGCCAGCCTGCGGTCAGGCAGATGCTGGACGTGGTGCCGCACTACCGCAACCGCTACGTGCCGTTGGCCACGCCGCTGCCGCTGCAGTACCACGCGGCCGTGACCGCGGCGGATGGCAGCGTCATCGTCATCGGCGGCTCGCGCGGCTTGCCGACCCTGTCCGACGCCGTCGACCGCTTCGACCCCGCGACGCGCCAGTTCACCCAGGTGGCCACCCTGGTGACGGGCCGCAGCGGCCACACCGCCCACCGGCTGCCCGACGGGCGCATCCTCGTGCTCGGGGGCCAGGTGTCGCTCTCCAGCGCGGTGCAGGCCGAGCTGATCGACCCCGTGCGCGGCACGGTCACGCCGGCCGGCCGCCTCGTGCAGACGCGCAACCGCCACGCGGGCGTGACGCTGGCCGACGGACGGGTGCTCGTCGTGGGCGGGCTGTGGCGCGCGACCGTGGAGCTGTGGGACCCGGCGACGCTGAGCTTTCGGCTCGTCGCGGCGCCAATGCGCCACAGCCGCGAGTTCCCCAGCGCCACGCTCCTCGCCGACGGGCGCGTGCTCATCGTCGGGGGCGACCATGTCGACGACGTCGACGTGCCTGCGGAGGTCTTCGACCCGCGCACGGAGCGCTTCGAGCCGGTGGGCGGCCCGGCGGACCTGCCGCTGCGCTACTTCCACGACGCCCACGTGCTGCCGAACGGGCAGGTGCTCATCGTCGGCGGCGAGCGCCGTGACGGCCTGGCCTCGCGCACGCCGC
This sequence comes from Roseateles sp., assembly GCA_016790285.1. GTDB lineage: Bacteria > Pseudomonadota > Gammaproteobacteria > Burkholderiales > Burkholderiaceae_C > Pelomonas. The sequence continues at coordinate 22,261 of JAEUPJ010000026.1, read as the reverse complement.
TGGCCGGGGTACTGCGCTTTGACCCCGCCACGCAGGCGCTGTCGCCCGCAGGCGCGCTGGACCGGCCGCGCTCCCTCGTGCGCAGCCTGCTGCGGCCCGACGGCAGCGTGCTGATGTTCGGCGGCGAAGGCCTGGACGAACCCGCCACCGCCTCCGCCGCGGTCTTTCGCGACGGCACCGCCCAGCCGCTGGCCGCCATGCCCGCCGGGCGCGCCTGGCACACGGTGAACGCCCTGCCCGACGGCCGCGTGCTCATCCTCGGGGGCGATGCGGGCAACGGCGGTGCCGCGGGCGGCGGGCTGGTCTACGAATAGCCGCGCCGCAGCGCCCGGCGCCTCAACCCCAGCGCTGCGCCACCCAGGCCGCCGCCGCGCCGGCCAGCGTGCTGGCGAAGGTGCCCCAGGCCGTGTCGACCAGGGCCAGCTTCACCGGCCAGTGCTGCAGCGTGGCGAGGTTGGTGAGGTCGTACACGCCGTAGGCCACGAGGCCGACCAGGGCCGCGCGGGCGACCTGGTGGCTCAGCGGCTGCCCGGCCGGGAAGAGCGCCAGCGCGACCAGTGCCGCCGGGAAGCCGAAGTAGAACAAGGCGGCCGGCACCCAGCGGATCTGCTCGGCCATCTGCGCGCCCATCTCCTGGCGGTAGAAGTCGCGGGCCAGCACGCCGAGCCAGAGGGCGTCGAGCACACCCATGACGAGCAGGGCGGCGAGGTAGGGCTTGAAGAAGGTGTTCATGGCCAGGCCAGTGTGCCCGGGGCCGCGGGCCGGGCTGCGTAGGAAGGCGCCGCGTCACCGCGCGTCCTACAACGCCTCCTCCGCCGCGCTGGCACCGGCCGGGCGGGCCGCGCCCCAGCATGCAGGCCACGGACAGACCCACGGCTTAGCCGCCACGAAGCCATGACCTCCACCACCTCCCTCCCCCTGCCCACGCCCGCTGCGCCGCCGCGCCGCCGCCCGGCGCTGTCGCTGCTGGCCTCCGAACCGCTGCGCGCGACGCTGGAGGCCGTGCAGGCCCTGGGGCGCTGGAACACCGCGCCGCGGCAGGTCGGGCGCGACCACACCGTCGTGCTCTTCCCCGGCCTGGGCACGGACGGCCTCACGCTGTGGCCGCTGCGCCGCCACCTGACCCGCTCTGGCTTTCGCGCGCTCGACTGGGGCCAGGGCCTGAACACCGGCCCGCGGGGCGATGTCGACGCTTGGCTCGACGAGCTTGCCGAGGCCGTGCACGCCCGCGTCGCGCCGGCGCGCGAGGTGAGCCTCGTGGGCTGGAGCCTCGGGGGCTTTTACGCGCGGGAGCTGGCCAAGCGCTGGCCCGAGCGCGTGCACCACGTCGTCACCATCGGCACGCCGTTCAACGGCAGCGTCGACGACACCAACGTGGGCTGGCTCTTCCGGCTGCTCAATGGCCAGCGCCCGCCCAACGAGGCCGAGTTGCGCGCGCGCCTGGCCGAGCCGCCACCGGTGCCGACGATCTCGCTGTACAGCCGCCGCGACGGCGTCGTCGCCTGGCAGGCCTGCCGCCATGCCCGCGGCTACCCGCTGGCGCGCGACATCGAGGTGCAGGCCAGCCACATGGGCATGGGCTGGGCGCCGGAAGTGCTCGAGCGCGTGACCAGCGTGCTGACCTGCCGCCGCGGAGGCGCCAAGTGAGCGCGACCGCCACCTGGCGCGTGGCCCCCCGTGACGACCCGCCCGGCCCGGCCCCGGCGCCCGTGCCCGAGAAGCTGCCGCCGCGCGAGCCGGTGACGCCCATCAAGCTGCGCCAGGCGCTGCGCCGCGTGTTCGGCCTGCAGGCGCTGCGGCCCGGGCAGGCGGAGGTGATCGAGCGGGTGCTGGCCGGCGAGAACACGCTGGCCGTCATGCCCACGGGCGCCGGCAAGTCGCTGTGCTACCAGCTGCCGGCCGTGCTGCGCGAGACGCTCACCGTCGTCATCTCGCCGCTCATCGCGCTCATGAAGGACCAGTGCGACGCGCTGCAGGCCAAGGGCATCGCCGCGCGCCAGCTGCACTCGGGGGTGGACGCGAACTCGCGCCTGGAAACCGAGGCCCTGCTCACGCGCGGCGCGGTGCGCGTGCTGTTCACGACGCCCGAGCGCCTGGCCGACCCGCGCACCCTCGGGCTGCTGCAGGAGCAGCGCGTGGGCCTGCTGGTGGTGGACGAGGCGCACTGCATCGCGCAGTGGGGCCACGACTTCCGGCCCGCCTTCAGCGCGCTGCGCGACGCCCGCCGCGCGCTCGGCCGCCCGCCCGTGCTGGCGCTCACCGCCACCGCCCCGGCGGCGGTGCAGCGCGAGATCGCCGAGGCGCTGGCCATCCCGCGCGACGGCGTGCTCTGCCACGGCGTCTACCGCCCCAACCTGAGCCTGGCGGTGGAGCTGCCACAGACCGAGAAGGCGCGGCGTGAACTCATCCTGCGCCGGCTGCAGGCCTGCACCGGCCCGGCCATCGTCTACTGCGCCACCGTGCGCGAGGCGACCGCGCTGCATCGCGAGCTGGCCGGTGCCGGCGAGCCCGACATCAGCGTCGGCCTGTACCACGGCAAGCTGCCGGCGCGCGAGCGCATCGCCGCGCAGGAGGCCTTCATGCGGGGCGACTGCCGCGTCATGGTCGCCACCAACGCCTTCGGCATGGGCATCGACAAACCCGACATCCGCCTCGTGCTGCATGCGCAGATGCCCGCCTCCATCGAGGCCTACGTGCAGGAGTTCGGCCGCGCCGGGCGTGATGGCGAGCCGGCCGAGGCCGTGCTGCTGTTCCGCGAGGGCGACCGCGCGCTGCAGCAGTTCTTCGCAGGCGGGCAGGCGCCATCGCGCGAGGAGCTCTCCGCGGTGTGGCAGGCCCTGACGAGCCAGACGCCCCAGCGCGGCTGGCTGCCGCCGGCCCTGGCCGAGATGGCACGCCTGCCCCAGCGGCGCCTGGAGCGCGTGCTGGTGGCGCTGCGCTCGGTGCGCGCCCTGCGCGGCAACGACGCCACGGGCCTGGTGCCCACGGCGCCGGCCACGCGCCGCGCGCCGCAGGCCGTGGTGGACGCCGCCGAGGCCGCCACCCAGCAACGCCGCCAGGCCGACCGCGACGGCCTCGCAGCCATGGTGCTCTATGCCAAGGCCGGCGGTTGCCGCTGGGCGGCGGTGCTCGCGCACTTCGGCGAGACGCTGGACGGCGATGCGGGCCGCTGCGGGCATTGCGACAGCTGCGCACGCTTCGAGCGGCTTCTCGCCGCGGAGCGTGCCGCGCCGCAGGACGCGACGCCCGACGCGTGCCCGCCCAGCGCCGCCGCGCCCTTCGAGCCGGGCCAGCGCGTGCGCGTGCGGCGTTTCGGCTGGGGTGAGGTGCAGGCGTGCAATGCCGAGCGCGTGCGCATCGACTTCCCCCGCCACGGCGTGCGGGACATCCACCCCGATTTCGTCCTGGCGGCCGCTGCGGCCCGCTAGGTTGCTGCTCCGAGTTCCTGCAGCAGGCCGCCGAGTGCGCGCTGCACGGCGCTCGGGTCGGCGAGGTCGGTGGCCAGGCCCTCGGCGCGCAGGCGCTTGAGCGCGCGGCGCGTCATGGAGTGCATGCCGCCGGCCAGGTTGCTCGTGAACATGAAGATGGCGCCGTTGTCGCTGGACCAGACCAGCTGCGCCGTGGCCCACACGCCCTGCAGGTAGAGCTTGCAGCGCCGCCCCGGGCGCAGCGCGTCGATCCAGTCGCTGGCGGCATCGGCCGCGTCGCCCAGCGGCATGGGCACGGTGGGCAGGGTGCCCACGTGGGTCTCGTGGCCCTGCCAGGCGGCGGGCACGAGGCTGTCCTCGTCGGGCTGCGAAGCGAAGGCAGGGCTCTGGGCGACCGACTCGATGGCCGGTGGGGCTGCTGGCGCCTGGACGGCCGCTGGCGCGGGTGCGGCCTGCGCCACCGGGGCCGGGGCATCGGCCTTCTCCGCCAGGTGCCGCCGGTGCGTCTGCATCAGCTCGGCCAGCACGCGGTTGCGGTGCTGCTGGGGCAGGTCGATGAGGGCCATGCCCTGCTGCACGCGTCCGATGAGGCGCGGCAGGCGGCGGCGCAGCTCGGCCCGCGCCTCGGGCGTCTCGGGGCGCTGCAGGCTGGCCAGCAGCTCGTCCACCGTGCCCACCAGGGCCTGCGCCTCGGGCGACTCGGCGCCGTCGGTGGCCATCACCTTGGCCAGCACCTCGATCCACGGGCCGCGCAGGAAGGTCTGCACCATGGGGCTGACGTCCTGGGCGCGCATGAGCTGCACCTCGACCTGGTCGCGCAGCAGCGGCAGCAGCCGCCGCTCGGCCTCCATCTGGCGCAGCGCATCGGTGGCCGGCCGGGTGCGCTCGATCTGCTGGTCACGCTCGTCGTCGATGAAGGTCTGCACCTGCTGCAGCGCCTGCTCGTAGGCCTCGGGCGCAGGCGCGGCGTCGGTGCTGAGCTGCGTGACCAGCGGCTCGACGAAGCGCTGGAAGGCCTCGCCACGCTCGGCGTCGTGCGCGGGCATGGCGCCGGAATGGCTGGCGATCTTGTTGATGAGCGCCCAGGCCGGATGCTGCTCCGAGGACAGCACGCCCGGGTCCTGCGCGGCGAGCCGGCGCACCGGCGCCTCCAGCCGCGCGACGGCGCCGCGCAGGGCGGGCGCGAGCTGCGGGTCGTCCAGCAGCCGCTCGAACAGGCGGCCGAGCAGCGCGTGGCTGGCGGCAGCGGCCGCGGCGTCGGGGGCCGGGGCACCGGCGGGCACCATGGGTTGCAGGCTGAAGGCAGGCTCGCCCTCAGGCGGCGCCAGCGCTGGCGCCGCGGCCCGGGCCGCCGCACCGGGCAGCCCTCGCTGCAGCAGCGGCATGCTGCGCAGCAGGGCCTGCAGCTGCGCGGGGTCGATGCCGGGCACGGCCACCGTGGCGGTGCCCGCGGCTGCAGCTGAAGCGTCGCCCGCCCCCTTGAGCACGGCGCTGGAGTTCGGCGCGAGGATGGTGCGGTAGCGCGGCGCCTGCAGGCCTGCGGCCTTGAGCATCTCGCTCAGCGTCGGCAGGAAAGGCCGCAGCTGCGCCACCAGGGTCGGCGCGGCCAGGCGCATCCACAGCGCCTGCTGCTCAGGCTCCAGCACCTGCTCATAGACCGTCTGGCTGATGGCCCGCGCGAACACGGCCGGGCCACAGACGGTGGGGTCCTCGCCGCCGCGCATGTCCGGCAGCATCAGCGTGGCCAGGCCCTGCAGCTCGCGCAGCTCCCACTCGAGCTGCAGGTCCACGAGCTGCACGACACGCGAGATCTCGATGTCCTTCTCGGCCTGCATTTCATCCACGAGGGTGAGCTCGTCGATGTCGAAGCCGCTCAGCGCCGACGCCGCCGCGCCCCGGCCCAGCGCGCGCGCCTCGGCACCCTGGATGCCCTGCAGCAGGTGCCCGGCCAGGCACTCGCCGATGTGCAGGCGCAGGGGCTCCGTGCCTCGCAGCAGGCCGGACAGGCCCTTGCGGTCCAGGTGGCCCAGGCCCGCCTCGACCGGGTCGCGCATGGCCTGCAGCATCGCCTCGAGCCACTGGCGGGCCAGCGCCGGCGCCTGGGCTTCCAGGTGCCGGACGTAACGGTCGAACTGCGGATGGGCGTGCATGGCCGGTGAGGCGCTCCTCGTGCGTGAGGACCGACTCTAGCCGCGCTGGCCCGCGGCAGGCCCACCCGAAGCCTCACGCCGGCCCGCGCGGCCTCAGCGCCGCGCTCCGGGCGTGGGGTTCGTCACGCCCCGCGGGTGATGGGCATGGAGATCCTGTCCGTGGGCAGCTTCATGTGGCTGGCCAGTTCCAGCTTGGCCAGCGAGTTGCGGTGGACTTCGTCCGGGCCGTCGGCCAGGCGCAGCGTGCGCTGGTGGGCCCACATCATGGCCAGCGGCGTGTCCTGCGAGACGCCGGCGCCACCAAAGACCTGGATGGCCCAGTCGATGACCTGCAGGGCCATGTTGGGCGCCACGATCTTGATCATGGCGATCTCGGCCTTGGCGACCTTGTTGCCCACGGTGTCCATCATGTAGGCGGCCTTGAGCGTGAGCAGCCGGGCCTGCTCGATCATGCAGCGCGCCTCGGCGATGCGCTCCTGCGTGACGGTCTGCTGGGCGATCGTCTTGCCGAAGGCGGTGCGCGCGATGGCGCGCTCGCACATCAGCTCCAGCGCCCGCTCGGCCGCGCCGATGGAGCGCATGCAGTGGTGAATGCGGCCCGGGCCCAGGCGCCCTTGCGCGATCTCGAAGCCGCGGCCTTCGCCGAGCAGGATGTTGGCGGCGGGCACGCGCACGTTCTTGAGCACCACCTCCATGTGGCCGTGGGGCGCGTCGTCGTAGCCGAAGACGGACAGCGGGCGCACGACGGTGATGCCCGGCGTGTCGGCCGGCACCACGACCATGGACTGCTGCTCGTGGCGGCCGGCCTCGGGGTTGGTCTTGCCCATGACGATGTAGACGGCGCAGCGCGGGTCGCCCGCGCCGGAGCTCCACCACTTGCGGCCGTTGATGACGAAGTCGTCTCCGTCGCGCTCGATGCGGCATTCGATGTTGGTCGCGTCGCTGGAGGCGACAGCCGGCTCCGTCATCAGGAAGGCCGAGCGGAGCTCGCCGGCCAGCAGCGGCTCCAGCCACTGGTCCTTCAGCGACTCGGAGGCGTAGCGCTCCAGCGTCTCCATGTTGCCGGTGTCGGGGGCCGAGCAGTTGAAGACCTCCGGCGCCCAGAACACCCGGCCCATGATCTCGCACAGCGGCGCGTACTCGAGGTTGGACAGGCCCTCCGGCGCCCGCGTGCTGCGCGGCAGGAAGAGGTTCCACAGCCCCGCGGCGCGCGCCTTGGGCTTGAGTTCCTCGATGACCTGCGTGGCCACCCACGGGTTGCCGGCGCGGCGGTTGGCTTCGACTTCTTCCAGGTAGCGGCGCTCGTTCGGGTAGATGTGCTCGTCGAAGAAGGCGAGCAGGCGTTCGCGCATCTGCGCAACCTTGGGGGTGTAGTCGAAGTTCATGACGCGGCTCCTGGGGGCGGTGCCGCGAGTGTGGCGCAGGGCGCCGCGCGCGCTTGTCGCGCAGGCGGCATCAGCCGATGAGCTTGGCCTCGGCCAGCGCCAGTGCAGCGGGCATGCCGCTGATGACGAGGGTGTCGCCGCCCGCCAGCGCGGTGGCGTCGTCGACGATGACGGTCTTGCCGCTGGCGCGGCGCAGTGACACCACGGCGACACCCAGCGCATGCAGCGCCAGGGCCTCCAGCGGCTCGCCGGCATGCGGGCTCGCGGTGGGCAGCGTGACCGAGGCCAGGCGCGCCTGGTCGATCTCGTCGGCGGTGTCGTCGTCGGCACCGTGGAAGTAGCCGCGCAGCAGGCCGTAGCGCTTGTCGCGCGCGTCGCGCGTGATGCGGATGACGCGGCGCATGGGCACGCCCACGAGGGCCAGCGCGTGCGAGGCCAGCATCAGCGAGCCCTCGATGGCCTCGGGCACCACCTCGGTGGCGCCGGCGGCCTTGAGCCGCTCCAGGTCGCTGTCGTCGATGGTGCGCACGACGACGGGCACGCGCGGCGCGTGCTGCTGCACGAGGTTGAGGATCTTCAGCGCCGAGGGCGTGTCGTGGTAGCTCACGACGACCGCGCTGGCCCGCGCCAGGCCCGCGGCCATCAGGCTCTGCACCTTGGCCGCATCACCGAAGACGACGCTCTGCCCCGCAGCGGCGGCCTGGCGCACGCGGTCGGGGTCCAGGTCCAGCGCCATGTAGGGGATGTGCTCGCCCTCCAGCAGCCGGGCCAGGTTCTGGCCCGAGCGGCCGTAGCCGCAGATGATGACGTGGGCCTCGGCCTTGATGCTCTTCTTGGCGATGGTGGTGAGCTGCACCGACTGCATCAGCCAGTCGCTGCTGGAGAGCTTCATGACGATGCGGTTGCTGTACATGATGAGGATGGGTGTGGCGAGCATGGACAGCACCATGCTGGCCAGCACCGGGCTCACCCACTGCGCGGCGATGAGCTGGTGCTGGGCGCCGAGCGTGAGCAGCACGAAGCCGAACTCGCCCGCCTGCGCGAGGTACAGGCCCGTGCGCAGCGCCACGCCCGGCGGCGTCTTGAAGACCCGCGCCAGGCCCGCGATCAGCGCGAACTTGGCCAGGATGGGCAGGGCCGTGAGCGGGATGACGAGCCACCAGCTGTCCACCAGCGGCCGCCAGTCCAGCTTCATGCCGATGGTGATGAAGAACAGCCCGAGCAGCACGTCGTGGAAGGGCCGGATGTCGGTCTCCACCTGGTGCTTGTATTCGGTCTCGGCGATCAGCATGCCGGCCACGAACGCGCCCAGCGCCAGGCTCAGCCCCGCGTGCTCCGTCATCCACGCCAGGCCCAGCGTGACGAGCAGCAGGTTGAGCATGAAGAGCTCGTCGCTCTTGCGCCGCGCCACCAGCGTGAGCCACCAGCGCATGAGCTTCTGGCCGCCGTACAGCAGCAGCGTCAGCAGCACCGCGGCCTTCAGCCCGGCCCAGGCCAGGGCCTCGGCCATGGCGCCGCCGCTGCTGTTGAGCGCCGGGATGAGCACCAGCAACGGCACCACGGCCAGGTCCTGGAAGAGCAGCACGCCCATGACGAGCTTGCCGTGCGGGCTCTCCAGCTCCAGCCGCTCGGCCATGAGCTTGACGACGATGGCGGTGGAACTCATGGCCATGGCCGCGCCCAGCACCAGCGCACCCTGCCAGCCCAGGTCCCAGGCCCGGCCGAGCATCGCGAACCCCATGGTCAGCATCACGTTGCCCGCCACCGCGCCGGCGATGGTCAGCACCACCTGCGACATGCCCAGCCCGAACACGGCCGTGCGCAGCGCGCGCAGCTTGGGCAGGTTGAACTCCAGGCCGATCGCGAACATCAGGAACACGACGCCGAACTCGGCCAGGTACTGGATGCCGGCGGAGTCGTGCGCGAAAGCCAGCGCATTCGGGCCGATCAGCACCCCCACGGCCAGGTAGCCCAGCATGGGCGGCAGCTTCAGCGAGCGGCAGACGACGACGCCGAGCACCGCGGCGACGAGATAGAGCAGGGCGAGGTCCAGGGAGGTCACGCCCAGATGGTATGCGGCGCGCCCCCCGCACTCTGGGGCCCCGGCGGCATGGTGCAGCGCCGCAACGCCCGCTCACTCACCCGCGCCGGTCGTGAAATCTTTCCGCGCGCGGACAGCCCATGCATTGCTTGCATGAGCGCATGAACACTTGGCTAGACAAGCCGTGGCGGCAGGGTGAAGCTTCGCGATACCGTTCGCCCCACTCAAAGTTACGGAGCATTTCATGCCCAACCTGTCGTTCGTTTCGCCCACGCGCAACAGCCCGTGGGGGACCTACCTGTCCCAGATCGACGCCGTGGAGCCCTACCTGGGCCACCTCAGCCGCTGGGTCGAGACGCTGCGCCGCCCCAAGCGCGCCCTGATCGTGGACATCCCCATCGAGCTGGACAACGGCACCGTCGCCCACTTCGAGGGCTACCGCGTGCAGCACAGCCTGACGCGCGGCCCGGGCAAGGGTGGCGTGCGCTACCACCCCGACGTGACGCTGGAAGAAGTGATGGCCCTGTCGGCCTGGATGACGGTGAAGAACGCTGCCGTCAACCTGCCCTACGGCGGCGCCAAGGGCGGCATCCGGCTGGACCCGTCGCTGCTGTCCATGAAGGAGCTCGAAAAGGTTACGCGCCGGTACACGAGCGAGATCGGCATCATCATCGGCCCCAACCAGGACATCCCCGCGCCCGACGTGAACACGAACGGCAAGATCATGGCCTGGATGATGGACACCTACTCGATGAACACCGGCGCCACGGCGACCGGCGTCGTCACGGGCAAGCCCATCGAGCTGGGCGGCTCGCTCGGCCGCGTGGCCGCCACCGGCCGCGGCGTGTTCGTCGTGGGCCGTGAAGCCATGCGCCGCCTGAACATCGACATGGAAGGTGCGCGCGTCGCGGTGCAGGGCTTCGGCAACGTCGGCTCCATCGCCGCCAAGCTGTTCGCCGCCAACGGCGCCAAGATCGTCTGCGTGCAGGACCACACCGGCACCATCCTCAACCAGAACGGCTTCGACATGCAGGCCCTGCTGGACCACGTCGCCCAGACGCGCGGCGTGGCCGGCTTCAAGGGCGGCGACCTGATCGCCAACGAGGAGTTCTGGGACGTCAAGAGCGACGTGCTGATCCCCGCGGCCCTGGAAGGCCAGATCACCGCCGAGCGCGCCCAGCGCATCCACACCCGCCTGGTGCTGGAAGGCGCCAACGGCCCGACGACGCCCGACGGCGAAGCCGTGCTGGCCGACCGCGGCATCATCGTCGTGCCCGACGTGATCGCCAACGCCGGTGGCGTGACGGTGTCCTACTTCGAGTGGGTGCAGGACTTCTCGTCCTTCTTCTGGACCGAAGACGAGATCAACGTCCGCCTGGACAAGATCATGATCGGCGCCTTCAAGCACATCTGGGAGACGGGCGAGCAACACAAGATCCCGCTGCGCACCGCCGCCTTCACGGTGGCCTGCACGCGGGTGCTGCAGGCGCGCGAGGAGCGCGGCCTGTACCCTTGAGCCCCCTGGAGGCCCCTGAGCCTTCGCACGGCCAGGCCCCACGCAAAGCCCGCCCTGCGCGGGCTTTTTTGCGTCAACCCTTCACGACGGCGCCCGTGCTGTCGAGCACGCGCAGCGCCACGGGGATGGCCGGGGCCACGCTTTGCGTGACGGTGCAGTAGTCCTCGAAGGTGTCCAGCACCCGCTGCAGGTGCGCCACCTCGGCCGCTGGCCGGCCCAGGTGCAGGTCCACCGCCAGGCCCAGCACGCGCACCCGGTTGCGCTCGTTGCGCCCGACCTCGGCCTTGACCTCGGCCCGCAGGCTGCCGGGGTCGTCCTTGTACTTCTGGCAGGCGAACAGCAGCGACGCGCTCAGGCAGTTGCCCACCGCCGAGGCCAGCAGGTCGACGGGGCTCGGGCCGGTGCCGGTGCCCAGGGGCGCGGGCTCGTCGGCCAGGAGCAGGGGCAGGCCGGGGGCGAACTGGTGTTCGAACTGGTAGCCCTGGCGCTGGGTCAGGGTGACGGTGGGTTGGTCCATGGGGGGCTCCGGGGCTGCAAGTGGTTGATAACGAAGTGTCCGGCTGGAGGCCAATGTATCGAACGACCGTGCGCACCCCTGCGAACCGCCGACGCCAATGTGTCAAATCAGCCGTTGACCACCCTTGCCCCTCGCCGGAAAACAACTCCACCGCTAAGTTGTTGATCAGCAAGGCGATTCCTGGCGCGACGTCGTTGTTTTCCGCAGCCGCAGAAAACAAATCCCAGGACCGGCTCAAGGCTTGATTGCCAGGGTCAGACTCCCCGGGTCGACCAACTTACCCGACAGAAAACGGGATCAGCAAGTGGTTGAACTAAAAGCACTAATCCCGTGCATCGCCGTTGTTCTCCTCCAGCACGGCAAACAACGGCCCGCTCTCTGCACCCTGCGCGGGCCTGGCGTATGCCATGTTGCGCTTGCCTCGCCCTGGCAGTGCCACCAGCAAGCCTTGCTCGCGCCAACCCGCCAGCAGCTTGGATGCTTTCAGCGTGTCGATCTTGGCAATGCGCACCACGTCAGCGTTGGCAATCGAACCGTGACGGTCGAGCCAGTCACTGACCTCATCCCACGCGCTGGGGCGCATCAGATTTAGCAGCGTCACGGTCACGCTTTCCACCTCAGCGTCGGTGCTCTGGCGGTATTGGGGCGGGTACAGCTTGGCCTGCGCCATCTCGGCAAACATCATGCGCACGCCCTCGCCGGCGTCGATGTTGGGGGCCACTGGAAACTCCCGCAGGTTCTGGGCAATGAGCGGGTTGCGCGCCCGTGAACCAGCCCGCGCGATGGTTGCCGGCGTGATGCCGCCCGGAAAGACGCCGGGGCTCTCCACCTCGACCCGGTCGTCGAAGATGCGGATGAAGATATCGCGGTTGAGCCGGTAGTCGCGGTGAACCACGGCGTTGACGATGGCCTCTTTGACCACCCGCTCGGGGTACACATGCTGGGTCTTGAAGCCACTGCTTGAGAGCGTCAGCCCCTGCGCCAGTTCGTCTAGAACCAGGGTCACAGCGGCGTCGATCTGGTCCACCAGCGGCCCGCGCACGGTCTTGGGCTGCTTGCGTAGGTTGGGCGTGGCGCCAGGCACCACTGCCTTGCCGTCGTACACCATCACGCGGACATCAGCTCGTGTGTCGTGCGCGGCCAGCAGGCTGCCCGGCTCATCGGCAAACAGCAGCACCGCCGCCCGCTTGGGCTGAACCACGCCGTCCACCTCGTCGGCCAGGCCGATACGCAGCAACTGGTCGGCCATGTCGCCGCTCTTGAGCCCGCGGGTACGGACGTACCGGCGCCAGGCGTCGGTCTGCAGCCGGTCCAATGAAACCGCCACAGGCTCACTGGCCGCACTGCGCACACCCCGGCGGTACGACAGCTCCGTCACCTCCGCCGCAGTCATCTGGCGGTTGCCGGCATCCAGCCGCGTGTAGGTGCCCCCATTGACGATGGAATGCACCGCGCGACTTCGGCCCACCAGCACCAACAGCAAGTGCCCCTCGGTGCCCTTGGCCGAGCCGTTGTGAAGCGTGCAGGGGAGGCGGCGCAGTTGGGTGGTCGCGATGGCCGGTTGGAACTCGGTACTCAACTTGCGCAGCAGCTCGTCCACCGCCTCGGGGTTCTCCTCCACGCCAAACAGCCGGGCCGGGCCTTTGAATTCCTTCAGGTCGGCCACGCCCAGCACCAGCATGCCGCCCTCGGTGTTCGCCATGGCGCAGACGGTCTCCAGCGCCTTGCCCACCATCTTGCCGCTGACGCGCTTGAACTCGCGCTGGCGGCTCTCGCCCGAGCTGATCAGCAGTTGGGTGAGCGCGTCCGCGCGGGGACGAGGTTCGTCATGGATCAACATGTCATCCATTCTCAAGCGGCGACCGCATGCGCCACCAACGACTCAGCCAGCTGCGCATGGTTGGTACGTGCGGCGGCGATGCTGGCTTTGAGTTGATCGCAGATAGCCAGGGTCAGCTCGGTCTCGGTGAGCGCTGCATTGCCCGTGCGGTCATGGAACAGGAAGCCGTCGCCGTTGCTGGAGAACACGAAGGGCACGTCCAGCGCCTCGGCATAGTCCAGGGCCTGCTGCATGCCGTCGCCCACCGTGTGGGTGTTGTCCTTGGCCTCGATCACGGCCAAGGGCAGGTTGGGCTGGTGGTAGGGGATGAAGTCGGCGCGGCGCGACTTGCCCCGGCTGTGCAGCTTGCCCTGGACGATGATGCGCCCCTTGGTGAAGCTGACTTCCTCGCGCACCTGCCGCTGGATGTCCCAGCCGGCCGCCGAGATTGCCGGCGCAATGAACTTGGTGCAGATGTCGCGCTCGCTCAGCGATTTTTTGTCCATGTGCCCTCCCTGGAGGCGCATTTTGGCCGCAGGCGCGGGGCCGGCAGGGCCAGCAAGGCTGGCGCGTTGCTCGCCAATCACCCTGTCATCGGCCACGGCCCGCGGTGCGTTCCGCCTGTCACGCCTTGTCGCATCCGCGCCGGGCACCCGGGCGCCGGCCAGCAACAAAGCGATACGAGACGACGGAATAATCCCCCCATGCGACGCATTTCCCTTTCGACCCTGCCCGTCCTGGCCAGCCTGCTGCTGACCGCCTGTGGCGGCATGCCCGCGGCCTCGGACAAGGTTGGCAAGGTCTACCAGCGCGAGAGCTTCGCCGCCGAGGAGACCTACTCGCGGCTCTTCGACGCCAATGTCGACGCGACCTGCGAGGCCGCCCGGCGCGCCCTGCTGAGCCAGGGCTACGTCATCAGCAAGGCCGACGCCGGCGTGGTGCGCGGCGCCAAGCACTTCCAGCCCGAGGGCGAGGTGCACGTGGAGATCGCGTTCAACGTGGTCTGCGTGGGCGACGGCCCCAAGCAGCAGATCGCCACCGCCTATGTCAGTGCCCAGCAGGACCGCTACGCGCTCAAGCGCAACCCGCAGGCGGCCAGCCTCGGCGTGAGCGCGCTGGGCTCCATTTCGGTGCCCCTGTCGTCCACGCAGGATTCGCTGGTGAAGGTCGCCTCCGAAACCATCCCGGCTGGCGAGTTCTACGACCGCTTTTTCACGCTGATGCAGCGCATGCTGCGCGAGAACACCGCCGACCGCTGAGCCAGCCCCGCGGCCGCAGATTCCGCGCCGAATCGGGGATTGCGTCACAACCACGCCGCCCCGACCCCGCCTAGCATCGGCCAGCCATGGCCGAGCCTGTGTCCACTCTCGCCCTCTCCACAGCGCCCGGCTGGCGGCCGCTGGCCGGCCTGCGCGGGCTCGTCGCCGCTGCCTGGCAGGTGCCCGGCGACCGCCCCGAGGACGTCGCCCGGCTGCGCGACGACCAGTGGCGCGCCATCGTCGACCAGCTGCCCACCTCGGCCATCGCCACGGCCATTGCGGTGGCGATGTTGTTCGCCGCACTGCCCGCCGGTACCGACCTGACCCCCTTCGGCCCCACGCTGATCGCGCTGGTGGTGCTCAACAGCTTCAATTTCGCGCTCTGGTGGCACGAGCGCCAGTACCGCACGGCCAGCGCCCCGCTGCGCGGCGTGCGCGCCGGCCTGCTGCTGGCGCTGGATCTCTTCGTCGGCGGCGTGCTGGATGCGGTGCTCGTGCTGCAGGCGGCGCAGCTCATCCCCCCGCCGCTGCAGGCGCCGCTCGTGGCCGGCCTGGCGGGCGCGATCGCAACCGCTGCCTGGATGTTCGCCTTGCTGCCGGCCGTGTCGCTGGCCTGGGTGCTCGCCTCCTGCGGAACGCTGGCCGTGGGCATCGTGCTGCACCCGCTGGACTGGATGAACGGGCTGCTGCCGCTGCTGCCGCTTTTCACCGTGGTGCTGATGCTGGCGGCCCTCGTCAACGCGCGCCTGTTCCTGCAGGGCCGGCACGCGCAGCACGCCGCCGCGCGCGACCGGCTCACGGTGTCGCTGCTGCTGCGCGACTTTGAACAACACGCGAGCGACTGGCTCTGGGAGGTCGGACGCGACGGCCGGCTGCGCCATGTGTCGCGGCGCCTGGCCGAGCGGCTGGGGCAGACGGTGGAGGCGCTGATCGACCAGCCGCTGCTGGAGGTGCTCGCGCGCCACCTGCCGCCGGGCGACGGCGATGCCCGCCAGCGCCTGGACCGCCTGGGCAGCGCGCTGGCTGCGGCCGAGCCGCTGCGCGACCACGACCTGCACCTGCACCTCGGCGAGGACGATGTCTGGTGGTCGCTCAGCGGCGGGCCGCTGGACGGCGACGGCTGGCGCGGCGTGGGCACCGACGTGAGCGAGGTGCGCGAACGCGAACGCGAGCTGCTGCGCATGGCCGACCAGGACGCCGTCACGGGCCTGGCCAACCGGCACCAGTTCCAGCGCCGCCTGGCGCTGCTGCTGGGCGGCGGCGGCCCCGTGGCGCCCTGCACCGTGCTGCTGCTGGACCTGGACTGTTTCAAGCAGGTCAACGACACCCTGGGCCATGCGGCGGGCGACCACCTGCTGGCGACCGTGGGCGAGCGCCTGGCCGACAGCCTGGCCGCACGCCGCGGCACGGGCGACCTGGTCGCGCGGCTCGGCGCCGACGAGTTCGCCGTGCTGCTGCGCGACGAGCTGAGCACGGAAGCCATCCAGCGCCTGGGCAAGCAGCTGCGCACGGCGCTGCGCGTGCCGGTCGTCATCGACGGCCACGAGATCGACGTGCGCGCCAGCATCGGTGCGGCCTGCGCGCCTCGCCACGCCCAGGCGCCCGACCCGCTGCTGCGCGCGGCCGACCTGGCCCTGCACGCGGCCAAGGCCGCCGGCCGGGACCGGCTCATGCTCTACGAGCCCAGCTTGCAGCAGGAGGCGCAGGAGCGCCTGGCGCTGCTGGCCGACCTGCGCCTGGCGCTGGACACGGGTCAATTGGAGATGCACTACCAGCCCCAGATCGAGCTGGCCAGCGGCCAGCTGCTGGGCTTCGAGGCGCTGATGCGCTGGCGCCACCCCACGCGGGGCCTGGTGCCGCCGTCGGTCTTCATACCGCTGGCCGAGGAGAGCGGACTCATCGTCGCCATGGGCGCCTGGGCGCTGCTGGTGTCCTGCCGAGACGCCGCCCGCTGGCCCGGCACGCTGCGCGTGGCCGTGAACGTGTCGGCCCACCAGTTCGAGCGCAGCCCGCTGGAGCTGCACGTGCTGGAGGCGCTGGAGCGCAGCGGCCTGCGCGCGGACCGGCTGGAGATCGAACTCACCGAATCTGCCCTCCTGCAGGACAACCACCGCGCCATCGACCTGCTCACGCGGCTGCGCGCCCTGGGCGTGCGCATCGCGCTGGACGACTTCGGCACGGGCTTCTCGTCGCTGGCCTACCTGCGCCGGCTGCCGCTGGACCAGCTCAAGATCGACCGCGCCTTCATCGCCGACCTGGACAACCCGCGCGTGGGCCAGAAGGCGCGCGCCATCGTGTCGGCCATCCACGACCTGGCCCAGGCCCTGGGCCTGCACACTGTGGCCGAAGGCATCGAGACGGCCGAGCAGCAGCACGTGCTGGCCGAGATGGGCTGCGCGCTCGGCCAGGGTTTCCTGTTTGCGCAGGCGCTGCCGCGGGATGCCACGCAGGCCTTCGTCGAGCTGGCCCACCGCAAGGGCCTGGCCGCGGCGCGCGAGGCGCACCTGGACTCGGTCAACTCGCCGCCGCAGAACTGGCCGTCCACGCGGCTGCAGCTGCGCAGCATGCTGCAGCTGCCCGACACGCGCTTCTCGGGCGGCGAGTTCTGAAGGCCGCACGGCCGCGCGAACCCGCCCGCGCCGGCTGACACGCGCTGGCAGCAGCCGCCCGAATAATCCGGGGCTTCGCTGACCTGCCCCCCTCACCATGCTCCGACTCCCGCTCCTGGCCCTGGCCCTGGTCGGCCTCTCGGCCACCGCCGCGCCCCCGCTCACGACGCACGCCGAGCGCAGCGGCTTCCTGCAGACCGGCCGCTACGAGGAAGTCGGCCGCCTGTGCCACGACTTCGCCCGCACCCACCCGCGCGCGGTGCGCTGCACGGCGTTCGGCCGCACGCCGCAGGGTCGCCCGATGTGGGCGCTGGTGGCCAGCCAGTCCGGCGCACTCACGCCCGAGGCGGCGCGCCGCGCGGGGCTGCCGGTCACGCTCATCCAGGGCGGCATCCATGCCGGCGAGATCGAAGGCAAGGACGCGGGCTTCCTCGCGCTGCGCGAGCAGCTCGCGCGGCCCGGCGCGCTGCGCCACCAGGTGCTCGTGTTCGTGCCGGTCTTCAATGTCGACGGCCATGAGCGCTTCGGCGCCTGGAACCGCCCCAACCAGCGCGGCCCCGAGCAGATGGGCTGGCGCACCACCGCCCAGAACCTCAACCTCAACCGCGACTACGTCAAGGCCGACGCCCCCGAGATGCAGGCCATGCTGGCACTGGTGCGCGCCTGGGACCCGCTGACCATGGTGGACCTGCACACGACCGACGGCGCGCAGTTCGAGCACGACATCGCCGTGATGGTGGAGCCCGTGCACGCCGGCGACCCCGCGCTGCGCACGGCCGGCACCACCTGGCGCGACGGCGTCATCGCCGCGCTGGCCGGGCAGGGCGCGCTGCCGCTGCCCTTCTACCCGTCGTTCGTGGAGAGCGACAACCCGGCCAGCGGCTTCAAAGACAACGTGCCCACGCCGCGCTTCTCGCACGGCTACTTCCTGCTGCGCAACCGCCTCGGGATGCTGGTGGAGACCCACAGCTGGCGCCCCTACCCGCACCGCGTGAGCGTCACGCGCCAGACGGTGGACGCGGTGCTCGAGCAGGTCGCCCGCCACGGCCGCGGCTGGTTGCTGGCCGCCCACGCCGCCGATGCCCGGCCGCCCGCCGAAGTGCCGCTGACGTGGCGCACCCTGGACGAGGCACGCGAGATCGACTTCCGCGGCTATGCCTACACGCGCACGCCCAGCGACATCTCCGGCGCGCTGATGACGCGCTACGACGAGACCCGGCCCGAGGTGTGGCGGCTGCCGCTGCGCGAGCGCATCGAGCCCGACCGCGTGCGGCGTGCGCCCGGCGCGGGCTACGTGGTGCCCGCCGAGCATGCCGCCTGGGTGGGCGAGAAGCTCGCGCAGCACGGCGTGCGCTTCGAGCGGCTGGTGCAGGCCCGCAGCGCGGTGCCGGCCCAGGTCTTTCGCGCCACGGGCGTGAAGGCCGACGCCGCGACGACCGAAGGCCGGCAACGCGTGACCCTCAACGGCGACTGGCGCGACGAGCCGCGCGACGTGCCGGCGGGGAGCCTCTTCGTGCCCATCGCGCAGCCCCTGGCCGCGCTGGCCATGCACCTGCTGGAGCCCGACGCGCCCGACTCCCTGGCCGCCTGGGGCCGCTTCGCCACGGCCTTCGAGACCAAGGAGTACATGGAGCCCTATGTCGCCGAGCAGGTGGCGCGCGAGCAGCTTGCCGCCAGCCCCGCGCTGCGCGAGGCCTTCGCCGCCCGGCTGCGCGATGACGCTGCCTTCGCGGCCAGCCCGGCGGCCCGGCTGGCCTTCTTCCACCGCCGCCACGCGAGCTGGGACGAGCGGCTCAACCTCTACCCGGTGCTGCGGCTGGACCAACGGCCCTGAGGCCGGGGCCGTGGGCCTGCAGCCGCTGCAGCCGCGCCTGCAGGACGCGGGCCTGGGCCGCGTCGGGCGCGTGGGCCACGGCCTGCGCGAGCCAGGTTGAGGCGTCGGCCAGCGCGCCTTCGTGTTCGGCGGCGCGCGACAGCGCCGCCAGGCCGTGCGCGCGCAAGGCCGCGGGCAGCGTGGGCAGCAGGGCCAGCAGCCGCTCGCGCGCGGGGCCGGGCTGGCCGGCCTCGGCCAGCGCGATGGCGTGGCCCAGGCGCGGCGCGTCGGACGGGTCCAGCGCCAGCAGCATCTCGTAGTAGCGCACGATGACCGGCCAGCGCGTGGCCTCGGGTCGCGGCGCCATCGCGTGCTCGGCCGCGATGCCCGCCTGCAGGTGCCAGCGGCTCAGCGCCGCGCCGCGCTGCGAGGCCTGCAGGTGCGCCAGGCCGAGGCGGATCATGCCGGCGTCCCAGCGCTCGCGCGGCTGGCCGGCCAGCGGTATGGGGTCGCCGTGGTCGTCGATGCGGCCGCTGAGCCGCGCGCCGTGCAGCAGCAACAGGGCCGCGAGCGCATCGGCCTCGGGGGCCGCCACGGCCGGGTGGGCGGCCAGCGCGCGGGCCAGCCGGATGGCTTCCCAGCAGGCCTCGTGCGCCGGGGCGGCATCGGGCGAGGCCGGTGCGCCCGCCCGCCCCGCGGCGAGCTGGCCCTGGTGGAAGGCCAGCGCCAGCGCGGTGAGCACCGCCTCGCGGCGCGGCGCGAGTTCGGCCCCGGCCGGCAGGGCCACGGCTTCGCCCGCCAGGCGCCGCCGCGCGCGGGCCAGGCGCTGGGCAAGGGCAGCCTCGTGCGTGAAGAGCAGCGGCGCCAGCTGCGCCAGGGTCAGCCCCGCGCCGCTGCGCAGGGCCAGCAGCACCTGCGTGGCGGGCGGCAGCGCGGGGTGGCAGGCCGCGAAGAGCAGGGCCAGCTCGTCGTCGTCCAGCTCGCCCGCGAAGCGGCCCGTGGGCGGCGGCAGGGGCGGCAGCAGCCCGGCGTCGTCGTCCGGCAGCGAAACGTGCCGGCCCGCGGTGCGCAGCTGGTCCAGCGCCCAGTGCCGGGCGACCTGGTAGAGCCAGGCCGCGGGGCGCTCGGGCGTGCCGTCCCGCGGCCAGCGCTCCAGGGCGCGCAGCGCGGCGGTCTGCACGGCGTCTTCCGCCAGGGCCAGCTCCGCCAGGCCGAGCTGGCGGGCCAGCAGCGCCACGACGCGCCGCTGCTCGCGCGCCAGCAGCGGGCCGAGGACGGCGGCGGCGTCAGCCAAGGTCCTCGACCTGGCGGAGCTCGATCCACTGGCCCGCCTGCCGGTGCGGGCAGCCGGCGGCCAGCGCCTCGGCGGCGGCCATGTCGGCCGCCTTCAGCAGGTAGTAGCCGCCGACGACGTCATGCGCCTCGGCATAGGGCCCGTCACTGGCCACGGGCCGGTCGCCCTCGAAGTGCAGGCGGCGCCCGCCGTCGTCGGTGAGCTTCTCGCCGCCGAGCAGGGCGCCCGCCGCGGCCAGGCGCTCGGCCCAGGCCTGGTGGGCGTGGATGATGTCCTGCAGCTCGGCCGCGCTGAGGGCGGCGCTCCGGGCGGGGTTCTCGTGCAGCAGCAGCAGATAGGAAGGCATGGCAGGGGTCCTTTCAGTGAGTGAGGGAACCCCATGACGATCGGGCCGGCGCCGGCATGACGGGGTGGCGCGATTTTTCTTCGGCGGCCACCGCCTCAGGATTGGCGGTTGCCCCGTGGCGGCGGGGGCACGATCGCCGGGGGCCATGCGGGCATCGTCACGGGGTAGCGCGCCGCCCCCTCATCCACGGGGCCGCCACCCGTTCGCAGGGCCATCCGCATTTGAAACCGCGCCCTCGACCGCCCAAGCTCATTGACCGGAGGTGTTCCGGCAAGGAGAACCCCATGACCCGACTGTCCACCCTGGCCGCCCGCGCGGCCGTCGCGGCGCTCACCCTCGCCCCCATGCTGGCCAGCGCCCAGGCTGCCAACTGCGGTGTGCAGGGCACGCCCCCGTGCCCGACGCCCGAACCCGGCAGCTGGCCGCTGGTGGGCCTGGCGCTGGGGGTGCTCGTCGCGGTGAGGTTCATCCGGCGCAAGTAGCCCGGCACCACGGCGGGCCCAGGCGGGCCGGCGCGGCGCGTAGTAGATTCGCCGCGCCATGAGCCGTCTCGCCGCCGAACTCCACCGCCTGTACCCACCGCCCCCGCCCGGCAGCACGCAGTCGCTGCTGCTGGAAGTCGCCGCCCCGGCCGACTGGGACGCCCTGGGCGTGGTGTGGCGGGCCGTGCAGGCCGAGCTGGCCCTGCCCGCGCCGGCGATCGCCGTGTCCGGCACCGACGCGCTGCAGCTGTGGTTCTCGCTGCAGCACCCCGTGCCGGTCGCGCGCGCAGCCGCGTTCCTCGCCCGGCTGCAGGACCGCTACCTGCCGACGCTGGCACCGGCGCGCGTGCGCACCCGCGCCGACGGCCCGCGCCCCGACGTGCCCGCGCAGGACCCGGCCACCGGCAACTGGTCGGCCTTTGTCGCGCCCGACCTGGCACCCGTCTTTGCCGACACACCCTGGCTGGACATCGAACCCGGCCGCGACGGCCAGGCCGACCTGCTCGCCCGGCTGGCGCCCACAACGCCCGCCGCGCTGGACGCGGCGCTGCAGCTGCTGCAGCCCGCGACCCCGGCTGTCGCCGCGGCGCCGGCAGCCGGCGCCGACCTGGACCCGCGCGCCTTCCTGCAACGCGTGCTCAACGACGAGGCCGCGCCGCTGGCCCTGCGCGTGGAGGCCGCCAAGGCCTTGCTGCAGCAGCGCTGAACGCGCACAAAAAGTGAAGGCCCGGCGTTCGGAGCGCCGGGCCTTCCATCGGTCTGCCCATCCAGCTGCAGGTCAGTGCAGCCATGCGGGCTCGCGATGAATCCAATGTAGGCGGGGTCGCTGCGGCGGTGCAGGGGCAGGACGCCGGGTGATGGCGTAGGGCGAAACCTACAGGCGCCCATTGCCCATTGCGCTGGCTGGCGGAATCGGCATGATGGGCCGCACGCGTTCAGCACCACCTTTCTTCAACGACCTTGAAACGGGGAGAGCACCATGGGAATGCAGCTCACGGGTTTGACGAGCACCGCGGGGGCCGAGCCCCTGATGGACCTCAACACGACGCCGCTGATCGACGTGATGCTGGTGCTGCTGGTGATGCTCATCGTCACCCTCCCGATGCAGCTGCACTCGGTGAGCCTCACCATCGGCGGCGAGCCGCCCGACCGGGTGCCGGTGGTGCACCGGGTCGGCATCGACTTCGACGGTGCGCTGTCCTGGGACGGGCAGCCACTGGCCAACAGCGACGCACTCGAAGCCCGGTTGCGCGACATCGGCACCGGCCCGGCAGCGACGCAGCCGCAAGTGCAGATCCAACCCAACCGCCTCGTCGACTACGGCCGCGTCGCACACGTCATGGCCACCGCTCAGCGCAGCGGGGTCGTGAACATGGGTGTGCTGGGGAATGAGGCGTTCGTGAAGTAGGCGGGTTAGATGGGGATGGCGGGCGGGTATCGACCCGAAGCGGCCTTCCGACCCCATCGAGTTCACAGCCTGAAAGCCGTCGTTCAACGGTTCGGTGCAGAGGGCGCCGTAGGGCGGGTCAAGACCCGCCATCCAGATCCTCCTGTGCATCAGCTGGATGGACGCAGGCAGCGGGGCAGGCCTGATGCTCCATG
>JAEUPJ010000001.1 GCA_016790285.1 Roseateles sp. | reverse complement strand
GCGTGCCCGACCCACTCAGCGCAAGAAAGGAGACCCCAAGACCTCAGAGATATCCACAGACTCAGGCTCCCTCGGGTAGCCTTCAGGGGTGGGTCAGTTCTGCACGAGCGCCCCGGGTCAGTTCGCTGCGAGCCTCAACACGAAGGCAGAACCGGCAACTGCGCTGCATGCCAAGGCCAAGAGGACTGGCTTGTTCATGTACTTCTCCTATTCATTGGTCGATGCCAGAGGGCTGGATCGCCTCCAGCGCCTTGAAGGCTAGGGAAGCGGGCTAGGGAAATCCATTACTTCAACCATTTGGGCGGGTTCCCGCTGGTACGAGGCCATCCAAACCTTGGGTTCACGTGCCTCCAAATCGACACGACTGCTTTTTACGGACAGCGTCTCCCTCATTCACGCCGCCGTCACAGCTTTGAGCATTTTGGAACGCGGCGCACCGACCTGACAAAACCGTAATGTGTTGGACTGGCAGCGGTCATCTGCCGTTCCTTAAGCTCCTTGGTAAAAGCGACGTCTAAGACGTCGATCAATTTCCAACAGAGGGCTTGGCAATGCGCCAGTGCATTGAAGGCGCAGGATGCGACGGCCCGATGCTCAGTTGATTTCGAGGGCGAGGCGGGGAGATGTCGCCGCATGCTTCGAGGCTGGCAGGAAGTACCTACAGGGTACGAATGGGTTTCCACGTCACGTCCCGCTAGGTCTGGAGTACCTGCAGCAGGCTGAGCCGATCCGCGCAGATGATGCGCAGCAGCTGATCGTCGAATCACTGGACCTCTATGAGATCGTGGCGCATGGGCGCATCGCGACGCTGCAGCAGGCCGCGCATTCGGGACGTGTGACTGCGCAATTTAAGTTGGCAATCTGGACCTCGCTGACCGCGGCCGATTCTGACGAAGGGCTGCGTTGGTTCCGCAGCGCCGCAGCGGGTGGCGACGAAGCGTCGAGAAAGGTGCTCTGCCGCTACGCCCCGCACGAGCGCTCCGACGAGGAGATCGTGTCGCGTCTGAGATCGTTGAAAGACTTGCCGGGCATCGGCTGGCCTCACTTGCTGACATTCGCGATGGATCGGGCGCTGATGAGGCAGGAACCGCAGTTGCTGTTCCGCGCGCTAGCGCTTGGTCTGAAGCCAGGCGCGACGCCGGATGCTGGTCTCGCAGACAAGGTATTCGAAGCCTTGACGCATGCGAGTTCGATTCCCGGCGCGTCCATCGCCGTGGACCGCCGGGCGATTGAGACCTTGCTGGATGACTGCGTGGCACGGGGAAGCAGCGGCGCGGCTCTGATGCTCGGCCAAGCGCTGAGCGGAAACGACGTCGGAAGCCTCGGCTGGAACTCGCTGGTCGCGGGGCAAAACTTCCGGAAGGCCTCGGCGCTGCTGATGCGGGCAGCCGACGGTGGACACCTGGACGCTTGGACCCGGCTCTACGAGATGCACTCGAATCACAACGGTTCGGTGGCCAATCCGCCTATGGCGAGGTTCTGCCTCGAAAAGGCCGCAGCCAATGGCGTGGTGTTGGCTCAGCGCCGGCTTGGTGCGACCATCCTGCGGTCATCCGGGTCGTTGCGTGAGGTGGAACAGGGAATGAACTGGCTGTTCATCGCTGCGCAGTCCGGTGACAACCATGCGTTCAGGCTGCTATGCACCTTCGTTCTGCCCGTTGACGGGCGAGACGAGGACTACAGTATTGCTCTCACGGCTATTGGGCAGTCCGATCCTGGTCTGGCACTTCGACTGCAGGTGGCAAGGGACTTCGGGCTCACGAAGCTAGAGGCAATGACGGTAGACCTGGTGGACGGGCAACGACCCTGGGGCCTGGTGGTTGGGCGCAACCCTTTCATTCGTCATGCCAAGCTGTCATCCCCACGGGCGGTGCCGGCGCTGTCAACAGCGGTCCAGGAAAACCTTCGGCATATCGCAGCTCAAGTGGCAGGCGGTGGCGTGCGCGGTGCGGAGTCCCAAGATTTCGACTTGCGCTATCGCATGGCCAGGGTCAAACAGGTGCTGCATGCTCACGGACTTGCCGAATCGATGTTTTTTGCCCGGGCGCGCTCCAGCGACCTCGAGATCCTGCGTGGTGGCGGCCGGTGGGCGCGAACGGCCAAGATTGAACTCGACGCCGCGATGGCAACGCCCTTGGGCGAGGCCGAAGCGAAGGTGAACGCGCAGGCATTGCACCGGCCGTCCAGAAGGTTGGAAACCATTCGCAAGGTCGGGCCGGATGCGCAAGAAAAGATGACGCCGCTCTGCGCGCCCCAGTGATTTCACGCTGCCATGGCATGGACCAGCAACGGCGGCATATTCAGACATTGGCCCGGGAGATGTCATGAAACCCAGCCCCCTGCTGCGAGCGAATCGGCGTGTCACGTCCGCCCAGCGCATTTGCAGCGCAGCACTTGATCGATTGCAACTGGGCAACACGGCATCGATGACTAGGCTGAGCAAAGCCTCGTACGTCCTCGGCCTGGCTCGAGAGCGCTACGTGCAGCTCTCGAAACTGAACTCTCGCCTCGACATCTGAGGGATCTGGGCGACGCAACGGGCGCCATCGCCACGATGCATTGCGGGTGATGCCCCGCGAGGTGGTGTAAGTTTTTAGGCGAGGCTGCCCGTAGAGGGTGGCCATCGTGGTCCCGGATAAGGTTGAGGTGCGACCCAATAACCCTTGTCCAAAGGAAGACACGATGACCGCCTCAACTATCGCATTGGCCGAACTTGCCGAGAAGGGAGCCGACGTTGATGTGCTGCGCCAGATGGTGCAGTTCATGGCCCAGCGGCTCATGGAGATCGACGCCGAAGGGCGCTGCGGCGCCGGCTATGACGAGAAGAGCGCCGAGCGCATCAACAGTCGCAACGGCTTTCGAGATCGAACCTGGGAGACGCGTGCCGGCAGCGTCGAGCTCAAGATCCCCAAGCTGCGCCAGGGCAGCTACTTCCCCGAGTTCCTGGAGCCGCGCAGGACCGCCGAGAAGGCGCTGACGGCGGTGATCTAGGAGGCCTACATCAAGGGCATCTCCACGCGCTCGGTGGACGATCTGGTCAAGGCCATGGGCATGAGCGGCGTGTCCAAGAGCCAGGTGTCGCGGCTGTGCGCCGAGCTCGATGAGCGCGTCGGCGCGTTCCTGAACCGGCAGATCGAGGGCGACTGGCTATACCTGTGGATCGACGCGACCTACGTGAAGACGCGCGAGGCTGGTCGCATCGTGAGCGTCGCGGTGATAGTGGCCGTGGGCGTCAACACCGAGGGACAGCGCGAAGTGCTGGGCATCAAGGTTGGGGCCAGCGAGGCCGAGCCGTTCTGGACGGAGTTCCTGCGAAGCCTGAACCGACGTGGCCTGCGTGGCGTCAAGCTCGTCATCAGCGACAGCCATGAGGGCATCAAGGCGGCTGCGGCAAAGACGCTCAAGGCCACCTGGCAGCGCTGCCGCGTGCACTTCATGCGCAACGTCCTGGCCTACGCCAACAAGACGCAGCGGCGCATGGTGAGTGCGGCCATCGGCACGGTGTTCGTGCAGGAGACGCCGCAGGCGGCGAGGATGCAATGGCGCAGCGTGGCGGACCAGTTCCGAGAGAAGCTGCCCAAGCTCAGCGCCATGATGGACGCGGCAGAGCACGACGTGCTGGCCTTCATGGGCTTCCCCAGGGCGCACTGGCCGCAGATCTACAGCACCAACCCGCTGGAGCGGCTCAACGCAGAGATCAAGCGCAGGACCAACGTGGTGGGCATCTTCCCCAACGACGCCTCGATCACGCGGCTCGTCGGCGCCATGATGCTCGAGCAGAACGACGAGTGGAGTCTGAACCGCCGCTACATGCAGCTCGAGGGCCTGCAGACCCTCAGTGATACTGTTCCCACTCGGCTGTCCGCAGTGGCACGCTGAGTAACCCCGCGCATCCCAGCCTGTCCGGGCTGTGGACTTACACCACGCGCCGGGACATCACCGTGCTTGACCGCCGAAGGCGAGCAATCCGTCCTTGCAAAGCGACGGAACCACACAGACGACGGAAGACGAAAAAGAGCTTGACCCTGTAGCTACTTCATGGATTGAAATTCGACCCGTTGCGATAGGTGTCGATCGATGAAGAACGTTGAAGCGCGTGCGATCCAAGAACAGAACGGCGTTTGCTCCGCCGTCCAGTGCCGGAACCCTTCCATTTCCCCGCCACACTGCGCCATGGAAGTGCCCAGGCGGTCCGGCCGATCACCTTCAGGGGCGCGGTCTGGTCGGAGGGGTTGGCCATCGTGCGCGTCGTTGGCCCTGACCACGGCCGTGCTCCTCGCTCCTGGTTTAAGCTGCGCGCAACCGGATCAGGCTCAGCCAATGGCCGGGCCGGCAAGTTCCCCAGCTTCGTTGAGCACATTCACTCTCGAACAGGTCTTGGCACTCGCCGAAGCGGCCAACCCCGTGCTCCAGGGAAAGCAAGCGCAGTTGGCGGCTGCGGAGGGCGCTGTCACGGATGCCGTCGCCCTGTTTCAGAACAACCCTCAGGTATCGATCGAGAGCACCCGGAGGAAGGTGCCCGATGCGTCGTCTTTGGAGCGTCGCAAAGAATGGAGCGCCGGCGTTTCTCAGACCTTCGAGATCAGCGGACAACCAGGACATCGCCGTCAGGCCAGCGCAGCCGCCCTGCAGGCCCTGCGACTGGAAATAGATGACATGCGGCTGCAGCAGCGCGCCGAGGTGGCGCAGCGCTTTTACCGGGTGTTGGCCTTCCAGCGGCGCGTCGAGCTTGAGACCCAAGCCGTCCGGATGTTCGATGAAACGGCTCGGGCCGTCGAGAAGCGCCGTGCGGCCGGCGAAGACACGCGACTCGATGCCAATGTGGCGCTGGTGGAAGCCGAGCGCGCTCGCAATCAGCTCGCAACTGTCCAGGAGCAGCTGATTGAAGCCCGCAGTGCTCTCGCAGTGCCACTGCAACTGCCACCCTCGGTGTTGGCGCCGACTGAAATTTGACCCACCCGTGAGGGCCCTGCCGACCCAAATTTGACCCAGGTGTTCAACCTACCCTGCCCGAGATATCCACAGCTGGGCGGGGTTCGAGGAGTGATCACCATGGTGATGATTGGCAAG
>JAEUPJ010000103.1 GCA_016790285.1 Roseateles sp. | reverse complement strand
GCCGATTCTGTTGAAAAACTCGTCCGGCAAACGGTGTCGAAGCGGTGTTCGACGAGACTGCGGTTCGAAGCTGCAGCGAGATAGAACGCGAGGCGGCCTCGCCGGCCCCTTCACGCTGGCATCAGTTGCTGACCGTTCAATCGCTTGGCCATCCGCCGCAAGTTCTGAACCGTCGCCGCCAGCAAGAACTCGTCGCGCGCCCCTGTCAGCCCGCGCAGCCGTAGCCGGTCGAGCTTCAGGATTCGCTTGAGGTGTGCAAACAGCATCTCGACCTTCTTGCGCTCTCTTCTGGACTGCCGGTACTGCGGCGTGTCCGTCAACTGGCGGGCGACGTCGCGGGCCTCTTCATGGACGCTGCGCGCAATCTTGCGCATTGGTGTGTTGGGGCAGCACTGTTGCTTACGAGAGCACTGCGCGCAGTCGTGTTGACTGGCCCTGTAGATCACCGTGTCCGCCTTGGTCACCCGGTCACGCTCCACCGTGAAGGTACGACGATCGCAGCGAAGTGCATGGCCCTCAGGGCAGAGGTACTCGTTGTTCTGGGCGATCCACTGGAACTCCGAGCTGGAGAGAGTCCCGTCCTTGCGACCGGTCTTGTCCCACACGGGCACGTGCGGCTCGATGCCCTTGTCCTTGACCATCCAGCTGAGCATCGGTGCGATGCCATAGGCCATGTCCCCTACCAGTCGCCTGGGCTTGAGACCGAATCGGCGTTCGACGCGGTCGACCATGGTCCTGGTCACCTTCAACTCATGAGATCGAAGCGCGGGCGTGGCCTCGACGTCCACGATGACGCCGGCCGCCAGATCGATGAGGTAGTTGGTCGAGTACGCGAAGAACGCAGGACCGGCAGGTGCGGCCGTCCATTGCGCGGCGGGATCGGTCAATGAGACCTTCTTGGGCGGAGGTGGCGGCGATGGCTCATCGGCCGTGGCGGGGTTCTCCGCCTGCAGCGCCTCGATGTACTCGCGCACAGCGCGTGTGCTGGCAGCGTCATCGCGCCACTTCACAGCCTCCACTCCAGGTACGCCACGAGCACGACTGGCATCGGCCTTGATAACGCTGGCGTCCACGGCAAACCCCTCGCCGCGCACCAGGCCCTCATGCATGCAGCGGCGCAGAACGTTCTCGAAGACCAAGCGGAAGGCGTCGCTCTGACGGAAGCGCCCATGCCGGTTCTTTGAGAAGGTGGAGTGATCGGGAATCTGGTCTTCAAGGTCAAGCCGGCAGAACCAGCGATAGGCCAGGTTCAGGTGCACTTCCTCGCAGAGCTTGCGCTCGGATCGAATGCCGAAGCAGTAGCCGATGACCAGCATCCTGATCATCAGCTCCGGATCGATCGAGGGGCGTCCGGTGTGGCTGTAAAACGGGGCGAGCTGTTGGCGCAGGTCGCCCAGGTCGAAGTAGCGGTCGATGCCCCTGAGCAGATGGTCGCGCGGTATGTGGTCGTCGAGGTTGAAGCTGTAGAAGAGTCTGTCCTGCGTGCCGCCGCTCTGACCCATCATCTGCTTGCCCTCGCCGCTGCGATGCAAGAACTTAGGTCAGCAGGCGCAAATTGCCATCGGGTTTTTCAACAGAATCAGCCTGATCCAGTCATTGCCAAACCGACGACCCCGTCCGACAAGCGCCTGCCCTACTCCTACTGCAAGGCCGGCGCATCCAGCAGCCGCGCAACCTCCGCCTCCGTGTTGTAGCACTGGACTGACAACCGCACGAACACGCGGCCTGCATGCGAGGTCACGGGGATCTCGATGCCACTCTCCTCGAACAACCGGGCCCGCAGGCGGTCCGGGTCCTGGGTGGGCACGGGCAGCGTCACCATCTGCGCCCAGTCCTCGTCGGCGCCGAGGGGCGGCAGGCCGAAGCGGTCGACCATCGCCTGCAGCGCCACCTGCGCGAGCGCATGGCAGCGGGCGCGCACGGCGGGCCAGTCGTGGCGCTGCTGGAAGTCGAGCGCCGCCGGCACGGTGAGCCAGGCGCTGAGGTCGCGCGTGCCCTGCCATTGCAGGCGGCGCTCGAAAGGCGTGTGGCCGAGGTAGGCCTCGAAGCCGGCATGTCCGCCGGTGCCCTCGGCATAGCCCCAGCTCGTGACCGTGGCGTGCAGGGCCCCCTGCTGACCCGGCACGGCGTGCAGGAAAGCCGCCCCCTTGGGCGCGCATTGCCACTTGTGGCAGTTGCCCACGTAGAAGTCGGCGCCGACGGCTGTCAGGTCCAGGTCGATCTGGCCCGGCGCATGCGCACCGTCGACCAGGGATAGCACACCCGCCTCCCGTGCCATCCGGCAGACGGCCTCCACGGGCAGGATGAGGGCCGTCGTGGAGGTGATGTGGCTGCAGTAGATGAGCCGCGTGCGCGGCGTGATCGCCTCGCGCAGCCGGGCCACGAAGGCCGCGCGGTCCAGCGGCAGCGGCATGGGCACACGCCGGTAGGTGGCGCCCGCGGCCTCGCAGACGCGGGCCCAGGTGGCGTCGCAGGCGCCGTACTCCAGGTCGGTGGACAGCACCTCGTCGCCGGGCCGCAGCGCCAACGAACGGGCGACGACGTTCACGCCGGTGGTGGCGTTGGGCATGAAGACGAGGTCGGCCCCTTGCGCCCCCAGCTCGGCCGCGAGCCGGTCGCGCGCCGCGGCCAGCAAGCCGGCTGAACGCCGGCCGAGGAACTCCACCGGGTTGCGTTCCATCTCCAGCTGCCAGCGGTGCTGGGCCTGCAACACCTCGCGCGGGCAGGCGCCGAAGGAGCCGTGGTTCAGGAAGACGAGGTCCGGGTCGAGCAGGAAGAGGTCACGCATGGCGGCTGCCGTCGTTGCGGTGCCGTCAAGGGTAACGCGCCGTTCAGAGGCCGAGTTCGCTCAAGGACGGGTGTTCATCGGGCCGCCGGCCAAGCGGCCAGAAGAAGAGCCGTGCCGTGGATGCGATGGGCAGGTCGTTGATGCTCGCGAACCGACGCTGCATCAGCCCCTCGGCCGTGAACTCCCAGTTCTCGTTGCCGTAACTGCGGAACCACTGGCCCGAGTCGTCGTGCCACTCGTAGGCAAAGCGCACCGCGATGCGGTGCTCGCCGAACGCCCACAACTCCTTGATGAGCCGGTAGTCCAGCTCCCGCGCCCACTTGCGCGCCAGGAACGCCCTCACCTGCTCGCGCCCCACCGGGAACTCGGCGCGGTTGCGCCAGACCGTGTCGTCCGTGTAGACGCCCACGACGCGGTCGGGGTCGCGGCTGTTCCAGGCGTCTTCGGCCAGGCGTACCTTCTGCACGGCGCCGTCGTGGGTGAAGGGCGGCAAGGGCGGGCGTAGTGGGGTCATGGGAGGGATGGGCGCTGCGAAGCCCAAGGGCCACAGAGGCGCAGAGTCACAGAGAGATCCGTCTCTGGCCCCTGGCGTGTCTTCTCTGTGTCTCTGTGCCTCTGTGGCTGTGTTGAATCGGCGTCTCGTTCAGTACGTCTTGTAGGGCAGGAACTTGCCGCTCATGACGATGCTCACGCGGTCGCCCGCCGGGTTGGCCTCGCGCTTCAGGTCCATCTTGAAGTCGATGGCGCTCATGATGCCGTCGCCGAACTCTTCGTGGATGAGCTCCTTGAAGGTCGTGCCGTAGACGCTGATGAGCTCGTAGAAGCGGTAGATCAGCGGGTCGGTCGGCACGCTGGTGGGCAGGCTGCCCTTGTAGGGCACGACCTTGAGCCACTGCGTCTCGGCCTCCGTCAGGTCGAAGAGTTTGGCGAGCTTGGCGGCCTGCTCGTCGTTGAAGGTCATCTGGCCGAGGCACCCGGCCGTGACCCACTCCTTGGACAGGCCGATTTCCGTGGCCACGTCGGCCCATTTCAGGCCTTTGGCCACCTTGGTGGCGATGATCTTTTCGGTGACGTCGAGGCGGCTCATGCGGTGCTCCTGAGGCTGAGGTTGGGTTCAAGGGAAATGACTTCGGCCGACGGCGCAAGGCCCGGCCGCACTTCGGGCGGATGCTCGGGGGCGCGGCCGCCCGAGAGACCGGCGCTGCGCGCAACGAGGAAGTCCACGAGGTGGTTGCGGATGGGGTAGTACTGCGGGTCGTGGTGCAGCGTGGCGCGCTGGCGATCCCGCGGCATGGTGTTGACGACGATCTCGGCGATGCGCGCCTGCGGGCCGTTGGCCATCAGCAGGATGCGGTCGGCGAGAAGAATGGCTTCGTCCACGTCGTGCGTGATCATGAACACCGTCTGCTTCGTCGCCGCGCAGATCCGCAGCAGCTCGTCCTGGATGGTGCCGCGCGTGAGCGCATCGAGCGCGCCGAAGGGCTCGTCCAGCAGCAGCATGCGCGGCTCGATGGCAAACGCCCGCGCGATGCCTACGCGCTGCTTCATGCCGCCGGAGAGCTGGCTGGGCTTCTTGTCCAGGTGGGCGGCCAGCCCGACCAGCTCGACGTACTTCACCACCTGCGCGTCGACCTGCGCACGGGGCCAGTCCGGCCACTTGCTGCGCACCGCGAACGCGATGTTCTGGCGCACCGTGAGCCACGGCATCAGCGCATGGCCCTGGAACACGACGCCACGCTCCAGGCCCGGGCCGACCACCTCGCGGTTGGCCATGAACACATGGCCGCTGCTCGCCTGCTCCAGGCCCGCCAGCACGTTCAGGATGGTCGTCTTGCCGCAGCCGCTGTGGCCGATGATGCAGACGAACTCGCCCTCGCTGAGCGTGAAGTTCACGCCGTCGAAGACAGTGGCGTCACCGTAGCGCTTGGCCAGGCCTTGCACCTGCACGAGATCAGTCCGCATACGTGATCGCCTTTTGTGCACGGGCAAACGCCAGGTCCAGCAGCATGCCCACCACGCCGATGACGAGGATGGCCAACAGCACGTTCGGCAGGCTCAGGTTGTTCCACTCGTTCCAGACGAAGTAGCCAATGCCCGTGCCGCCCACCAGCATCTCTGCGGCCACGATGACGAGCCAGGCGATGCCCATGCTGATGCGCATGCCCGTCAGGATGGTGGGCGCCGCCGCCGGCAGGATCACCTCGAAGGCGCGGCGCAGCGGCCCGACCTCCAGCGTGCGCGCCACGTTCAGCCACTCGCGCCGCACGCCGGCCACGCCGAAGGCCGTGTTGATGAGCATGGGCCACAGGCTGCAGATGAAGATGACGAAGATGCCGCTCGCCGCCGAATCCTTGATGGTGTAGAGCGCCAGCGGCATCCAGGCCAGCGGCGAGATGGGCTTCAAGACCTGGATGAACGGGTCCAGCGCCCGGTAGATGAGCGGGCTCATGCCGATGACGAAGCCCAGCGGGATGGCCACCAGCGCCGCCAGCAGGTAGCCCAGACCCACGCGGCCGAGCGAGTAGGCCAGCTGCAGGCCCAGGCCCTTGTCATTGGGGCCGCGGTCGTAGAAGGGGTCGGCGAGCTGGCGGGCGATGGTGGCCCCCATCTGCGCCGGGGTCGGGAAGCCGCTCTTGGTGGTGGCCGGCGCCGCGTCCACCGGCTTGCCCATGAGCTTGGCGTACTCGATCTGCTCGGGCGTCATCGCCGCAGCCGGTGCGGCCGTGGCGGTGCTGCCCTGCGTGGCGAGCTGCCACAGGCCCAGCAGGCAACCCAGCAGCAGCAGCGACAGCAGCGCGGCGCGGAGGTTCAAGGAGGCGTGCATGTGATTCAGGTGTTCGGCTTGTCGGGAGCCCGAAGAACACAGCCACGGAGGCACAGAGACACAGAGAGATCGGGCTGGTGGAACCCGTGTGAGCGCCTCTGTGCCTCTGTGTCTCTGTGGCTGTATTCCCTAGGCCGTGCCCCAGGGGTTCAGGTGCGTTTGATGGCGAAGCTGTCGATGTAGGCCTGCGGCTTGGCCGGGTCGAACTCCTTGCCCATGACCTTGAACTTCGGGTAGCCGCCGGCCTTGTCCTCAGGCACGGCCTGGTCCAGCGCCTTCATCTGCTTCTTCGCGTCGGTCAGCAGGAAGACCTTCTCGGCCACCGCCCTGTAGTCCACCTCACCCTTGAGGTAGCCCCAGCGCTTCATCTGCGTGAGCATCCACACGGCCATGCTCTGCCAGGGCATGGGGTCGAAGTCGGCGCGGTCGGGCACCACCTTCACCTGCCCCAAGCCGTCGGCGAACTTGCCGGTCAGCACCTGCGCCACCACGGTCTCTGGCTGGTTGAGGTAGGCCTGCGGCGAGATGACCTTGGCGATCAGCTCGCGGTTGCGCGCCTCCCGCGCCATGGCCGCTGCATTGAGCACCGCGCGGTACAGCGCGATGAAGGTGTTGGGGTTCTTCTGGATGAACTCCGCGCTCGTGCCGAACGCGCAGCAGGGGTGGCCGTTCCAGAGCTCCTTGGTGAGCAGGTGGATGAAGCCCACCTCCTCGAAGACTGCGCGCTGGTTGAACGGGTCGGGGCCGAGGAAGCCATCGATGTTGCCCGCGCGCAGGTTGGCCACCATCTCCGGCGGCGGCACCACGCGGATCTGGATGTCCCGGTCCGGGTCCAGGCCCGCTTCCGCCACGTAGTAGCGCAGCAGGAAGTTGTGCATCGAGTACTCGAAAGGCACGGCGAACTTGAAGCCCTTCCAGTCCTTGGGGTCGCGCTTGTCCTTGTGCTTGACGGCCAGCGTGATGGCCTGGCCGTTGGTGTTCTGGATGGTGGCCACGTGCATGGGTGTGGCCGGTGCGCCCAGGCCCAGGCTGATGGCGACCGGCATGGGGCTCAAGAAGTGCGTCGCGTCGTACTCCTTGTTGAGCATCTTGTCGCGGATGAGCGCCCAGCCCGCCGTCTTCACCACCTGCACGTCCAGGCCCTGCTTGCTGTAGAAGCCCAGCGGGTGGGCCATGATCAGCGGCGTGGCGCAGGTGATGGGGATGAAGCCGATCTTCAGGTCCTTCTTCTCCAGCGCCCCCTTCTCGGCGGCCATGGCCTGCAGGCTGGCCACGGGCAGCACGCTGGAGATGGCGGCCATCGCCGTGCCGCGGCCCACCGCCTTCAGGAAGCGCCGCCGCACGGCGTCCTGCGGGAACAGCGCCTTCACGAGCGCCGCCTCCACGAACTGGCGGGACTCAGCTTCCACGTCGGCCTGCTCGCTGCGGGCCTTGAGCTCGGCCACGGCGTGGTCGGCGGCACTGGCGTGCTGGCCGCAGCTGCAGCGCATGAGCAGCGGCCGGTCGGCGTCGTAGGGGTCGTGGGTCATCGAGTGCTCCTGGGGTTGGAGCGACTCTAGGCAGGACGGCGCCCCCCGGGGATCGTGGGCCCCGGGGAGATTTTGTAGGGCTGGCACTACATGGGCGGCCCCAGCGCCGCCCGGCCTCAACCTGGTGCAGACCGCTCGCGCAGCATCTCCAGGGCACTGCCGACGTGGGCGAGCGCGGCGCCGCTGCCGCTCGGTGCGCCGGGGCGTTCGCAGGCGGCACGCATCATCTCCAGCCGCATCGTGAGACTGTCCTTCTCCGCGGGCGACGGCCAGCGCACCAGGGCCACGCGCAGCAGCTGCAGGCCCGCGTCGAACTGCTGCTGGAGCCAGTCGCCCTCGGGCACGTTGCCCAGCGCCACGCGCAGCAGGGCGCGGCCGTTGCGCAGCTCGAAGGCCCCCGTGTAGTGCCAGAACTGCGCCGACAGCTCGCAGGCCTTGAGCTCTTCGAGCAGGGCCTGCACGTCGTGCTCCCAGTGGCCCGGGCCGGGGCCCAGCGGTTCGAGCAGCTTGTCGACCTTCGCGCCGAACAGCGTGGCCAGCCCTGCGCACAGCAAGCCGTTGGCCAGGGCGAAGCAGCGCCGGTCGACAGGACCCTGGGCCTTGCGCCACGCGGCATAGGCCGCGAGGTAGTGGCCGGCGGCGCTGCGCAGCGCGCTGGCGGTTTCGCGCTTGTTGGACGTGCCTTGGTGCAGCAGCCAGGCCGCGCGGCGCAACTCGGCGCTGCCCCTGAGGCTGATGCGCTCCACGCGCCCCGGGCTCGGCGCCTCGTCGCCACCCGCCGCGCCCGCGCCCGCTGGCGGCGGGGTGCGCAGCGCATCTTCGAGACCGTCCAGCGCGGCCAGCAGCGCGTGCGGTGCCCCGTCGGTGGATGAGCTGCCCGTGCGCGCCAGCGAGTTGGCGGCGAACTCGATGTCGCTCATGGACACGGCCGACGCCATCTCCCGCGAGGCCTTGTGCAGGGCCTGCAGCGCCAGGGCGTACTCGCCCAGCTCGCGCCAGGCCGTGCTGAGCGCTGAGGCGACGCGGCTGTCGGCGAGCCAGTGCGCGCGGGCTGTGTCCGCCTCCAGGCTCGCGATGAGGCTGCGCAGTTGCTGCCTCAGCGCATCCCGCGGCTTGTCGCCTGCCACGGCCTTGACCTTCATCAGTTGAGAGGTCAGCTCGCCCGGGCTCTTGGCGAGCTGGCTGCCGCGCAGGTGCGAGCTGCCGCCCAGGCCCTGCCCGTCACCACCGCCGCTGGCCGGCACGCGCCAGTTCGGGTCGCCATAGCACTGGTAGGCCCCCCAGGTGTTGCCGGGGTGCGCGTCGCGCACGGCTCGCCGGGCCTCCAGCACGGCCGTGCCGAAGTCGAGGCCGTCCCGCAGGAGGCCCTCGTAGAGCCGGCTGGCGAACAGCGCGCCCGCCTCGTCCTGCACCTGCCAGCCGGCGGCGACCACCGCCTTGGTGCCCATCTCGATGAACTTCAGCGCCAGGCCCGAGGCCATCTCGGGGTCGTTGCGCTGCACGGGCGCCAGCCCGGCGCGGTCGGCGTCCTGGCCGAGGTAGCAGCAGTTGATGAAGACGAACTCGGGCACGTTGCCCATCTGCTCGACGTCGGCGGCGCTGAGCACTTCCTGGTCGCTCAGCAGCACGCCGGTCTTGCGCAAGGGCTGACGCATGCCCAGGCACTCGATCTCGCTGACCCATTGGTTGTGCGCACCGTGCGCGCTGATGTGCAGCAGCCGGTAGGGCCGCGCGAGCAGCGCCATGCGCACGTGGCGCGATGTGACGTCATCGCCCACCAGGGATGTGATGCGCCAGGGCCTCGTGTCCTGCTGCAGCTGCGTGCCCACGCTGCGGGCCTCGCGCTGCGCCGCGGGCAGCGCGGCAAAGCGCAGCGGCTTGCCCTCGCGGTCGGTCCAGTTGGCGGTCGACGGCGCACCGATCACCAGCGCCTCGAAGTTGTTGCGGGTCTGCGGCAGGGTGCGGTAGTTGGTGGTGACGCGCTGGCGCACCATGCCGGCCTGCACCGACAAGGGCCGCACGCCTCCGTCGCCGTCGCCGACGTCGTCCTCGGGCGGCGTCATCAGCTCCCAGGGGTAGGCGGCCGAGCGGTCGTCCAGCACCAGCACCGTCTGCTCGAAGTTGGTCATGCGGTCCTTCAGCGCCTGCGGCAGCAGCAGCTGGAAGAACACCTGGCCCAACGCGCGCTCCTCGTCCCGGCCCTGGCGCGACGCCACGGCCCCGTCGTCGCTGAGCTGCTGCACGAAGGAGGAGAGGCTGGCGACGTCGCTGCGCACCTGCGTGGCCTCCACGCGGGCGCGTTCCGAGATGAGCTCGAACTTCAGCCCGCCCAGCGGCGCCTGGCCGACGATCAGTCGCTGCCAGACCGAGTCGTCCGTGCGCCGCCGGTAGCCGAAGAGGCCGCCGTCGCGCGTCTGCAGCGTGCCGTCAGGCCAGACCGCACGCCGCGCCCAGTCCGGGTTGTTCAGCAGCCGCTCCAGCTCGTAGGCGGCATCCAGCGCGCTGTGCTCCTGGATCTCGATGATCTCCAGCTCCACCACACGCGCCGAACGCCCGCCGACCTTGCCGGCCAGGTGCTGGTTGGCGTTCCAGACGCCCAGGATGACGCTGGCCAGGCTGTCGCGGAAGGTCACCGTCTGCATGTGCGTGCCCACCAGCAGCGTGCTCAGCCGCAGCGGCAGCAGCCCGTCGCCCTCGACCCAGCAGTCGCGCGTGAGGTGCTCGAAGGCATAGCGCAGCACGCCGCGCGTGACGGTGCCGGTCAGGGACGACGGTGTCATCTCGCCCACGGCCCCCAGGCCCAGCACCAAGGCGCCCGGGTACGGCGGCGGCCGGTGGTCGCGCGCCGGTGGCCGCAGGTAGGCCGAGGTGCGATCCGCACCGACGAACAGCTTCAGGTCGATCATGTCCTGCAGCTGGCC
Organism: Roseateles sp.; assembly: GCA_016790285.1. GTDB lineage: Bacteria > Pseudomonadota > Gammaproteobacteria > Burkholderiales > Burkholderiaceae_C > Pelomonas. The sequence goes on along the minus strand of JAEUPJ010000103.1, from coordinate 10,241 downwards.
ATCGAGTTTCTCGTCCACACGGCGGGTGCCGCCGGCCAGGCCCTCGTCCAGGTTGTGGCCGACGATCAGCGGGAAGCGGGCGTAGTCCAGGCTGCCGTGCACAAGGCTGAGCACGATGGGCGGGTCGGGCAGGCGTGCGCGGCCGGCGGCACCGCGGTCGCCACTGATGCCCAGCGCGAAGGCGGCGGGGTCGTCCGGCAGGCTTGTCGGCGCGCCGTGGATGGCGCTGGCTGCCAAGGCGGGCAGCACCTGCGGCGCCGACGAACCGGCGCGCGTGCCGGACTCCAGCGCACCCACCGGCGGCTGCTGCGCCAGGCGCGCGGTGCGGCCCTGGCGCAGGAGCTCGAAATACGCCTCGAAGGCCGCCGGGTAGTCCCCGAGGTCGCCATGGCTGCAGTTGGCGTACCAAGTCTGCGCGGGCTTGAGCGTGGACAGCCACGGCACCGTGCCGTCGCCCGCCATGGTCTGCCGGAAGGCGAGCGCGCCACCCGGGTTGGGCGGCAGCGCCAGCCCGACCGGCGTGAGGCCGCTGCCGGCCACGTACAGCACGTGCGGGTCCGCCTTGTCGCGCAGTTCGGCAAACGACTGGTCACGCCAGGCCCGCAGTTCGCTCGCGCGCTTGAGGGTGCGGGAGTCAGGCCGCTGCACCGAGGGCACGCTGCGCTGGAGCGCGCGCCACGAGGCATCGACGAACAGGTCCCCGACCACGTCCGACGGCTCGGCCGGCAGCATCTGCAGCAGGCCGTCGAAGCCGGCGCCGTAGCGCGCCATGTCCTCGCCGGACACCTGGCGCGCCATGATGGCCAGCAACTGGCTCATGCGGTGCTGCTGGGCCAGCAGCTGCACGGGCGCGTAGCTGCCCAGGTTGGGTGTGCCGAGCATCACGAGGCGGCCGCCCAGCTTCTTGATGTCCAGCCAGGTCTGCGTCTCGCAGTGCCCCGTGGCACTGCCGCCCGCATCCTGGCCGCGCTGCTTGAACAGCGCCGAGCGCGCGACCAGCCCGCCCATTGAGTGAGCCAGCAGGTGCACGGCTTGCGCGCGGTCCCCCGTGCGCTCGTCCGCCAGCAGTTGGTCCAGCTGCTGGCGAAGGTCGGCCCCCAGGTCATCGATCGAGCGGCGCCAGTCGTAGGGCCAGGCCATCACGCGGAAATGCCGCTCGGCCTCCACCAGCAGCCGCTCATACGCGGTCGGCACCAGGCCGGACGCCCGCAGTGCCGTGTTGCCCGGGTTGGCAGGGTCCAGCGGCAGATGGCGCAGCCGCCCCGTCAACAGGGCGCCCAGGCCCAGCCACACCGGGCTGCCGTCCTGCAAGGCCAGCTCGCTGCCCATGATGCCTGGCAGCACGACGAGGATGGGCTTGTCCTGGGGCCGCGTGCCCGCGTCCTTCGCCCAGCGTTCGCGCCACTGGGCGGGGCTGAGCCGCGACAGCGGCTGGGGCTTGAACAGCTGAGGCAGGCCACGGGTGATGCGCTCGTCGTCCAGCAGCGGGCGGAAGTCGCGGTCGTCTCCGGCCAGCGCATTGAAAAGCGGCGCCCGCGACGGGGCGTCGGCCTTGAAGTAGGCAAGGTGGTTCACGCCCTTGCGTTCCAGGCGCAGGCTCCTTGCGTCGCTGCGCTGGAAGCCGCCGAACATGGAATGCGTGTGCACGACGTAGTCGTGGTCGTGCAGGCCGTAGAAGGCGTCGCTGAGCAGCGTGAACAGGCCGCCGAACCCCGAAGCCACTGCATCACCCGCGATGACGCGCAGGGCGCCGGGCAGCTTGGGCAGCGGCGGGTCGAAGGCCTCGGGCATGGCGTTGAGGGCCAGCGTCAGCAGGCTGCCGGGGATCATGGCCTCCAGCCCGGGCACCAGGCGCGCATCGGCGCGCGCCGCCACGAAGCTGCGCACGAAGCCGTTGAAGGTCTCGTACCAGGGGTTGCCGTTGGTGCCGCTGACCAGGCCGACGCAGCGCAGCAGCAGGCTCAGGAAGAGGTCGGTGCGGCGGTCGGCCAGCAGCGTGCCGCGCGACGGGCTGGCCACGCGCACGAAGGTGCCCGGCTGCAGGCCCAGCCGGCCCATGTCGTCCAGGGCTGCGAACAGGTCGTCCAGCAGGGCCGCGTCAGGGTGTGCGTGCTCCTCGGCTGCGTAGAACGACTTGAAGCGCTCGCTGTAGGCGGCGCGGTCCGCGGCCGGCATCAGCGCCAGGCTCAGCAGGTCCCCCACCATGCCGCCGCGCGAGTGCGAGACGAGATGCAAGCGCGCCCTCGCCGGCAGCACCTGGGCGAGCACCCGCGCCGCGTCGCGCGCATTGCGCACGGGGCTGGCCGACAGGCTGCGGTGCTCCCAGGCGAGCAGGGTGCAGCGCTCCCGCAGCGCGGCGAAGTCCTGCGGCAGCTGGGGCTCGGCCGCGTCGCGCGTGCCGCTGAGTGCACCATAGCTGCCCGTCGTGCTGGACGCGGTGCCGTGCAGGAAGAGCACGACATCGCGGTCGTCCGGCACACCGCCGCCACCGGCCGGCGCCTGCCACGGCTGCCACTCTGGCGCGGCGCCCTCGCGTGGGAAATGCAGCAGCACCCCCGCGTCATCGCCGACGGCGGCGTGCAATTGCGAGGTCTCGAACGCAAAGCACAACTTGGCGCCGACCAGGCCGCCGGCCATGCCGGCCGCACCGGGCAGCTTGGAGTCCGACGCCTTGGCGGCCAGGCGGTCCACCTGGTCGGCAGCCCAGGCCCCGATGCCGTAGACGCGGTCCAGCGTGGTCGGCTCGGTGAGGCGGGCCAGGGCGTAGCGCTCGATCAGCGGGCCGCCGTCGCCGGGCCGCCCGCCGGAGGACCGCGTGAGCGGGGCCAGACGCGAGCGCAGCTCGAAGGGCAGCTCCACCATGCCGGTCTGCCCGTCGCTGGAAGTGCTGCGTGTGGGGGTGGCCGGGTCGGCTGCGCTGACGTGGTCCAGCCAGTCCTGCGGTGCCGTGTGGAAGACCGAGCCGTCGGCGAAATGCACGCTCAGCACGGCGTCCGGGTGCTGGAAGTCCGCCGCGGGGAAGCTCGCGCGCCCGTTGCCGGTGCCGCTGCGCGTGGCGCGCTGGGCGGTGTGGCTTTCCTTCAAATGCTCGCCGAACCAGCTGTTCAGTGCGGCGGCATCAGGTCTTGTGGTTGTCATGGCCCGTCTCCCTGGAGGCTCCGATGATCGCCGCGCACCAGGGCGCCGTCATCGGCAGTCAGGGGGAGGCAAACCCCAGGGGCGGCGCGCCGGGCCGTGGCGTGAACGTCAGCCCGCCGTCGCGGCCGCCTTGGTGATCTGCACCGCCACTTCGCCCACACCCGCAAACACATGCCGCGAAGCCTGGCCGGCCCGGATGTCGTGCACGCCGGTGATCATGCCGGTGGAGATCACATCGCCCGCCTTCAGCACGGCGCCCTGCTGCACCCGCTTGTTCAGCGTGAAGGCCAGCGCGCCCAGCGGCCCGGCCTGGATGGCGACCTTGCCGGTGCCCACCGAGGCGCCGTCGATGAACGTCTCGACGTCGATGGTCTCCAGCTCGCGCCAGTTCGGGATCTCGGGGCCGACGACCACGCCCCAGTTGTTGCCGAAGTCCGAGATGACCGCCCCCGGGCCGATGTCGTTGAGCGTGGCCAGCGGGCTGCTCGCCACTTCCACGCCGATGTGCATGGACTTCACGAAGGGCGCCACCGTGTCGGCCGTCCAGTCGGCCTTGCCGGCCGGGGCGTCCTGCGCGACGACGATGACCACCTCCGCCTCCACGGCCGCGAAGCCGCCCTCGAACACCGGGCACTGCGCGGCAGTGCCGGCACCAGGGCGGTGGATGTTGGCAGCGAACGCCGGGCCGATGAGGCGCTCCTCGGGGAACTGGGCTGCAAAGGCGGGCGCCACGCGGGCGACCTTCCAGCCGGCCACGGCGTCAGGCCAGCGCGCGATGGCGGCCGCCTGCACCGCGTAGGCCTCGGCCAGCGTGGCCGGCGGCGTGCCCGGGTAGGCAGGCAGCGAGCGGCCGGCGGCACGCGCGGCGGTGAACTGGGCGGAAATCTCTTGGGGGTTGCTCATGATGGTCGTGGCCGCGCCGCAGCGCCCGTTGGTTTGCGGCGGGCAATGTAGCGCGTAGAAGGCACGTCACGGCTTTGCAAGTGATCAAGGCTGTGATTGCGAGCACCGGTTTGATGTGGCCGTCCATGCTGGCTGCCATTGATCATGGGGCGGACGTGGATGGATTGCCGACGGCGGCTCTGCAGCGGTCTCTGCCGTTGGGCGCCGACCGTCTGGCGACCGGTTGTGAGCCGGTCCCGGCCATTCAGGTGCCTGTCGGCTCAGGCTCCGACCGGCTGGTCTGACGGCCAGAGCGGCTGTTCGATGCTTCTAGCTGCGAGCATGACCTCCGGGTGACCGCCTCTCGAGCGAACGAACCTGCATTGGCTGATGGACGTTGCGGCTGACACTAGCCTGCTCGCCATCACTTTTCGGAGCAGCCGCAATTGCCCGCATGGCGCGGGGTCGGTGCAATGCACGCCGACTTCGGACCACGACAGGGAGAGCCCATGCGGCTGGAAAACTACAGCGTGGCGGCGTTCGAGGCCCTGGAGGCTGACGACACGCTGCTCGACACCGCACCGCCGGCTGCGCCGGTCGAGCTGCCGCCCGCACCAGTGGCCGAGGCCCCCAGCACGCGGCTCAGTGACATGGCGCGGCAGCCACCCCTGGACATGCCGCTGCCGGTCGAGCTGCCGCGCGCCCATCTGCCGCGCATCGTCGACGGCGACGGCCCCCGCCGCCCGCCGTCGCGCGAGGGCTTCCAGTCCTTCGACACGCCGACCGACGGCGGCGACCTGGCCGGCGACGCACCCCTTCCCGTCGAGGCGCCCGCGCCGGTCGCCGCAGCTCCCGCTCCGGTGCCTGCCGCCCCGGTGGCTGCGCCTGCGCCGGCTGCGACACCGGCGGCCATCACACCGGCTCCAGTGCCCGCACCCGACGCCGTGCCGCCAGTCGCGCTAACACTGCCGCAAGGCGACGTCGTCAACCCAGCCTGGCTGGCCACACGCGAGACGGCCGTGCAGGCGCTGCACACCGACATCGAGGCCGCGCGTGCCGTGGCCCGCAGCGCCCCGCCGGCCGACGTGGCCGCAGCCCCCGGCACCGGCTGGGTGGCCGCGCCGACCGATGGCGACGGCAACCCGGTGGCCGGCTCGGTGTTCGTGCCCGATGCCGCGGCCGCGGCTGCTGCGCCGGCCGTGCTGCCCGCCTGGATGATGCGCGACGGCGCTGCGCCGGCACCGGCCGGCCAGTGGCTGAGCTTCGACGATGGCGCCTTCGAGCAGGCCTACCGCGAGCGCCTGGCTGCGCAGCCGCAAGCCTCGACCCCGTTGAACCGGCTCGCGCAGCTCTACGGCCAGCCACCGGCCGCGTTGCTCGGCGCGCACCCCGAGGTGTGGACCCTGGCCACGCAGCCGCATGCCATCAACGCCGGCGCACCGCCCGTAGCCGGCCTCGCGATGGGCGACGCGGCCGCGCTCGGCCAGCTCGACCTGTATCTCGCCGACCCCTTCATCTCCCAGCTGCGCACCCAGCTCGGCGGCACGCCGGCCGCGCCGACCAGCAGCGTCGCGCTGGAGCAGCAGCGGCTGTACGGACCGGCGCGTTATGCCGAGCTGACCCAGCTCAGCCAGGCGCTCGCGGCCGTCCGCCAGACCCATGCCACCGCCATGCAGGCGGCACGCGACGGCGGTGGCCCGGGCTGGGTGGAGATGCCGCTGCAGTTCGGCACCGACCCCGAGACCGGCTGGCCCACCGGCCAGTACGTGACCACGGGCGACGGCGAGATCCTGCGCGACGCCAACGGCATGCCCGTGATCGCCACGCAGCGGGTCTTCGACGAAGCCCGCTTCACGAACGCTTGGCTGGCCGAAGGTGCGCAGACCGGTGGCCTAGCCCAGCAGGCTTTCGCCAGCTTCTACGGCCAGGCGCAGAGCCACCTGTCGCTGCAGCAGGACCAGAGCGAAAACGCTGGCCCGCCGCGCTGGGTCAGCCAGCCGGGGCTGGACAACCCGCACGTGGGCCTGGGCGACGCGGGCGTGCTCGATGGCGACCTGATCACGCTAGACCTGAACCGCCCGCCGCGGCTGAACGACGACGCGGCCGTGGGGTTCGACCTGCAGCTCGGCTGGGTGACCGGCCGGGGCAATCTGCATGAGCATCGCAGCTTCCTCGACAAGGCGCTGCCGATCGTCATCACCGTGATGGCGGCCTACGCGGGCGGCGTGGTGGGCGGGCAGCTGCTGGGCGGCACCTTCGGCACCACCATCGGCACGGGCATCGGTGCCGGCACGGCCGGGGCGGTGGCCAGCGGCATCCTCAACGGCGACCTGTCCTTCAAGGGCGTGCTGCGCGGTGCGCTGAGCGGTGCGCTCACCGCCGGCCTGACCCAGGCGCTCGGGCCGATCACGCAGAGCCTGGCCAACGCCGGGCTCGACGGTGCAGCCAGCGTGCTGACCCGCATGACCGTGGGCGGCGCGGTGCAGTCGCTGCTGGGTGGCAGCTTCAAGCAGGGTGCGCTCAGCGGCCTGGGCGCCGGCCTGGCGCAGGCAGTGGGCGACGCGATCGCCAAGGGCATCAGCGACGGTGCCCTGCAGGGCGCAGACAAGTTCGCGGCCCAGGCTGCTTCCCGCGTCATTGCCAGCGCCCTGCGCGCGCTCACCACCCCGGGCGACCCGGGCCAGGCTTTCGCAAGCGACTTGCTCTCGACGCTCATCAATGACGGCCTGAGCGAAGCGCAGAAGCAGCAGGCCGCACAGGAGGCGCAGGCGCTGCAGCAGGCGGTGCAGCCGGGCACGGCAACGAGCACGGACGGTGATGGCGTCCAGACATTCCCCGTTCCGGCCCAACCACCCGCCACGGCGACGCCACTGCCGCCGACGCTGCCTGACCTGAGCGCCATCACGCCCCGGCCGGGTGAATCGGACTCGGAATTCACCGTGCGCCTGATGCGCGAGATCTACGGGCCCAACCTGGACCTCACGCCCGCAGGCGAGCACAACCAGTACCAGATCTATCGCGATGAGAAGGGGCAGCTGGTCGTCAGCGATGGCACCGGGCTGAACCGCCCGATCGACCCCAAGGTCTCCGCAGCCTTCGAGGCGATGCTGGCGCAGCGCATGCAGCAGCTCAACGCCATGGCCGCGGTGCAGCGGTCCCAGGCCTTCAGCGAATGGGCCGCGGCGAACAGCCGTCCGGTGGCCTCACCGTCCGAGCCCGGGCTGTGGAACCAGCGCATCCCCGTGGTCGCCGACGTCCGGGATTTCCTGCTGTCGCAGATCGACCGCGCCATCGGTACCACGCAAGGCAGCGGGCAAGTCGCTCTGGAGGGACTGCGTATCGCTGTGGAGGCGATCGCTCCGGAAACGTATGGTGACGCGGCGCTGAACGAACTGGGGGCCGGGATCATCAAGGCCGGGTTGCCCTTGGCTGGCGTCCTCAAGGCGGCCGCCGTGGAAAGCCGGCTGGGCAAAGAGTTGAGCGAGCTGTTGCAGGTGGCGTCGCGAGAAGGTGGCGACGTTACCGGTCACCTCGTCGGCAATGCTGCCGAGGCCGAAGCGCGAGAAGCAGGCCGGCTCGTCATACGCGAGACCCCCGGCAAGAAGGCGGAATGGAATGCTGCTTTGAATGCCGAGCTGAAACCCAATGCCACCTACGTGCTCACCAACGGGCATTCGTACACCACCGACGCCCTGGGTCGCGTCACCAAGGCTGAAGGCACCCTGACGCCGGCGACCGTCGACCGCAACGCCTATCAACAGCTCCTGGCCGGCCGAGCCGGTGGCGAAGGCTACGATGGCGGACACCTCATCGGAACCATGCTCGGAGGTGCTGGCGAGAGAATCAACCTCGTGGCGCAGTTGTCCAGCATCAATCGCGGCGAATTCCGGGTGATGGAGAAGTCGTGGGCGGAGGCGATTCAGGCTGGCAAGAACGTTCGCGTCGAGGTCAGTCCTGCCTATTCGGGAACAGGGCAGGTCCCAGCATCCATTGAGGTCAGGTACTGGATAGACGGCGTCTTGAAGGAGCGATCATTTCCCAATGGGAAGGGGTAATCAATATGGGATCAATCCGTGAGATGGATCAGGCAGTGATTCAGCTAGCCTCGGAACTACAAGCCAATGCGCCCTTCACGAACTGGCAACGTCAGCGCTTGACGGCGGCATACACCCCCGAAGCAAGCGTTGGAGCGCATGAATATGCTTACTGGCTGCAGGATGGAACGCTCAATCGCAGTGATTCGCCGAATGCGTCGGCGCGCGTCCGAATTCGTGAACTGACGGCAACGTTATGGCGATTGAGCCAGGACTCGGGTCAAGCGCCTTGGTTCAAGATGAACCTTGATCTGGACGCAGGCGGCAAGTACGCAGTTCACTTCGAGTACCGGGATAACTACCAGGAGGGCGACATCATGAAGTCGCTCGACTGAATCAACCTGAACCGTCGGCTCAGCTTCAATGTAGAACAGCCGCTTCCTGCCAGTTCGCTTCACTACGGCCCAACTCCTTCGGGGGGGGGCAACATGAGCCCGCCGCAGACGAACTGCGCGACCGTAGGGTTTTGGGTAGCGAATGCGGTGGCGGCGAACGTCCCAGATGGCTCGATCTGCGAACGTTGCACTACGCCATAGCGGTCATCACTTTCCCTTGAGCACCTCGCGCATCGCGTCGATCTCAAGCATCGAGTTGGCCAGCAGCTTCTTGAGCCTCGTGTTCTCGGCCTCCAGCGTCTTCAGCCGCTGCGCGTCCGACACGTTCATGCCGCCGAACTTCGCCTTCCAGGCGAAGTAGCTCGGCTCGCTGAAGCCATACTTCCTGCACAGCTCCTTACCGGCAGGCCAGCATCGGCCTCACGCAGGAACCCAATGATCTGTTCCTCGGTGTATCGCTTCTTCATCGGTCCGATCTCCGTCTCGGGTTGATCGGACTCTAGAACTACCTGCTGCGAATCTAAGGGGGCAGCGCAACGGCGAGCAGAGGGGACTCTGCTCGAAGTCTGTTCCGCAGCGGATGCTGACGGCCGCGGCCAGCGGCCCGAGAGTCAGCAAAGTGCCCAAAGCCGAAATTGACTCTGCCAAAGGAAGTCGCTACCCGCCAGGCAGCCCGTGTCAGCTTAGAGCGCTGTATCGAGCGAGATCGTCCGCGCGACCTGGCCCTTGTCATTGAGCATCTGAATGCTCGGTTTGCCATCCGCAGTGACTAGCAGCAACAGCCGAGGCCGCCCCTGTGCATCGCTCAACTGCAAAGCTGATGCGCGGTCGGCCGTAGTCCCTATGCGCACTCGGTTCTGCGGCAGCAAGCCCTCTGCCCGCAGCTTCGTCATCTCCGCACGGCGCTCCTCGGTCGGCAGTGTCGAGAACTCGCGTATCAATTCCTTGCGTTGCGGCAGGTCCAGCTTGAGCGGGTCCGCTTCGTCGTTGATCGCGAACTCGGTGCGGACACGCCCGTCCTGTTCAGCATGCAGCAGTTGGAGCACCTGGTCCGTTCGGAAGCGGTCGAATGTCAGGCTGATGCCGGCATTCACCTTGCCGTCCGCACCGATGGCACCCTTCTGGATCAGCCCTCCGTTCTCCGTGCCTTCATCGTTGACGAAAAGCATGCCCGCCATGGTGCGTCGATCGGGTCTTGGCTGTTCTGCACCCTTCCATGGGGTGCCTGGGAACTGCTCGCGGTTGGAGATGACCATGCGCAGTTGGCCATCGGGCTCTCGGATGTTGATGCGGCCAACGTCGATCTCTTCGAACTTGGTCGGCGGCGCCTTGGCGCCCGTCAGAAGCGTGACGGCAGCGATGAGTGTGGCGCAGGCAGTCATGCCGGCAAAAAAGCTTCTTGTTCGGCTCAAAGCGATCTCCATGCAGAAAGGAACCACAGCCTAGCGAATCGAATCACGAGCGTTCTGCAGGTCATCCCACCCAAACGACGTTTCATCGGTTTCTGCGTTTGGCGACCCCGGCGGAAGTGACGGGACACCACCCAGAGTTGGCCGTTTCCGCTGCGAGGCCGCTTGTGGTCGATCTCAAGCTGCGGCTTTATGGCACTTTGCCGACTTTCGGACGCAAACTACCAATGACAGCAATCAGCCGATTCTGTTGAAAAACTCGGCGCGCCGGCCTTGATGCACCTTTCCAGGGGTGCTCAGACCATTCCCGAGGGGGCGATCGTTGATCCTGGATCGATCTGAGCGGTCGAACTTTCTCCGGCAGCGTGAGCTCGATCGCAGAT
>JAEUPJ010000087.1 GCA_016790285.1 Roseateles sp. | reverse complement strand
CGCGCCCGGCTTCAGCACCGCCGAGCAGGTGACCGACGTCTCCGGCCGCGGCGTCGGCATGGACGTCGTCAAGAAGAACATCACCGCGCTCGGCGGCACGGTGGAGATCGACTCCGCCGAGGGCTACGGCATGACGGTGCGGGTGCGCCTGCCGCTGACGCTGGCCATCATGGACGGCATGAGCGTGGGCGTGGGCGACGAGTGCTACATCCTGCCGCTGTCCAGCGTGGTGGAGTCCTTCCAGGTGCAGTCCGACACCATCAAGACGGTCGCCGGCTCCGGCCGCGTCGTCGAGGTGCGCGACGAGTACATGCCGGTCATCGAGCTGGAGAAGGTCTTCGACGTGCCGCGCTTCGACTTCGAGCACGTGAGCTCCATCATGGTCGTCGTGGAAGCCGAAGGCGGGCGCGTGGCGCTGCTGGTGGACGAGCTCCTCGGCCAGCAGCAGGTCGTGGTGAAGAACCTCGAGGCCAACTACCGCAAGGTCAACGACGTGTCCGGCGCCACCATCATGGGTGACGGCCGCGTGGCGCTCATCCTGGACGTCGGCAGCCTCGTGCGCCGCTCGCGCCACTAACCCCAATCACAACGAGGAGAGGTCCGCATGGAAGCCAGCAACGTTCCCGCCCTGCGCCAGCAAGGCGCCGTCACTGCCAAGTCCCATGGCCCGGCCAGCGGCGAGTACCTGACCTTCCGGCTCGGCTCCGAGGAATACGGCATCGACATCCTGAAGGTGCAGGAGATCCGCTCCTACGAGCAGCCCACCCGCATCGCCAACGCGCCCGACTTCATCAAGGGCGTGGTCAACCTGCGGGGCGTCATCGTCCCCATCGTCGACCTGCGCCTGAAGCTGAACTGCCCGAGCGCCGAGTACAACAGCTTCACCGTCGTCATCGTGCTCAACGTGAAGAACCGCGTGGTCGGCGCCGTCGTCGACTCGGTGTCGGACGTGCTGGAGCTCAACCGGGACGCCATCAAACCCGCACCCGAGCTCAGCTCCGCTTCGGTGGACACCAGCTTCATCACCGGCATCGGCTCGGTGGGCGAGCGCATGCTCATCCTGATGGACATCGAAGGCCTGATGAGCAGCGCCGAGATGGGCCTGATGGATGCGGCCATCGCTGCCTGACCCCACCCGGCCTGTACAGGCCCTGGAGACATGACGGCCGCGCCTGCTCAGGATCGCTGAAGCAGGCGAGTGCCTATTTTTCGCCCAGCCCCACGCCAGATGGGCGCAGTGCGGTTGTTGCTTGCCATTGCCACATCCAGGAGGCGTGAATGAGCCAACCCGTCAACTCCATCGCACGACAGGTGTCCATCAGCGGCGCCGTTGCGGTTGCTGCCGCGCTGCTGGTCGTCAGCCTCGTCGTGGGTGCTCTGCTCAAACGCTCGGCCAACCAGCAGGTGCAGACCTGGGTGGGCGACAAGGCCGCCTCCCTCGTGGACGCCATGCAGGCCATGGACGACGTCGCTGCCAAGCAGACCCAGCGCAGCTTCGGCTCCTTCCGGCAGGAGTTCGGGCCCAGCTTCACGCTGGACGAAACCACCGGCGAGCTGCGCGACTGGGGCCCCAAGCTCAACGGCAACTTCACCCAGGTCGACAAGTTCTCGGCGGTCAACGGCGGTGTGGCCACCGTTTTCGCGGCCAAGGGCGCCGATTTCGAGCGCATCACCACCTCGCTGAAGAACGAGAAAGGCGAGCGCGCCATGGGCACGCTGCTGGACCGCCAGGGCGCCGCCTACGCGGCCATCACGGCCGGCAAGTCCTACACCGGCCGCGCGAGCCTGTTCGGCCGCGCGTACATGACGCACTACGAGCCGATCAAGAACGACGCCGGCAAGGTGGTCGGCATCCTGTTCGTCGGCTATGACCTGGACGCCTTCGAGACGGCCATGGACCGCATGGCCGGTGGCGCCAAGTTCTTCGAGCACGGCGGCACCTACATCGTCGCGATGCCGAAGGACCCCGCCAAGGCGACGCTGGCGGCCCACCCCACCGCCAAGGGCAAGCTGCTCGCGAGCGTGGCGCCGGGCTTCGAGAAGCTGCTGGCCGAGCAGAAGGACAGCACCGCGGTGTTCGACGACGCACCCGACGTGCTGGGCAATGGCCAGGGTGACAACTTCGCCGTTGCGCGCAAGAGCGACAAGACCGGCTACTGGGTCGTGGCGCAGGTGTCGCGCAGCGAGGCTCAGGCGGCGGGCCGCAGCACGCTGTGGTTCTTCTGGGGCGCGCTGGCGCTTACCACGGCGGGCCTGGGCTTTGGCCTCATGTGGATGATGCGCCGCTGGGTGGCCCTGCCCCTGGCCGCCCTGCAGCGCGCGGTGGGCGCCATCGCCGAAGGCGACCTCAGCCAGTCCGTCAGCAGCAACCGCAATGACGAGATCGGCTCGCTGATCCAGGACACGGAACGCATGCGCCAGCGCCTGGCCGGCACCATCGGCACCGTGCGCCACTCGGTGGACAGCATCGGCACGGCCAGCACCGAGATCGCCACCGGCAACCTCGACCTCAGCCAGCGCACCGAACAGACGGCCAGCAACCTGCAGAACGCGGCCTCTTCCATGAGCCAGCTCACCGGCACCGTGCGCCAGACGGCGGAATCCGCGCGCACCGCCAACCAGCTCGTGCAGTCGGCCGTGTCAGCGGCCACGCGCGGCGGCGAGGTGGTGGGCCAGGTCGTGACGACCATGGACGACATCAACACCGCCAGCAAGAAGATCGCCGACATCATCGGCACCATCGACGGCATCGCCTTCCAGACCAACATCCTGGCGCTGAACGCCGCCGTGGAAGCTGCCCGCGCGGGCGAGCAGGGTCGCGGCTTTGCCGTGGTGGCTGGCGAGGTGCGCTCGCTGGCCGGCCGCAGCGCGGAAGCCGCCAAGGAGATCAAGACTCTCATCGGCAACAGCGTCGAGCGCGTGGAGAACGGCGCCCGGCTCGTGCAGACGGCCGGCAGCACCATGGGCGAGATCGTCTCCAGCGTGCAGCGCGTGCAGGACATCATCGGCGAGATCGCCTCGGCGGCCACCGAGCAGAGCGAAGGCATCAACTCGGTCAACACCTCGGTCGTTCAGCTCGACCAGATGACGCAGCAGAACGCCGCGCTGGTGGAGGAGTCTGCCGCCGCGGCCGAGAGCCTGAAGGAACAGGCCCAGCGCCTGGTGGAGGCCGTCGCCGTCTTCCGGGTGTCCGGCCACGAAGCGGCCGCCCCGGCGCCGAAGGCCACCCCGGCCCCCCAGGCGCCATCGCGGCCCGCCGCCACGAGCAAGGCGCCAGCGCCCATCAAGGCTGCCACGGCTGCCAAAGCAGCCTCGACGCCACCAGCGCCCCGCCCTGCCCCGGCGGCTGCTCGCACCGCACCCAAGGCCGCTGCCGCACCCCGGCCGGCACCGGCACCGGCACCGGCCACGGTGGCCGAAGGCGACTGGGAAACCTTCTGAAGGTCTCCTCTTGAAAAGCAACAAGGCCCGCGATGCGGGCCTTGTTTCATGGCGAGTACGGCCTGGTCAGACGCGCTCGGCCACCCAGCCTGCCACGCTGCTGAGCGCAGCCGCCACGCCTGCGGGCTGCGTGCCGCCGGCCATGGCCATGTCGGGCTTGCCGCCGCCCTTGCCGCCCACCTGCTGGGCGACGAAGTTGACGAGTTCGCCCGCCTTGACGCGGCCCACGCTGTCGGCCGTCACGCCGGCAGCGATCTGCACCTTGTCGCCGTCCACCGCCGCCAGCACGATGGCCGCCGTCTTGAGCTTGTCCTTGAGCTTGTCCATGGTCTCGCGCAGGGTCTTGGCGTCGGCGCCTTCGAGCCTGGCGGCCAGCACCTTCAGGCCCTTGACGTCGACCGCCTGTGCCAGCAGCTCGTCGCCCTGGGCGGACGCGAGCTTGCTCTTGGCGGCGGCCAGTTCCTTCTCGAGCTGGCGCACCTGCTCCAGCACGGCATGCAGGCGCGAACCCAGCTCGTGCGGCGTCGTCTTGAGCGTCATGGCGGCGCCCTGCACGGTGGTTTCCAGCGACTGCAGGTAGGTCAGCGCGTTGTCGCCCGTGACGGCCTCGACGCGGCGGATGCCGGCGGCCACGCCGCTCTCGGCCACGATCTTGAAGAGACCGATGTCGCCCGTGGCCTTCACGTGCGTGCCGCCGCAGAGCTCCTTGGACGAGCCGATGGACAGCACGCGCACGGTCTCGCCGTACTTCTCGCCGAACAGCATCATGGCGCCGGACTTCTGTGCGTCGTCCAGGGCCATCACCTGGGCCGTGGCACCGGCGTTGGCCAGGATCTCGGCGTTGACCAGCGTCTCGACTTCGCGGATCTCTTCCGCCGTCATCGGCGCGTTGTGCGCGAAGTCAAAGCGCGTGCGCTCGGCGTTCACGAGCGAGCCCTTCTGCTGCACGTGGGCGCCCAGCACTTCGCGCAGGGCCTTGTGCATCAGGTGGGTGGCGCTGTGGTTGCGCACGGTCTTGGCACGGCGCTCGGCGTCCACGCGCGCGGTGAACACGTCGCCGACCCTGACCGTGCCTTCCACGACCTGGCCGTGGTGGCCGAAGACGTCGGCCTGGACCTTGAGCGCGTCGGCCACGACGACACGCGTCGTGCCGTTGCGCAACTCGCCAGCGTCGCCGACCTGGCCGCCGCTTTCTGCGTAGAACGGGGTGTGGTCGAGCACGATGACGGCGTCGTCACCGGCCTGCGCCTGGTCGACGGCCACGCCATCGACGTAGATGGCCGTGACCTTGGACGTCTCGCACACGAGGTGCTCGTAGCCGTGGAAGGTGGTGGCTGCGCCGCTGTAGGCCAGGCCCTGGGCCATCTTGAACTTGCCGGCGGCGCGGGCGCGGTTCTTCTGCTCTTCCAGCAGCTCGTGGAAGCGGGCTTCGTCCACCGTCACGCCGCGCTCGCGGCAGACGTCGGCGGTCAGGTCGACCGGGAAGCCATAGGTGTCGTGCAGCTTGAAGGCGGTGTCGCCGTCCACGTTGCCGTGGGTCAGCGCGCCTTCGAGGATCTCCATGCCGGTGGCGATGGTCTGGAAGAAGCGCTCTTCTTCCTGCTTGAGCACGTCGGTAACGCGCTTCTCGGCCTGGCGCAGCTCGGGGTAGGCGTCGCCCATCTCGGCAGCGAGCGCGGCCACGAGCTTGTGGAAGAAGGGGGTGCGGGCGCCGAGCTTGTAGCCGTGGCGGATGGCGCGGCGGGCGATGCGGCGCAGCACATAGCCGCGGCCGGCGTTGCCGGGGATGACGCCGTCGACCACCGTGAACGAGCAGGCGCGGATGTGGTCGGCGATGACCTTCAGGCTCGGGCTGCCTGCGTCGCAGTCGCCGCCACCGGCCGCCTCGTCCACCGCCTTCTTGGCCGCGGCCAGCAGGTTCACGAAGGTGTCGATCTCGTAGTTGGAGTGCACGTGCTGCAGCACGGCCGCGAGGCGCTCCAGGCCCATGCCGGTATCCACCGACGGCTTGGGCAGCGGGTGCATGACGCCGTCTTCCGTGCGGTTGAACTGCATGAAGACGTTGTTCCAGATCTCGATGTAGCGGTCGCCGTCCTGCTCGGGCGAGCCCGGGGGGCCGCCAGCCACGTCGGGGCCGTGGTCGTAGAAGATCTCGGTGCAGGGGCCGCAGGGGCCCGTGTCGCCCATCATCCAGAAGTTGTCGGACATGTAGCGCGCGCCCTTGTTGTCGCCGATGCGCACGATGCGCTCGACGGGCACGCCCACGGTCTTGTTCCAGATCTCGTAGGCCTCGTCGTCTTCCTCGTAGACGGTGACCCAGAGCTTGTCGGCCGGCAGCTTGAAGTGGACGGTCAGCAGCTCCCAGGCGTAGGAGATGGCGTCCTTCTTGAAGTAGTCGCCGAAGCTGAAGTTGCCCAGCATCTCGAAGAAGGTGTGGTGGCGCGCCGTGTAGCCGACGTTGTCCAGGTCGTTGTGCTTGCCGCCGGCCCGGATGCACTTCTGGCTGGTGGTGGCCCGCGTGTAGGCGCGCTTGTCAAAGCCCAGGAACACGTCCTTGAACTGGTTCATGCCCGCGTTCGTGAACAGCAGCGTCGGGTCATCACCCGGCACGACGGGGCTGGAGGCGACGATCTGGTGGCCCTTGGACTCGAAGAACTTCAGAAACGTCTGGCGGATCTCGGCGGCTTTCATCCCAAGGCTTCCCGGAAAAGGTCAGTGACAAAGAGGGGCGATTGTAGAGAGGGGGCTTCGCCCCCCGCGGGTAGAGTGGGCGCGGATACGACTGGAGAAGCCCCGAATGGACGCGAATTCCCCCCTGGAAGCCCTGGACAACCCTGGGCTGTTGCGCACCCAAGCCTTGATCAACGGCGAATGGGTGGCCGGCGCCACGAGCTTTGCGGTGACCGACCCGGCCACCGGCCGCGAGCTGGCCCAGGTGCCCAACCTCGGCCGCAGCGAAGCCGACACCGCCATCGCCGCGGCTGCCAATGCACTCGTCGCCTGGCGCGCCAAGCCCGCCAAGGAGCGCGCCGCGGTGCTGGTGCGCTGGCAGCAGCTGCTCGTGAAGCACGCCGACGACCTGGCGCGGCTGATGACGGCCGAGCAGGGCAAGCCGCTGGCCGAGGCGCGCGGCGAGGTGATCTATGGCGCGAGTTTCCTGGACTGGTTCGCCGAGGAAGCCAAGCGCGTCTACGGCGAGACCATCCCGACGACCGACCCGACCAAGCGCTACCTGGTGCTCAAGCAGGCCGTGGGCGTGTGCGCGGCCATCACGCCGTGGAACTTCCCGCTGGCGATGATCACGCGCAAGGTCGCCCCGGCGCTGGCCGCTGGCTGCACCGTCATCATCAAGCCGGCCGAGGCCACGCCGCTGACGGCCCTGGCCGCCGCCGAGCTGGCCCAACAGGCCGGCATGCCCGCGGGCGTGCTGAACGTGCTGACGGCCGATGCAGCGCAGTCCATCGAGGTGGGCAAGGCCCTGTGCGAGAGCGACGTGGTGCGACACCTGTCCTTCACGGGCAGCACCGAAGTCGGCCGCATCCTGATGGCGCAGTGCGCGCCGACGATCAAGAAGCTCAGCCTGGAGCTGGGCGGCAATGCGCCCTTCATCGTGTTCGACGATGCCGACCTGGAGTCGGCCGTGGAAGGCGCCATCGCCAGCAAGTACCGCAACGCCGGCCAGACCTGCGTCTGCGCCAACCGCCTCTACGTGCAGGCCGGCGTGTACGACGCCTTCCTGGAGAAGTTCGCGGCCAAGGTGGCGGCCCTCAAGACGGGCAACGGCTTCGAGCCCGGCGTCAACGTCGGCCCGCTGATCGACGACCAGGCGCTGCAGAAGGTCGAAACCCACGTGGCGGACGCCATCGCATTGGGCGCGAAGCTGCTCACGGGCGGCAAGCGCATCGAGACGGCAGGCGGCAATTTCTTCGAGCCGACGCTGCTGGCCGACGCGACACCCCAGATGCTGTGCTCGCGCGAGGAGACCTTCGGCCCCGTGGCGCCCGTCTTCAAGTTCCAGACCGAGGCCGAGGCGATCGCGCTCGCCAACGCCACCGAGTTTGGCCTGGCGAGCTACTTCTACAGCCGCGACATCGGCCGCATCTTCCGCGTGGGCGAGGCGCTGGAGTACGGCATGGTGGGCATCAACACCGGCCTCATCTCCACGGCCGAGGTGCCGTTTGGCGGCGTGAAGCAGTCGGGCCTGGGCCGCGAGGGCGCGCGCCAGGGCATCGAGGACTACGTCGAGGTGAAGTATTTGTGCCTGGGGGACATCCAGAAGTAGTCACTGGTCACAGGGCCAGGCATGAAAAAAGGGGCCCTTGTGGGGCCCCTTTGCTTTTGGCCGCGCCGATGAGGCGGCGCGGCCTTTCTTGCGCTTAGAACTCGTAGCGGCCCGTGACCTGCAGCGCCCAGGACGACTCGCCCCGTTGCTGCTTGTTGATGTAGTCCTGCGGATCGTTGACCGAGTAGATCGGCTTGCCCGAGGCCTGGTCGATACCGGCGTAGCGCACGAAGGTGCGGCTGTTGCCGGCGCCGAAAGGTGACTCGTCGATGCGGCCCCAACGCTTGTTCAGCAGGTTGCCGAAGTTCAGGATGTCCAGGGTCAGGACGCCCTTGTTGTTGCCGAAGAAACCGGGCACTTCCTGGCTCACGCGCACATCGAAGCTGTTCGTGAACGGCGCGAACGAGGTGTTGCGGCCGACCACGCCACCCTTGGACTTGCGCAGGCCCGGCTGGCTGTCGACGATGGACCAGAACTTGGCTTCCGCAGCGGCAGCCGTCTGCTGTTGGTAGGCAGCAAGCGCCGCGGACTGCTGGCCGACCGGCAGGCTGGAGATGGCCGTGCCATTGACCGGCAGACGGAACAGGACCTCACCCGAGCCCTGGCCCTTCGGGATGTACAGCAGGTCGTTGCCCGACACGCCGTCGCCGTTCGCATCATTGGCGTAGACCCAGCTGTACGGACGGCCCTCGCGACCTTCATACACCACGCCGAAGGTGGTCTTGTACTTGCCGAAGAAGGCCTTGGACCAGTTGAGCTGCGCGTTGAAGCGGTTGCGGATCAGCGACGCCGAGTTGGCCGAGGCTTCTTCGTTGGGGTTGAAGATCGAGCGGTTCAGCCAGTTCGAGTTGGACGTGGACGAGGTCAGCGGGCTGACTTCCGTGGCGCTCGTGCGGGTGTACGCAACGCCCCAGCCGAAGCCGCCGCGGTTGGGCGAGTTCAACGAAAGCGTCAGCGCATTGCCGCTGCCCTTCTTGGTGTTCTCCACGACGGTGACCGTCCCGAACGAGAGATTGCTGAGCGCCTTGTTGACCACGCAACCACTCAGGTTGCTGTCGTTGCCGGCAGCGAAGCAGCGCGGGTCGTAGTTGCTGTAGAACATCTCGCGACCGTCCACCGGGTTGGTGCGCACGGCGCTGCCCAGGTTCAGGTGCTTGTAGTACAGGCCGTCATTCACCTTGGTGTGGAGCCATTCGGCGCCCGCCACCAGGCCATACCAGGGCAGCTCGCCGTCCCAGGCCAGGTTCATCTTCCAGACCGACGGCTGATGGGCATTCGGCGAGATGAAGTCGACGTTTTGCGCCGGGGGCGAGCCTGCAATCGCGGGCTGGGCATTGGGGTCAGCCGAGAAGCGAACCGTGGTGCAATTCGGCGTGGAGGTGCCGCTGCAGCTGAAGTTCGCCGTCGTGACGCCGGTGTTCTGGTACGGGTTGGTGAGCCAGACCGATGCCGCCGAACCCATGAAGAGGCCGACGCCGCCGCGGACCTGCGACTTGCGCTTGTCCACGGTATCCAGGGCGTAGTTGAAGCCGAGGCGAGGCTGCACGAGCTTCTCGCCATCCAGCGATGCGGTGTTGTCGTAGCCGAAGCCGCCCGACTGGCGCGTGAGCGTGGCGGGGTTGCCAGCGACCGTGGGGGCCGAAGCTGCAGCATTGGCCTTGGGCCGATCATCGGTGCTGAGCATGTCCACACGAATGCCGCCCGTCAGCGTCAGCCGGCGCGTGACGTTCCACGTGTCCTGGATGAACACGCCGACGTTCTGGAGCGTCCAATTGGCCGCGCCATCGGTGAGCGTGTTGCCGCTCAGGGGCTTCTGCACCGTGTAGGTGAACACTTGGCCGTTCTGGTTCAGGCTGTTCTGCCATGCGGCCACCGGGTCCGTGCCGCTGAACGTGTAGGTGCCCTTGGTGTTCTGCAGGAACGCGTTGAAGATCTTGTTCTTCTGCAGATCAAAGCCAGCTTTGATCTCGTGCTTGTCCAGCACCAGGTTACCGGCGAAATACGCGTCAAACGTCTTCGTCTGCAGGCTGTTGAAATGGCGGCTGGCTTCCGTACCGAAACGCAGGGTGCGATTGCCGCTCGCCGTGCCGGCCGGCGCGGGCGTCGTCCAGGTCAGGCTGATCTGAGGCAGGTCGCTGTTGTTCTTCGGATTGCTTTCGTAGTCCCGCTGCGAAACCTTGAGCTCGGTCGAGAAGTTGTCCGTCCAGTCGGAGAACAGCTGACCCACCAGGGTCTCCAGCACCTTGTCCTGGCTGTACCAGTGCGAGGACATGGTCAGGATGTTGGCCGAGAAGCCGGGGAAGATCGGGTTGCTCTCTTCCGACTTGGTGTAGCGGAGGTTGGCCTTGTGGTTGTCGGAGATGTTCCAGTCCAGCTTCAGCAGCGTGTCCTTGGCCACGAGCTGAACGCCCGACGGGACGTTCATCGCGCCAATGTCGATGTTGTAGACGTTCTTCGCCACGGCCTGGGCTGCGGCGATCTGCTCCTGCGTGATGCCGACGTTGGCTTGCGCGCTGCCCACCGGACCGAAGCTCGGCGCGTTGCGGCTGCTCTTGAGCTCTTCATAGCTGGCGAAGAAGAACAGCTTGTCCTTGATGATCGGGCCGCCGAGCGTGAAGCCCTTCAGGTCTTCCTTGAAGCCCGGCGTGCGGAAGGTGGTGCCGGACGTGCGGTTGTAGCGATCGCCCGTGCCGTTGTCATCGCGGTAGACGTAGTAGACGCTGCCCTTGAACTCGTTCGTGCCCGACTTGGTCACCGCATTGATGTTGGCACCGGTGTAGCCCTGCTGCGTGACGTCGTAGTTCGAGATGTTGACCTGAACCGCCTGGATGGCGTCGATCGAGATGGGCTGCTTCAGCGTCGGCAAGCCGTTGGATTCCAAACCGAAGGTGTCGTTGATGCGCACACCGTCGATGGTGACGGAGTTGAAGCGTGCGTTCTGGCCGGCAGCCGAGATGTCACCGCGCTCCTTGTCAGTCTGCGACAGGCGGGGGTCGTTGCGCGCGTAGTCAGCGAGGCTGCGGCTGATGGATGCATAGGCGTCCATGTCAGCACGGGTCACGCTCGTGCCGGAGCCCATGGTCGAGCTGCTGAACTTGCTGTTGGCACCCGCCGTGCCCGTCACGACGACAGTCGCCAGTTGGTTGGCGCCCAGCACGACATCGAGGTTGGTCGTTTCGGCCAGCGTCAGGTACACATCTTCGCGTGCATCCTTGTCGGCGCCCTTCGTGACCGTGACCGAGTACGGGCCACCCACACGCAGGCCACGTGCGCCGTAGCGCCCATCGGCATCGGTGACAAGCGTGTTGGACGAACCGGACTCGCGGTGCAGGATCGTCACGGTGGCACCGGAGACCGGCTTGCCGTCAGCGCCAACAACGCGGCCACCGATGGCAGCCGTCGTGTTCTGCGCCATGGCGGGCGCGGCGGCCACGATGGCCACGGCGGCGCACAGCGCCGACAGCGGGAATCCAGACCCAAACCTGTTGCTCATCCCAATCACTCCTGTTGTGCGCGCGGCAGGCGCGCTGCTGATGTCGAAAACTGTCACGGCGGCGTCACACGACGCCTGCCGGGGTTGCTCCGCCCGCCGTCCGAAGGAGGGCGCGGCAGCAACGGTGACCGAATTGTCATGACTTTCTGTGACAGAACTTTACGGGTAAGTCAGAAGTGGCCAAATTTCGACACGGCAGCGCACCGACAGGCACTGCGACAGTGCGTCGGACGTGCCGCCAGAGGCCTGCGACGCCGCAGGCAAAACGAGCACTCCGTCGCGCCTGCGCGGGGACGCCAGCACGGCCATAAGGCAGAAGGCACCACTTTGGTGCCATTTTTTCTGGAATGTAAACTTTCGAATGGCCGCACGCCATGTCGCAAAACCGCGACAAACTCGCGCTTCAAAAGCCACGCCGCCACCCCGGCCTCTACACCCTGCACGCCATGGTCCACACCCCATCCCTGCGCTTTGGCGCGAGTCTCCTTGCGGCGGCCCTGCTCGCCGGTTGCGCCACCGCGCCGGCTACCGGCCCCACTGAGCTGACCCTGCTCTCCATCAACGACTTCCACGGCAACATCCAGCCGGCCAAGCCGACCCCGCTGATGCCGCGCCTGCCGGACCCGGCTACCGGCGAAGTGAAGCCCCAGCCTGCGGGCGGCGTCGCCCACCTGGCCACGGCCCTGGCGCAGCTGAAGGCGCGCAATCCGGACGCCCTCGTGGTGGCCGGGGGCGACCTCATCGGCGCCTCGCCGCTCATCTCCAACCTGCTGCGCGACGAGCCGACGCTGGCGGCCATGGCCGAGCTGGGCATCTCGGCCAGCGCGCTGGGCAACCACGAGCTCGACGCGGGCCTGCCCGAGCTGCTGCGCCAGGCGCGCGGTGAGTGCGGCGCCAACGGCTGCCTGTGGCCAGGCTACAAGGGACCTGGCTTCCCCTACCTGGGCGCCAACGTGCTGGACGCCGCCACCGGCAAGCCGCTGCTGCCCACGCACGTCGTGAAGCAGGCGGGCAAGCTGAAGGTGGCGGTCGCCGGTGTGGCGACCCTGGAGACTCCGCAAGTCATCGTGGCGCGCGCCATCAAAGGCATCAAGTTCGCCGATGAGGCGGACACGCTCAACGCCCTCGTGCCGCAGCTCAAGGCCGAAGGCGCACAGGTGCTGGTCGCCGTGATGCATGAAGGCGGCGTGCAGGGCCAAGGCGCCAGCGCCAACGACTCCGCCTACGCCTGCCCGACGCTGACGGGCCGGGTGCAGGACATCGCCAAGCGCCTGGACCCCGCGTACGCCATCATCATCGGCGGCCACACCCACCAGGCCTACACCTGCAAGATCAACGGCCGCCTCGTGGTGCAGGCCGGCAGCTATGGCGGCTGGATCACCGAAAGCCATCTCAAGTTCGACGCCAGCGGCCGCGTGACGGAGGCCACCGCCGTGAACCACCCGGTGCTGCAATCGGTCTATGCGCCCAATGCCGCCCTGGCCGAACTCGTCGCGCGTGCCGCGGCCCTCACGGAGGCGGCGCGCAACAAGCCCGTGGCGACGCTGCCGCGCGGCGCCACGCGCTTCGCCAAGGCGCCCCATGGCGATGCGTCCCTGGGCAACCTCATCGCCGACAGCCAGCTCGCCTATGCTCGCAAGCAAGGCCCTGCCGACGTGGCCTTCATGAACCCGGGCGGCATCCGCGCCGAGCTGGTGGTGGAGCCCGGCAAGGCCACGACCATGAGCGACCTGCTGGCCATCCAACCCTTCGGCAACGACATCGTTGCGCTGACGCTCACCGGCCAGCAGCTGTGGGACATCCTGCAGCGCCAACTGCCCAAGGGCGACGCCGCGCCGCGCATGCTCCAGCCCTCCTCCACGCTGCGCTATCGCTGGCGCATGGGCGCCGACGGTGTGGCGCAGCTCGGCGAGATCCTCATCGATGGCCAGCCGCTGAACCGCACGCGTGACTACCGCGTCATCGTCAACAACTTCCTGTCCGAAGGCGGAGACGCCCAGACGGGCTTCAAGCATGGCCGCGACCGCGCCGTGATCGGCACCGACATCGACGCCCTCGTGGAGCTGCTGCGCGACAACCCCAAGGCCATCGAAGCGGCGGCACCGGGCCGCATCGTGCGCGAGTGAAATGACCCCTTTGCGCCGCCCGTTCGGCGCACTAGGGCAAACCTGTAACTGCTTGTAGCGACCCCGCACGCCCGCGGTGCGGTGCCCCGTCCTAGACTCGGATCGCCCGGTATCGGCTGCCGGGCGCCAGCGATTCGGGGGAGCGATGGCGGGGTGGGAGACACCAGGTGGCGCAGCCGGCCAGCCGACGGCGGGCCGTGCGCCCGCGAGCCCGGCCATCGCTGCGACGGCAGCGTCGCCGCTGCTTCGCGAGGTCATCGCCCACCTGCCCTGCGGCCTGGCCGTCTTCGACGCCGAGCGGCGGCTCCTCGTGCACAACGCCGAGTTCGAGCGGCTGCTCAACGTGCCGCCCTCGCTCTTCGAAGAGCCGCCGCTGCGCTTCGACGACCTGGTGGCCTTCTTCGCCGCACGCGGGGACTACGGCGAGGGCGAGCGCGCCCAGAGCGCCGTGCAGGCGGCCCTTGCCCTTGGCCGCGACCAGCGCGCCAACCGCCTGGAAACCTACCGCACGGGCGATCGCCTCATCGAGGCCCGCACGGCGCCGCTGCCTGACGGAGGCCTGGTGCTCACCTGCCTGGACCTCACGCCCCAGGCGCAGGCACGGCTCGCCGCCGAGCGCGCTTCGCAGGCCAAGACCCGCTTCCTGGCCAACATGAGCCACGAGATCCGCACGCCGATGAACGCGGTGCTCGGCATGCTGCGCCTGCTCCAGAAGACGCCGCTGGATGCGCGCCAGCGCGACTACGCCGTCAAGAGCGAAGGCGCGGCCCGCGGCCTGCTCGGGCTGCTCAACGACATCCTGGACTTCTCCAAGATCGAGGCGGGCCGGCTCAGCCTGGACCCGCATCCCACGCGGCTCGAGGAACTGCTGCGCGACCTGTCGGTCATCCTCGCGGCCAACGTCGACAAGCGCGAGCTCGAGCTGCTCTTTGACGTGGACACCACACTGCCGCCCGTCATCCTGGCCGACGCGCTGCGGCTGCAGCAGGTGCTCGTGAACCTGGCCGGCAACGCCATCAAGTTCACGCAGGCCGGCGAGGTGGTGCTCGGCATCCGTCGTGTGTCGCAATGCGCCAGCGCGGTGGTGCTCGAGTTCTGGGTGCGCGACACCGGCATCGGCATCTCGGCCGAGCAGCAGGCACGCATCTTCTCGGGCTTCACGCAGGCCGAGGCCTCGACCGCCCGGCGCTTCGGCGGCACGGGCCTGGGGCTGGCGATCAGCCGCCGCCTCGTGCGGCTGATGGGCGGCGACATCCACGTCGACAGCACGCCAGGCCAGGGCAGCCGGTTCAGCTTCACGCTGAGCTTTTCCCTGCCCGCGCAAGAACCTGTGCCGTCGCCGGGGCCGGCGCTGCGCGCGCTCGTCATCGACGACCACGCCGAAGCACGGCGCGTGCTCGGGGGCCTCGCGCAGTCGCTCGGCTGGCAGGTCCGCGTGGCCGACAGCGGCGCCCAGGCGCTGAGCCTCGTCGAGGCTGAACCGGTCGACGTGGTGCTGCTGGACTGGGTCATGCCCGGCATGGACGGCTGGCAGACGACGGTGCAGCTGCGCCAGCGCCTGGGCCCCGAGCCGCTGATCCTGATGGTGACCAGCCACGACCGCGAGCGCCTCGCGCAGCGCAGCGCGAGCGAGCAGGCGCTGCTCGACGGCTTTCTCGTCAAGCCCGTGACGGCGTCCCTGCTCAGCCAGGCGATCGCAACCGCGCGCCTCTCGCGAACGAACCCCGGCGAAGCCCCGGCACCCGCGCCCCAGCGCCTGGCCGGGCTCAGCCTGCTGCTCGTGGAGGACAACCCCGGCAACCAGCAAGTCACCCGCGAACTGCTGGCGCTCGAAGGCGCCGCCGTCACGCTGGCCACCGACGGCCGTCAGGCGCTGAGCCTGCTGGCGCAGACACGCGGCCGGCGGGGCTACGACGCCGTGTTGATGGATGTGCAGATGCCCGTCATGGACGGCACGACGGCGACCCGCCTCATCCGCCGCCAGCTCGGCCTCACCCTGCCCATCATCGCCATGACCGCC
Organism: Roseateles sp.; assembly: GCA_016790285.1. Classification (GTDB taxonomy): domain Bacteria; phylum Pseudomonadota; class Gammaproteobacteria; order Burkholderiales; family Burkholderiaceae_C; genus Pelomonas. The sequence goes on along the minus strand of JAEUPJ010000087.1, from coordinate 18,010 downwards.
GGCGCGATGGACACCGAACGCCAGGCCTGCCTGGACGCCGGCATGGACGAGCACATCGGCAAGCCCTTCGACCCCGACACGCTTGTGGCCGTGCTGCAGCGCCGCTGCGGCACCATGCCGGCCGACACAGCTCCGGCTGATGCCGCGACCACCGAGCTGCCGCCTGCCTTGCTGGCCGACGCGGGCCGCTCCGGCATCGCCCTGGCCGAGGCGCTGGCCCGCATGTCGGGCCGCGTGGAGCTGTTCGAGCGCACGCTCGCGGCGCTGCATGAACAGGATCGCAAGCTCGCCCAGGCCCTGGCCGAAGGCGGGCGCGCCGCATCACGCGGCCTGCACGGCTACCGCGGGCTGGCCGCGATGCTCGGCGCCGGGGAACTGGCCGCACTCGCCGCCGAAGGCGAGCATGCCGACGCGCCCGACCCCGACTGGCGCCGCCGCTTCCTCGCCCGCCGCGAGGCCGACCTGGCAGCGTTGGACCGCCTCGCGGCCGACCTCGCCACCCGGCAGGCCCTGCACGAGCGCCACGCCCGCGAAGCACGGCCTGCGACCGCCATGCCACTGGCCCAACAGCTGGATGCGTTCACCGACCTGCTGGACGGTGCCGACCTCGAGGCCCTCGAGGCTCACGAGGCGCTGCGCCCGCAGTTGCCCGCCGACGTGGCCGCGCCGCTGGACGTTGCGATGGCGGAGCTCGACTTCGCCACCGCGTCGGCGCTGTGCCGGCGCCTGCGTGCCACGCTGGAGGCCACCCCATGATGCAGCTCTACCCGCCCGGCACCTCGCCGCTGCAGCCCGGCCTCGCGCGCCACGGGCGACGGCCCCGCCTGCTCATCGTGGACGACCAACCGGTCAACATCCAGGCCCTGCACCGCGTGTTTGCCGGCGACTGCCAGGTCCTGATGGCCACCGAGGGCGCGCGCGCCCTGCAGCTGTGCCGTGACCGCCAGCCCGACCTCCTGCTGCTGGACGTGCAGATGCCCGGCATGGACGGGCACGAACTCTGCGCCGAGCTCAAGGCCGACCCGCTGCTGCGGGCCATACCCGTCATCTTCGTCACCGCCCAGGACCGCCCCGAGGACGAAACCCGCGCCCTGGACGCCGGCGCGGCGGACTTCATCACCAAGCCCTTCAACCCCACCGTCGTGCGGGCACGGGTGCGCACCCAGCTCACGCTCAAGGCGCAGGCCGACCTGCTGCGCGAACTCGCCTTCATCGACGGGCTGACCGGCGTGCACAACCGCCGCCATTTCGACGAGCGCTTCATCGCCGAGAGCCGGCGGGCGCAGCGCAGCCGCTCGCCGCTGGCCATCGTGCTGGCCGACGTCGACCACTTCAAGCGCTACAACGACGCGCTCGGCCACCTGGCGGGCGACGACTGCCTGCGCCGCGTGGCCGCCGCGCTGCGCGCCTGCCTGCGCCGCCCGACCGACCTGCTGGCGCGCTACGGCGGCGAGGAGTTCGTGGCCCTGCTGCCCGACACCGACCTGGCTGGCGCCATCGGCGTGGCGCAACTGATGGAGGACACCGTGCGGGCCCTGGCCCTGCCCCACCCGGGGGTGGAGGGCTGCGTGACGATCAGCCTCGGGGTGTCAGCGGCCATCGACGGCGCGGGGCTCGTCGAAGCGGCAGACCGCGCGCTGTACCTGGCCAAGGCGGCCGGGCGCGGGCGGGTGAGCTGGGTGGAGGGGTGAGCGTGGACGCTGAAGGCCGGAACTGCGGCGACGGTCGGTGGGGATGCTCGGCATCGGTCGGACCGATGCCTCGGCCTCGCACAGCTCGGCCCGCGCCTGCGGCGCGTCACAGGACAGCCACTGGCTGTCCTGGAGCGAACCCGGACGGGTCTCATCCCAAGACCCCGCTGCAAATGCCAACGGCCCCTGGTGGGGCCGTCTGCATTTGGAGCGGGTGATGGGAATCGAACCCACGTAGTCAGCTTGGGAAGCTGAAGTTCTACCATTGAACTACACCCGCGTTGAGCCCGGAGTTTACAGGCCCCGGCGAGGTTCTCGGCCCGGTATCCCACCCAACACCATGGCATGACGGCACCGCTACAGTCGCGCGCATGACCGTCCCTGCCCCGACCGCCCTGCGCCCGCCCTCCACCCTGGCCGTCGCCTGGCGGCAGTTGTTGCGAGATTGGCGGGCCGGCGAGCTGCGGCTGCTGATGCTGGCCGTGGCGCTGGCCGTGGCCGCCCTGTGCGCGGTGGCCTTCCTGTCGGACCGGCTCGACCAGGGCCTGCGCCGCGACGCCGCCCAGCTGCTCGGCGGTGACGCCGTCGTCGCGAGCGACCAACCGACGCCACCCGCGCTCGTGGACCTGGCCGCCCAGCTGCAGCTGGCCACCGTGCGCAGCGCCACCTTCCCCAGCATGGCCCGCACGACCGAAGCCCAAGGGGGCGACAGCCGTCTGGTGGCCGTCAAGGCCGTCAGCGCCGGCTACCCGCTGCGCGGCCGCATCGCGCTGCGCCAGGCCCTGCCCGGCCGCGAAGGCGCACCCGCGCCCGGCGAGGTCTGGGTCGACCCGGCCGTGGCCGACGGCCTCGGGCTGAAGCTCGGGGACGTGCTGCTGCTGGGCGACAGCCAGCTCAAGCTCACGGCGTTGATCGAGACCGAACCCGATCGCGGCGCCGGCTTCATGAACTTCGCGCCCCGCGTGCTGCTCTCCGAGGGCGACCTCGCCGCCACGCGCCTGGTGCAGCCCGCCAGCCGCATCACCTACCGTCTGGCCCTGGTGCCCGGCCCGGACGCCACGCCCGACGCCGTGAAGCGCTTCGTCACCGCCGCCGAACGGCTCGTCGAGCAGGACAAGCTGCGCGGCGTGCGGCTGGAGTCGCTGGAATCGGGCCGGCCCGAGATGCGCCAGACGCTGGACCGCGCGGCGCGCTTCCTGCGGCTGGTGGCCATGCTGTCGGCACTGCTCGCGGCGGTGGCGGTGGTGCTGGCGGCGCGAGACTTCGCCGCCCGCCATCTGGATGCCTGCGCCATGCTGCGCGTGCTGGGCCAGCCGCAGCGCCGCATCGCCTGGGCCTACGGGCTGGAGTTCACGCTGGCGGGCCTGGCAGCCAGCGTCGTCGGCGTGCTGGTCGGGCTGGCGCTGCACCAGGTCTTCGTGTCGCTGCTGGCCGGCCTCATCAACGTGAGCCTGCCGCCGCCCAGCGTGTGGCCGGCGCTGCTGGGCCTGGGCCTGGGGCTGTCGCTGCTGCTGGGCTTCGGGCTGCCGCCGGTGCTTCAACTGGCCGCCGTGCCGCCGCTGCGTGTGATCCGCCGTGACCTGGGCGCGCCCAAGGCGGGTTCGCTGCTGGTGCTGGGCGCGGGCGTGGCCGGGCTGGCGGCCATCCTCGTCGTGCTGGCGGGCGACCTCACGCTCGGCGGCATTGCGGCCGCGGGCTTCGCGGGCGCCGTGCTGGTGTTCGCGCTGCTGGCCTGGGGGGCCGTGAAGCTGCTGCGCCGCGTGGTGCCCAGCAACGTCAGCGGCGCGAGCGTGCCGCGCTGGCTGCTGCTGGCCACGCGCCAGGTGGCAGCGCGCCCGGGGTTCGCGGTGATGCAGGTCTCCTCCCTCGCCGTGGGGCTGCTGGCGCTGGCGCTGCTGGTGCTGCTGCGCACGGACCTCATCGACAGCTGGCGCCAGGCCACACCCGCCTCCGCCCCGGACCGCTTCGTCATCAACATCCAGCCCGACCAGGCCGCGGCCTTCAGGCAAACGCTGACCGAGGCCGGCGTGAAGCAGTACGACTGGTCGCCCATGATCCGCGGCCGGCTCACGCTCATCAACGGCGAGCCGGTGCAGGGCCGCAAGTTCGCGGAGGAGCGCGCGCAGCGACTGGCGGAGCGGGAGTTCAACCTGAGCCACACGGGTGAGCGCCCGAGCCACAACCAGATCGTCGCGGGCCGCTGGGGCGACGCCAAGCCGGGTGAACTCGGCATGAGCGTCGAGGAGGGGCTGGCGCAGACGCTGGGCCTCAAGCTCGGCGACCAGCTCGCCTTCGACATCGCCGGGCAGCCCGTGCAGGGGCGTGTGACGAGCCTGCGCAAGGTGGACTGGTCGTCGATGCGGGTCAACTTCTTCGTGCTCTTCGAGGCCGCCGACCTGCCCGACCTGCCCGCCACGCAGATCGCGGCCTACCGCACGCCCCCGACGGACGCCGGCCGCGGGCTGGACCGCGCGCTGGCGCGCCAGTTCCCCAACCTGACGGTCGTCGACGTGTCGGCCCAGCTCAACCAGGTGCAGGGCGTGCTCGACCAGGTCATCCAGGCGGTGCAGTTCCTGTTCAGCTTCACGCTGGCCACGGGCCTGGTCGTGCTGCTGGCCGCCGTGGGCAGCACGCGCGAAGCGCGCACGCGGGAGTTCGGCCTGATGCGCGCGCTCGGCGCGCCGTCGTCCCTGCTGGCCCAGGTGCAACGCGCCGAGCTGCTGGGCGTGGGCGCCCTGGCCGGCTTCCTCGCCGGCGCCGTGGCGTTGCTGCTGGCCGCCTTGTTGGCGCGGTATGTCTTCCAGTTCGAGTGGCAGCTCAAGCCGTGGGTGCCGCTCGTGAGCGCTGCGTTCGGCGCCGTGCTGGCCTGGGGTGCGGGCTGGTGGAGCCTGCGCGGCGTGCTGCAGCGCCCCGTGGTGCAGACCCTGAGGGAGGCCCAGGCCGAATGACCTCGCGCCCCACGCTGACGGCCAGCGGCGTGGGCCGCTACCTGGCCATGTCGGCCGGCATCACGGTCGTGTACTACCTGCTCGGGCGGCTGGGCCTGCTGATGGTGCTGCCGCCCTACCAGGTGGCCCCCATCTACCCGGCCGCCGGCTGGGGCCTGGCGGTGCTGCTCGTGTGGGGGCTGCGCTACCTGCCAGCCGTGGCTGTGGGGTCGTTCGTGGTCCAGGCCACGACCATGGGCAGCTTCAGCGACCAGGTCCTGCCGCTGGCCGCGGGCATCGGTTGTGGTGCCGCGGCCCAGGCCGCCGTGGGCACGCTGCTGATGCGCCGCTGGTGTGGGCGGCCGCTGGTGCTGGCGTCGCCGCGCGAGATCGCCTGCTACCTCGGTGCCGTCGGCCTGGCCGGCCTCATCAGCCCGACCTGCGCGACGCTGCTGCTCAAGGCCCTGGGCGTCATCGGCGCACCGCAGATGGGGCTGGTCTGGACCGTCTGGGCGACCGGCGACCTGATGGGCGTGCTGATCGCCACGCCCATCACGCTGGCTCTCATCGGGCTGCCGCGCTCGGCCTGGGCAACGCGCCGGCTGAGCGTGGGCCTGCCCATGCTGATGACGACGCTGCTCGTGGGCCTGGGTGTGGCGGTCACGATGGAATGGGACCGCCAGCGCAACCGGGCCGACTTCACCCGCGACGCCACCTCGGCCGCCCAGTCGCTGGCGGGCCGGCTGCGCGAGCCGCTGCTCGCCCTGGAAGGCACGCACGGCCTCGTCAAGGTCAAGCCGCGCCCCACGCGCGACGAGTTCGAACGCGCCACGCGCGGCTTCCTCACACAGGACAGCCCGCTGCTGGCCCTGGGGCTCACGCTGCGCGTGGCCCGGGCGGACGTGGAGCGCTTCAATGCGGCCGCCGCCGCTGACGGCTTCCCCGGCGGCTACCAGGCCCGCGACCGCGTGCGCGCCGGGGACATCCGCCCGCCGGCCGACGAAGACATGCTGGCCATCCGCCTGATCGAGCCGCTGTCGCGCAATGCCGGCGCGCTGGGTGTGAACGTGCGCGCCATCCCGAGCGCACGTGCGGCCATCGACAAGGCCGCCGCCACGGGCCGGCCCGTCGCCTCGGCGGGTTTCCAGCTCTCGCAGGACCGCGAAGGTGCGGTCGGCGTCGTCATCTACCAGCCCATCTACCGTGACACGGCACGGCCGAGCGCAGCCACGCTGGACGGCGTCGTGTTCGCCACGCTGCGCCCCGACCTGCTGATGGCCCGGCTCGCCCCGGAATGGCCCGAGCACCTCGGCGTGTGCCTGGTCGACGTGGAGCCGGCCGCTCCCTACCCGCGCCTGGCCGGGCGGCTGGGCTGCGAGGCCGTCGAGCGCGGCGCGGATGCTGCGCTGCCGCTGGTGAAGCTGCCGCTGGAGTTCGGCGGCCGGCAGTGGGAGGTGCGTGTCTACGACCTGCCCGGCATGCTGGCCCCGGCCGGTCGCAGCTGGGCCTTCGCGCTGGTCGGGCTGCTCGCCACGGCGATGGTGGGCGCGCTGCTGCTGCTGATGTCGGGCCGCACGCAGCACGTCGAGGCGCTGGTGAAGGAGCGCACCGCGGCGCTCGAACGCGAGATCGCCAACCGCACCGAGGGCGAGCGGGCCCTGAGCCAGAGCGAGCAGCGTTTTCGCAGCATCTTCGAGACCGCCCCGATCGGCATCGCCTTCACCGACCTGAACGGCGGCTTCCAGGAGGTCAACGCGCACTTCTGCAAGCTGGTGGGCTACCCGGCCGAGGCGCTGATGGGCAAGCGGTCCATCGACGTGACCCTGCCCGAGGACCGCCGCGAGGACATCCACCTCGGCCGGCGCCTGATGCGCGGCGAGATCCCGTTCTACCGCCGCATCAAGCGCTACGTGCGACCCGACGGCAGCGTCATCAACGCGCGCGTGCTGGTCAGCCTGCTGCGCGGCGCCGACGGCCGGCCGCACCGGCTCGTGGGCGTGGTGGAAGACATCACCGACCAGCTGCGCATCGAGGAACTCGACCGGGCACGCGAGGCGGCCGAGGCGGCCAACCAGGCCAAGAACGAGTTCCTCTCGCGCATGAGCCACGAGCTGCGCACGCCGATGAACGCCATCCTCGGCTTCACCCAGCTCATGCAGATGGATGCCAGCGAGCCGCTGCCCGCGGGCCAGCGCACCCGCGCCCAGCAGATCGCGCAGGCGGGCTGGCACCTGCTGGAGATGATCAACGACACGCTGGACCTCTCGCGCATCGAGTCCGGCTCGCTGAGGCTGGACCTCGGGCCCTTGGCCCTGCCGCCGCTGCTCGCGCGGGCGCTCGCGCTCGTGCAGGGCCAGGCCAGCGAGCGAGGGCTGGCCATCAGCCAGCGCATCGACGCCGATGCGGCCCACCTGACCGGCGACGCCACGCGCGTCACGCAGATCCTCACCAACCTGCTGAGCAACGCCGTCAAGTACAACCACCCGGGCGGCAGCGTCAGCATCGTCGCGCGGGAAGCGGAGCCGGGCTGGGTCGAAGTCGCCGTGCGCGACACGGGCCTGGGGCTCACGGCGGAGCAGCGCGCCGACCTGTTCCAGCCATTCAACCGCCTGGGCCGTGAGCGCAGCGGGCTGCCCGGCACCGGCATCGGGCTCGTGATCAGCCAGCGCCTGGCCGAGATGATGGGCGGCAGCCTGCGCGCGGAGGCGGTCGACGACGGCCCCGGTGCCTGCTTCGTGCTGAGGCTGCCTGCGGCAGCGAAAGCGGCCAGCCACCCCGGCGACGCCGCGCCCGAGCCGGCGGCCCGGCTGCCGGACGGGCCAAGGCGCCGCCTGCTCTACATCGAGGACAACCCGCTCAACGCCGAGGTGATGCGCGGCATCCTCGAGCAGCGCCCGGGCATCGAGCTGGAACTGGCCCCGACCGTCGAGGCGGGCCTGCGCGCCCTGCGTGAGCGGCCGCCGGCGCTGCTGCTGCTGGACTGGCAACTGCCGGACGGCGACGGCCTGCAGGTGCTGCGCCGGCTGGCCGAGGGCGGGCGGCCGCCACCGGTGGTCGTCGTGTCGGCCAATGCCCAGCCCGAGCAGATCGCTGCCGCACGGGCCGCCGGCGCCCGGCATTACCTGACCAAGCCGCTGGATGTGCGCGAACTGCTCGCGCTGGTCGATGAATTGTTGGCGGCTCGCGGCGAGTCAGAGGGGGCAGAATGACGACTGAACCTTCTTCAACCGATCGCGAGCGATGAGTTCCACCGACCTTGTTCCCACCAGCGGTGCCCAGGCCGTGCAGGCCTCGGCACGCCCTGACGGCCGCCAGTTCCTGACCTTCCGCATCGGCGAGGAGGAATATGGCCTGGACATCCTGCGCGTGCAGGAAATCCGCTCCTACGAGCCGCCCACCCGGGTGGCCAATGCCCCGCATTTCGTGAAGGGCGTGGTCAACCTGCGCGGCGTCATCGTGCCCATCCTGGACCTGCGGCTGCGCCTGGGCCAGCCGGGCGAGTACAACGCCTTCACGGTCGTCATCGTGCTGAACGTGGCCGGCCGGGTCGTGGGCATCGTCGTGGACTCGGTGTCCGACGTGCTGGAGATCGCCGCCGACGACATCAAGCCCCGCCCGGAAGTGCCTGCGGCGATGGACGCCCGCTTCATCACGGGCCTGGGCAAGCTGGGCGAGCGCATGCTCATCCTGCTGGACATCGAGGCGATGATCAAAAGCCCCGACTTCGGCCTGGTCGACTGAGCGCGCCGGGCTTGAAAAGTTAGTGCCCGCCCACTGTTTCACGCCCGGAAATAAAGCATTCCAAATGCGGCACCGTCTGACTTAGCACTCAGCCGCGGCGAGTGCTAATATTCCTGCATCGCAGCTGATGTCGCTGCGGTCTAGGAAGGAATCAAGACGATGTCTGCCGCTTCTGCCATTGCCGTCCGCGACCCTTGGGCCCTGGTGCCCTCGCTGGGCAATCTGGACGCCTACATCTCGGCTGTCAACCGGCTGCCGCTGTTGACGGCCGACGAGGAAAGCTCCGCTGCCCGCAGCCTGCGCGACAAGGGTGACCTCGAAGCCGCTGGCCGCCTGGTGCTGTCGCACCTGCGCCTGGTGGTCTCCATCTCGCGCCAGTATGTGGGCTATGGCCTGCCCCAGGGCGACCTGATCCAGGAAGGCAACGTCGGCCTGATGAAGGCCGTCAAGCGCTTCGACCCGGATCAGGGCGTGCGCCTGGTGAGCTACGCCATGCACTGGATCAAGGCCGAGATCCACGAGTACATCCTGAAGAACTGGCGCATGGTCAAGGTCGCCACGACCAAGGCCCAGCGCAAGCTGTTCTTCAACCTGCGTTCGATGAAGCACCAGCTCAAGGCCGACCAGGCCGAGGGCCAGACCCACCGCAACACGCTGAGCGAAGCCGAGGTGGCCCATGTGGCCCGCGAGCTCAACGTCAAGCGCGAGGAAGTGCTGGAGATGGAGACCCGCATGTCGGGCGGCGATGTGGCGCTTGAGCCGCAGACCGACGACGACGGCGAGAGCTTCGCCCCCATCGCCTACCTGGCCGACGAGAGCCACGAGCCGACCCGCGTCATCGAGGCGCGCAGCCGCGACGCCATGGCCGGCGACGGCATCCAGCGCGCGCTGGACGTGCTGGATCCGCGCAGCCGCCGCATCGTCGAGGAGCGCTGGCTGAAGGTGAACGACGACGCGTCCGGCGGCATGACGCTGCACGAGCTGGCAGCGGAGTACGGCGTGTCGGCCGAGCGCATCCGCCAGATCGAAGTGGCGGCGATGAAGAAGATGAAGAAGGCGCTGACCGAAGCCGCCTGAGGCGACTCCCACCCTCACCCAGCACAAAGCCCCGCTCGCGGGGCTTTGTTCATCCAGCAACACCCGCGGATCCGGCTCCGCCGGTCCGCCGGGTGTGCCCCCTTGAGGGGGCGGCCGCAGGCCGTAGGGGGTGGTCTATTTCTCTGCCAAGAGCAACTTGATGTCGTCCGCCAGCGGCTGGGCACCCGAGCCGTAGCGGGCGTAGACACGCACGCGCCCCTCGGTGTCGAAGATGAAGCTCGCGGCCGTGTGGTCCATCGTGTAGCTCTCGGGCGTCTTGCCCGGCACCTTGGCGAAGAAGACCTTGAACTCCTTGGCCGCCGCCTGGGTCTGCTCCGGGCTGCCGCGCAGGGCGATGAAGCTCGGGTCGAAGCTGGCCATGTAGGCCTTGAGCAACTGGCCGGTGTCGCGCTCGGGGTCGATGGTCACGAAGATGCCCTGCACCTTGTCGCCATCCGCGCCCAGGGAGCGCTTGACCTCGGCGACCTCGGCCATGGTCGTGGGGCAGACATCGGGGCACTGCGTGTAGCCGAAGAAGACGACCAGCACCTTGCCCTTGAAGTCCGCCAGCGAGCGGGCGCGGCCGTCCTGGTCGGTGAGGTTGAGCTGGCGCGCGTACTCCGCGCCTGTCAGGTCCACGCCCTTGAAGGCCTGCTTCTCGGGGCCGGACTTCTGGCAGCCGGCCAGCGCGAGCGTGGCCACAGCGGCCAGGGCGAAACGACGGGTTTTCATTGCAACATCTCCAGGGCGCTACGCGTCATTCGCGTCGCAGGACTCGCAAGACCCAGCGGCTGCCGTGGAACCGGCTTTGCCGGGCCACTGGCTGCGCCCCCTCGAGGGCGCCGGCAAAGCCGGTAGGAAGGTGGGCTCAATTCAGGTAGTGGTCGATCAGCAGGGCTGCGAAGAGCAGCGACAGATGCCAGATGGAGAACCAGAAGGTCCGCCGCGCCAGCATCTCCGAATAACCGCGCCACAGCCGGAAGGCATAGCCGCAGAAGCCCAGGCCCAGCGCGATGGCACTGGCCAGGTAGAACCAGCCACTCATGCCTGTCAGGAAGGGCAGCAGCGTCGCCGCGAACAGCACCCAGGTGTAGAGCAGGATCTGCAGCCGCGTGTAGTCGTTGCCATGCGTCACCGGCAGCATGGGCAGGCCGGCGCGGGCGTAGTCCTCGGCGCGGTACAGCGCCAGGGCCCAGAAATGCGGCGGCGTCCAGAGGAAGATGATCAGGCACAGCAACCAGGCCTCGAAACCCAGCTCGCCGCGCAGCGCTGCCCAGCCCAGCACCGGCGGCATGGCCCCGGAAGCGCCGCCGATGACGATGTTCTGCGGCGTCATGGGCTTGAGGATGACGGTGTAGATGACCGCATAGCCCACGAAGGTGGCGAAGGTGAGCCACATCGTCAGCACGTTCACGTACAGACCCAGGATGGCCATGCCGATGCCGCACAGCAGCGCCGAGAAGGCCAGGGTCTGCGGGCGGCTGAGCTCACCCTTGGCCGTGGCGCGCCAGGCGGTGCGCTTCATGCGGGCGTCGATGCCGTCCTCGATCAGGCAGTTGAAGGCCGCCGCCGCACCCGCCACGAGCCAGATGCCGGCGATGGCGGCGAGCATGGTGAGCGCCTGCGACAGGTTCGGCAGGCCGGGCACGGCCAGGGCCATGCCGATGGCGGCGCAGAAGACGATGAGCTGGACGACGCGCGGCTTGGTCAGCTGGTAGAACTGCTGCCAGCGCGGGCTGTGCACGAAGGCACTGGCGGTGGACGTGGAGGCCATGATCAGGGAGCGATGCGCCGCAGGCGGGCAAACAGGGTGGTGAGCAGGCCCAGCATCACCGCGGCACCCGCGGTGTGGGCCAGCGCGGCGACGATGGGCCAGTCGAGCACGACGTTGGACAGGCCCGAGGCGAACTGCCAGCCAGCGACCGCGACGAGCGCGCGCGAGGCCTGCGGTGCATGGGCACGCAGCCGCCAGGCGAGCGCCAGAAGGGCCGCGAAGACCACCGCCGCGCCGATGCGGTGGGCCGTGTGGATGGCCGCAAGCGCCTCGAAGCTGAGGTAGCCGCCGCCGGCGCGTTGGCCGAGTTCGCGCCAGAGCTGGAAGCCCTGGGCAAAGTCCAGCTGGGGCCACCACTGGCCGCCATGGCAGGTGGGGAACTCGTCGCAGGCGAGCACGGCGTAGTTGGTGCTGACCCAGCCACCGAGCGCCACCTGCAGCAGCGCCAGCAGCAGCACGACCACCGCGCCCGTGCGCAGGGCGCCGGGCACCGGGATGGGCTGGGGCCGGTAGGCCTCGTGCTGCCAGGCCAGCAACATCAGCAGGCCCATGCCGAAGAGCAGGTGCAGCGTCACGATGGCCGGGAAGAGCTTCATCGTGACGGTCAGTGCGCCGAATGCGCCCTGCACGCAGACCCACACGAGCGTGAGCGTGGGCAGCCACGGCGAGGGGGCGGCCTCACCCACTGGCCGCGCCTGGCGCCGCAGCCGCCAGCTCAGCACCGCCATCACGAGGATGAGCAGGCCCACGCCGCTGGCGAGGTAGCGGTGGATCATTTCGATCCAGGCCTTGCCGTGCGTCACCGGGCCCGTGGGCATGGCCGCCTGCGCGGCCTGGATGTGCTCGCGCGCGCCCACGGGGCTGGCAGCGCTGTAGCAGCCCGGCCAGTCCGGGCAACCCAGGCCCGAGTCGGTCAGGCGCGTGAAGGCGCCGAAGACGATCAGATCGAAGGTCAGGAACAGCGTGAGCAGCGTCAGCGCCCGCAGGCGCCCCGCGGGCGAGCTCGCGCGCGAGCGCTGGCGCCACCACAGCAGCGGGCCGATGGCGACCGCGCCGCCGATGGCAGCCACCTGGCCGAGGGGAAGCAGGACGTCTTGCATCGTGGTGTCAGCGGCCCGGCTTGTCCCAGCCGGCGCTGGCCTTGAGCAGCTTGTTGAGGTCGCCCTGGAACTTCTTGGGATCGGGGTCGGCCGGCGCGCGCAGCATCCAGCGGCCCACCGGGTCGACGACGTAGAAGTGCTCGTTCAGCGCCTTGCCCTGCGCGGGCTTGAGCCAAGCGGCCAGGCGCGCCTGCGGCACGCGCAGCACGGTGGCCTCCACGCCCTTTTGCATGACGGCGGCGAGCACCTCGGGACGCGGCGTGCCGTCGTCGGGGATGAGCCAGACCTTGTCGACCCGGGCTCGCTCCTTGCCGAGCATCTCCCGCAGCTGCCGCTGCACGAACAGCTCGCGCTCGCAGGCCGCGTCGCAGGCCGCGGGCTGCACGGCGATCAGCAGCCACTGGCCGCGCAGCGATTCGGCAGCCACGGCGCGGCCCTGCAGGTCGGTCAGGGGCAGGTCGGCCGGCAACTCCACCGGCGGCGCGATGAGCTCACCATAGGCCGAGCCCTGCGGCTTGATGACGTAGAAGGTGAAGTAGGACGCGATGACCGGCGCGGCGCAAATGGCCAGCACCAGGAGCATCTTGAGCCGGCCCGTGCGTTGCTGCGGCGCGCCGGCCAGGGCGCGCGGGTCCGGCTGGGTGTGCACCGTGAAGCTCAACGGCTCAGGCGGGCTGGCGGCGGAGCCGGGGGCGGAGGTGTTGGAACCAGACATAAAGGGCGAGGATCAGCGCGCAGAGCGCGAACCATTGGAAGGCGTAGCCATAGTGTTTGTGCAGGCCCAGGTCAGGCGCGGGCCAGTGGCGCAGCAGGCCGCCGTCGTCGGCACCGGCCGTCTGCACGACGGTCAGGGGCAGCAACGGCAGCCCCGTCTCGACCGCGAAGGTCGCCGGGTCGAGATTTTGCCGGATCGGCCCGCCGCCCCCCTCGCCCAGCTCATAAAGCCGCGACGGCGTCGCGGCCAGTCGCCCGACGACTTCGACTTCACCCGGTGGCGTGACCAGCGGCGGCAGATGATCGCGGCGCACCGGGTCGCGCGGCGCCCAGCCTCGCTGCACCAGGATGGCGTCGCTGCGACCCGCCAGACGCAGCGGCGTGACGACGTAGAAGCCGGCGCGGCCGTCCATGGGCCGGTTGTCGAGCCACACCGTGCGTTCGGGGACCCAGCTGCCGCGCAGTTGCACACGGCGGTGCAACTGATCAGGCCCAGCGAGCTCGGCGTGGGTCAAAGGCGGCCGAGCCCCTTCGGCGTCGATCGCCGCCTGCAGGTCGATCTTCTGCTGCGCGCGGTCGAGCTGCCACACGCCAAGCCGCGCGGTGATCGCCGCCGCCACCAGTGCAGCGACCAGGACAAGCCAGCCCCGCGCGGTCATGCGGGCACCCCAGGCGGATAATCCACGCCCATGAAATTCGTGTTCCTGATCGCCTTCATCGGCATCCTCGGCGCGCTGGCCGCGGCCGGCATCTTCATGCTGCGCAAGGGCCAGGGCAACGCCAAGCGCAGCCCCAACATGGCCCGCGCGCTGGCGCTGCGGGTCGCGTTGTCGGTGGCGCTGTTCCTGGTCATCCTGCTGAGCTGGAAGATGGGCTGGATCCAACCGACGGGGCTGCCGGTCCGCAACGGTTGAACGCCAAAAAAAAGCGCCGCGACTGCGGCGCTTGTCGTCGGCGCGGTGGCCCGCGTCACATCCAGTAGACGATGACGTACAGGCCCAGCCACACGACGTCCACGAAGTGCCAGTACCAGGCCGCACCCTCGAAGCCGAAGTGGCGGTCGGCTGTGAAGTGGCCCTTCATCAGGCGCAGCGTGATGAACAGCAGCATCAGCGCACCCACGCAGACGTGGAAGCCGTGGAAGCCCGTCAGCATGAAGAAGGTCGAGCCGTAGATGCCGGACGTGAGCTTGAGGTTCAGCTCGGCATAGGCGTGGTGGTACTCGTAGGCCTGGAAGCCCAGGAAGGTCGCACCCAGCAGCACCGTGACCCACATCCAGGCGATGGTCTTGGCGCGGTTGCCGGCGATCAGCGCGTGGTGGGCGATGGTCAGCGTGACACCCGAGGTCAGCAGCAGCGCGGTGTTGATCGTCGGGATGGGCCAGGGGCCCATGGTGCTGAAGGCCTCGACCGTGCCGGCCGGCGCCGCGGTGTAGCCGGCGGCGGTGCTCGGCCAGATGGCCTTGAAGTCAGGCCACAGCAGTGCGTTCTCGAGGCTGCCCAGGGACGGCACCGAGAACACCCGGGCCCAGTACAGCGCACCGAAGAACGCCGCGAAGAACATCACCTCCGAGAAGATGAACCAGCCCATGCTCCAGCGGAAGGAGACGTCGATGCGGTCGCTGTAGAGGCCGCCTTCGCTTTCGCTGATGGCGTCACCGAACCACTGCTTGAGCACGAGCGCCCACAGGGCCAGGCCGCCGAAGAGCGAGTACATGCCCCAGCCGTGGCCGTTGACCCACTGGCCGGCACCGAGGATGACGAAGAACAGGCCGGTCGCGGCCATCACCGGGTGCCGCGAGGGCGCCGGGACGAAGTAGTACGGGGTCTTGCCCGGGGTTGTCGCTGCCGACATGTCGTTCTCCTAGTTCTCGCTCGTTCTGAACTCTGCCGCGCCGGCCGTCAGGCCGCCGCCACGCCGCTGCCGATGACCCAGCGGACCAGCAGCACCAGCATCAACACAAACAGGGCGGCACCGAGCACGCCCGCAATCACCACGTGCACCGGGTTGAGCTTGGCCATGTCGTTCTCATGGTCCTTGCCCCGGCGCACGCCGAAAAAACTCCAGGCCACGGCCGAGATCGTCTGGCCGAAGGAGGCCTTGCGGCTCACCGCTTCCTTCAGATCCGCGCCGGGCTTGTTCACAGCGCCCCCGCCTTCTGGGGCGCCTGCCCGACCTTGAAACCGCCCTTGCCCGCCACCTCGAAGAAGGTGTACGAGAGGGTGATGGTCTTCACATCCTTGGGCAGCTTGGGGTCGATCACGAAGACGACCGGCCACTGCTTGCTCTCGCCCGGCTGCAACGTGTATTCGTTGAAGCAGAAGCATTCCAGCTTGTTGAAGTGCGCGCTGGCCTGCATGGGCGCGTAGCTCGGGATGGCCTGAGCGGCCATGGTGCGGTCCTGCTTGTTGCGGAACTCGTACATGACCGTGCTCAGCTCGCCCGGATGCACCGTCATGTGGCGCACCGCCGGCTTGAAATCCCAGGGGCCGCGGGCATTGGTGTCGAACTCCACCGTGATGCTGCGGCTGTAGTCGACCTGCCCGTTGCCGTTGGCCACACCCTTGTCGGCCAGCAGGCCCTGCCGCTCGGCCAGCGACAGCACGTTGATGCCCAGCGCCTCGCAGATCGCCTTGTACAGCGGCACCAGCGCATAGCCGAAGCCGAACATCAGCGCGACGATGACGGCCAGCTTCACGAGGAGCTGGCGGTTGTCGCGGCGCAGGGCGGCGAGGAACTGCATCTCAGTGGCTGCCGAACATCGCCATCTTGACGATGAAGCCGAACCCGAAGGTCAGGGCCACCGTCAGCAGGATGAGCCCCAGCCGACGGTTGGCCTTGCGCTGCTCAGGCGTCGTCATGGACTGCGCCTCAGCCGACGATGCGGGTGGCGGAAGCGTCCAGCTTGGGCGGCTCCTCGAAAGTGTGGAAGGGAGCCGGCGACGGCACTTCCCACTCCAGGCCTTCAGCGGCTTCCCACGGCTTCTGGGAAGCCTTCTCACCCTTGCCGCGCATCATCGGCACGACGACGAACAGGAAGAAGTACACCTGCATCAGGCCGAAACCGAAGGCGCCGATGGAGGCGATCTGGTTGAAGTCGGTGAACTGCATCGGGTAGTCGGCATAGCGACGGGGCATGCCGGCCAGACCCAGGAAGTGCATCGGGAAGAAGGTGATGTTGAAGAACACCAGCGAGCCCCAGAAGTGGATCTTGCCGCGGGTCTCGGAATACATCACGCCGGTCCACTTCGGGCCCCAGTAGTAGACGCCGGCGAACAGCGCGTACAGGGAGCCGGCCACCAGCACGTAGTGGAAGTGGGCCACGACGTAGTAGGTGTCCTGGATCTGGATGTCGATGGGGGCCATCGCGCAGATCAGGCCGGTGAAGCCGCCCATCGTGAACACGAAGATGAAGCCCACGGCCCACAGCATCGGGGTCTCGAAGGTCATCGAGCCGCGCCACATCGTGGCCAGCCAGTTGAAGATCTTCACGCCCGTGGGCACCGCGATCAGCATGGTCGCGTACATGAAGAACAGCTGCCCGGTCACCGGCATGCCGGTGGCGAACATGTGGTGGGCCCAGACGATGAAGCTCAGGATGGCGATCGAGGCGGTCGCGTAGACCATCGAGGCGTAGCCGAACAGGCGCTTGCGGGCGAAGGCCGGCACGATCTGGCTCACGATGCCGAAGGCCGGCAGGATCATGATGTAGACCTCGGGGTGCCCGAAGAACCAGAAGATGTGCTGGTACATCACCGGGTCGCCGCCACCCGCCGGGTTGAAGAAGCTGGTGCCGAAGTGACGGTCGGTCAGCGTCATGGTGATGGCGCCGGCCAGCACCGGCATCACCGCGATCAGCAGGTAGGCGGTGATCAACCAGGTCCACACGAACATCGGCATCTTCATCAGCGTCATGCCCGGAGCGCGCATGTTGAGGATGGTGACGATGATGTTGATCGAGCCCATGATCGACGAGGCGCCGAGGATGTGCATCGCGAAGATGCCGGCGTCCATCGAGGGGCCCATCTGCAGGGTCAGCGGCGCATAGAGCGTCCAGCCGGCCGCCGGGGCGCCGCCGGGCATGAAGAACGAGCCCGCCAGCATGATGGCCGCCGGGATCATCAGCCAGAAGCTGAAGTTGTTCATGCGCGCGAAGGCCATGTCGGAGGCCCCGATCTGCAGCGGGATCATCCAGTTCGCGAAGCCCACGAAGGCCGGCATGATGGCGCCGAACACCATGATCAGGCCGTGCATGGTGGTGAGCTGGTTGAACAGCTCGGGGTTCACGTACTGCAGGCCGGGCTGGAACAACTCGGCGCGGATGCCCAGGGCGAGCACGCCGCCGATCATCAGCATCGCAAAGGCGAACAACAGGTACATCGTGCCGATGTCCTTGTGGTTCGTGGCAAACACCCAGCGGCGCCAGCCGGTGGGCGCGTGGTGATGGTCGTCGTGGTGGTCGTGCCCGGCGGCGTGGCCGTGAGGGTCAAGCACTGCGCTCATGGTCTGGTCCTTGCCTGTCTTCGTTTACTTCGCGCGCGCGGCCGCCATCTCGGCGGGCTGCACGATCTGGCCCGTCTGGTTCGACCAGCTGTTCTTCGTGTAGGTGATCACGGCCGCCAACTCGGTGTCGCTGAGTTGCTTCCAGGCCGGCATGGCGCCGTTGCCGGCGCCGTTCAGCAGGATCGCCATCTGCTTGCTCTTGTCGGCATCCAGCACCACGGCCGAGGCATCGAGTGCCTTGATCGGGCCGGCGCCCTTGCCGGCCGCGCCATGGCAGGCCGCGCAATTGGCGGCATAGACCTTCTCACCACGCGCCACCAGGGCGGGCAGCACCCAAACCTTGGACGGGTCGTCGGCCTTGGCGGCCATCTTCTTCTTCTCAGCATCGACCCAGGCGCTGTAGGCCTCGGCGCTCACCACCTTGACGTGGATCGGCATGTAGGCGTGTTCCTTGCCGCACAGTTCGGCGCACTGGCCGTAGAA